>DATKQB010000151.1:0-65263 GCA_035523795.1 Verrucomicrobiia bacterium | reverse complement strand
AAAATCGCGATTACACTCAAAATGCTTGGAATGAGCGAACAGAGAGCGCATGCTTCTGCTAAGGCCAGTTAGCTTTAATTGACGACTCCGATCAGGCGAAGATTCGGGCGTGTCCTCCGCAGCATCGTCGAAGCAACTACTGCAGCTTGGCGTACTCGGCGTTGGATTGTTTGAGGATGGGGATGTCGGGGTCGGCGTCTTTCCAGAGGGTGAGGAGATCTTTGGAGGCGGGGAGGGCGCGGACGCGAGCGGCATCGCGATCGGCGGGTGAGATTTGATCTGAGTTGTTCCCTGGTCTCGCATTCCCAGGCCTCGCAACAGAGGCGAGACCTGGGGCATCCCCGGCATTCACGGCTCGGTTGCCCACAGAAATGCCCGCTTCGCAGGAAGGGTGTTCGAACTGACTCCCACGACAGGCGGAGGTTGGGCCGAGAAACGACTCCACGATTTCAACAACAACGGCAGCGACGGATACACTCCCGATTGCACTCTGCTCATCGATCAGTCAGGCAATCTTTATGGCGTGACATATCAAGGAGGCAGTCACGGCGACGGCACCGTGTTTGAGATTGCCCGTTAGCGTACCCATTCTGAACGCCGCGACTAGCTGGACGGCTGTTGGGGCGAGCTAGACAAATAACCAAGCAGTTATCTCGTTATACCTGCTGCCGGGCTTCGCCCAGCGAGACGTTCACGTCCATTTTCTTTTTGCCGCGATAGATTGTGATCTTCACCGTATCTCCGGCGCGATGATCGTTCATCACCAGCGCAAGATCTTGTTCACTTTCGACTCGCTGATCGTCAATGGCGATAATTAAATCACCGCCCAACATGATGGGAATATTGCCGAGATAGGCGCGCTCGGTGCCGGCGCGCAGACCGGCGTTATCGGCGGCGCTGCCGGGCGTGACCTGAATGATCAGCAATCCGTAATCGACGGGCAAGCCGATCTCATCCGCCAGATCGGCGCTGATGGGAATCGTTCTTATGCCTAGCGCCGGACGCTTCACCCGGCCCAGGGTCATGAGATCGTTGAGCACAGCTTTCGCGGTATTGATGGGGATGGCGAAGCCGATGCCCGCGTTCTGCCCGACGCTCGACAAAATCATGGTATTGATGCCGATCACTTCTCCATGCCAGTTCATCAGCGGCCCGCCGGAGTTGCCAGGATTGATCGCCGCGTCGGTCTGAATGGCATCGCCGATGGTGGCTCCGCTGGGCTCGCGGACGGGACGAATCGAACTCACAATGCCGCGGGTCATCGTTCCAGAAAGGCCGAATGGATTGCCGATGGCATAGACCTTCTGGCCGACTTGCAGATTGCGCGAATCGCCGAGCACGGCGGGAACGAGGTCGGGAGCTTTGATCTGGATTACCGCCAAGTCGTGTGATGGGTCCGATCCGACGACAGTCGCCTTGTACTTGATGTGATTGTGCAGCGTGACTTCGACCTGGCGGGCGTCGGCGATGACGTGGTAGTTGGTGAGAATGTGGCCTTCTTTATCGATGACGAAGCCCGAGCCTTGGCCCTCCTGCGGCACCAGCCCGTAGAAGAAATCGAAGGTCATGGCGCGCGAAGTGATGTTGACAACCGACGGGATGTTCTTCTTATAGACGGCGATATTGTTTTGCTCTTCGCTGTCGAGCGGCTCGTTGGGCGCGGCTTCGGTGATCTCCACCTGTTCGGGATGGCTGAACCAGTTCGCGGGATGGATTTCACCAGCCGAATTCGACCGCCAGGTCGTGAAGTAGAAGAAACCGCCGGCAATCGCCAGTGCCAGGATCAAGGGACGTAAGACTTTCATAGGTTCACTCTATCCTCATTCCACTTCGACGCGCGTGAGAACGAGAAGTCCAAGCTCGAAGCCGAATTTATAAAAGCTGATACCTCATTCTAAACAATGCCGGAGTGGCGGGCACGTGGGGACGAGGCTGCTGGGTTTCCTGTGGCTGTAGTTAGGATTTTTTCAGTTCGATCTGGAGTGATTGCCACACCGGCGTCACCTGTTCGCGTGTCTTCTCGAGTGGGGCGGAGTTGTCGATCACGTAGTCGGCGGCTCTTATCTTCTCTTCATCCGGCAGCTGCGCGGCCATGCGCCGTTGCACTTCTTTCTTCGCCACTTCCAGGTCGATCTTCTGCCGCGCGGCGAAGCGCGCCGCCCGCTGCTCGGGATCGCAGGTGACCACGATGAGCTTGTCGAAATGATCCTTAGCGCCCGCTTCCAAAATCAACGCGGCCTCGACAATCGCGACGCCCTCCGGATCTTTCGCGCCGATGGCCCGCATCCATTCATCCTGGCTGCGGATCACGGCCGGATGCACGATGCGGTTCAGTTCGTCGATCCGCGATGCACGCTTACGGGGGTCATCGGTTGCTGGTCCGAAAGCGGCTTCGGCCAGCTTGGCGCGATTCACGCTGCCGTCAGGATTCAGAATGCTACCCCCGAAGTGCCGGACCATTTCGTTGTAAACAGCCTCGCCGGGACGCATGAGCTCGTGTGCGATCCGGTCAGCCTGCACCAGATGCGCGCCGAGCGCGACAAACATCTCCCCTACGACAGACTTCCCCGAGGCAATTCCGCCCGTCAGCCCGACTTTCAGCATCTCTCTCCCGGCAAGAACCTGTCACCACGGAGGCACAGGAGCACGGAAAAAAACGTTTCTACGTTTCGTTCTCCGTGTCTCCGTCCCTCAGTGATAGATTTGCCTTCACCGATGCGAGACGCATCGGTTTCAATGTCGCCGCATCTTCGCTGCTTTCACGGTATTGAACATCAGCATGGCAATGGTCAGGGGGCCTACGCCGCCCGGCACCGGCGTCAGCGCTCCGGCAACTTCAGCGACCTCAGGATGCACGTCCCCGATCAGCACCGAGCCTTTTTTGCGAAACGTCTCTTGTCTTTTTTCGTACGCGGCAGCATTTCCGGCAAAAAACCGCTGAAACACCGCTGGATCGGTCACTGTATTCATGCCGACATCAATGACCGTTGCGCCGGGCTTCACGAATTCCCGTGTGATCATGCCGGCGCGTCCAATGGCTGCCACTAGAATGTCTGCCCTCCGACACACGCCCGCGAGATCGCGCGTTTTCGAATGGCATACGGTCACCGTAGCATTCGCATTCAGCAGCAGCATGGCGGCGGGCTTGCCGACAATATCGCTGCGTCCGACAACGACGACCTCCTGCCCGGCGACGGAAATATTGGTTCGCCGTAGAATCTCCATCACGCCAGCCGGCGTGCAGGGCACCAGCCCAGGGCGCTGCGTCGATAAAAATCCCACGTTCATGGGATGAAACCCGTCCACGTCCTTCGCGGGATCAACCGCCAGCAGCACTTTTTTCGCATCGACCTGCGGCGGCAGCGGTAGCTGCACCAGGATGCCATCAATCTCTTCGCGGCGGTTCAGATCGCGGATCAGCGCGAGCAGCTCTTCGGTTGTCGCCGACTCAGGCGGAGTCAGTTTTTCGCTGTGAAGGCCGACTTCTTGGCAGGCTTTGACCTTGCCGCGAACATAGATTTCCGACACCGAATTGTGCCCCACCAGCACGACCGCTAGCCCGGGCCGCATGCCCGAGGACGCCATTTGGCGGACTTCGGCGGCGACTTCGCTGCGGATCTCCTGCGCAATCTTGGTTCCATCCAGAATTCTTGCCATCATTTTGAGAACCTAGATTCTATCGTAAGCGCTTCCACCACGGAGGCACGGAGACACGGAGAAAAACTGCAATTATTTCTTAATGGCAGCTGGAAACACGATAAGCGAGAGGGCGACCTCAGATTCTGTATGGACAGTTCCGAAAACAGCAATTGCCTTTCTCTGTGTGTCCGTGACTCCGTAGTGGAAAACTTCTCTCTGCGATCTCGGCGGTTCGGGCGCCTCTGTCGTACAATGCTGTCGTCATGATTGCCAAAGATCTGCTTGAAATTCTGGTTTGCCCCGCCGACAAACAACCGCTCGAATATCGCCAGAATCCTGAGAGCCTGAAGTGCACGCAATGCCACCGCGTCTATCCTGTCAAGGATGACATCCCGATCATGCTGATCGACGAGGCCACGATCGAGGGGTAGGAGACAGGTTTCAAAGTTTCAAGGTTTCAAGGTTTCAAAGTTCCGTGATGCGAACGCTTCGAGCCTCAGGACGCTATGCGGCACGTTGCCACCCTGAAACTTTGAAACCTTGGAAAAAGTGGTTGAAATGGGCCCCAAGCACCACCACTTCGATCTCCCGCCCCGCGAGCGTTAACCTTATATTCACAATTTCCTACTAGGATGTGCCCCATGCCCCAGGAGCCTCTGCAAATCGAAGATTCCACTCCCGCGCCCGGACAACGCCTCCTCCGTCTGGTGGGTCCCATCCTGATCGCTAACTTCTTTCAATTTCAGAACATGGTCCGCAGCGACGCGTCCAGGAGCCTGATTCTGGATATGTCCCAAGTGCCATACATGGACTCGGCGGGAATTGGGGCGCTGGTCGGCGCCTACGTCAGCCGGCAAAAGGATGGGCGCAAGCTGGCTCTGGCCGGAGTCACCGATCGCGTTCGCGGATCGTTGCAGGTGACCCGCGTGGAGCAGTTTTTCCAGTTCTACGACACGGTCGAGGCGGCCCAGCAGGCTACGGCCGCATAGCCGAAGGATCGAATGGCCCATCGGTGCCAGATCCGCCACGCCGACCGCCATTCTCTGTGCCCACCATTCGTCTCATGCTGACACATTGTGTCATGGGTGCGGTTACTCACCCAGTACCAACGGAACCCTCCGACTGCTGATTGGGCTGTAGTCTTTGCGGCAACTTCCGATAAATCCTAGGGTTAAGGAATCTAACAGTGCTTTGGATAACGTATTTCACGAATACGGGAATTACGGCATTCGAGTTGCATGCAACTTTCACAGTTGTGGGTGAGTCTAATACGGCAAGAAGGCACTAGAGGTCGGAGTCGGAGGTGATGACGACCATGGAAAATAAGAACAAAGCGGTGATGGACGATATGGCTGGGGTAGGAGAAGCAATTCAGAGCATCAGCAGCGGTCTGGCGCGCTATGACAAAGACCGCTTCACGGTGGCGGAGTTGTCTGCCTTGCGGAACGACCTTCTGCAAGGTGGGATGATCGACTCCTACGAAGCAGCTGAACTGCTGCAGGTATTCCTGATCGGTCGGGGTTATGGAGTCTCGGCAAAGGACGCTCTTGATGCAGCCGGACGAGTGGAAATGGCGGGGTGCGCTTTGCCCGTCCTGCAACACGAACTCGAAAACCTGGCAATGGTAATGTGATTTGAAGAGCGGCTACCAGGGTGAGATGGCACGCTGGAGTGGGTGGTAAGACGCGATTGCAGAGTGAACAGTAAGAATTTTTAGACATTCTGGTACGACAGCCGTTAAACGACAGTTGAACCAGTTCCACAATGGGAAAGCCGGGCAAACCAGCCCGGCTTTGTGGTGTCTGGGTACAATCTGGCTGAGCCTAAACGACAGCTATTCGTAACGCAGGCTTTCCACGGGATCGAGGCGGGAGGCGCGGCTGGCCGGCATGGTTCCGAAGATAATTCCCACCACGGACGACACCACGATGGCGATGATCGCCGACAGGCCTGAGATAGGAAAGCGGTAGTCGGTGAGAAAACGTACCGAGTAAGGAAGAGCCAGCCCGGCGACTGTGCCCACGATCCCGCCAGTCAGCGAGATCAAAATGGCCTCAGCCAAAAACTGAAAACGGATGGCGCGATTGGTAGCGCCGATCGCTTTGCGGATGCCGATCTCGCGGATGCGCGAAGTCACGGTTGCCAGCATGATATTCATGATGCCAATGCCGCTCACCAGCAGGGTCACGAACGCAACCAACAGCAGCACTATGGTAAGCGCGTCGGCAATCTTGGCTGCTACCGTCAGCAATTGTGTGAGATTCTGCACGTTGTAGACGGATTCGGCGCGATGACGCGATTGCAGCACCTTGCGGATCGCCTCCGTCGCCGGCGCAACATCCTGGGGCGTCGCCACGGAAAAATAAATCTCATACACCGCATTGGTCGGCGTGAAAAACCGGCTGACCGTGTACGGAATCAGCATCGTGTGTTCCTGAATCTCTGACTGGCCGAAGGTGTCGACGCTCTCCTTGAAGACGCCAATCACGGTGAACGGCAAGCCGCCGCTGAGCTTGATAATCTGGCCCACCGCGGGCTGGACCGCTCCGTACATTTTGAGCGCCAGCTTCTCCGTGATCAGGCCGACCTTGTTTCGGCCAGTTGTGTCCTCCTGATCGAAGAATCGTCCGGCAAGAATCTTCAGGTTGCGCACCCGCAAATAGTCCGGCGCCGCGCCGAGCACCAGAATGTCGCTCTGCTTGCCATTGCCGATGTCAATGCGGTCATTCAAGGTGATGGTGGGCGATGCGGCCACGATACTGGGTACCTGCTCGCGCACCGCTTGCACATCCTCGACCGTCATGGGATCCGGGGTGGAGTCGATGCGCTGCGCGCCTCCCTGATAATCGACATAGATCATGTTGGTGCCGATCGACTGCAGCTGTCGCAGGATGTACTGCTTGCCCGTGAGGCCGATCGTTGCCACAAGGATGACCGACGCCGTGCCCACAGCCATGGCCAGAGAAGTCAGAGTGAATTGCAGTTTGTTGCTGCAAAAGGCGTCGTAGGCGAAGTTGAGAATCTCGTCGACGCCGATGGTAATGCGCCGCTGAGTCTCAAGGCTGATGGATGTCGAGGGAGCCATTTATGAGTATTAGATGTTAAACCCCTAGCGTAAGTGGCGCAAAGCGAGAAGACATTCCCGCAGGTGACTGGAGGGGCACGCAGGACCGGTAGAGATCTCTAGCCAGAGGCCTGTTGGGCGGCGGAAAACTTTTTCCGGCCGACGATTGCCACCGCGGCCAGGATCACGATCAGCGGATCGGCGGGGCGGAAATAATAGGTCTCGGGATGCGAAAAATAGTAAGGCAGCGGAAAGAAAAAGAGGACGATGGCGAAGCGCATCCCCATCGACGAATCGCCCCGGAAGACGCGCCACAGGCCGATGAGGCCCAGCACAGTCAGCGTGGTGTCGACCAAAACGTTCGGAGGATCGAGCGGCTCTTCTTTCAGATAGGCATGGCTGAAGCTCCAATAGCCCGTCCACATATACACGACGCGGCGGGCGGTCATCCAGGCGTACCAGCCGGGATGGGTGCGGATGTAAGCCTTCGCCTGCTCCAGCTTGTGATGCATGTAATCCATCTCGCCCATGCGGTTGTACTCGTCCAGTTCGGCGTCGCTATGATTCGGATGTAGCGCGCTGTTGACCCAGCGGTCGGAGTATCCGCTGTTGCCGATGTAAAGCTCGAGGCCGAATCCGCTACGCACCGGGATGAAGTGATGGAAGACGACGTAGTTGCGCAAGACCCACGGCGAGAGAACGGCGACTCCGCCGAGGGCCGCAGACAATACCTGGAGGCGCCAACGTTTACCTTGCCGATAGCGCCGATAGAGCGTCCATAAACCCAAGAGCGGAAGAACGGAGAGGGTGACTGGCTCGGTCAGAGCTGCAATCCCACACAGCGCCCCGTAAAGGGGCCACTCACCACGACGGCAGGATTTCTCCAGCCGCCACGCGTAAAGAAATAGACAGGCGACTTCCAGCGTGACCAGCGGAGTCGACCATGCCCAGTCCGCTGCGTAGTAGATGCCGTAGGGAGAAAAGGCCCATCCCCAGCCGGCCCACTTAGCGATGCGAGAGCCGAACGCTTCTTTCGCAAGAAGGTAGACCGGAATGCATGTGAGCGCGGAGAAGAGACTGTTGAGTGAGAGCGCGGCGATTACGGATGCCGTGGTTTCAGGTCCAAAGATTTTGAAGATGCCGGCAAGAAGGGCTGTGTAGACAGGAGGAAGAACGGCGGTGGGGGCTCCGGTTGGAGAGAAAACACTGCTGAAGCCGTGTCCAGAAGCCAGTGAGCGCGCGACCAGACCAAAGGCCCAATGTTCAAGGACGAAGGGATCGGTCCAGTCGTGATAAACGAAGGGAATGACCGCCAGACGAATGGCGAGGGCGGCGAGGACCATTCGGAGCCAAGGGCGGTAAGTTGAATTGATGGGCATCAATATACTGATGTGGCACTAGGGCTAAGGCCCCGTATCCTTCAGACTCCACAAGCCAGCGAAGCGGATGCGAGCCAACCGCGCGGGTTATTGCGCCGCAGAAAGCGCGGCGCAACGTCCACCCCACCGCACCAAAAGCGGGCGCGATGGGGACCCCGGTCCGCGCGGCTCGCCCAGGTCCTTCGACTCGCGCAAAAACGGCGCTCGCTCAGGATGACAGAAGCGTAGGAAGATGCAGGGCTACGAGGATCAGTATAAACGGCAGACTTCGACTTGCTGATTCTCGTATGGGCAAGTCATGATCGCGGCTTGATCGTGCGAATCGGCAAAGAGCTTATCTTCGCGCGAGAGGACGATCCAAGTCACACCAAATTGTTTTTGCAGACGTCGAAAATCGTCGGCAGTGAAATTTCTCCAATTTTCCTCGGCGGTCACCTCCCTGAGCCACCGCGGGGCAAGGCTGGGGACGCGGGCAGCCATGCCGGCGTCTTTGTCGAGGTCAGCAAGCACGCTGCGCTCGGCGAGGGCGCGGAAGCCGTGGTAGTCTTCGCCGGGAAGCTGAGTGTAATGCGGATCGAGAGCAAAAAGTGCGTCCACGGGCGTGTTTCGCGAGATCCAGGCAAAGGCCTGCAGCCAGGGATTTTTCGCCGCTTCGCCCGGCCACTCGATGTGGGCTGTCGACGGGTACATATGAATTTGTGAGTACAGCATTCCGGCAGTCAAAGGAACGAAGAGCAACGCCCAACGGTAGAACTTTTGTCGTAGGAGATATTCTCCGAGGAGGGCACCGGCTAATAAAAAAAACAATAAATAAAGCAGGTGCAGATAGCGCATGGGTTCGAAGGGCCGCAGGCGCTCGAGGCTGGGCGGAAGCATGATCAGCAGTCCGACGGCCGTCATAAGAACTCCGTAATAAAGGAGCGCCGAGACGAAGTGGATGAGTACCAAGCGCGTTTCTACCGATGAACTTTGTCTCCGCAGCCAACGATGGAGGATGAAAATCAAGACGAGCGGGGCGAAGACGCCAAGCCATTCATACCAGGCCCAATTGGTGAGGTGATAGAAACTGCGTGTGGATGCGGCCTTGCGCCAGGCGTCGGACGACGGTGCGAAGAGCCATCCGAGGGGAAACAGAACCGTGGCAAATAAGGCGGCAGATTTCGTCGTAGAGAAAAGCTTGCACCACAGCGGGCACAGAGGAAACACAGAGGAAGGTTGCGATGGAAGTCCGGACGAGGCAGCGTTCGTTTGCTGCCGGCTCTGCTTCAGGCTCCAGGTGAGGAATGCGCAGAAAACAATTCCGAAAGCCGCCATGATGGCATGAATGGCGAAGGCGAAGACGAGCAGGGCGGCGGAAACCCACAGACGGCGGTCAATCACTTCAACGATCGCGGCCAGAATCAGCACAGTTGCCAGACTGCGCGGATGCAGGTGCTGATCGGCGAGGTTGATCCCCGTGCCGGTGACAGGCAGGGTGAGTAGAACCGCAATCAGCACCGTGGCGGCCCAGTACGCGGAGGGACCGGCAAAGCAGTGGCGCGCAATGCGCCAAACGCTGTGCAGGATAAAGAAGATCGCGGCGAATTGCCAAAGCAGAGCCATCCACGCGAGCGGAATGTGCGTCAGGCGCACCGAGAGCGCGATGAGCTTGTCAAAGATGGTCGCCTGAAACTGGATAAGGAAGAATGCGGAATCGTGCGGAAAGAGGCTGGGGTTGAGGTCGCGTTTGATGGCGGCTAGATAGAAGGCGTCGTCTTCGAGGCCGGGGTGGTATCCCATGATGAAGAAGGCCAGGAGGGTGAGAAGAAAAATCAGTGTGAGATTGCGCGGGGACCAATCGCCAGCAGGCAGCTGTATCGAAGTGGACATTCGTTGGTTGACATTTCCAATTTATCGCAAAAAGTGCACGAAATCTCTTTCGCCTGTTCGGGACTGGATGATTTGGCAAGAGTCACCCACGCCTTACGGGGTGGGCTGCGTCCTTGCGCCGCTTCGCGACTCGGGATGCTTCCGATTCGGGATGCGCCGCAAAGAACAGAGGCGCGGTGCGGTGGCTCTCCTAACTCCTTCGACAGGCGCAAAGGCGGCACTTGCTGAGGATGACAGAGCTGCCTTGATCCTGCGACATCGCGCTTCGCGCGACTCCTGGGCGAGGGCGTCCGCGTCTACCCGAGGAGGGTCAACTTCCCCACCCTGTCGCACAGAACGCGACGAGAGTGGGGCACCCATGTCTCCACCTTAGGCGGAGCGGACGCTTTCGTCGTGACGGGCGTAGTAGGCGTCGTTGGCGGCTTCGAGCTTGCGACCTTTTTCGCTGAAGCGCGGCAAGTTCATCAAGCCGACCCGCTGCAGGGCGAATTCCAGAGTCGTTCCTACTACCCCGAAGCCGTAGGTGACGCTGCGGCGGAAATTGATCGACGATGCTTCTTCGAAATACTTGGTCGGACAGGAAACTTCTCCAATGCGAAAGCCGAAGTGCACGCATTGGGCGAGCATCTGGTTATCGAAGACGAAGTCGTCGGAGTTCTCGAGCAGCGGCAACTCGGTCAACACTTTGCGGCTGAAAGTGCGATAACCGGTGTGATATTCGGAAAGCTTGACACCGAGAAAAAGATTCTCGAAGGCGGTGAGCAGGCGGTTGGAAACGTATTTGTAGAACGGCATACCGCCGAGCAGGGCGCGGCCACCAATGATGCGCGATCCGAGAACGACGTCGTAGACATCGTAGGCAACCATGCTGGCCATCGCCGTGACTAGCAGCGGCGTGTATTGATAATCCGGGTGCAGCATGATGACGACGTCGGCGCCCGCGGCGAGAGCTTCGCGATAGCAGGTCATCTGATTGCGGCCATAGCCGTAATTGCGATCGTGCTGAAAAACGAGCAGGCCGAGTTCGCGGGCGGCTTTAACGGTGTTGTCGCGGCTGTGGTCGTCGACGAGGATGCGGATGTCGACCAGATCAGGCAGTTCCCCGACCGTGGCGAGCAGCGTCTTCTCCGCGTTATAGGCGGGCATTACGACCGCGATGCGTTTGGAGTTGATCATCGATGCAGGCTGCAGACAGTGTACTAGATCGGCGACAGCAAGCGCGGCTGTCCGCACCGATAGCGCATTCCGGCTGAACCTTCGACGGTCACGTTTGGGACGGCCACCGGCTTCGATCGATCCCTTTCAGGAGTAACCATGCAGTGAGAGGTATCATGGCGGCGAACATCGGGAGAAGGAGAAGGTCAGAATCATACTTCGGCGCCAAGACGACGGCGACGTTCTTTACGACGAAGCTCGCACCTCCGAGCACGAGAAGCGCGCCAATGATCCGAGGCAGGTACGTGGAGCGATACCACAAATAGCCGCGCAGCAGAGTGGCAATTCCATAGAACATCATGAACACGGTTCCACCATACCCGTAGAGGGCGATGGCGATGAACGTGAAAGTATCACGCTGTGAAGTGGTCAACACTCGAAACATGTCAACATCGAGGGCGGGCACTGCGGCCACAAAATAGAAGAGTTCGGCAAAGGCAAACGTCGAGGTCGAGACCAAGCCGAAGAATGCTGCAAGGAGGGACACGTACTGATTCACCGGCCGCAGCAAAACATAAAACAGGAGCGCGAGCGTCACGTCGCAAGCGGCCTCGATCAGATAGACGGCGAAGCTTATCCGAAACAGAGCGGGATGGCCAGCCAGGCTTCTAGCAGTTGCCGCTGCATCACCAGCAACGAAGATTCTGCCGGGGACATACACTTCGGCGAAGCCACCGGCCAGGATCGAGATGAGGACGAGGACACCGGCGAGCCTCGCGAGCCGCTGTGCATTGAACGCGTTCGTGGCGATGTCAACCTCCTTACGCTGTCGCACAGAACACGACGAGGGTGGGCAACCGCAGAGCTTACTTCATGCCATCGAGGATGGAGCCGACGATGCCGCCGACCACGCCGCCTTCGACTTCCCTTCTTTCGTGCGGGAGATAACGATCGATGGCATGGGCCAGTTTGGCGATGGGCAAGGTTTGCAGCCAAATTCTCCCCGGGCCCGTGAGAGCGGCGAGGAAGATGCCGTCACCCCCGAAAATCATGTTCTTGATGCCGGGAACCGTAGTGATCTGGAACGAGACGCTCGACTGAAACGCCCCCACGTGCCCGGGATGAACGCGGAGCGTTTCTCCGGCTTGCAAATCGCGGACGACAAGTTCGCCGGAGAGTTCGAGCCAGGCGGTGCCTTGACCGGTGAGACGCTGCAAGAGGAAACCGTCGCCGCCGAAGATGCCGGCGCCCAGCGATTGCTGAAAGCCGACACTGATTTGAATCTGTGAAGTGGCGCAGAGAAATCCGTGGCGATGAATCATGTATTCGTGGCCGGGGGAAACTTCGACGGGAACGATGTGACCGGGAAGCTTGGTGGCGAAGGCGAGTTCGGCGCCGGGCGCGAGCGAGCGATATTCCGTCATGAAGATGGAGCCACCACCGGCAACCCGCTTGATAACACCGAAGAGTCCGCCCCCGCCAGCGAACTGCGTGTGGGTCGTCATCTGAATGGCGCTGCCCATCCAGGAAAGCTCTCCGGCTTCGGAAATGACGGATTCGTTGGTATCGAGCAGAAACTCCAGGACGGGCATGGTCGTGCCGGTGATTCGGGCTTGCATGATGAGATCTCCTGAATGCAATGAATGCGCAGCATGCGCCGATGGACGCGGATACTTCGCGCAGGATCAGAGTATACACATCCTCGGCGTGATATGGAGTTGCGCAGCCGAAGTTACGATGCTCGCGAGATCCCTCCGCGCGCTGTTGAAAGCGCGCGCGTTCGAGATGACACCTCCGAGTGGAGTTCCTAAAGCAGCCAGCGGCCCAAAAGATAGCTCTCTAGTTTGAAACTGAGGCGCGTGTGGTCGAAGTGGTGGGAGCAGACTGATTCAGCGTGTAATCCTTGTAGTCGATGGTCAGGGTAGCGCGGCCGCCGAGGCGAATGTAGCTGACGGATTCATTGTGGGCGGGCACCCAAAATCCTTGCACTTTGGTGTACTCGTGACAAACTTCACTCTTCCTGATCCAGAAGGACGGATTCTGCGCCGGCTCACCCTCAATGCGGGTAATGGCGAAATCATGGGCATCGACCCAGATCTGGCCGCGGTACAGGAATCTATTCTTCGATTTAGGAGTAAGTTTCAAGACGTACTGACCGCCATCGGGCGAAGGGTCGAAGCGGACGAATTCGAAATTGTAGTTTGAGCGATTGACGAGAATGCGGTCGCGCATGGAATCGGCTTCTTTTTCGCCTTCGAGGAGTCTGGAGAAGACGCGATCCAGAATGATTTTCGAGCCGCTCTGTGAGATCACGTCAAAATCTTTGGTGGACGGGGGATTGTAATAGAGGGCGCGGACAGTCATCTCCCCATCGCGGTCGCCGGGAAATCCGCGATAAGCGAGATGATAAATGCGGGTCGATTCGGCGAAGTGCAGCGCCTGGGCTCGCTCCTGGTTACGGCGCACCAGATTGTCGATGATTTGATCGAGTGGCAGAGACGCGAACGACGATTTGGAGGAGGATTTGTCGGCGGCGAAGATTGGAACGGAGCAGGCGATCAGAATCGAGGCGAGGATCAAGAGAGTCGGGTATTTGAAATTCATCAGGTCCCATCCATGTAGTTTCGCTTGCGCTCGCACGATGAAATTCGCTCATCATCTTTGGGAGTGTGAGCTGTCAACGAAGCCAGCCTTGCTTTTCAATTGCCAATCGCTTTTCTCCGCTGCTTAGGATGAGCAACTCGCCTCCTCTGGTTGTAAGCCGGAGCGGCAAAGGCAGCGCGCAGACACTAGGTTCAGCGATGACTTGGAGAAGCGGAAATACGTCTGCGGGCGGAGCTTACACCTTGCCCTGAAGCGCTCCAGTGGAACTAACGTTTGAAATGTGGACCTGAGATCTTCTTCGGCAGCACTTGATCATACGATGAGTGAGGTGTAGAGGAAGATGCCTGTGGGCCGTAGAGTTTGAGATTTTTTTTACGCGCGATGAAATGCCCCGCCAATCAAAGGAAATGGAGGGATGATTGAGTGGACGGAGAGGAATGCAGGAGGGAAATTTCGCGCTAGTGGTGTGTGAAAGTTGCATGCCGGAATCGTGAGACGCATTGCGCAGCGTGTGATGCCGGACGAGTATTCTCACTTCTCTCGCAAATAAAGCGCGAGAAATCGGCCACCCGATTAAGTCTCACGGAATGGGAGGGCGAGGAGCGGAGGGTCCGCGTCCCGCACCGTAATAGGCGGAGACGGCGGATTTCTCTTCGTCCGTCAGTTGGGACGAGACGATTCGCATGACCTCATCGATATCGTTCGTACGCAGGCCTTGCGCGAAATGCTGTAACTGTTCCAAGAGATAGCCGGCATTCTGCGTGGCCAGGGATGGCGCACCACGGATGAAACCGACTGGGCCGTGACAGGACTCGCAGGGGGGGATGCCGCGGTGGGCATCGCCAAAGACAATTAGATTCTCGGCCAGGCGCGATGTTTTGGGATCGGGTATGGCTTGGGGAAAGACGCGATTGTCCTGCGGATCAGAAAAAGTCGGCAGCATGGAAAAGTAAGCCGAGACATCGGCATCGTTCCGGGAAGAAAGCTCGACGGCGATCGGCTGCATCACGGGCGAGTAGCGCTTTCCCGAGCGAAAATCCTGCAGTTGTTTCCAGATGGAAAGGCGGTCGATGCCGGCGAGATTAGGAATGCCCGGCTCAGAGGAGAATCCTTCGGAACCGTGGCAATGGGCGCAACTCTTTGCAATCAGAGATCCGCGAAAAGCGTCGCCGCTGGATGCGAGTTCGATGGTGTCATGCGTCCAGGCAACGTCAGAAGGAACTCGAGGCTGGTCGTCCGCCGAATTGCCGAGAAGGAACAGCGGGAGTGCCAGACAAAAAAGGAGAATGGCAAACGGCTTGCGATCCAGGAAGCGGACAGGAGTGTCCGCTCCACGAGGGCGCCCGCTGCACTGCTTATTGTGGCGCGTCACAGCTCCTCCTTTGGTCGGGGCGAAGATTCGCGAACTGATCGGCAGGAAGAACGCGAATGTGCGATCGCATGGCGAAGTGACCAGGACCGCAGAATTCCGAGCAGGGGAGATCGAATTCGCCGAGGTTGGGAAATTCGAAAACTGCCTCGCTGATTGTGCCGGGAGTGACCTTGATGATGCGTCGGAGATTGGTGAAGGTTAATCCGTGAACAATGTCGGCGCTGGTTACACGAAAACGCACGGGAACGCCAACAGGAACTTCCATGCAATGAGGAACGAACATGTATTGGGTAGCGACGACGCGAACGGTGTAAGAGCCGTCAGGCTCGCGGGTGGTGCCAAGATTACTTTCGACAAATTCGCCCGCGAGATGGAGCGTAGCAGGATTGAGTTCGCGGCCGCCGCCGAAAAACCGATAAATCGGGATGTCTATCATGTAGACGCGTGTGGCAAGGATGATGCAGCCGACGAGAATGATGGAGAGAGCGAAGACGATCTTCTGGCGCATCCGAGTAGGAAAAGGCTAACACAGAAATGCGGGAGCAACGGTTAACGCTTTGATTGTTCCAGCCATTGCGCCGCCGACCTCAGGCGCAAAAGCGCGAAGGTTTGCAACAGGCTCGGCGGCACGAGTAACTCGTGCCCTCCCCATTTTGCCCGGTACAGGTAGGGATGTTTCGACTGCGGTTCGGCCTCGCGTAGAGGAGGCCGAACCTTGCTCAACATGACATCGCGGCCACGGGCGTCCGGGCTACACGATCCGCTTGAAAAACCAAGCTCTAGCGCTTATAGGCCACCATCATCCCCAACACCAGCGGCAGGTAGAGAACGGAGGCATGAACAACCTTGCTGGCAAAAGTACGGGATGTGGAGTGCATCAACTTCATCACGTAGTAGAGGAAATATGCGCCAGCTACAAGCATCGAGACGAGATACACAGGGGTGACCCGATTCACGACCGGAAGCATGGTGGTGGCAATCAGGAGAAGCGTGAAGCCGAAGATTTCCGCACGCGTGAAACGCGAATCAAGATCGAAGCTGGGAAGCATGCGGTAACCGGCGCGGGCGTAGTCCTCACGGTACATCAAGGCGATGGCGAGAAAATGCGGGAACTGCCACAGGAAAAGAATCGCAAAGAGGAACCAGGCATTGCGATTGATCGCCGCTGAAGCGCCGGCCCACCCGATCAATGTCGGCATCGCACCGGGGATGGCTCCCAATGCCGTGCAGAGGGGCGTTTTCCGCTTGAGAGGAGTGTAGACGAGCAAATACGACAAAAGAGTAAAAATGGCCAACAGCGACGCCAGGCGATTCACCGTAAGGGACAGGTATAAGCCGCCGGAGACGCTCATGGCTACACCGAGCCAGAAGGCCTCCCGGCTGCTCACTCGACCTGCGGGCAGAGGACGCGAGGCCGTGCGGCGCATTTGGCCGTCCCAGGTTCGTTCCATCCACTGATTCAGGGTCGCGGTTCCGCTGGCGACGAGGAGGGTACCGATAAGGGTGTTGACCAGACCCCAAAGCTGCATCGGGCCGCGGGACGCGAGGTAAAAGCCCGCTGATGTAGTCATGAGGATCAGCAGGTTTACTTCGGGTTTGGTCAAGGTCAAATAGTCGCGCAGTTTCGACCTAAGGGTCGTCATAGGAACCGGAGTCGCGATCACGTGTGTTGACATATTACCAGTCTTCGCCAGAGTCCCCATCCTGATCGGTGCATCGCACTTGGCTGCTCTTGCGGCGCACGACGAATATCATACCCACCGACATCAAGGTGGGAGGAATGACCAGCACCAGAATGCCGTTCTTGAGTGCCTGAATTATCTTCGAACCGGACTGCGCCGCCTGAGTGTAGCAGAGGGCGCAACTTTGAGAGAACAAGGGAAACGGCGCCAGGATAAAAAGCAGTGTTGCCAGGGCAACCGTCCAAGGGATCGATTTCAGCCGATTCATAATTCCCGAATTCATAATACCCATCTCCCGATTAGCCCGATTCCTTCAGTGCGCCCAGGGCACGCCATAGAGCTGGCGGAAGGCATCCGGCCACCCGTATTGCATGCCCAAGATCGCGGCCACGGTGAAAATCCCGACGAACATCAGCAATCCGCGGCTATCCACCCAAAGATGCATGAAGAACAGGACCGCCAGCACAGCTTCAACGATAGCCAGGGTCAGAAACTCGGCAACCAGCTGCCCACCCTGCGCCCCGGAGTAGGCCACAACGAACTGCAGCGCCGCAATGACCATAATGCAGACGTAAACAACCACGTACCGCGATTTCTTGTAGCCACCTTCTTGGACTATCTGGGCCATTTTCGCTCTCCTCGATTTCTTTAGGACTCGTCTTTAGTGCGCAAGGTTCAAAAGATAAATCAACGGAACAACGAACATCCAGACCAGATCGACGAAGTGCCAGTACAGGCCGGTGATCTCAATGTCGTCGGAATTGTAGCGGCCGCCCTGATAGCGCAAGGACACGATTACCAGGGCGACGACACCGGAACTCACGTGCAGAAGATGCAAGCCGGTGATGCTGAAAAATGATGCGCCGAACAGCGGCGAACCCCAGGGGTTATGAAAGAGGGTCACGCCCTTATCAATCATGTCGAGCCATTCGCGGATGTGGAGGAAGGCGAAAACGGCGCCCAGCGCGGCAGTGATCATCATCCAGCGAACCGTGCCAGACTTATCCCCGCTTTTCGCGGACTCGATTCCAAACAGCATGGTCAAGCTGCTGGTGATCAGGATAAAAGTCATGATCGCCAGATTGGTGATGCTGTGGAAAGGCCTGGGAAAATTGGTGTCGGTCATACGGAGAAATCCGTAAGCGAGCAGACAGGCAGCGAATGTGGCCGAGTCGGCAATGAGGAATAACCACATGGCCATTTTCTTTGCGGGAATGGACCAAACCGGCGACACTCCATCGGGGGCGTGCCCATGGATCGAGAGATTGGCGTATTGCAAAGTGCCTCCTTGGCGACTTCTCTGCTAAAGCTTGAGGGCTACAATCGTGCCCACAACAACCACAACAGATACACCCAAAGACCGTCCATAAAATGCCAGTAATGCGAAGTGGCGTCGAGCGTGCTCTTGCGCAGCGTCGAGTTTTTGAGTTTATGGATGACCCGAGTCAGACCACCCAAACCGCCGAAAACGTGCAACGCGTGCGCGACCGTCAGCACGTAGAAGAACGAAGCATTGGGATTGGTTGCGATATATAGGCCTTGCGCCCGCAACTGCAACCATGCGGAGAACTGGCCCGCGACGAAAATCAATCCCAAACCTAGCGAAACATAAAGCCAGCGGCTCGGATTGGCCACCATGCGTTTGCCGGTCATGAAGTTGCGGACATGGCGACGGCCGATTTCCAGTGTCACACTGCTGGCAAGCAAAATCAGGGTATTGAAATAAAGGACCCGGGGGAGGGTGAGGTGGTGCCAATCGGTGGCGCCGCCCTGGCGCACGATGAGCGCACTGGTGAAGGCCAGAAACGTCATCGTGATGGAAGCGAGGGCGACCCAGATGCCGGTAGAGGCTGGCGGCGGCGAATATTTCTTAACCGCGCGAAGGTCGCCAGTTGCTGGAATGAGAGTGCCTCCCCCTCCGTTGCCGGAGGAGGTGCGCGGAGCGGGCCTTACGGTTTCTGGTTTCGGTGATTGTACTGTTGTCGCCATAAGGATACTGCTAACAGTGTGTTTCAAAGATGGTCTTTAAATCCGACGGCTGGCCCTCAGCGGCTAAAGCCGCGTTTGTGCCGACTGCCAGCGGCACGTCTAAAGCCGTGCCCTTCCCAAAACCCGTTTGAAACACGCTTTAACTACTCCTTTCTGAACTTAATGAACCAGATTTCTTTGGATCCTTTTTAAGCCTCGTCCGGACCGGGGGAGGGCTCGGGCGACGCCTGCATGATGTAATCGCCGGCTTTGCCTTGCATGCCATACTGTTCCGGATCGTGATAAACGACCGGGAAGGTGCCACCAAAGTTGTTGAACGGCGGCGGTGAGGAGGGAGTGCTCCACTCCAGCGTCGTGGCCTCCCACGGATTTTCTGGCGCGGGCTTCCCCCAGAAGCGGCTGTAAACCAGATTGTAGAGGAAGATCAGCTGGCCAGCACCGGTGACCAGAGCCGCGATTGTGATGAAGCGATGCAGCGGAATGAGCGGCTGCAGATAGTCATCGACCATCGCCTGGTAGCGGCGAACATTGCCGGCCAACCCGAGATAGTGGAACGGCATGAAGATGCAATAGGCACCGACGAAGCTGATGATGAAATGAGCCTTGCCGAGACTCTCATTCATCATGCGGCCGAACATCTTCGGGAACCAGAAATAGGTTCCGGCAAAGATGCCGAACATGGCCGCTACCGCCATCACGAGGTGGAAGTGGCCGACTACGAAATAAGTCGCGTGCACCAGAATGTCGATGGAAGGCTGAGCGAGGAAGAATCCGCTGATCCCGCCAGTGATGAACATCGAGATGAAACCCAGCGCAAACAACGACGCCGAGTTGATGCGCAAGCGCGAGCCATAGAGACTGCCCATCCAGATCAGCACCACGATGGTGGAGGGTATGGTGATGATCAGAGTCGGGAATGAGAACACGAGGGAGGAAATCGGGTTCATGCCGCTCACGAACATGTGGTGGCCATAGACCATGTAGCTGAGAACAGCGAGCGCTCCCATGGAATAGACCAGCACGCGATGGCTGAGAAGCGGCTTCCGCAGGTTGGCGGTGAGAACATGCGAAACAATGCCCATGCCCGGGATGATGGCGATATAGACTTCGGGATGGCCGAAGAACCAGAACAGATGTTGCCAGAGCAGAGTGGAACCACCGGCGTGAGGCTGAATCTGGCCGTTGATGACCAGATTGCTGGGCACGAAGAAACTGGTGCCCGCGACGTGATCGAGGATAAGGAGGATGCAGGCCGGCATCAGCACCGCGAAAGCGGTGAGGCCCATGATGGATGTGATGAACCATGCCCAGGTGGTGTAGGGCAGACGCCACATGCTCATGCCTTTGGTCCGCATGTCGAGGGTGGTCGTAATGAAGTTGAGAGAACCAAAGAGCTGGCCGACGCAGAACAATCCAATGGCGATGGCCCAAAGAACGACACCCCAACCTTGACCAGGCCCAGTCACGGCTCCGAGGGCACTCAAAGGAGCGTACATCGTCCAACCACCAAGGGTCGGGCCGTCGCTGACAAAAAAGGACGACATGAGGACCAGGAACCCGCTGAACGTCACCCAGAATGACATCATATTGAAGTGGGGGAAGGGCATATCTTCCGCGCCGACCTGGATGGGCAGGAAGTAGTTGCCGAATGCGGCGAAGGGTGCCGTGGTGAGTACAAAGAAGACCATGAGCGTGGCGTGCATGGTCATTAACTGCAGGTAATATTCGGGGGTGATTACTCCGCCAGGCGCGCCGGTTTTCGACAGTGTCTCGAGGCCGGGGATGGCCATATTCGTCCAGCCGAGATGAAGGCGCATCAGCCAGGAAAGCCCCATGCCGATATAAGCCGCGATGAGGGCCATGCCGTAGTACTGCTTGCCGATGACCTTGTGATCGAGGCTGAAGATGTACTTGCGAATAAAACTCGTGGGCTCGCCGTGAACCGCCGCATGGGAGTGAGCTTCATGTGCCGCGTCGTGCATTGTCCACCTCAAAGAGAATGTCTTACGATTGCCTACCGCCAACTCGGAGCAGTAACTGCAGCCGCATACCTTGCCCAATGCTGCGGTGTGATTACTGCAGCGCCGCTTCCTTCTTAAGCCAATCGTCGTAATCCGGCTGGGACATCACGGTCAAATAGGCCTTCATGTTGTAGTGGCCGAGACCACAGAGCTGCGTACAAACGATTTCGTATCGGCCGATCTTGGTAGCGGTGAAATGCACCGACAGATCGAGGCCGGGAACGAAGTCCTGTTGGATGCGGAGGCCGGGCACATAAAAGGAGTGGCCAACGTCTTTGGAGCGCATCAGCAGGTGTACTTCCCTGTCGACCGGAATCCCCATTTCGGCGGTGACGATGTCATCTTTGGAAGCCTGGTCATTTGTCTGGTCGAGACCGAAGAAATTCTCCGTAGCCTCATTAATCATTTCGGGATGGATCGGACCGAACTTTCCATCCGGGCCGGGATAGCGGAAGTAGAAGGCGAACTGTCCGGCCTGCACCTGGATCTGCACGGCATCGGGAGCGGGTGGCGTGAAATAGACAGCGCCCCAAGCTTTGGCGCCGAAGGCGCCGAGCGCGAGCACCTCTGTACCTACGATCAGAAAAGCCGCCCAAACCATGGCCTTGGCGCCACCGGGGAAGGTCTTCAATGGATCGGTGGCTTTGCGGCCGGAATAGATCCAGATGAAGATGGCGAGGATGATCTGCGAGGCGATAAAGCAGATACCGGCTTCGAGCATGGTTTCACTCATCTGCTCGTCGATCATGTAGCCGTGCTTGGAGATGTCGGGTGGCGTCGGCCAAGTGTGCATGATGATAGGGATAGCCGACGCAATCGTGATCAGAATAATAAATACTGCAAGCAACTTCGCCATACACGCTCCCCAAATAGCGATCCGCGCTGAAGCCCCGCGATTTTTTTTGAGAGCCGCCGCACCTTAAAGATGCGGCGGCCGAACCAGAAAGGAGTGCTTCTACTTCCCCTTGAAAGTAAAATCAGCTGTGGCGGAGGCTCCCGCTGCAACCGTGACCTTCGCCGTCTGAGTCCCCAGTTGCTCCTGCCATGCCGTTACGGTGTAGCTTCCCGGAGGAACGTTTTCGATGGTATAGCTGCCATTGCCATCAGTGATCGCGTACGGCCCCTTAACCACTGCGAACCAGCCATGCATCCAGGGGTGGATGTTGCATTGGACCGGGATAAACTCAGCAGCTTTCCAGCTTTTCTCGATTGGAGGAGCTCCGGGCGGCTGAGATTGATTCCAAGGAATATTGCCGGTCATTGGATTGGGCAACGGGTGAATGTTGTGAGTTGTCTGATCGCTGGTAATGACCTTGAACGTCTGTTTGACATCCATTGCCAGCACGTGCGGCGTGTACATACAGTTCTTCTGGTCGAACACGGGAACCTGACTGGGAACCTCAGATTGAGCGCTCGCGGGAAGACCTTCCGAGATGTAGAGAACCACGTTCTCCAATCCGCCACCCGACCCTACAACTTCCGTCTCCAGGTGAGCAGGATCGTTGGCGTGCTGCTTGGCGCACCATGGGTCTTTCGACATATCAATGCCCCGCATGTGCGGAGCATTGCCGGACAACTTAACGGAGCCGGTAATCTTTCCTTCCGCAGCGGCGTGGACCCTATGCCCCCGGACAAAAACTCCGCTGGCGATCAGAGCGACCGCCAACAGGATTGCCAGGGAAATCGACTTGCTTTTCATTTCAAATCCTCCGTGATTTCTGCGATTACTGCCCGGGGTTGGAACTGACCGGTTGCAGTTTGAGCTGCTTCGCAATCTCTTTCTCTTTGCTGTTGGGTTTCATCAGCGTTCTGAGATAGAAAACCAGGTCCCATGCCTCATCGGGCTTAATGTTGTCGGCGAACGAAGGCATCGGTGTGCCGTCGAGGCCGGTCATAAAGATGCGATAAATGTCGCGGTCCGTGTCACCGCATTTCGGACGCGAACCTTCGGTAAAGTTAAAGGGCGCAATCGGACGACCCTGATCGTCGGTCAAAGTCGGGGCCGAAGGGCCATTGGCTTCGCCTGTGACGCCGTGGCACTTCCAGCACTGCACGCGAGCAAAAACGTCGCGCCCAGCTTTGATGCGTTCCGCGGTGATTTCGGGCTCGGGAGGAATGGCAATGGGAGTTCCCGGCTTTTCTGTCGCAAACCGCGGCGAGAAGTGCTTGACCCAGGCAACCAGATCGGCGCGCTGATCTTTGGTGAACTGGCTCCATTGAGGCATAGCGGATCGATCCATGCCGCGAGCGATGGTGTCGTACAGATCCTCATCGGTGGGCAAGGTTCCGGTGGGAGTGGAACGGCACTTGAAAATACCCAGTTGAAAATCACGAGGCTTGGGCCACATCGGTGGATCGAGCCACTGGGCGACTTCGCCATTGCCATCGCCGTGCTCGCCATGGCAGCCCACGCAATAACGGCGGTAATCGTATTTGACTACCGCCGAGTTCGCATGACCCGTGATGTTTCCGATGTGCGATTCCATGTTCAGGCGGGTATCGATGTCCTGCATGGTAAGCTGCGCCGTACACATGAGCGGAAGCGCAAGAACGGCGGCCGCGCTGGTTAACAGCAACCACTTCAGTAAGCTTCTCCGCATATCTATTCCCTCTCTGAAATCGTCTCGGTTAGAAGTCGAAGTCAAAACCAGACAGGAATTCACTGGTGTTAAGGTTAAGGCCGAGCGGTCCAGTCCCATCCTGATGCAGCCAGTTATATTCGTTATGCAAGGCAAAACCCGCGCGGCTCGTCATAAATGGATTCCAGCGTATGGCGGCCGTGTAAGTGGTGATATTGCCGAGGTTGGAAGCCATCGGACCTGTGTATCCGTTGAAGGAGCCCGCATTGTTATACGCGGCTCCATTGGCCTGTCGTGACATGCGAAGAGCTTCGAAGCGTCCGATGAAAATCAGCTGCGGGCTTTCGACGTAATGCGATTCCACCAGAACGCCGTTCCAGGTGGGAGCTTGTGACCCGGCCACCAACGTAGATCCCGGGACATTGTTAGCTCCGCAACCAGGTGTGCCCACTGCCCCGGCGCAGGTCGTTCCGCCATTGCCGTCGGTACCGACCGCATTGCCGTATCCCTGGCCGAACCAGGCGTTATCCCAGCCATGCTGAGTCATGACGGTCGTGTCGAAATGCTCGCCGAAGTAGAACAACCCGTAGAAGCCTTCACGGTGGAATGACTTGTTGCCGATGCCGGACCCAGTGATTGGAATGCCCCCTGAAGTCGGGTAGTAAGTGGCCGCTTCGCCGACCATGGCGTAGCCGCCGATTCGGTCGACACCCAACTTGCCAGTATCGAACGCTTGGCTGAAGGTAAAGAAGCCGGTGTAGGAATTCGCTCCCAGAGTCAGGTTCACGTTGCCGTCATTCGAACTGAGCAACGACGCTGAATAACGGGTGCGATCGTTGTAGTTGTGGCCCATCAATTCGAGGCCGAGTTGGTTGTCGCCAATCTGGCCGAAGATGTTGCCATCGCCTTGCGGGATAAAGTGATAGAGCTGGTAAATGCCGCCGTTGCCGGTCAGCGTCAGAATGCGCTTTTCAGAAAGGAGGTTATCCAACTCAAAGCGGCCCATCTTAATGTTGAGCCAAGGGCTATTGAAGAGGTTGTCGAACCGAGCCATGACGGTTTCAAAATGGAAGGCGCCAGTCGGATCGGACGATGGCAGCACATAAAAAGAGATGTTCTTTTCCAGCGTGCCGCCAGTGTGGAAGTCGAGACCGCTGAGGTCGAATCCGGAACTCTCCACTCGTGTGATGACGGTAGATCCTGTGGCTGCCCCTCCCGCATACGTATCCTCGGGGACCTTGCCGGTACTCACCCGGTGCCAGATGGGCGTGATGCGGAAGGTAACCGGCCAATAGCTCGGATTCTGCCAGATCGGAGCATCGCGGTCGTTCATGATCTGATAGCCGTTGTCTTTGAATTTCTGGCCGAAATAATTCAGCATCGGCCAGGATTCATGGCAGGCGGAACAGCGGAGGCCGTACTTACGAGCGAATGCCGGAAGGGCATTCGCGTTCTGATTGCTGCTCAACAGGAAGAACACCAACCCCAGAGCTGCCGCGACCAGAAATCTGGCAGACGGAAGCGCTTCCCAAAGACGACGACAATGCGGTGCGATACGCATGCCTCACTCCTAAGGTTAGATCTCAAATTTGTTGAACTGCCGCATTTCCCACAAAATGCGAAAAAGAATCAGAGAATGCCGACGCAAACCCCTTGCGCCGTTGTGTTGATGGGGGAGGGCCAGATGCCTCTCAACTCCGGGTCCATATGGGCTGCGCCCGGAGCTTCGGTCCTACCACCGTACCGGGGGTGAATGCTACTACGGTTGTGCAAACCGTTTCAAGGGGTCCACGAATTTTTTTTGACAAATTTTTTACAATCATTGTGAACTACCACAAAGTGACCCGCGGACATATTCACGAATACGTTCACGAATGGCGCCTTTCTTCCGCCTAGCCACGAACAGTTGACAGCTCTTCCAATAGTTGAGACTCTTTGCCAGCAGGGGTAGTTTGTGAACCACTCGTATCCTTCTTCGGAAAGAATGAAAGTTCTCCAGCCAGCATCAAGCGCCGGTTTGATTCTGCGTAGAACTATTTGGTTGCTGGCAATTCTTTTCTCCATGATATTTCCACTCTCTGCGCGGGAAAAAGACACCACTCCGTACGGTATGGGCCTGATCGTCAACGTACCCTACCCCGCAACTGAGGTTGCCCAGGTGGTACAAGACGTAGTGCAGAACGGGATCATTCGAGGAACCAAGGAATACAACAAGGATGAGTACGTTTCCGGCGCGAACGCAGCCAGTTCCACAAAGGTCTTCGAAGCTTGGACTGAAGGCGGACAGGTCTTTTATAAGGTGCGCCTAAAAGTAATTGACCCGCGGAACTTCAAGGATGGTGGCGACGAGGGTACCTTGGCAGTACGCTACGTGCTGCAACCGCAGGGCGAGAAAAACACCATCCTGAAGATTGATGCGCGCTTTGTCGAAGACTTTCGGCATGTCTCGCACGCCTCGAATGGATCGGTTGAGGCTGCAGAGTTCAAAGACATCCGCGACCGGCTTGAGACTCTCGACGCCATGAAGAATCTGGCCATCGAGGCGCGAAGGCAAAGAGACCAAAAGTTTTCATCGAGCAAGTCGGAGGTTGCCACGAACGGCGGATCCGATTCTTTCGCTCCGAATGGGGCAGTTGGGCCGCCCCAATCTACGGCTGCCGGCTCCACTCCAGCAACTGAAGACGCTCCGAGTTCCGCAAACGCGGCAGCAGGCCCGCCGCAGACTCTCGCCGAACGGGTCCATAGTCTGCGCCAGCAAGCGGAGCGGCTGGTAAAAGCCCCGGGAGCTCCATTAAAATCCGCTCCCTTTCATACCGCAAGCGTGTTGCAATCGCTGCCGCCAGGTACCGAGGTATTGGTCGTAGTCACGACGCCATACTGGCTGGGTGTTGAAACGCACGAGGGCCAGCATGGATGGATATCGCGTGACCAATTGGAGCAGGTTCCGTGAAGGCCCGGGGAAAACAATTCGGTCGAATCGCGGTGCGCGCAGGGCTCATTTGTGTGCTTGCGTGTTCCCTCGTGCAGTGGGGGCTCACCCAAAACGCGAGCAATGAGCGAATTTTCCCGCAATCCAAGGCGCAGGTGGAAAAGACACTGCGGGCGATGCAATCGAGCACCGCGGGCCGATTACCTTCTTTGGACGGATTTGCAAGGCCCGGGGAACATCCGCTGGACAGCTATGAACGTGGTTATTTTCAGGCGGAGGTAGAAGTCGCGTCGACGCCATCGGGCGGGACGCGAGTGCGGGTCAACGTTAAAGTCACGGCTTGGTACAAAGATCCGATCCCCTCGCATTCCGGATATCAACTATTGGCATCCAACGGCCGCATCGAATCGGACCTGCTCGATCAACTCTCGGAGCAGTTGGCCTCGGTTCCGGCGGCGAAGGAAGCGCGCGGGGCAAACCGTGAAATAGCGGCAAGCGGGACCGAGCCCGCTGCAACGGAAGTCTCAGGTCCGGAACCTGCCGCCTCAAGGCCTGCGCCATCTCCGACCGGCGCTTCGCAACCTGCCGCGCCACTTGAACCAGCCGTAGATCAGCCAGAGATCTCCGCTCCAGCGCCGAAACTGCTGGAAAATGATAAGACCTTCACCTCGTCTCTAAGCCAGGGTCTGGCTTCGCAGGGAACGGCGCCGAATAAACCTACTGCCTCAGACGCGGACGATGCGACCTTGCGCCAGGAAGCAGAGAATCTCGAGGAGTTACTCAAGAATCAGGCACATCCCACAAACCTGGTGGCGGTGAAGAAATCGGGCACGCCCGTGGTGGACTCTCCCAGCTTGAACGCGAAACCGCTCTTCATGGCCAGCGCGCACGATGAATTCGAGATGCTCGATTACACCGCCGACTGGGTGCACGTGCGCATTTCCGGCATCGCACGCGGATGGATTTGGCGGGACGGCCTGGAAATGCCGGATGGCGTCCCGGACACGGATTCGTCGGCGGCTTCGCCTGTGAATGCGGCGCAGGATCTTTTCAGTGTCGAGCGGGAAGAGACTGGACAATTTCCGGGCGACTGGAATCCTCTGCGCGGAAAAGATGTAGAGATTTTTTCGATACAGGATTCGGGCAACAAAACCAAACAGGCTGGATCAAGAGATCGGCTGGAATACGCCAAATATATATTCGAGAAAAATTATCAGCGGATCGCGGGCAAGTCGCCCGCTTTGGCCGGGATTGTGGTCATCTTCGATTCCGTCGATGGAGGGATGGTGGCTGCGACCTCCGCCACCTTGCGAGACTGGCGTGCGGGGACGCTATCGGACTCGGCCATGTGGCATCAATGCTTCTTCGATCCGCCGGAGACATTCGACACCGCAGGGAACTCGGGCAGCAAGTAAGGCAGTTTCCAAGCTGCAGGCGCGACTACTCTCTATAAGCTTCCCGGATATATCGGCGCGCCTGATCGGCGGGACCGGTGTTGGCGTTGCCGGCGAGCACAATCTCATAACTCTTCATGGCGCGATCGCGTTGGTTAAGGAGATCGTACATTTCTCCCGCAGCGAGATTGGCCTTCTGCAGGATGTCCGGATCCGGATTGGGCGCCTGGTTTACCAAGTCGTACGCCGCCGCAGCCTCCGCGTACTTTTTCTCGCTACGCAAAAGATCGCCGAGTCCCCAAGCGGCCATTTCGTAACGCAGATGGTCGTACTTCCCCTCGCGACCATTCTGCCAAACTTGACGATACATCGCCTCAGCTTCGTCAAGACGTCCTGCCGACCGCAACAGGTTCGCAACCTCAGTCGGGAAAAGATGATTATTGGGATAACGCGCGCAGAGGTCCCGCATGTATCCCAGGGCCTCGTCGTAGTGATGCTCGCGGCGAAGAAACAAACTCAGCAAGACCTTGGCGTCAACGGAGTTCTCCGCATCGCCACGGGCCACTTCGCGAAGATACTGCAGACCTTTTTCCTTTGAGCCGCTCAATCCCGCCAGCGCTGCCGCAGTTCGATAAGTCCACGGTAGGTTCCCGATGACGTAATTGTGAGTGCCGACGACCATCTTCGCATCGAGATAGTTCGGGTCGAGTTCCAGGACATGCTCGTGATCGCGGCGCGCCCCCACCGCGTTGCGCAATGCAGAGAACCATGCCCGCTCAATCAATCCCGTATACACCGCGAATTGCGCCCGGGTCACACCGCGACAGTAGAGGGCATCCACGTCCTTCGGATTCGCTTTGAGGTCAGCGTCTTCGATTGACTCGGCGCGCGCGACAAGCTGCTTGATGCGTTGCTTGACCTTGGGATCGGTGGGCCGCGGCGAATGTCCAATAAAACTGTCATTGGTATAGTCGCCGGTGTTCATCCCGCCGGTTTCGTAAAGGTCGCGCATCAGGATGCTGGAGAGCATGTGGTTGACGGCAAAGCAATCATTGGGGTGCTTTTCCAAGATCTTCTCGAATTCTTGCGTCGCGCGCTCGTACTCCATGTTGTAGAGGTGATCGAATGCCTGGTCGGTGGCGGCATCGTGCGGCGCCCCATGAACAAGTTCAATCGACGGTTGCGTTTGAGCAAGCACAGGAAGGGAGAAAATCAAGAACGTGATAAAGATCGTAGCCGTAACGACCAGCGCAGGAATTGTCTGGAACGGGAGAGAAGTCTGGAAGTTTCTCTGGATCGTCACAGCGAAGTAGTCCCAGTCTAACTGAATCTGGCGCCACGAAGCTTGGTCCTTTGCGATTTTTTACAAACGGTTCATGCTGCGCAGCATGAACCTGAAGCGTTATGGACGTGCCTTCATCGCCACCTGTCACCGGCATTGCCCTCACCTATACTCGGGTCAGCCACAGACTGAAACCAGGTTGCGGGAAGACGCAAGTCATTTGTTTGCGACCCGGTTCTCCGAATGGAGCTCGGAGGAATCGAGCGGCGCTGGTCTTTCGTTCATTAGGATGCTTTCTGGGGGTCCTGATGCTTGAGTGTTCCCGCACCTGTTCAGCCCAGAAGGACGAAGCAGCATCTGATGTAAACAGTGCATTTTCCGCATCGACGCGAGTAAGAATTGCGTAACGCAGAAGGTAAGAGTCGGATTCGGAAAATGGTAAGTGTTGGCTGTCGCGGCACTTACGCTAGGAAAAAGTTTTGGCGGCTGGAATGCCACTAGCAGCCCGAGGTCGTGGGCGCAAAAAATAATTTATGTCGGATGTAGTGCAGGAAACCCAGCAGGAATTTTGGCAGCCCCCCTCCCCCAAGGCAGCCGGTGAAGTCGTCCTCCAAACCATTCCAACTATGGCGGAGGCATGTCCGCGTTGCGGCTCCGAGTTTCTGCTTGGTTCCCGCTTTTGCCATTCCTGCGGACATAGCCGTCCGGAGGCGCTCAGTCCGGCCACCCGGAATGACGCCGCGGAATTGGCTAACGGGTGGCAGCGTGTGGTGGCCAGAATCCAAATGTTTTTCGCTGACGTGGTTTCGGGCAAAGCGTGGCGCGCAGTCGACTTCCCCAGTTGGCTGGAATATCTTCACTTTCACAACATTCAACGCTGGGTTGGCCTTTCCACCGCTTCTTTGATCGCTTTTGTGATTGGTTTGGGCTGCGTGGCGGGCGCGCTCTGCATGGGACTCATCACTGCCAAGACTCTGGTTGATTGGCAGGCGGTACAAATCTACCGAGTTGAGTGGCTGCTGGGCGCTACGGCAGCTTTTGTGGCCGGTATCTTGCTGAAACGATCAGGTAAACGCAACAGCGAATAATTGTTTAGGACTTCACGACCCTCCCCCATCTCCCCCAGAGCCAGCGGCGCGCTTCTGCTGGTTCATGCGATAAAGATGATGCACGGGACCGGTTCCTTTTCCTAGCGGGTGTGCATTCGAAATCGCGGCGCTGACGTACGTCTTCGCCAGGAGCGCAGCTTCCGCAATTCCCCGATCAAGCGCTAAATGACAGGATATAGCCGTCGCGAAAGCACACCCCGTGCCGTGCGTAGAATTGGAACGTTGACGCTCCGCTTTAAAGATCTCGTGCTCAATTCCACGCTTGGTCGTGAAGCTCAATAAGTCGATCGCCTTTTCGAGATGTCCGCCGGTAATGACAACGGCAGGGGCGCCGAGTTCATGAAGCTTCCCTGCCGCCGACTTCATTTCATCGAGGTTGGTCACCTTCATCCCGGTTAGTGCGGCGGCCTCATCCACATTCGGTGTAACGACATCGGAGAGCGGGATCAGGCGGTCGAGCATTACAGTCATTCCAGTTTTGTCGAGCAGATCGGCGCCGGATGATGATCTCAGGATCGGGTCCAGCACAACATTTGGAAGTCGAACCTTGCGATTGCCTGGCCGGCCGTTCGCCTGCGACAGAAAGTCAGCGAGCATTTCGGCAATTTTGCCCGAACCCAGCATGCCGATGTGAACGGCATCGATGGTCATGTCTTTGACCAGTTCTTCTAAAGAATCCCGAACAAGGCTGGAATCGACCACTTCGACCCTGCGAACTCCGGTCGTGGATTGAACCGTCAGAGCCGTGAGGCAGGCGACTCCGTAGCAACCATGGGCCGCGATCGTCTTTATATCGGCGGTAACGCCCGCACCAGAGGATGGGTCAAATCCGGCGATGGTAAGCACAACAGGAGGCTTTTCGGCCATGATCTTTCGAGTGGGGCACGCCGAAGCTGAGTTCTTTACTGACGACGGCCTTCGTGCGATATTGCAGACTAAGCCGACCCAGAGTCAAGGCACGCGTGGCCGACGCAGTCCGAACGGGTCCAGAAGATGCGTTGAGGATCGTCAGGCCAACGATTTTTTTGCTGATGACTTCGAAGTTACTGTGGTAAATACATGATTCCATTCAACTTTCCCATGGAATCCATGTAAGCCATTGATTCCACTCGCCTTGTAATTTCTACGTAGCCACTCCGCGACTGTTATTGACTGTTTGATAAATACGTAACCGTCCTGAAATAAATGCGGTTTACGCTATCTCATTAAATTACCAACGGGTTACGTAATATATCGATAACTACGAGGTCATCTGCCAGCCTTGGTTTAGCCTTGACACGAGTTTGGCCGCTCAATAGCATCATGCAATCACGTCCAAACACATAAGCCTAAGGCTAGGACACTTTTGAGTATGCGAGGAGAACTGAATGCAAAGACGTATAGCTCATGGACTGGCGCTTGCTTTTCTATTCGCCAGCCTGGGAGCGGCTCAGGGACCGAACAACTCGGAGGCGACACCGGCTCCAAATAGTTCATCCCGGCAGAAGACAGCAGTCCGCAAACAGGTCGGCAAATCCAAGCCGTATCAAGTTGGAACCGCTTCGTGGTATGGAGAATACTTTGAGGGCAAGCCCACGGCTAGTGGCGAACCCTACGATATGTATGACATGACGGCGGCTTCCTTAACGATTCCGTTAGGGACGTACGTTAAAGTCACGAATCTGCGGAACGGGAAAGCGGTTGTAGTTAGAGTCAATGACCGAGGCCCGATCATTCCGGGACGCATCATCGATGTGTCCTATCAGGCTGCGCGGGTCCTTCAATTCAAGAACAAGGGACTACAGCGGGTACGGCTCGATCTGGTGAATACGACCGAAGTGGCCAAAGACCACAACACCACTCCGCTGTATCAGACGGTTGCCTTTAACCATCCCCCAGTAGCGCAACTCCCGTAAAACCGAATAGACTCGTCTGGATGCCCAAAACTCTGCCAGGCATCCAGCCGGGAAGCTTTGTCGATCGGGGTGGTGATCCGCGCCAGCGCCTGATCGTTGCCTTGGATGTCTCAACCGCCGCTGCCGCCCGGAAGATTGTGGCAGCGGTGGGAGACTCCGCCTCTATCTACAAAGTAGGCATGCAGCTTTATACCGCGGAAGGGCCACAGGTTGTGCGCGATCTGGTTGCATCGGGCCGTCGCGTGTTTCTCGACCTGAAATATCACGATATTCCCAATACTGTGTTGGGCGCGGTTGCGGAAGCCACCAAGCTCGGGGTAAGCATGCTTACGGTGCATGCCGCGGGCGGAGGAAAAATGCTGCGCGCGGCAGTTGATGCAGCGCGGGATCGTCCGGAATTGATGATTCTGGCCGTCACCGTTTTAACCAGCCTGGGTGAAACCGATCTGGAGAAAATCGGCATCCATGAGCCCGTCGAGGATGCGGTTTCGCGGCTGGCTGGCATCGCCTTGGAGAACGGTTGTCACGGAGTTGTCGCGTCAGCACAAGAGGCATCGACTCTGCGCGCTACGTTCGGCGCAGGATTTGCGATCGTGACTCCTGGGGTGCGACCCGCCGGCCGCGCCGTGGGCGATCAGGTGCGAGTGGTCACGCCTGCGCAAGCCATCGCCGCGGGAGCAAGCCACATCGTGGTAGGGCGTCCGATCACGGAAGCGGCAGATCCGGCGGCCGAGGCGCGGGCGATTCTGGCAGAGATGACTAGATAACGAAGGTGGTATCATTGGTAGTATATGAATCGTACTAAAGAGAAGACTTCTGTCACACTATCGAGAGATGTCCTGAGGGGGATCGATAGACTCGCGGGGACGAAGCAGTCGCGTTCTGCTTTCATCGAGCTCGTGCTCCGGGAGTATCTGCGCGCGAGGACACAAGCAGAGATTGAGGCACATGACATTGAGGCGCTCAACCGCGCTGCCGGCGATTTAGCCTGCGAGATTCAAGAGGTTTTAAGAGATCAGGCGGAGGTTGGTGAACCGTGAGACGTGGCGAGATATACCGCGTCCATAGGCCAACCAACGATCCTAAGGCGTTTCGCAGTTATGTTGTCGTCAGCCGGCAAGCGCTAATTCAGTCGAAATTCCCCAGCGTCATCTGTGCCCCGGTTTTTAGCCGCGGGCACGGAGCCATGAGCCAAGTTGCGATTGGCATCGACGAAGGGATGAAGCACGACAGTTGGATCCTATGTGACAATCTTGTCAGCGTGAGCAAGTGGCAACTCACTTCGTTCGTGGGCTCACTGCAGGCTGAAAAACTCGCGGAACTTGATCGTGCGCTCAAATTGGCTCTGGCGATGAATTAGCTTGTCGCTCTACAGCTTCTCGAAGAATTCGCAGGCCGAGCAAGAGATATAAATCCCTCCTGGAGTGCCGCGTTCGCGGTCCTTCACGCGCTTGACGATGCGCGTGGGCTTGCCGCACTTCGGGCAATCGGTGCTCTTGGTAGTATCCATTTCTTTCTTGCGATCTGCTGTTTTTGCAATCTTGGCGCCTACTGCCATGGGAATCTCTCCTGATCATTCAGATTTTTGCGCAGCTCGATCCGCTCAATCGCTTTGACGCGCGGATGGAATGTTCCGAGACTGTCTTTGCGGGAAGTGCGCTCTGGCGACGGCTGCGTCTTTTTCGTCGCATTGATTTTACAGGATCGGCTTGCAGATGTCTTGCGCAGTCGCTAGGCCTGCATCAGGTGACAGGAATGCGTCTTGATGACCAGCCACACCGTCTGGCTGGTGGCAATTTGAAGCGAATCGCAAGCCGCCAAAGTCAAATGCGCTTCGACTTCGACTCCGCAGAGGACCTTGACGGACATGATGACGTCGCGACGCTCGAAAGAAAGCACTCGTCCGGGAATCAGGTTGCGGGCGCTCAAGCCAAGCGGGCGCGACGTGGCCAGAAGAATGTCTCCCGCGCGAATTCCGATGCGCAGGGGAGATCCCACGCTCGCCCGCACAAGCGGTGTTTCGAGCAGAACCGAACCGGACGTTTCGTTGTCCAGCTGACCGGTCACGAGTTTGCAGACCATCGTCCCGCGCTCCGGGTGAATCTCCTCAACCGTGGCGTCGAAGATGTTTTCAAACCCGGCGAGTTGGGCGACCGTTTCCTGTTGAGGGGCAGTCATCACCTCGTGCGGCGTACCTTCAGCAAGAATGCGTCCCTGATCCAACACGATTACGCGCTCGCCGAGAGCAAAGACCTCCTGGCGGCTGTGCGTGACGTAGAGAATCGGAATTCTGTGAATACGGTTCCAGTCGCGCAGGTCGGCGATGATTTTCGATTTCGTCGGCGCATCCAAAGCAGCGAGGGGTTCGTCGAGCAGCAAAAGTGCGGGATCAGTGACGAGCGTCCGCGCCAGAGCCACTCGTTGCGCTTCACCGCCGGAAATCTGCCGGGCAGATTGATGGGAAAGATGGGCGATGTGAAAAGCACCCAGAATTTTTTCCGCGCGAGTGTGGCGCTGATCACGAAGTGAGTGCGAGAGACCGTAGTGCACGTTCTGCTCAACTGTCATGTGGGGAAAAAGAGCAAGGTTTTGAAAGACGTATCCTACGTTACGTTTCGAAGTAGTCAGGCTCGTGCGCTGTGCGGAGTCAAACAAGGTTCGATCGCCAACCGCGATGTGGCCCGCATCAGGCTCGCTGATTCCTGCAATGCAGTTGAGCAACGTAGTTTTCCCCGCGCCGGACGGGCCGAAAAGGATAGTAAAACCAGCAGGTGCGGTAAAATCGACTTCCAGAAGAAAATTCCGCCCCGGCCGATTCAGTTGCTTGCGGAGATTGGCCCGCAGATTGGCTCCCGTCTGGACCGGCTGCGAGCTGATATCGCGCGCAGATTCCAGCGAGGTCGTCGATTCGCCGTTTCGCGCAGGCCGCATCACACTATGTTAGAACTTCCCCATCGCACTGACTGACCACACCTTGCGATTCACTCCGTAGACGATGGCAAGCACGATGAAGCACCAGATAAGGAGAGCCAGTGCCGTTGCATTCGCTCCCACGTAGTCGCCGGATTGTACGCGATCGAAAATATCAATTGAAACCGTGCGCGTCACGCCGGGGATGTTGCCGCCGACCATCAGTACAACTCCGAACTCCCCCATGGTATGGGCAAAACTGAGCGCGATGCCTGTGACCAATCCCGGCAATGACAGCGGTGCGATCACGCGGAAAAACGTGCGCCACGCGGATGCTCCCAGCGTCGCCGATGCCGCAATCAGCTTCCGGTCGACGCTGGCGAAAGCCGCGGCGAACGGCTGCACCGCAAAGGGCAGGCTGTAGAGAATCGATCCGATAACGAGGCCGGTGAACGTAAAAGCCAGAGTGTGACCGGTGAGCGAGATCCACCAGCGGCCCAGCGGGCTATGGGGTCCAAGCGCTACCAGTACATAAAAACCGAGGACTGTTGGCGGCAGAACGATGGGCATCGCCACCACAGACTCCACCAGAAACTTCCATCGGCGATCAGAGAAGGCGATCCAGTAAGCGATGGGCAATCCGATCACGAGCAGGATCGCCGATACTGTGATCGCCAGTTGGAACGTCAGCCAGAAGGTCTGCCAGTCGATCGACATTGCGATATTGCCTATGTTGCCTGTACGGTGCCTCGGATAACAGAGGCACAATCAACCGATGCACCACAATGAAAACTACGGAAGCGAGAAGCCATATTTCTTTAACGTGCTTCCATTGGCTTTGACATAGTTCAAAAAATCTTCTGCCTCTTGCTGGCGCTGCGAATGCGACAACACGACCACGCCTTGAGCGAGCGGCGGATAGGCATCCGCCGGAATCTCCCAGTACTTGCCCTTGCCCTGCATCGACGGAGCAGCAGCGTGCGCCAAGGCAACGAACCCCACCTGGGCATTGCCCGACTCTACGAATTCCGCCGCCTGTGCGATGTTCTCGCCGAGCACCAGCCGGCCCGAAATCTGATCGTACAAACCGTAATGCTTGAGCGCGGCGACGGCAGCGCGACCATAAGGCGCATGCTGAGGATTGGCAATCGCGATCTTATTGACCAACGGATCGAGGAGCACGTTCATGCCTTTGTGCTCGACGTCGAGTGCCGAATCGGCCGGAACCCAAAGCACAAGTTTTCCGACGGCATATTCGTACAGCGTGTTGCCCTCTGCGGCTCCGGCTTTGATCAATTGCTTCGGATAACCCATGTCGGCGGAGAAAAATATGTCGAAGGGGGCACCGTTCTCGACCTGCTGCGTCAGCGCTCCCGAAGCTCCGAAGGAAAGCTTGACCTGCACGTGCGTCTTTCTCTGGTAGTTGTCGGCGATTTCTTTCAAGGCTGAGCTTAAGTCAGCGGCGGCCGCCACTGTCAATTCGCGCGAGTGACTTGCTTCCTGTGCGCTGGCGAAAACCGCCGTAAGCAAAAAGACGAATGCCATCCACACGCAGCAGAATCTTTTCATTTTTTCAACGATCAAACTCATTCACTTTCTCCAGACGAAAACAAGGACTGGAATCACAAAGCACGATTGTACCCTCTCTGCGATTCCCGTATCGGGTTCGGGGCTGCGCGATTCACATTTCCCGAAGTGGTCCGAAGCTCGGGCACATGTCCTGCTTTTATGTTGATTCGCTCTCATCTGCTCTCGATACTTTCGTGTTGTGTCGAGGCGGTCATGGCAAGCTGTCATGTTTTTCTGGCTCGAGTTGCAGTATTGGTTCTGTTTTTCTTTCCGGCAATTTCAAACATCGACGCGCAAGGCGCAAAACAAGGCATTGCGGAATCGAAGACTCGTGACGCAGACGCCGATCACGTGAAGGAGCGGAGCGAGTGGTTCCTGCGTGGGCGAACCCTGCCCGGGAAGACAACCGCGGAACTGCGGCATCGCGCCTACGAACAGAAATTGAGCATGCGCGCCAACCGTGCTGCGAAACTGGCGACTCATGCTCAATCTACAACAGCTGCGGGTTCGATTCCCTGGGCTCCGCTCGGACCTGTTCCGCTGGCTTCCGATGCCACGGGGAATGGAACGCAGGACTATCACCAGGTGGCCGGCCCCGCCACAGCGGTGGCGATTGATCCGTCCGATCCGACAGGCAACACCGTGTACATTGGAGGGGCGCAGGGCGGCATTTGGAAGACGACGAATGGAGCAAATAGCAATGCGAACAATGTGACATGGGCGCCCGTCGCCGACGATCAGCCGACACTTTCGATTGGCGCGATTGCCGTTCAAGCCGGAAATATCGATCCGGCGAACAGTTTGATCCTGGCGGCAACCGGAGAGGCAAATAATTCTTTTGACTCCTACTTCGGACTCGGCATTCTTCGCTCCACCAATGCAGGCACGACTTGGACGCTGATTTCCACGGCCAACAACGGCGCATTTTCATTCAGCGGACTTGGCGGAACACGCATGGCATTCAGCACGTCCAGCACTCAGCTCAGCACTGTAGTGGCCGCAATGGCGACGAGTTCGGTGGGCGAAATTGATGGCGCTGTTACTTCGAACACCACGCGCGGCTTATACACTTCGCTCGACGCTGGTCAAACCTGGGCCTATGACGTGCTCACCGATCCGGGCGGTGCGACGGATGCAACCTCGGCCACGTCTGTCGTCTACAACGCTACCGCCGGCTTATTCTTAGCTGCCGTGCGCTACCACGGTTTTTATTCTTCTCCCGATGGCCTCAACTGGACGCGGCTGGCAACGCAGCCGGGAGGCAGCGTTCTCAGCACGACCGCTTGCCCGCCGCAGTCGACATCGAACAATTACGCTTGTCCTATTTATCGCGGTGAAATCACGGTGGTTCCAGGCAGGAATGAGATGTATGCCTGGCATGTCTCCATTTCTTCGGACGGTGGAATAGTTGACGGCGGAATCTGGCAGAGCTTAAACGGCGGTGCGTCGTGGACTCAGATTATTGATTCCGCCATCGCGAATTGCGGCGACGTGGAAGGCTGCGGAGTCGATCAAGGCTCATACAATCTCGAACTCGCAGCCGTGCCCAATGGAGCCGGCACCGATTTGTATGCGGGGGCAATCAATATTTATAAGTGTTCGATCAGTTCACAAAACCAAACGTGCTCTTCCTCACCATTCATTAATCTGACTCATGCGTATGGATGTGATCCGATCGGCGCGCCGGCGCACGTACATCCCGATCAACATGCGCTCACGTTTGTCATTCCCCCTTCCAGCAACAACGATCTCATGTACTTCGCCAACGATGGCGGAATCTATCGCGCCCTAAATGGTTTCACCGGACTTGGCACCGGCTCCTGCTCTGGAACAAATGCATTCGACGATCTCAATCAGAATCTCGGATCGATGACGCAGTTCGTTGCTTTCGCCCAGCATCCGACCAATCCCAATACGCTGCTCGGCGGAACGCAAGACAACGGTTCGCCCGCGACGTCATCCGCCACGGTAAGTCTTGCGTGGGGCAACGTGCTCGGAGGCGATGGGGGCTATAACGCCATCGATCCAAATCTGCCGACGAATTTCTATGCATCGAATCCGGACATCCCTCCCTCCGGACTGGGAATTCAGCTGTGCCCAGACGGCGAGGACTGCAATGACAGCACGTTTGACTTCGTCGTTACCAGCGACACATTAGGAGGAGATGACGGCGCTTTCTACTTCCCCTATGTCCTCGACACGAAATCGACGCTGGCTCTGCTCGTCGGAACCTGCCGCATCTGGCGCGGCCCTCGTATCGGCGGAACTTATACCGTTCTTAGTCCCAACTTCGACACTCTCGGCTCAGGCACCTGCACGGGTAGTGAAGTGAACCAGGTGCGGGCCATCGCAGCGGGAGGACCTAGCGACAGCAATGGATCGATGGTGGTCTATGCAACGACTGACGGATACGGTCCGCTGGAGGGTCCATCATCTTCTCCCGCTGGCGGAAACGTCTGGGTAACAACCAACGCAACTGCCGGATTTTCAAGTTTCAGCGAAGTTACGAATAACGGCCCGCAAGGCGGTATCAATCCGAACCAATTTCCGATTTCCGCCGTCGCCATCGATTCCTCCGATGCGACTGGAGCGACGGCATATGTGACCGTGATGGGATTTACCGGAGGAACTGGCCACGTCTGGAAAACGACGAATTTCGGCGTCAACTGGAGCGACTTCACCGCCAATCTTCCGGATTCGCCAGCGAACGCGATCGTGGTCGATCCGCCTCACGCGCAGGTATATGTTGGAACCGACGTCGGCGTTTTCGCGAGCTCGACTTCCGCGGCAAACTGGACGGAACTCGGACCGAATCCGGCAACCGATACTTCCGGATTCTTGCCGAATGTCGCCGTCACGGCGCTGGCGTTGTTCAATTCCGGCGGGGAAGAACTGCTTCGCGCCTCTACCTACGGACGCGGCATATGGCAGTTTCCGATCGCTATCGCTCCCGATTATCTGCTTGCAGTTTCGAATTCTCCTCTCACCGGCTTTGCCAATCAGACCGTCACGTTTGACGGAACCGCTACCAGCTTGAATGGCTACAACAGCACGGTGAGCTTGAGCTGCATCGCAGGAACAACGCCCCCGCCCAGCCCGTGCACGATTTCTCCTTTGACAATCACTCCCGGCTCGAACACCACCTTTACGGTTAACGTGGCCGGTCAGCCGGGGACGTATAACTTCAACATCCAGGGAGTCGGTTCGGATTCCAACAAAGTTACGCACGCGATACCAGTGATTCTGCAGGTAGTCAGCTTCGCACTTTCGACGCCGTCGCCGTCTGTCGTGACTGTCCCACGCGGAACAACTTCAGCAGCTGCATCGTTTCAGGTCACGGCGGCTGGTAACTTCAATCAGAGCGTGAGCGTGTCGTGCGATGTGCCCATCGCCAACGCGAGTTGCAATCTGAGCCCGGGAACGAGCGTGAATCCTACCTCCTCGAATCCGGTAAATATGACGGCCACGGTGACAGTTCCGGCGAGCACGGCCGTAAACACATACGCCGTAACCATTCAAGCTACGACCGCGGGAGAGGTTATCCCCGCAAGCACCACCTTCTCCCTGAACGTGACCACCAACCCGAGCTTCGCTCTCGCGGAGTCCTCGGCTTTCCCGGAGGTCAATGCCGGCAGCACTGGGACGAATGGGCCAATTTCGATCACCGCGCAGGACGGATTTTCAGGCACCGTCAATCTAAGTTGTGGCACCACATTCGGCGCTAACAGCTGCAGCGTCAGCCCCAGTTCTGTCAGTACCTTTCCCGCCACAGCCACGCTTGTTATCAACGGCACGAGCTTCACAGCGGGCAGCTATTCGCTGACGGTGACCGGCACATCGGGCACGGAGTCAAGTTCGGTGAACGTTCCGTTCAATATCGGGGATTACACCATCTCCGGGCCGCAATCGCTGGCGTCGGCGCCGGGAGGTCAGACACAAGGAACTCTCACGCTCACTGCAATCGATTCCTATAGTGGACAGATCAACGCTTCCTGCGATGCCAGCGCACTCACCGGCTCGCAATGCGTGCTCTCACCCGTCAACCCGATCACCTTGAGCACGAACGGAACGGCAACCCTAACGGTGAGCATCAACATTCCGAACAGCACGCCCATGGGCAACTACAACATCCAAATCAAAACGACGGACACCACGGGCGCTCCCAGCCATTCGCTAACCATACCTTTCACCGCAACCGAGAACTTTAGCCTCACTTCGACGACGCTCAGCCAGACCGTGAATCCGGGGCAGACAAGTGGTCCTTACAATCTCTCGATTCAGCCAGTGGGAACGACATTCACTGCGGCAATCACGCTTGCCTGCTCAGGATTACCGACAGGAACACAATGTCTGTTCAACCCATCGACGCCGGTCACTCCGGGCAACTCGGCGCAGACGGTGGTGATGACGATCTCCACCTCTGGTTCGAGTACGGCCTCGTTGTGGCCGGGAAGTGACTCGTTCTTTTGCGCATGGTTTATTTTGTGCGCAGTCGCCGGAGCCGGTTCAACTCGCAGAAGACGAGCTTTCCGCGCATTGCTCCTCATGGTCGTTCTCATGCTTGTGCTCGCCGCCTGCAGCGGAGTGAGCGGTGGAGGAGGCGGAGGAGGCGGTGGGGGAGTAACCACACCGGCCGGAACTTATACCATTACTGTGACGGGAAGCTCGCAGAATCCCACGTACAGTCACAGCACGCAGGTGACTCTGGTCGTAAACTAGTCAGTCATTCTTGAGAGTAATTCTGCGGAGCGCATCTTCTTGATGACTGATTCTCGTTACGATGTAATCATCATCGGCGGCGGGGTGGTCGGCTTGGGAGTCGCACTCGAAATCGTCCGCCGACTTCCACGTTTGCGGCTCCTGCTCATCGAAAAAGAATCCCGTGTAGGGCAGCATCAGAGCGGCCACAACAGCGGCGTCATCCACTCCGGCGTTTATTACAAGCCGGGATCGTTGAAAGCTCGCCTTTGCGTCAGCGGTGCCGCAGCCATGGTCGAGTTCTGCCGCGAACACGACGTCCCGCACAAAGTTTGCGGCAAAGTGATTGTCGCGACGCAAGAGCGGGAACTCCCACGTCTCGCCGACTTGTGCAAACGCGGTGAAGCCAACGGCCTGAAGGAGCTGCGCCTGATTGGTCCCGAGGAATTGCGCGAAATTGAGCCGCACGCGCGCGGATTGCAAGCACTCGTAGTTCCTTGCACCGGAGTTACAGATTACTCGCTGGTCTGCGAGAAATATGCCGAATTAATCGCCGCGGCCGGCGGGACGATTCTCGCCTCATCGCCGGCAACCGCTATCCGGCGCCTCGCAAATGAGATTGTCGTTGAAACTCCACGCGGCGCTTATGCGTGCAGCTTCCTGATCAACTGTGCTGGATTGTTCAGCGATCGGATCGCGCGCATGGCTGGAGATGAACCGGCCGTGGTGATCGTTCCCTTTCGCGGCGAATACTACGATCTCCACCCGGAGCGCGCCACGCTGGTTCGCGCTCTCATTTATCCGGTGCCCGATCCACAGTTCCCATTTCTCGGCGTCCACTTCACGCGACGTATTACCGGCAAAGTGGATGCTGGACCGAATGCGGTGCTGGCGCTGGCGCGCGAAGGCTACGTTCGTACCGACATCAATCTTTCTGATCTGAGTGAATCGCTGGCATTTCCGGGGTTCTGGAGGATGGCGTTTCAACACTGGCGCAACGGCATTGGCGAGTGGTATCGCTCCTTATCGAAACCGGCTTTCACTCGCGCCCTGCAGCGGCTCATGCCGGAAATTCAGGAAAGCGATCTGGTTCCCGGTGGCTCGGGTGTGCGGGCGCAGGCGCTCAAACCGAATGGTGCGCTGGTCGACGATTTTCAGTTTGTCCCTTCCGGCAAAATTCTGCACGTGCTAAACGTGCCGTCGCCGGCAGCGACCGCCTCGCTCATGATCGGCAAAGCGATTGTCGATACCGCGGCTGAAAAGATGGGGCTCGGCTGCTAATTCCCGCCCAGCACTTTTGCCGCATCTTCCAGCACACGCTGATATTCCTTGTGATACTGCGGATACTCCGGAGCGTAGGGATCGTAGGCCAGGAGCCAATCCTGCGGATACAGCTCGAAGATCTGCACCTTCTGCTCGACGGCAAACGGCAGCATGTCGACCAACGAACCGATTTCCCCCGAGCGATCCGGCTCAGTCGGATGCCCAGTCTGCAGAATCAAGGGAACTTTGCCGCGAGCCTGCCGAAAGATACGACACCAATCGGCCATGCACGGTTTCCCTGCAGCATCATTGCGTGGATCTTCTGCCGTCAATCCCTGATTTCCGATCGCGATTCCGTCCTGCACGGCGCGTTCGGCAACGGCCGCGGCAAAATCCAGATGCGGCGGTTCTCCATAGGCATTCAATCCGACTGCAAGCTGCTTCGGCGAGTTCAGCGATTTTTCAAAATCGAGCATGTCAAAAATGTATTTCTGCCAGGTTGCATCAGAAAATCCTTGATCGCGCATGAAGAACATGCAGGCGGGGTAGATTTCTCCGCCGGCCCCGAGACCGAAGCGGATATACCCTACCGATGGATTCGCGCCCCACTTGTCAATCGTCGCGCGCATGAAGGACTGATAACTGCTCATGAATTCCGGATTCCAGAAAACCGGCACATGTCCGAAAGCGGGGCAGGTCACTGATGGCACCTTAGCGAAAACGTATTCTGGCGTCGCGCTGTCGCCTTTCCGGTAAGTCGTCGCCCAGATGATGAAGTTCACTCGCTTCTTCGCGGCAATCCAAGGTGCAATCTGCCGTTCGATCCCCGACCAGTCGTACCGAGGGTTGGCGCCCGACCCGCGGTCCACATCTTTCCACACGACGTAGAAGTTCGCTCCACAGACCGCCGGATTGTGAAGCAGTTGGCTCGTCTGCTCGTTGATGCGAGCGCCGGGAAATAAAATGACAAACAATCCGTGCGGCGCGCTGGGCACGGCGACGGTCGTGAGCGGATCAGAGCATCGCGGAATATCGTTCGTCGTCGCCGTTTTCTTGGCCGAATTGGCCGAGGAGACTGGCTTCTGTGCGAACGCGTGTTGTGCCATCGAAAGCGACGCGAGCAGCGTCACGCCGAGAATCAGTTTGTGGTTTCGGATCATCAACGCGACTCCCAAGTCATTCTAAATCTCCGCGCCCAAGTTCCAAATCCGCAGCAACGTTCAAATCGGGAACGGCTTTTTTCTTTCGCGAAATTTTGTGATCAAAGCACATCTGTAGCTCGTCTCAACTGTTAGAATTATTTGTACACGATACGAGCGGCGAGGGGCGTCACGAATAGGTCCGCTTGATCTACTTCAAGATTCCGCATCGCGGCACTCACAGCCCTCAGCAGACCAACCAGAACTTATGTTTCAAAGAACTATGCACGATTTCCGGCGCTGCTTGACCGTTCTGCCCGGCCACGGAGCAAACCAACTTTCCGAGGAAAGGTCAGAGCATGGGCGCTAGCGCATCTCCTGCGAGTTCCGCTGCAGTAAAAGACAATCGCGAGAAACTGCTGGAGCGCGCCATGTCGCGTCACCAGTACTCCGGCAATGCGCTGATCGAGGTTCTGCACACGGCGCAAGAGCTGTTCGGGTATCTCTCGCCGCCGTTGCTGAAGACCATTGCCCACAAATTGAAGCTGCCGCCGAGCCGCGTGCTCGGCGTGGCGACTTTTTATCATTTCTTCTCGCTCAAACCCAAGGGTGAGCACACGTTTGTGGTCTGCGTGGGAACGGCCTGCTACGTCGCTGGCGGGTTCAGTCTGGTCGCCAAACTTGAGCATCGTTGCGCCAAGGCGGGTCACACGACGCCCGACGGCAAGGTCAGCGTGGAGACGGCGCGCTGCATCGGCTCCTGCGGACTGGCGCCGGCGGTCATTTATGACGGCAACGTTCTGGCACGAGTGACGCCCGATTGCATTGACGCCGAACTCAACAAGATTGGTGTGAAATGACCACGGAAGAACTGCGCGATAAACAAAGCGAGGAAGTCGCCCGCCAGCAGGCCCTCAGCAATCGCATTCTCTGTTGCACCGCCGCGGGCTGCATCTCCTGCGGAGCGGACGGTTTGCGCCACGCCTTAAATGCGGAGGTCGAAAGCAAAGGTCTGGCCGGCAAAGTCGAAGTCTGCGGAACCGGCTGCATGGGAATGTGCAGCCGCGGGCCGCTGGTCTATAGCTCCGCCGACCACAAACTCTTCGGCACCGTCACACCGGCGGATGCGCCGTTGCTGATCACACCCGACGGCGCGCATTTAGCGCAGCGCGCCATCGATCTGCAGGAGCCCTTTTTCTCGCGCCAAACGAAGATTGTGCTGGCCAATAGCGGCCGCGTCGATCCTGAAAAGCTCACCGACTACATTGCCGTTGGCGGTTATCAGTCGCTGGCCAAAGCGCTTGACGAGATGACTTCGAAAGAAGTCGTTGAGGAGGTCAAAAAGAGCGGATTGCGCGGGCGCGGGGGCGCTGGTTACCCCACCGGCTTGAAGTGGGAACTGGTGGCCAAACAAATTGCCACTCCCAAATATATTGTCTGCAACGCCGACGAAGGCGATCCAGGGGCGTTCATGGATCGCAGTGTGCTTGAGGGCGACCCGCATCGCGTTCTCGAAGGCATGGCCATCGCCGGATACGCCGTCGGCGCGCAGCAAGGTTACATCTACGTTCGCGGCGAGTACGGCCTCGCCATCCAGCGGCTGCAGACTGCCATCAAGCAAGCCGAGCGCGAGCATCTGCTGGGCGCACGCATTCTCGATCAGGGATTTCAATTCCGCATCGATCTGCGCATCGGCGCCGGGGCGTTCGTCTGCGGCGAAGAGACTGCATTGATCGCATCGATCGAAGGCAAGCGGGGTCAACCGCGCCAGCGTCCGCCGTATCCGCCAGCTTCTGGTTTATGGGGACAGCCCACGTTGATCAATAACGTCGAGACTTATGCCAACATCCCGCCCATCATCGAACGCGGCGGCGACTGGTTCTCGACCATCGGCACCGCCTCCAGCAAAGGCACAAAAGTGTTCGCGCTGGCCGGCAAGATCGCGAATACCGGCCTGATCGAAGTGCCGATGGGCATGACCTTGCGCGAGATACTCTTTGACATTGGTGGCGGTATCCCCAACCGCAAATTCAAAGCTGCGCAGACCGGTGGACCCTCCGGTGGCTGCATTCCTGAGCAGTTGCTTGACACTCCCGTCGACTACGAATCGCTCGCCAAAATCGGCTCAATCATGGGTTCGGGTGGATTGATCGTCATGGACGATTCCTCCTGCATGGTCGATGTGGCACGCTTCTTCATGGAGTTCTGCATGGACGAGTCTTGCGGCAAATGCATTCCTTGCCGTGCCGGGACGGTGCAGATGCATGACATTCTCCGCCGCATCACCACCGGTGAGGCTTCCGACGCAGACCTCGAAATGCTTAAGAGTCTCGCGACCTTGCTCAAGGAGACCAGTCTTTGCGGTCTCGGCCAGACCGCGCCCAATCCCGTGGTAAGCACGCTGAGATATTTCCCGGAAGAATACGAGACGCACATCCGCGAGAAACGTTGTCCCGCTGGCCGTTGCAACTGTTCGCCGGCCCCCCAGGAGGCTTCGGCATGAGCGTCAAGACCCTCGAGATCGACGGCAAGATGGTCACCGGCATGAGCGGTGATTCGATCTTCACCGTGGCCTGGGAACATGGCATTCACATTCCGCGCCTCTGCCACATCGGCGGCTTGAGCGACGTCGGCGCCTGCCGCCTCTGCCTAGTGGAAGTGCAGGGACAGAAGAATCTGCAAGCCTCCTGCCTGATGACGGTCGAAGAAGGCATGGTCGTGCAGACGAACACTCCCCGGTTGCAGGCACATCGCAAGCTGATTGTCGAGTTGCTGCTGGCCGAGCGCAATCACGTTTGTTCGGTATGCGTCGCTGACGGCGCCTGTGAACTGCAGGAACTTGCCCGCAAGCTGGGCATCGACCACGTTCGGCTGCGCTATCAGTTTCCGTCCCTCGGCGTTGATACCAGCCACGAGCGATTTGGCCTGGACCACAATCGCTGCATCCTGTGCACGCGTTGCGTGCGCGTGTGCGACGAAATTGAGGGCGCGCACACCTGGGACGTCTGCGGGCGCGGAACGAAATCCCAGATCATCTCCGATCTGGGCGAACCCTGGGGCGCCTCCGACACCTGCACCGGCTGTGGGAAGTGCATCCAGGTTTGTCCCACTGGGGCGCTGTTCGACAAAGGAAAAACCATCGCCGAGATGCGCAAGGATCGCGGATTTCTCAAGTACATCGTCACCGCCCGGGAAAAGGGGCAATGGATCGGATAATGTGGGTCGGCAAATGACGGATCAGATCAGAAAACCGCGGCTCTCGACTGTCTGGCTGGGCGGCTGTTCCGGCTGCCACATGTCGTTTCTTGATCTCGACGAGCGCCTCATCGACCTCGCCGGCCGGGTCGAACTTTGTGCTTCGCCGTTCACCGACTACAAAGATTTCCTCGAAACGGACATCACCTTAGTTGAAGGCGCCGTTGCCAATGAAGATCACCTGGAACACATCCGCATCATCCGTGACCGCACAAAGACGCTTGTCTCGCTGGGCGACTGCGCTGTAACTGGAAATGTAACTGCGCTGCGCAACATGTTCTCCGTGGAAGATGTTCTTAACCGCGCGTACCGGGAGACTGCGGCGGTGGTCACCGGCGTTCCGACGGGCAACGGCGCGGTTCCACGACTGCTCGAGCGCGTGCGTCCGGTCCACGAACTGGTTCCCGTCGACTATTTCATTCCCGGCTGCCCGCCCTCTGCCGACACCATTCATTCATTTCTTGTAGCCCTGCTCGAAGGACGCGAGCCTCCAGCCACGGGGAAATTTGGATTATGACCGAACGCATCGCAATCGAACCGGTTACGCGTGTAGAAGGTCACGCCAAGATCTCCATCTATCTCGATAACGACGGCAGCGTCTCCTCGGCGCAGTTTCACGTCACCGAATTTCGGGGATTCGAAAAGATCTGCGAGGGCCGTCCGTTTCACGAGATGCCCGGACTGATGTCGCGCATCTGCGGGATCTGTCCGGTCAGCCACATTCTGGCCAGTTCTAAAGCTGGAGACATGCTGCTGGGCGTCGAAATTCCTCGCGCGGCGGAAAAACAGCGGCGTCTTCTGAATTACGCCCAGATTCTGCAGTCGCACGCTCTCAGTTTTTTTCATCTTTCCTCTCCCGATTTGCTGCTGGGGATGGATTCCGCCCCCGCGAAGCGCAACATCTTCGGACTCATCGAATCAGACCCGGAATTCGCTCGGCGCGGCATTCTGCTTCGCCAGTTTGGCCAGCGCATCATCGAACTGGTTGGCGGCAAGCGCATTCATCCTGCGTGGGGAACACCGGGCGGTGTTCTGCGAGCGGTTACCGACGCGGAACGTGATGAAATCCGCGGTTGGATTCCTGACGCCTTGCAATCTCTGGATCTTGCCTTGCATCGGCTGAAAAAGGTGCTCGACTCCTTCGCTCCCGAAGTCGAGAACATGGGCAACTTCCCCACACTCTTCCTGAGCACGGTAAGTGAGGAAGGAAATCTCGAGTACTACGACGGGCAGATTCGCATCGTGGATGCCGGAGGCAACACCGTCGCCGAAAGCCTGGACCCGCTGCGCTACGCCTCTTATCTGGGCGAGGCCAGCGAAGAGTGGTCCTTCATGAAGTTCCCCTTTTACAAGCCGCTTGGCTATCCCGCCGGCGCATACCGAGTCGGACCGCTCGCCCGGCTCAACGTTGCCCGTGCTGCCGGTACACCTTACGCCGATCGCGAACTACGGGAGTTCAAGCAGCTCAGCCAGGGCTCGGTCTGCAATTCGTTCCACTATCATTTTGCGCGGCTGATCGAGATGCTCCATTGCGTCGAGCGCATCGACCAACTAAGCGACGATCCCGACCTCCTGCGCCCCCATGTCCGCGCGAATGCTGGACAAAACCGCAATCACGGCGTCGGATGCTGCGAGGCCCCGCGAGGCACCCTGTTCCACGATTACGAAGTCGACGACAATGGCCTCATCCGCAAGGCCAATTTGATCGTTGCCACCACGCAGAATAATCTTGCCATGAACCAGGCCGTCGACCAGACCGCCCGCCATTTCGTCTCTCCGCGCAACCTGCAGGAAGGCATGTTGAATCGCGTCGAAGCCGCGATACGTTGCTTCGATCCCTGCCTTTCCTGCTCGACGCACGCTTTGGGGCAAATGCCCCTTATCATCGAGCTGCGCAGTCCGAAGGGCGAGTTGCTCGATCGCATCGAGCGAGGATGAACTCCGCCGGTCCGGTTGAACGGAAGTCTCCCTCACTGCTTATCGGCATCGCCATCGGCAATCCCTTGCGTGGCGATGATGGTGTGGCTCACCGTGTTCTCGAATTGCTATCTTCTCGCCGCGACATTCGCACGCGAAGCCTCCTCCAGCTTAATCCTGAAATCGCCTTCGAGATCGCAAATGCGAAATCCGTTTTTTTTGTCGACGCGGATGTGTCCGGTCACCAGCCGACAATCGAGCCCATTCCGTCACTGAACTCCACGCAGCCTCCGCTCTCTCACCAAGTCACGCCCGGCGAAATCGTAACCCTGGCGCGCAAACTATTCGGCTTCTCCGGACAAGCGTTTCTCTGTCGCGTTCCCGCGTTTCATTTTGAAGATGGCGAGAAACTCTCACTGGAAGCGGAGAAAGCTGCCCGTCAGATTGCCGATATGATCGAATCCGCCATCAAGGCAGTGCTTTCCTCGGGTTCGGTACCTACGAACAAACCCTGATCGCGGCATCAGATTGATTCCTAGTTGAGAAACTCGATCTCCCACAGAAACGTCATCGGGCCGCTGCATGTTCCGTGGCGTAAGGCGGAGTTCCAACCTTTGTTTCGCCATCCGGCAACTAATGATCGGCTTTGTGCCGAGAATGCAGCTCAATCCATTGTGAGGGAGTGCCAATGTCAGACGATCCGAACAAGAAGCAAGGGCAAGGTTCCAATCCGAATCCCGGGCAGCAGTCGGGACAGAGACACGACGACCAATCGCAACAGAAACGCCCGTCTCAACCTGGCAATGAAAACCGTGAAGAAGATATGCCGGACGAGAATAAGCAGCGCCGTGCATCGTAGTCTCAATCAGGCCTCGGCTTCGACCGGGGCCTGATCTTATCTGCGTGGGTAAATATCGTTCCTCGGAGGCAGCAGGGTTCATGGATAAGGTTCCGCGATGTCCGTACTGCATCGAGGGCGGTAAGTTCAAAGTGATGATTGGTCGAGCCGAGAGCGAATCTTTCCTATGCGGACGGTGCGGCCACGTCGTCATGCCCGACGATCCCGCTTATACCTGCGAATGCCCGCGGTGTTTGGCGATAAGAACATCGCCTTCCCGAGCCTAAGTCGCGGTGCTATTCGAATGCGGTAGCAGTGTTATTGAACTTTTTGTGTTCTTGGAAGATTTGGCCGATAACGAGCCGCCGCCTGCGGGCATCACGGCATTGTGGCGGTTGGCAGAACATCAGATCTTAGCTTGCCGCATAGTTATCGCGGTGCAGGTATCGACCAACTCCTTGCGGAGGGCCAGCTCGTCGCTTTGCTCGAGCAGCTTCCGAACCGCCTTCAGAAGAACAATCTCTTTGACCTCCCGAACGACGTCCTCGTCGCCGTTGTCTAGCAGCGTGTGACAATTCGGGCAAAGATCCACCAGATTCCAGGAGTCGCTTGGCCCGCTGTCGCGGCGGGCTATCCAATGAGCTCTCTCTAGTGGCACATCAGCATGACATCTGGCGCACGTTTTTGCATTGTCTCCTTTTGGAGGGGCAGGATTGTGTCCCGCTCGCGGCAGGCCGAGCATTTCGATCCAAGAACGCCTCCCCTCCTGCACCCTTCCAAATATTAGGCTCCTATTTCCAACGTGCCACCTTTTCGAGAATCTCTTCTGGCCCCAGTCTCCGTTCTTTACTTTCTCGAGATAGTCATCTTCGAACCTCACCCCAAGGCGGGCCTCTTCCCTCAGCATTTTCTCGGTCTTCTGTCCGATGGGATTTGGAAGAAATCTTCCGTTAACAGGATCAAGCTTCGGATTCCTCGTCATGGCAACACTGGCCTCCTGTGATCAGGTGGGAGGGTAGGGCCGTTCAGCTCTCTTCGCTGGGTTTCATCTTCCCCGTGCGCAGATAGCGGTTGTGCCAGCCAAGAGCTTCGTTGAGCAGGTGCGGCGTATGTTTGCCGTAGGAGAGGCGCTCGGCGCGGTCGAGATAATCCTTCAGCAAAGATTTGTAGTCGGGGTTGGCGCACTTCTCGATGATCAGGTGTGCACGCTGCCGCGGAGAAAGCCCGCGCAGATCGGCCAATCCCTGCTCGGTGACGACGACCTGCACGTCGTGCTCGGTGTGATCAATGTGCGAGGCCATCGGAACAATTGTGGAGATGGTTCCCTTCTGTGCGATTGAAGGCGCCATGAAGATGGAGAGATATCCGTTGCGGGCGAAATCGCCAGAGCCCCCGATGCCGTTCTGGATGCGCGATCCCATGACGTGGGTGGAGTTGACGTTGCCGTAGATGTCGGATTCGATCATGCCGTTCATCGCGATAACGCCCAGACGGCGAATGATACCGGGGTTGTTGGAAATTTCCTGCGGGCGAAGCACGATGCGCTCGCGGTAGCTAGCCATGTCAGCATTAACTTCGTCGAGCATCCCGGGGCTAAGCGAGAATGCAGTTGCCGAAGCGCTGGTGAGCTTGCCGGATTTGAGCAGGCGAATCATGCCGTCCTGAATGACTTCGGTGTAAGAAGTCAGACCTTCGAATGGACCTTCTTCAAGACCGAAAAGAACTGCGTTGGCGATGTTGCCAACTCCGGACTGCAGAGGCAGCAGGTTGGCGGGCATGCGGCCCTTCTTCACCTCCCAGCTCAAGAATTCGAGAATATGACCGGCGATCCGCTTGGAAGCTTCGTCGGGTGCTTTGAACGGGCTGTTGCGGTCGGGCGAATCGGTCAGAACGATGGCGACGATCTTGTCGGGATTCACCTGAAGGTAGGGCGAACCAATGCGCTGCCCGGGCTTGGTGAGAGGGATCGGTTTGCGATTGGGCGGCGGCTCGAGGCCATAGTAAATGTCGTGCATCCCTTCGAGGGCCATCGGTTGCCAGGAGTTGACTTCGAGAATGACGCGCTCGGCCTGATCGATCCAGGTTTTGTTGTTGCCGATGGAGGAGCTGGGCACGAGGCGGCCGTCTTCCAGCACGGCGGCGACCTCGATAAGCGCGACATCGAGCTTGCCGAGAAATCCGTATTCCACAAATTGGGCGACGTGGCTGAGATGGATGTCCATGTACTCCATCTCGCCGGCATTGATGCGCTTGCGGGTTTCGGGATCGGACTGATAGGGCAGACGGAGATGGATGCCGCCGGCCATGGCTAGGGCACCGTCGAGTTCAGGACCGGTGGAGGCGCCGGTGAAGACGCTGACCTGAAATTTCTGTCCGCGGAAATGAGCCTCGGCAATACGATGCGCCAGTTCAATGGGCACGGCTTTGGGATAGCCGGAGCCGGTAAATCCGCTCATGCCGATCTGATCGCCGTTGCGGATCAGGGCTGCGGCTTCAGAAGCGGTCATGATTTTGGAGTCCAGCTTGTGGTTCAGAACTCGCGAAGAAATTTCGGAACTGATGGCCATTGGGGCCTCGCAAAGAAGAATGAAGGCAGGATATGCCTTGAGTCCAACGTAAGCGGGAGCGACGAGGCGGTCTGTGATTAGGATCACATCGGAGTGTGGCGGAAGCATGACCGCTTTCCCAACTCGGAATGTGGGCTAGCGGCCGGGATCGAATTCGTTCTTGTAAGCTTCCCAGCGCTTGCGGACGTCGGCCATAGTTGCCTGATACTGCGGGTCGGAACGCAGGCTGTCGTAGTTCCTGTCTTTTTCAAACCAGGGGTAATTTACATCTCCGAGCTCGATCGTGCGGCGGAGCCACGCAAGGGCATTGGGCTTGTCGCCGAGAAGCGCATAGATGCCGCCTTCCCAATATGCGGCATCGCCGTCGGTGATCTGTTCGGGACGATACGCGAACAGACGCTTGTCGATTTTCTGCCGTTCACCCCGCGCGGCGTACACAAAGCCGCCCAGCACCCGTGCCGTGTCATCACTGGCATCGCGACCTAACTCATTGGCACGATCCATGATAGTTTCTGCCTCGTCCATCTTGCCTTCGTAGTAAAGAATCTCTCCCAGATGGGCGAGAGCTTTGAACTGGTCTGGGCTTTTGGCCACGGTTTCACGCATTTCCTGCTCAGCTTCAGACAAGCGGCCAACGTAGAGAAGCATACGGGCGTGCATCCAGTGATTGCGCGGAGGAGTGGGATTTAATTCCACGACGCGCCGATAGCCCTGTTCGGCGAGTTCATTCAGGCCTGCGTAGTAGTTGGCATAGCCGAAAACGTCCCAGGCCAAAGAGTCGTTCGGAGCCAGCGCAACGGCCTGCCTGATTATAGGGAGAGCATCGCCCTCGCGGCCCTCCTCAGTATAAGCAGCCGCCAAGGCGACCATGCCCGCTACTGATTTGGGATTGATTTGCAGAGCCTTCTTGCTGGAAGCCTCGCTGCGCTTGAGATTCGCAGCGCTATCCGCAACGAAGTTCGTGCCTTGGAACATGTAGAGCTGACCAAGCAGCGCATAGGCATCGGCGAAGTTGGGATCCAAAGCGGTTGCTTGTGCCGACGACTGTTCCCCTTTTTGCAGGCTTTCCAACTGCGAATCCTGAAAGTACTGGTTCATATAAAAGCGGGCTTGGAGGTAGTCGTTATAGGCTTCCACGCTAGTTGTTACCGGCGCCTGTATCGATTTCTGCTCACCGGGAGAAATTTCGATTTTTAGCCCCTCAACCACCTTACCTGCGATCTCGTCCTCAAAGCTCAACACATCCGCGCTTTTCAAATCGTAGCGTTGCGACCATTTTGTGTTGCCACTACGACCGTCGATCAGCTGAACTGTCACGCGGATCACGTTGGACGAACGCTGATAGGTTCCCTCCAGAATGCTTGCCACATCCAGAGTTTTCGCGATCTCGGCGGCGTCAGGAGTTTCCTTGGCGTATTTCAAGACTGAGGTGGTCGGACGCACCGCGAGATTCTGTAACGAAGTTAAACGGCTGATGATGGCGTCGGTAATTCCGATTCCCCAGCTGTCGCCTGTACTGGCCGAAATATCGTGAAACGGAAGCACGGCAATGGTTTCGATATCGGGCTTGGAGACAGCGACCGAGGGCACGGGAGCGGCGGGATGAAGTATTCGGATCCCGATCACGGCCAGGACAGCCATGGCCAAAACAGCGGTGATCCCGATCCATGCGATTTTTGAGCGAGAAAGCTGCGAGGGTTTCACTCGCCCCGAGTCGGTAACCTGAATTCTCTGAGACTCGGTATGGCGCTTTACCCGCTTGAGGTCCGCCTTCAATTCCGCGGCGGATTGATAGCGGGTTTCGCGATCTTTGTCGAGCGCTTTCGAAACGATGTTTTCTAGCCCGGGACTCAGATCGGGATTGAGCCGAATCGGATCTACGGGCGCCTTATGCAGGATGGAGTCAAAGATCGCGCCAGAACTCTCGCCGCGGAACGGTAGCGTGCCCGTGACCATTTCATAGAGCACAACTCCAAAGGAGAACAGGTCGGTGCGGCGATCGAGATCTCTTCCCGTCACTTGTTCTGGAGACATGTAAGCAACGGTCCCGAGCGTGCTTCCCGGACTGGTGAGATGTTCCTCCGCCATCACGGTTACTGTTGCATCGGAGCCGCTGGCTTCCAGATTCGGCGTGGGCATTTTGGCAAGGCCGAAATCCAGAATCTTCGCGTGGCCACGCTTGGTTACGAAGATGTTCGCAGGCTTAATGTCCCGATGCACAATGCCTTCCGCATGTGCCGCGTCAAGCGCGTCGGCAACGTCGATGCCTACTTCCAGAACCCGATCGAGTTCCATGGGACGACTGCCGATCAGGTGCTTCAGTGTCACACCATCGAGGAACTCCATGACAATGAAGGGCTGCCCATTCTGCTCGTCAATCTCATGAACAGTACAGATATTCGGATGATTCAAAGCCGATGCGGCCTTCGCCTCGCGCTGAAAGCGGCTGAGAGCCTGTGCATCTTTGGCGACGTTATCCGGCAGGAACTTGAGGGCGACGAAGCGGTCCAGTTTGACGTCCTGGGCTTTGTAAACGACTCCCATGCCTCCGCCACCCAGCTTTTCAAGGATGCGGTAGTGGGAGATGGTCTGGCCGATAATCTGAGAAGTACTCCCCATTGGCGGCAATGGTAGGTCGTTGAGGGAAAACGCGTCAACTAAGAAGGGAGGAAAGTCGGGCTTGAGTGCGCATGCCACCGACTGGCTGGTAGGTCACTTTTGCCGCTGCATCCTCGTTTGTTGCCGATAGGAGGCGACCTGCTGTTGCACGATCGAGAGGTCGTTGCCCCACACTGCAGGATCGGCGCTGTCGTATCCTCCACCGACCACCTGCATATCGGGAGATTGCAACATGGGCATGGCGGGAGTTGTCTGGAAGTTTCGCGCCTTAGGGCCAAACCAGTTTTCATATTCCATCACCACGACCTGGCTATCCTGATTGACCACGAGGGGAGCAGACGCTCTTTGTGCGGGCTGATTCGCGCAGGCAGGAAGCAAGCAGGCGAAAGCAAGAATTAATACCGAGGCTGTCCCGGGGCGGGGATGAACAACGCGTCGTGCGGTCATACTGAACTTACTCCGGAGAGAGCTCCGGACACAACGCCGCCCTCGGTACCCCTCGACTAGTTTTCGTGGAAAAAGAAACTGCGCTCAACAAATCCCAAGGCAGATTTAACGAGCGGAAAATTTTACCACGGATTCTGAGAGAGCTGAATCGTGCGTCATTTTGACAGCAGGCATTCGGAAACATTCCTGTGTTGCGCCTCAAAGCTGCCGCTCCGACGTAGGATTCCTCACGGCGGCCCGCCGACCCTCAGGACGACAAGAACTCGAACTAATCCACTGCTTCTCAGGACCTAACGAGAATCCCTTGGGCTTGGCGAACCCGGTAAAGCGGCAGGAATACCGGCTATGCGCCAGGACCACATCAAGAACGAAGTCGAAGTCAGATCAACGGCAGGTTCGGTGGTGCTGTAGGACTGAACGTTATCTTTGTAAACGGCGACTTGAGAGCTCTTGTACGTTCCGTCGTTCCCGTTGAAGACCGCGAAGGTGTCTTTGCCGCCGGCAGGACAGAGCTTCATGCCGGACAAGGTTCCGGAAGTGGCAGCGCTCGCCGGACCTTCGGATGCTGCTCCCCAAAGAATGGGCATGCCTCCGGAGGTGCCGTCCAACGCTCCGGCCAAATTCGCGACCTGATGCTGAATGCAATTGGGAAAAGTGCTGCCGTCACCGACGATGAAGGAAGATCCCCAGGAATTGGCGCCGAGAATGTTGGCGAGCCAACGCTGCGAATACGTGTCGTAGTTCGATGAGCCAGTCAGGTAATGGAGTTCGCTAGCCATAACCGAAATTCCAGCTCCGTGTGAGGTAGTATCGCCGTCCTGCCAAGGAACACCGAATCCCCAGACGTCTTTGCCGGATTGGGTAATGGCGACGGCCGTTTGATTCTCGAGCGCGGTGAGCATGGTGGCCTGATTCACGGCGAGGCCTCCGGGATTTCCAGCGACGCCGAGGGCGCGATACAACTCGAAGTGGGCAAGACCGCTGACGTCGTAGAGATTGAGCGTGTCCTCGTTGCCGGTGTTGTAAATCTCGGTGATGTAGTTGTGCGCGTATTGGGCCGCGTCCGTGAGATAAGTCATGGGATTGGTGACCGGCAAATTCGGTGGCAAATTCTGGCCAGCCGATTCGAGCGCGATGTAGAGCTCGGTTGCGCCCAGTTCCATGTCATCGTCCCAAACGGTTTCAGGATAGCCGTCGAAGGGAAGAGTGGTGAGAAGACATCCGGAGGAACAGGTGCCGCTGTTCACCGATGCGGCCGGATCGCCGAGCGAAGTGTTTGCGAGAGCGAAGATATCTTCCGCGTAGAGCAGAGCCTGATCGGCGAGGGGCGGATTCGAGGTGCGGAAGAGCTGATAGTACTCGGCGAAGGCTGCGGCCATGCGTCCAGCGAGATTCGGACTAATGGAGGAACCGGCTGGCCCGGCGACGAACACCGGGCGGTAGCAGATGTAGTAGTAATCGGTGGTGCAGCCGTTGTAGTCGTCGGCGGCCTGGGGCAATGTCCAGATGTCGTATTCGGTTTCGAGGTTCTTGAAGTTTTTCCAATCCTGGCTGTTGTCAACCTGGTAATAGAGAGTCTTGGTCGAATCGTCCCACATCTCCATGAGCCAGTTGATCCCGAACTGAGCCGAAGCGGTAAAGTCGGAGGAAGTTGGAGCGCCAGAGGCATTGCCCGCATAAGAGACGGAAGAAGGTGGCGCAGGTGGATTTGCGGGAGCCGCGGGACCCATTTGATTGGGGAAATCGCGGATGCCGATTTCCATGAGATCGACGGTGTAGCTGATCGTCTCAACGTATTTCATGTAGTCGCCGGCGTCCCACCAACCGCCGGAGCCGTTGATCGTCGTTCCGGTGGACGTGAGCGGGGTGCCTTTGGTGGTGATCAGATCGTTGGAATTGAGGGGCGGAGTGTCGTAGACGGTTGCGCTTTCATCGTTCAGATGGCCTGGCGCGGTGCGCAGCGCGTTAGGGACGTAGTCGGAACCATCTTGCTGGGTTTCGTAGAACCACAAAGTGTTCAGAAGTAGACCGGAGTAAAGAACATCTGGCGTGTTGACAGCAAAATGCGGCGAGCTGGCTGCCACGGGTCCGGTGACTGAAATGGTGTAAATATCTCCGCCGGGGACGGCGAAGGTAAGGGAGTAAACATCGTATTTCAGTTTGCTGCTGTTGCTCCAGGTGCCGAGAAGCGCACCGATGGCAGCAGAGTAGATGGTCGTGCCCTCGGAGTTGATCACGCTGAAGGTTGCACCCGATTCGGACGCGGTCGACATTAGGTAGGCTTGGAAGGGAGCGTTGGCGGTTTCGTATCCCACTTGACTGACGCGAACGTAAGCGCTGTTGGCGGCCTGGGACATGCCGGCCGCGAGCAGCACGGCCAAGGTCAGGAGAGAAATCCGCCAGTGCACGCGGGCGAGGGTGGTCGAATAGGGCACGGCGACCTCCGTTAAACGGTTTCAATGAAACGAATGAATGGTGATCGGAAGGAACGCAGCTGTCAATACTGTTGAATTGCGAAAATAATGTCTGGAGTACAATTCCGTCTGCTTGCATGGGCTTATCTCTTTTCAACACGGGAGGTTTCTCATCTGGCTCTGAACGATCTAGGAGAGGGATTCCGCCTGGAACCTTTGCGGGAAATCAAGAGGTAAGCATCCTAAATACTTATACTTACGGAGACTGTGCCTTAACGCAGTGGGTCCTCTTCACAAATAATTACTTGACCGCAAAGCCGCTTGCCGCTACATTTACGAGTTCACGATACACCCGAACGGTTCGGGGCAGAGTTAGAATCATCCACAGCCCCGCGGCCCCTCAGAAAATCGAGCATCTTCGGTGTATGGGTACGCATCTATTGAAATAGTGGGTTTGTACGCTATCTCCTTTAAAAAACACTACGATACAGTGACTTAGGAAAGATCTGGGGTTCCGGTCACCTCCCGTGGCAAAAAAGGACGAAGGCGGAAGGCCACAATCATAACAAAAAGGAGAAGATAAAGCTCATGCGCTCTGATCGTGTGTTTGATGCTTTACAAACTCTGCGGAACCGGTATATGCTTTGCCAGCTTGCCTCGAAGGCCACGCGAAAGTTCCATCGGCCGAGCACCCGAATCCAGGAAACGATGAATGGTGTTCTGGACCGCATCGCTGGCTCACCGCGGCAGGAAGTTTTGTCGGAACCAGAGAATTTTGCCGAGGCACAACGGCGGGCTGCTTAACCCAGCCCCGCCTTTCCTGCCTGGCGTTTCTAAGTTTTTCCCTGAGTCTCCTTCCTTTTGAAAATCTCCCGCTGACACTACCGAATACGCTCTAGTGCACGGGTTCAGGTGAATCATGACCATAGCTGAATTAAAAGAAAAGAACATCACCGAGCTGACCAAGATCGCAAGAACTTTGGATCTGCCCGGTGCCAGCGGGATGCGCAAGCAGGACTTGATCTTTAAGATCCTGCAGGCGCAGAGCGAAAAAGAAGGCCACATTTTTGCCGAGGGTGTGCTGGAAATCCTGCCCGACGGCTACGGCTTTTTGCGCTCGCCCGACTACAACTACCTGCCTGGGCCGGACGATATCTATGTCTCGCCCTCTCAAATCCGCAAATTTGACCTCAAGACCGGCGACACCATCAGCGGACAGGTGCGCCCACCCCACGAAGGTGAAAAATATTTCGCGCTTGTCAAGATCGAAGCGGTCAATTTTGAATCGCCAGACGAGGCGCGCAACAAGATCCTGTTCGACAACCTCACTCCCCTCTATCCGCAGGAGCGCATCAAGCTGGAAACCACGCGCGATAACTCGAGCGCACGGGTGATGGATCTGCTCACCCCACTCGGCAAAGGCCAGCGAGGATTGATCGTCTCTCCTCCACGCGCCGGCAAGACCATGTTGCTGCAGAACGTGGCGAACTCGATTACATCGAACCATCCCGAGGTCGTGCTGATGGTGCTGCTGATCGACGAGCGGCCGGAAGAAGTGACCGACATGCAGCGCTCGGTGAAGGGCGAAGTGATTTCGTCGACGTTTGACGAACCCGCGGCGCGTCACGTGCAAGTCGCCGAAATGGTGATTGAGAAGGCGAAGAGATTAGTCGAACACAAGCGGGACGTCGTCATTCTGCTCGATTCGATCACGCGTCTCGCCCGCGCCTACAACACGATCGTTCCGCCTTCAGGCAAGGTGCTCTCGGGCGGCGTCGATTCAAATGCATTGCAACGTCCGAAGCGGTTCTTCGGTTCAGCACGAAACATCGAAGAAGGCGGATCGCTGACGATTATTGCCACGGCACTGATCGATACTGGTTCGCGCATGGATGACGTGATCTTTGAAGAATTCAAAGGCACGGGCAATAGTGAAATCATTCTCGAACGCAAGCTGGTCGACAAACGCGTATTCCCGGCCATCGACATTCAGCGCTCCGGTACTCGAAAAGAAGAGCTGCTGATTCCCAAAGAAGACCTGCAGCGTATCTGGGTGCTGCGCAAAGTGCTGAATCCATTGTCGCCGGTGGAAGCCATGGAGTTGCTGATCGACAAACTCAGCAAGACCAAAGGGAACGCCGAGTTCCTTGCCAACATGAGCGCGCTGTAACGGAATAGGAAACGCAGAATCAGAAGGCCAGAGCGAAAAGCTCTGGCTCTCGTGTTCTTGTTGTGGCTGAAGTCCCATTCTGAAAACTCAGATCTGCGGTTTGTCGCTTCGACTCGATTTTCTGCTCACCTGTAATCAACCATTCCTTCGATAAGCGGTCGGATTCCCCCAGAAGTATAATTTTTGGGAGAAAGCCATCGTGCTCGAGGTTTGCGAGGTTCCCGTGCCTTCCAGATATTGGTTGCCCATTCTTTTGGTGTGTTTCATCGCTGTTTCGGCCGCAGCCCAGCAGGTTCAAACGCCACGCCCGGCGATGCCCCCTGTGACAGCAAGTCCGCCGATGGTGGACGATAACGATCCCAACAGTCGTCTGGAGCACGAGATGCAGAAGAAGGCGGCAAAGGAACGCGTCGCCGAACTGAAAAGCGATACCGACAAACTGGTGAAGCTTTCCATGGAACTGAAAGGATACGTGGACAAGTCCGATGAGAACGTGCTTTCGCTTGACGTCATCCGCAAAGCCGAGGAAATTGAGAAGCTAGCCAAAAGCGTGCGAGAAAAGATGAAGGGGCCAAACTAGGAGAAATCCCCGTTCCCTCTCGCAAAGAACGCGAGAGGGAACGGGGCAACTCTGACAAAAAGAGGACTGTTTACTTCCCGTTCAACGTAGCTTGAAACATCGCCGTGAGAAGATCCTGCGAATGGCCGTCGTAATCGGCATCGAGCGACCACATCCAGGTACCTCCCAAATTGCGCTGCCAGTCAGAATAGAAGGTCCGGTAATAGGTTGAGAACGTGTCGTCATAGGTAATGTAACCGTCGCTTCCATCCGCTCTCAGAAGATAAGGAACGAGCGCAATGGGATCGCGATAACTCACCCATCCATTCTGGTTGATTAGGTGCTTGATCCTCGGGCCGTAGTTGAGTGTCTCGACCTTGTAGTCGCAATCTCCATCGGCGGTAAAGAAAGAATTGGGGCAGAGTCCGAAAAGCTTATTGATGTTGGTGTAGTAGTAGCCGTAGAACGGCATACCCATGTTGATCTGCTCGGGCGGAACAGCGGACAGAAAAATACTGGCGGCGCCATCCGCGCTGCCCCCAGGCTGACATTCGTACGGAGCAGGATCATGGAAATCCCAGAAGATCGGCGAATTAAGCTGGCCGTAGGCAGTCCAGGGACCGGCGCAGTCGAACATCATGATGTTGAAATAATCGGTCGTTTTCTGCAGAGTTTTCAGGTCGTAGCCATATCCGCCCCAGGGAGCGACATCGATGGAAAGCGTGTAATCGGGATTAGACCGGCGCAAAAGCTTCATGAGTGTATCGAAGAAAATGCGGTCGCCCGTTGTGGCAGGATATTCCCAATCCATATCTGCTCCGTCGTAGCCGTATTGCTGGGCAAAGGCTGCAAAATTAGCGACCAAAGTATTCACGGCTCCGCTGGCCTCGAGGCCAGTGAAATCACCTCCCAGGAGAAGCAAAACTTTCACTCCGGCAGCGTGGGCGCTGCTGATCAGTTCGGGCTCGAGAAATCCGTCGGGAACAATCAGATTGCCGTTGGCGTCGAACGATACTCCGGAGTGATTGATATGAGTCAATTCCTTATACGGAATTTGCGCCGCGGAGTACGGAGGGGTGTCTGACTTGCTCCAGTAACCGTAGTCGCCAATCAGACGCTTGGGAAGTTGTGCCTGCGCAGCCGTGAGCAAAAAAATGAGGGACAGAAGAGTGAGGCGGGAAGAAGAAATCATCGGTGCACCTCGTGAAACTCGGTTGGATGCGGCGCTGGGGGCGGCGTCGAGAAGCGCAGGGATTTTACCATGAAATTGGCCGTCGGGCGGCCTAGTTTTCTAATGGACAGTTCTTGCAGCGGTGAAGATTATCGACCTGGTTTTGCAGGATCAGAGATCACAATAAGAAACGTGCAGAATGGTCCCAGAAACAAGGATATGATCCACCAGTTTACGGCGCTCTTCCCTTTTGTTTGCGCGAGGGCCGCATTGATCAGAGACAGAGTGAACCAGCCAACGGCATACTGTCCGGCGCTTGCACCTAGAGTCATCATGAAATCGACCCTCGTTATGCTTAGAACAATGAGACCCTACATCATCCCATCAATGGCTCGAAACTCCAAGTCGGCCGGTATCTCATGTGACGTGGCTTCCCCAGCGCAACCGCTGGCAAACGAAACGCCATCCGGGTGAACCGGATGGCGTTTTTGCTTGAACCGATCTTGTTGCAAAATTAGCATAAGTCGCGGGCAAGAGTGCCCCCGCCCCCAACTGTAGCGCACAGCTAGTCTGCGCCTTGCTTGATGCGCATTCCGTAGAACGAGCGATACACAAAGAAGAACGAGACGAGAAAGAAGGCAAGCGCCAGGATGTTCGTCAACGTTCTGTTATCGGCTGATAATGTAACGGCCAACTCGACCGCGAGCAATCCAAACAGCGTCGTGAACTTGATCACCGGATTCAGCGCAACCGAGGACGTGTCCTTGAAGGGATCGCCAACGGTGTCGCCGATGACCGTGGCGTCGTGAAGTGGCGTTCCCTTCTGCTTGAGTTCCACTTCAACGATCTTCTTGGCATTGTCCCATGCGCCTCCGGCATCCGCCATAAAGATGGCCTGATACAAGCCGAAGATGGCGATGGAAATCAGGTAGCCGATAAAGAAGAAAGGTTCGACAAAGGCAAAAGCCAGAGTCGCGAAAAATACAGCGATGAAGATGTTCAACATCCCCTTCTGCGCGTACTGGGTGCAGATGGCCACAACTTTCTTACTGTCGGAGACGGAAGCTTTCTCCACGCCCTCGAGCTTGATGTTGGCCTTGATAAATTCGACGGCCCGATAGGCGCCGGTGGTCACGGCCTGGGTAGCCGCGCCGGTGAACCAGTAGATCATCGCGCCGCCGGTAATCAGCCCCAACACAAAAGGAGCATGTAACAATGAGAGTTTGCTCACGTTAGTCGTCAGTCCGTTGGTGAGCGCCATGATGATAGAAAAAATCATCGTGGTTGCGCCGACCACAGCGGTTCCGATCAGCACCGGTTTGGCCGTTGCCTTAAAGGTGTTGCCCGCGCCGTCATTGGCTTCGAGCAAGTGCTTGGCGCGTTCGAAGTTCACGTCAAGGTTGAAATCTTTTTTGATCTCGGCTTCTACGTTGGGCACGGCTTCGATCAGCGACAGTTCATAGACGGATTGCGCATTGTCCGTCACAGGCCCGTAAGAATCGACAGCGATGGTGACCGGTCCCATACCAAGGAAACCGAACGCGACCAGCCCGAATGCGAATACGGCTGGCGCCAACATGACCGCCGAGCCAGTGCCCATCGTGCCGAGGCCCATGGTGCTCATCTCGTATGCGATCGACATGAGAATCATCATGGAAAAGCCGAGATAGTAGGCGGAGAAATTTCCCGCCACGAATCCCGAAAGGATTCCGAGCGATGCTCCGCCCTCTTGGGCCGATACCACGACTTCCTTCACATGGCGCGACTCGACAGAGGTGAAGACTTTCACGAGTTCGGGAATGACAGCGCCGGCCAAGGTCCCGCAAGAGATGATCGTGGCCAATTTCCACCACTGGCTTGTGTCCGATCCAAGAGTCGGAATCACGAAATACGAGACCAGATAGGTGAGGCCAATGGAGACGATCGAGGTAATCCAGACCAGAGAGGTGAGCGGCGCCTCAAAGTTCATCTCGTTCGCCGATCCATATTTTCCCTTGGCGATGATCCCATTCAGGAAATAAGAGCCTGAGCTGGAAACCAGCATCATCACGCGCATAACGAAGATCCACACCAGCAATTGCACTTGCACGGTAGGATCTTTCACACCCAGCAGGATGAAAGTGATCAGCGCGACGCCGGTCACGCCATAGGTTTCAAAGCCGTCGGCGGAGGGTCCGACGGAATCGCCGGCATTGTCGCCGGTGCAGTCGGCGATGACGCCCGGGTTGCGCGCGTCGTCTTCCTTGATCTTGAAGACGATTTTCATCAGGTCGGAGCCGATGTCTGCGATCTTGGTGAAGATGCCGCCTGCAATCCGCAGCGCGGCCGCGCCCAGCGATTCACCGATGGCGAATCCGATGAAGCATGGACCGGCGTAATCGCCGGGGACAAACAGCAGGATGATCAACATCATGATCAGCTCGACCGAAATCAGCATCATGCCGATGCTCATGCCGGCTTCAAGCGGAATCGCATAAACGGGATACGGTTTGCCGGGCAACGACGCGAATGCCGTGCGCGAATTGGCGAAGGTGTTGACGCGAATGCCGAACCAGGCGACGCCGTAGCTTCCGCCAATTCCGACCAGGCTGAAGCCGAGAATGATGGCGACGCGGGTGGCTTCCATGTGCTGCAGCACGCCAAAGTAGAGAAGAATGATGACCGCAATAAACGCCCACAACAGCAGGATGAACCTGCCCTGGGTGAACAGATAAGTCTTGCAGGTCTCGTAAATAAGCTCGGAAATTTCGCGCATGGCGCGATGCACCGGCAGATTCTTCAGGCGCATGTAGATGGCTAGTCCGAATCCCAAGCCGCCCAAGCAGAACAGAATGCCGATCAGCAACAGGTTGTGACCGTTGATGGCGCCATTTAAGAAGTTGACCTGGGAAAGATCGGGCAACTTCAGAGATGCTTCGCCTCCCGCTTCACTGGGCTGGGCAAAGGCAGTTGCGGCGGTGAGAGCGAGGAGACCGGTTACTGCTGAAATTTTCAAGACACCGCGACAAGTCATGGACGCGGCGGTAGCAAGCCATGTGCGCATAGAAGATTCCTCCGAATTAGAACGTGTTTTGGCAGTGCCTTCCGCAAACAAAAATTGAGCTGACTCTTCTGGCGGCGAGAGCGCGGCCTGGAATGAGCCCATCCGACCTCACATTGTTTTCGGAATTCCGAACACGCTTCCGCCGCAAACTTGAAGGAGTGCTGAAGCTTGGCCGCGTCGGAGTTTGCGCTGGGTTTGACCGAAGTTTGTCGCGAACCGGTAGAGAGAAAAGACCCTGATCGCGGCGCCTAGCGCAAAACGGGCATTTATAACACGTCGAGTGGGACGGGTCAAACCTCGAAATGGCCCTACCCGAAGCAACGATTTCGTTTCCGGAAAGAATCGATTTTCCAGCTGTTTTTTCCAGATCCGGCGGCAGTCTCGTTCCAAAATGGGCCTGCATGAAACCATTTCGAGCTAGAGTCTGATTTCTATCCCGGATAGTGTCTGGCCTGCTCGATCCAGGTATTGATTTCCTTTTCAGAAGCGCCAGTATCTTTGAGGTAGGCTCGCATCACGACCTCCGACATTGATTCCGACGTGCTGGTAATGGAATTTGTGGCGAAATCAATTCCTACCACGATGAACGTCTCCGGTTTTGCACCCTTCACCTGCACAACGCGATATCTCGTAGACATGCTCGAACTCCGTAACGAAGCGAATGGATGATGAGCCGCATTATCGGTGCGCCATGCGCCAGTTGTCTACTGCGTGCTCCGCCT
>DATKQB010000150.1:0-9537 GCA_035523795.1 Verrucomicrobiia bacterium | reverse complement strand
TCGACAGCATCGGGGCCGCGCATCGTGCGGCCCTTATCTGGAACCGGAACCGCATCAGCCTTCCAGTCGTTGCCCCAAGGGTAGGCGCGTCCGTCTGTACCCTGGGCGGCATACTGCCATTCCCATTCATGGGGCAATCGCTTTCCGGCCCAAGAAGCATACGCTCGCGCATCCTCGAGCGAGACCCAAGTCACCGGCTTGTTGTCCCAACCTGCTGGATAAGTTCCGTTTTTCCAGTCGCGGAGAAAATTTAGATTGTCTTGCGGTTGATAGTGAGTGGCATCCAGGAACTTCTTGTACTGCGCATTCGTCACCGGATACTTGTCGATCCAAAACGACTCGATATGCATCGGGTGATCATGGAAGCGGCGGGGCGTTCCCTCCCACGGATACTCCACATCGACCCCGATATCATCGAATCCCTCGATCTCAATACCTTCTACGCGGAATTCGAAATCTGCACCCGGCACCTTGACCATGTCTGAGGGGTCACCGGAAGGCGCTTTCGTCCTAATGATCGAGATGATGTGCTGCGGCAGAACTTTCCAGTCATGCGAATAGGAAGCCAGGGGCCCGGTACTCATCTCCTTCATCTTCGACATCAGGCCTTGAATCTCGGAGCTCGGGGCCGACGGCGAAGCTAGCAGTGCTCCGTAGCCATGAGCTTCAATGGAAAATCTCAATTGGATGCGGCCGGAAGATACCTTCTCGGGATTGAGTTCAATTCCATGATAGAGATCGAAATAGCGCATTCCGTCCTGAGTGGCAAGTTCGATCTGCGGGCCGTCAACGTCATATTCGTTACGGTTAACAATGGTCCAGACGGTCTGCGCGCCCAAAGGCCAACGGCTCGCGAAGACACCGTAGCGCAGCATGGGGGCGAGCGGCTCCCAGCCGCTGCTCGTCAAGAAGGACGCGACGCCGCGCTCAATGGTGGCGATGCGACGTGTAGCTTCAGCATCGCGGCGCGTAATTCCATTCCAGATGCCCCAAATGTTTTCCCAACTTTCCCAGCCGACGCCGTTGAAGAACGCGAACTGCAGGTCGTTTGTCTTATCCCGATTCCAGCGGTCCGAGATGTTGACCATATGGCGTGGCTCGAGCCATTTGTACTTGTCAACCATTGGCACAAACGGAAATTGATATTGGCCCCAGGTCATGACATTCCAAGCCAGCGCTTCGTCGGAAGGACCTCCCTCGGGTTCGAAGGCCAGGGGATGGCCAATATTTTCGGCGGCAGTGGAGAATGCGAGCGGGACTCCGTCCTGGGTATCGCCATTGATTCCATCTGCACCGATTTCCGCCATCAACTTGGCTATTGCCTCGGGCCAGGGCACGCCGGGATCTCTTGTACCCTGGTCCCACATCATCATTGGGAAGAGCACGTGGACGCCGCGGTGGTGGAAATCTGAAATCATGCTACGTACACCGTCGATTCCGCCGGGCATGGAGCGAATCAGGTCATGCTGATTTCGATTATCGATCCCCATATTGGGATATGTGGGCCAGATCAGCACAGCGTCGATACCGCCATATCTTTTCTCCAGATCATCGACGTACTTGTCGACCGTATACCGGTGAGCAATAGGGTCATAGAAGTAGCGATCTTCGACCATCATCTGGGGCTGAAAGAAGCTGGATCGCGTCCACTTCAGAGCTGGAATGTCGTAGCGTGATCCGTCATAGCCGACGCGGATGCGCCGTTCATTACGCCAGTGTGTGATGTCATTTAGCCAAGCTTCATGCTCATTCGGCGAACAAATCGTGATCCCACCCTCCCATGCGCCTGTCATCGCGAGGCAGCGTGGAGCGGGTATTTGCTGGCGTTCTGGACGATAGTGGGAGTCTTGCGCATGAAGCGTGCCGGTTATCAGCACAAGCGAAATGAATGAACAAGCTACGTAGCCAAACTTCATAGAAGCTCCTTGAATACACGCGTAAATATAAAGCGTTTCAAAATCAGGCTCAATGGGATCTTCTACGTCATGTCGTTTGGGTGGTCCGAGCGTTGTCTAAAATTGCCACGCTAGGGCGCAAAATTCTTTTGCGTGCCGAAAGCAGACCGGGCTGGAACGGCTGCGCAGGGCAGTCGGAAGCCCGAAATGCCTCGATATTGGTGCCATTTCCGTGTAATTTTGCCACCAGGGACTGCAAGCGTCTGATAGCTTGCTGGTCAGCCCGCCTGCAGCCGCTGCCCCACTTCCAAGGGTCGAAGCTACGAAACCGGCAACACAGGCACAACCCCGGGTGGCCAAAAAAACTTGACAAGTCGTTTTAAAACGTTTTATGTTTGCCGGTCCTGTGGAGCACTCGGTGAACTGGCTCCTACCCTAAGCTGAAATTATTCTCGTTTGTCCGCAAGACTGCGTGGTGCCGGCTCCTGTTACTCCTGCCGATCACTCGGGGCTGCGAGGCAAAAATGTTGAACGACATCGAATTGGCGGATTGTATATCTGGCCCGCGGGTCCGCCGCGGCGTTAAGGTCTCCATTAGGCGTCTGCAGCCAACACTGTTTATCTCCAGCCTAGTTATCTTCTATTTTGGCATTGGTTTGCTGCCTACTCAGGGACAGTCACTGGGAAGCTCAGCTCTGAGTGTTAGGGCTCAGCAGTTCTATCACGATGGCCTGGCATTGGTCCACCAGAATCGACTAGATGAAGGCATAGCGACACTTAAGAGGGCGCTTGAGTACGATGCCCACAATTTACTGATACTCGATGCCGTGGGCGCCACTTATAGCCTGCAGGGTAACTTACGCGATGCTGAAGGATATTTTGTGAAGGCATTAACTATAGATCCGTCCTTCAATCCTGCGCGCAAGAATCTCGCGATTACTTACTTCACGGCGGCTCAGTACGAGCGCGCGAGTGCAGAATTCGAGAGACTGAAAAGCGGACCGGGCGATTCGCGAACCATCGCATGTTTTTTTCTGGGTATATTAGCGGAAAAAAAGCATGAATATTCTCGATCTGTTCTGCTGCTCAGGCAGTCCGGACCATTATTACGACGCTATCCGGAAAGCCTTATAGCTTTAGCGAAGTCGCTGTACGAATTGCATCAGGCCCAGGCAGCAAAAGATGCGTTGCTTCAACTAGACAACATTGCCGGGGGCACGCCCGCCGAGTACCTCGAGGCTGGCAACCTTTATTCTCAGCTAGGCGACGATCAACGAGCGCTGTCAGCCTTCGATCGAGCGGAAAAATCCGGAACTCCTTTAGAAGGTGTTAAGTACAAGCGTGCTGAGGCTTTGGCCAGATTAGGAAGATCGCAGGAAGCCTTGGGCATACTGGCTGATATCGCCGCCAGTAAACCGAACCCGGATGATCTGAACCGGCTGGCTCATGTCGCCGAGGATAACCATCAGTATGATTTGGCGATTCAATCTCTCCGACTGGCTGCGAAGCTGGACCCTAAAAAAGAGGACAACTACTTACAATTCAGCACCATATGTTCGGATGCGGGCAAATACACTGAAGCCCTGCAGGCCGCCGATCTAGGTTTGCAATATATCCCTAACTCGTACCGTTTATCGGTGCAAAAAGCAGCTGTTCTAGACAACGTGGGGCGGAGAGTCGAAGCCGAGCATATTTTGCAGAAAGCCGTTGGCCTCAGTAAGGATAATAGCGAAGCACTTTTGAGCCTTGCAATTGTTCAGACAAACTCAAAAGAATTGGATGCTGCGGCTAACACCCTCCGTTCCTCTATAAACAAGTTCCCGAGTAATTTCTACATGCGGTACTGGCTCGGCTACGTTCTCGTGCAGATCGAAGACAGCGGAGTCGCTAGTCCAAATATTAACGCCGAGGCAGAGCACGCATTCCGAGCCGCCATCCGACTCAGGCCGACCTTTGTGGATTCCTATTATCAACTATCAAGATTGTACATGCACAAGGATGAGAAGCTAGCGGAGCAGAGCTTGACCGCCTGCTTGCGAGTAGACCCAAATTATGGGCCGGCTCAGTACGTGTTAGCTCAGCTCTACCTGAAAACTGGCAGGCGAGCAGAAGGTTACAAGCTATACGCGCAATTCAAGAAACAACAAGAAGCTGCCAGACCGAACGGTCCTGATACTGAAAACAACTGATTCAAATGATGGCTTTGAAGGGGGAATAGATGGGATCCTACTCGCGACCGAACTGGCTGATTGTTTCTGCGTGCGTCGTGTTTCTTGGTATTTGTACCCATCCTGCCCTGGCGCAGTTCCAAAGCGGCTTCACAGGGGTGGTGCTGGATCAGACCTCGGCCGCTGTTGCCAATGCCAAAATCATCGTGACCAACCAGGATACTGGTGTCGCTAGAAACGCAGTCAGTGCAAGCACGGGAGATTTTCGAGTCTCGTCCCTGCCTGGTGGAAAGTATTCCATCGAAGTGCAGGCACCGGGTTTTAAGTCGTGGATTGGGAAAGACATAGTGCTGGAGAACAATCAGGTACGAACAGTATACCCGTCACTCGCGCTTCCTACCGCGGCGACGACCGTGGAGGTAAGGGGCGGAGCGACCGAAATCACGACAGACAAGAGCGATACCTCAACCGAAATTTCAGAGCAGACAATATCCGATGCCCCTCTGGTCGGCCGTAATGTTTATACGAGCCTGATCGAACTCGCGCCTGGGGTGACTGGCACTGGAGTGCCCGCTGGCATCGGTTCCGGGTCGAACAACAATGATAGTTTCGAGCAGGAAGAAGGATACCAGGTGAATGCTGCGGGGCAACGCCAAGAGGATAACGAATACGACGTTGATGGCAGCATTACAGTCAGCGCATCTCGTGACGGAGTTGTGAACCTTTCGCCCGAGCCAGATTTCATTCAGAGTATGCGAGTGGCTGGTGCAACTTTTGACGCAGGTAAGGGACGCTACAGTGGTGCATGGGTGCAAGTGTTTACACAGCCCGGTACAGATCATTTTCACGGCACCGTGTCGGAGTATCATACGGATAACCTGCTTTCCGCGCGAACTGAATTTCAATATTGCCCGCCCGATACTCCAGGATGCGCGGCCATCCCAGCCTTTCGTCGCAACGAGTTTGGCGGCACATTCGGGGGCCCGATCATCAAGAACAAGCTGTTTGTATTTGGTGGAGCGTTCGGTCTGCTTTCGTCTGTAGCGCAGGCGGATGAGCAAACAGTTGAAACGCCTCAGTTCGTTCAGTTCGTTCAACAGAATTTCCCGAACAGCCTTGCCAACCTGTTCTTTGCAGATGCACCGGTCGGCGCGATTGAGCCCGGAAGCGTTACGGGGATTACACCCATATCCGGACAGCCCAGCGGGTTATATACCGGCACTGCTTTTCCTGCGAACCTGCCAGCCAGCGAGACGGCCATATTTCCTCAGTCATTAACGCACAATGCATATCAGTGGCATTTCCGGGTGGATTACAATCTCAATCAGTCCAAGGATCGTTTGTTCTTCGATTGGTTCCGCACCTATTCGAATCAACTCGCAGAGGATGCGCGTCCATTCGGTCGGTACCTGACTCCCAATTTCGGGGTATTTGCAAAAGTGGACTGGACTCACTCGTTTTCCGGGTCACTTTTGAATGACGCTTCCATGACTCTGGTCAGAGCTCGCGGTAGCCAGGGAGCCCCACCGGAAGGGCAAAATCTTCCCAACGTCTATATCGGTGGGATATCGGATGGATTCTCGCAATGGGGCAATTCAGGTTGGGTGCATGAGAACTTCAACTGGCATGATGTGCTGACTTGGCAGCACGGCCGGCACACCATGACCACCGGCGTTGATATTGACCGCCACCATGATGACGATGACTTTACAAACGGGCTTATACGGCCGAATTTCTACTTCGACAATCTGCTTGACTTTGCTGAAGCAATCCCTTTCTCCCAGTCGGGTCCGATTGTTAATGTTCAAACCGCGTCCTTAGCGTCCGACTTATACGAAAAGATTCGATGGTTGTACGAAGGTGCATTCGTTCAGGACGATTGGAAGGTTACGAAGCGGTTTACCCTTAACCTGGGGCTACGGTTCGATTACTTCGGTCGCCTGGGGACAGAGAGTGCCGGTCCAGTTCCTTTCCAATACTTCACGCCAGGGTCTGGCAGTGACTTTGCTCAACAGGTGACCAATGGAATCATGACCCTCAAGGGCCCCAATGGCTACGTATTGGACAACCGTCCTCACGGACTTGGACCGCGCGTCGGGTTCGGGTGGGACGTTTTTGGAAACGGAAAAACCGCGCTGCGTGGTGGCTATGGGCTTTACTATAATCTCATTGCTGATGGGTCCTGGACGTTCCAGTCTTATGATAACCCTCCGAACTTCGCGAACCCGTCCTTCTCTGTGCAGAATGTAAGTCAGCCATTCACTTATGCTGTAGGAAATGCTAATGGAAGCTTGTGGCCAGTTCCGGCTGTGAACTTCCAAACTAACGCCGCTGGGGGAATACAGGGTGTAGGTGTCGAGACTACTGGCGTCCAGCCGGTCTTGGACCAGCCGCGTACGAGCATCTGGATGTTATCTATTGAGCAAGACCTCGGTCACAACATCGTTGCGGAGGCGTATTATAACGGCTCTCACAGTGACCATCTGTATACACAAACGGACGTGAACAGGTTTGCGGGCGATCTCATTATCAATGAGGGAACTCAGACGCGCCTGAATCCGAATTTCGGACCCGTCATTTTCGGCCGAACCATAGGCATAGCCGACGGAGATTATGGAACGTTTATGCTCAGTAAGCGGTTCAGTCGGTCGTGGCAGCTCCGGGGCATCTTCACGTTTGGTAAGTCTACTGATGAGCTTAGTAGTAACGATAATGGCAACGCCAACGGAGAAGCCGTTTTCAATCCCTATGATCTAGGCGCCCAGCATGGGTTGTCAGATTTCGATGTTTCGAAGAGGTTCACTCTTGACAGCGTGGTGCAACTACCCTCCCCCTTCAAGCGAGGTCTTGGGCGCGAGATCGTCGGTGGATGGCGAATGTCGAACATCGTCGTGCTGCAAAGTGGGCTGCCCTTCACCGTCTACACGACTGCGCCGTTCTCCCCTATATGGAACAATACTTCCTGCGCGACCACTGTTACCGCGGGTTGCCAAGTGGTTGGCAACTCGGGGGGAGACTATAACGCTGACGGGTACAATTACGATGTTCCCAACGCTCCTCCTCCGGGCAGCATCCATACCGGCAGCCGGAGTGACTTCCTGACCGGATTCGCTGCTGCTTCGGCATTTCCCGCGCCTGCACTAGGAGCTGAGGGGAATCTGGGCCGAAACACGCTAATAGGGCCGGGATTTGCCAATGTGAACACTGAGTTAGCAAAGGCATTCAGTCTGCAGGAGCGTTACACGTTCGAGTTCAGAGCGGACATCTCCAATCTCTTCAACCGTGTGAATTTAACGCAGCCGATTAGTGACCTGTCGGGCAATTCGGGTCCGTTTGGCGTATCTACATCGCAGACGCTACCACGTGCGTTTCAGTTTGGACTTCGGCTAGCCTTCTAGCAAAAGGTAAACCGAGTGCCCCGATTAGATTTGGACTGGTAGTGAGCTGATCCAATATTGAGCGCTTTGAATATCAGCCTGGATCAGCGGGGCCTCGCATCGGCAATCGCAAGGTCGACCATCAAGAACGAAAAAGGCGTGCATGACTACTCGTGCTCTAAATGTCTTTCTTCTTCTACTCACTCTTGTTACACCGGTTCTGAGTCAAGATACAGCATATGTCCCCGGCGGAGGGCTGGCCTGGGATGCCGACTGGCAACAGATACCCGGCCCCAAATGCCTGGAGATGAAGGCTGCGTGGGAGGGCGGTTCAAGCGATTGCACACAACAAGATCACACTGCTTGGCTGGCCGATCTGGCACATTGGCGCACCGAAAGGCTCATCCGTATTGGCTATAAAGACTTCCGTTACGATTTGCCGGCGTTGAAATGGACACAGTCCAGTTTCATTCAACCGCAAATGATGGTCCAAGACCGCTATTTCTACAATCCTATCCTGCAACGCTATACGGTCGATCGTTATCTGGATGACCTCGAAAAAAGATATGGCGGCATTGATGCTGTTCTTCTCTGGCCGACGTATCCGAACATGGGAATCGACGACCGCAACCAACACGACATGATTCGCTCCATGCCCGGAGGAATTGCGGGTGTGCGCCAGATGATTGCCGACTTTCATCGTCGCCACGTGCGCGTGCTGTTTCCAATGATGATGTGGGATCAGGGAACTCGCGATCCCGGAAAGCGGTGGCCGGAAGCGATTGCTTCGCTCATGGCAGAGATGGACGCGGACGGCATCAATGGCGACACACAAGACGGAGTACCGAGCGCTTATCCCGAGGCAGCAGAGCATATCGGTCATCCCCTGGCGTTTCAGCCGGAAGGAGGCCCGAATGACCAGAACATAACCGATGACGTTTTAACTTGGGGTCAGTACAAATTTCCATTTGTCCCCCGAGTGGATCGCTATAAGTGGCTTGAGCCCAGGCATATGGTGAACATTTCGGATCGTTGGAATCGCGACAAAACCGACGACTTGCAGTTTGCCTTTTTCAACGGCGTGGGATGGGAAAGCTGGGAGAACATCTGGGGGATTTGGAACGGCATTACACCGCGAGATGCAGAAGCAACCAGGCGAGTTGTCACGATGGAGCGCGGCATTGCCCCTTATCTTGTGAGCTCGGGGTGGGAGCCTTTTTTCCCAATGGTAAATTATGGAGTTTTCGCGAGTCGCTGGCCCTCTGGCGATACCACGGTATGGACAATCGTCAACCGGAATGAATACAACATTTCAGGCCAACAGATCGAGTTGCCTGATAATACGAATCTCCGCTATTTCGATCTTTATCACGGGGTCGAACTTGAACCGGAACACCGCGACGGCAAGCTTGTGCTGTCGTTCCAGATCGAATCGAAAGGTTATGGGGCACTCTTAGCAACGTCTTCTGAGCCTAGCAATGAAATGCGGAAGCTGATGAGTGATATGAAAGTGATCACCAACGCGCCTCTGGCCACATTTTCGCATCAGTGGATCTATCTGCCTCAGCAGATTGTAGAAATCGCTTCCACCAAGCCAGCGGCGGCAAATCCAACGGATATGATCAAAATTCCAGAAGGGGAATTTCGCTTCAACGTGCACGGCGTCGAGGTGGAAGGCTCGGATGACATCGGGGTCGACGTGCAGTATGCGTGGGAAGACTCACCGCGCCGATTCCACAGTCGTCTGATGCACATCCATTCATTCTTCATTGACAAGTATCCCGTCACGAACGCCCAGTTCAAGGAGTTTTTGGATACTACACACTACCATCCCAAGGATGACCTCAATTTCGTTCGTGACTGGACCAATGGAACTTATCCCGCAGGTTGGGACAAGAAGCCGGTGACTTGGGTTTCACTAGAAGATGCGCGAGCGTATGCCTCTTGGGCCGGAAGGCGATTGCCCCATGAATGGGAATGGCAGTATGCCGCCCAGGGTACAGACGGACGCGCCTACCCTTGGGGCAACGACTGGAAGGCTGATGCGGTTCCGGTTCCAGATAAGGGCCGCACGATGCGCGGCCCCGATGCTGTCGA
>DATKQB010000149.1:0-12698 GCA_035523795.1 Verrucomicrobiia bacterium | reverse complement strand
CATATTGGTGTTGATTTTGATGAGCTCGTTGGTAGCGTCTATTTGCGCACGCAAGGAGGCTTCCTCGATTGCGGCGGTGGCGACATTGGAACTCAGAGTGATGTTTGTTGCAGCTACAACGTAGCGTGCTTGTTCTTGCTGGGCCTTCAGAGACTCCACGGTTCGACGGTTCAAGCCAAAGACGTCTGGAACAAATGAAACGCTGACCTCCGGTGTAAAAAGGCTGTATTGAAAGGTGGTGAAGCTGGGCACCGGCGAGATTTCGTCCGATGTTTTCGCCCGAGTGGCAGAGAAGCTTCCGGAAACACTTGGATAGTAAGCGCCGCGCTGAGCCAAGGTATTCTCGCGCGCAACGAGCAGCGCCGCTTGAGCCGACTTGAGATCGGGATTGTTCTTGAGAGAGCGCTCGATCAGGTCGTTGAGCGGCTTCGAGTGAAATAGCGTCCACCAGTCTCCGGGAATATCGTGTCCCGGTACGAACGTTTGCGCTTCTCCCCCCGAAACACCGGGGCTGCTACTCGTGGTCGAGGGCAAGTTTGGAGCATAGCCCGGAACGCTGGGAGCAGCAGGACGCTTATAGTTTGGACCAACCACACAACCGGTGGTAAGCAACAACGCCAAGATGGCCATCAGACCGACAGCACGGGTTTGACAGATAACAGTCATAGAATTCAGGGCTTGCGCTTCATGTCGGTCCCGTTGATTGCGGCCGTGCCTCTCGCGATTGTTGCTGGACCTCCGCTAGCGGTGAGACGCGCACCAGGACTTCGGGAATTTTTACGCTGCTGCCCGTTCACCGAGACCGCAGACGGAAGAACAGACTGGCTGCGACGACTTACCGCTTGTTTTGGGGTGTTAATAGCCGCTCTTGAGGCCATTTGCAGCGGAGTAACGCTTCGGAGTGTGTCACTTCGAAGACTATTCATTGTGTGCATTTTGGCTTGTCGCGCTTTATGCTTCGGAACTGGCTTGTGGTGGATCGCGCTTGAACGATGTTTGGTTGTATTTGGCCTCACGTCTGCCGCGAAATTTGTGCCCAGCAATGTGACGGCCACGATCACGATCGCAAGAAGAAAACGCGCTGTCCTCATTCTGAATCCTTTTCCTTTTCCGTCGGCTCTTGCTGATCAATGGTCAACTGATGTTCGCCGCCAAGGAAAATCAGCCGCAGCGCAGGTACTGCAAGGAGCAGCATGACCGGGCCGACCAACATGCCGCCGACGATCACAGTCGCAAGCGGGCGTTGTACCTGACTGCCAATGCCGGTGGAAATCGCCGCCGGAAACAGGCCAATGCAGGCGGAGAGAGACGTCATCAGTAGTGGCCGCATTCGCGTTGACGCGGCGCGATACATGGCATCGATATGGCTCAGTCCGTGAGACAGCTCTTGATGGTAAAAGGTGATCATGAGAATTCCGTCCATCACCGAGACACCGAAGAGTGAAACGAAGCCGATGGCGGCGGAGATGCTGAAATGCAAGCCGGAGACGTAAAGTGCGAGAATCCCGCCCACAATGGCGTCAGGAATGCCTGCGAGTGCGAGAATCGAATCTTTGAAATTGTTAAAGAGACTGTAGAGAGCGCCAGCGATCAGGATGAAGCTGATCGGGACGATGATCTCCAAACGCTTCTTTGCTTCTTGTAAGTCGCCGAATTCACCCGCCCATACGAGGTGATACCCGGAAGGCAGTTGAACGTTCTTGGTGATGCGCGCCTGAGCGTCTTCCACGGTGCCGCCCAAGTCTCTGCCCCGGACGCTGAACTTGACCGGGATGAACCGCTGCACACTCTCGTGATAAATCCACGATGCTCCTGTATCGAGCGTAATCGTCGCCAATTCGCTCAGAGGAATGTAGGCATTCGCTCCGCTTGCGGTTGTGTAGGCGACTTTGATGTTACGGATTTTGTCGATATTGTCGCGGTAGTCAGGTGTGTAGCGCACTACGAGGTCGAATTGACGGTCGCCTTCCAGAACTTCAGTTGCCACAGCGCCACCCATGGCAGCCTGAATGACTGAGTTCACATCGCCAGAGTTGAGCCCGTAGCGCGCGGCCTTTTCGCGATCGACCTTGATATTGAGGTTCGGCTGACCGAGTACCGGGAAGATTCCAAGGTCAGTCACGCCGCGTACCTGAGCCATTTGGTCGCGGACCTGGTTAGCAAGATCGGTGAGAACTTGAAGATTCGGCCCGACGATCTTGACCGAATTCACTCCCTTGACGCCCGAAATTCCTTCCTCGATGTTGTCCTCGATGTACTGTGAGAAATTGAAAACGATTCCAGGCAGCTCGTTATTGAATTCCGCCTGGATCTGATTGGTCAATTTATCTTTGGTCAACCCTCTCGGCCATTCGTCAAACGGTTTCAAGGGAGCGAATAGCTCCACATTCGAAAACGGCGAAGCATCGCTGCCGTCATCGGGGCGGCCATGCTGTGAAACCACAGTGATGACTTCCGGATGCCGCAGCAGAATCTCGCGCATTTTTCTGGTCGCGGCTTCCCCATCGTCGAGCGAAAGAGTCGTGGGCATGGAGGCACGAATCCAGAAGTTGCCTTCTTCCAGGTGGGGAAGAAATTCGCTTCCGAGGCGTGGCGCGAACAAAAAGAAAGTTCCGAGCGAAATGGCGAGCTCAATTCCGACAACAAGAGCGCGGTGAGTCAACGCAAACCGGAGAGCGGGATTGTACAGCCGATGCAAAGTGCGAACGACGATCGTTTCAGCCTCTTTCACCTGGGCCGGCAGCAGAAACGAAGCAATCACTGGGGTGATGGTGAAGGTAGCAATTAGGGCTCCCGCCAACGCATAGCCGTAGGTTCGCGCCATCGGGCCAAAGATCTGGCCCTCGACTCCTTGCATGGTGAACAGCGGCACGAACCCCGCCACGGTGATCAGTGCCGAGAACAAAACCGCTTTGTCCACTTGAATCGCGCTGACCAGGATCAGTCGGAGGCGGTCGGTCCAGCCAGGCGTTTGCGTGAGGTGATCCGGAGCGCGAGTTGGATCGGAGCCCCAGAAGCCATCAGCGAGACGTTGCAGCAAAACTTGCCGCTCTTCGTGCGGGCGTTGAAAGTTCTTAAAGACGTTCTCGACCAGAATTACTGCCGAGTCCACGATGATACCGAAGTCTACCGCGCCGACGGAAAGCAGGTTGGCACTTTCCCCCCTGATCACCAAAAGAATCGTTGCGAAAAATAAGGCGAAGGGGATGTTGATTCCGACAATGACGGCGCTGCGGAGGTCGCCGAGAAATATCCATTGGATGAGGAAGACCAGCAGACATCCGAAAATTAAGTTGTGCAGGACTGTGTGCGTGGTTAACGCGATGAGCTGCGAGCGGTCATAGAAAGGAACCACTCTTACTCCCGGCGGCAGACTGCCATCACGATTCATGGTGCGAATGGCCGCCTCGACCTTGGGAATCATGTCGGCGGTTTTTTCGGTGCGCCTTTGCACCACGATTGCGCCCACTACATCGTCCTGATTGTCCCGCCCCAGGATACCGAGCCTTGGCCGGTATCCGACTGAAACTTTGCCGACATCCTTCATCAAGATTGGAACGCCGTTCTCCTGGCTTAGAACAACATTTTCGATGTCCTGAACTTTGTAACCTTGCCGCAGGTCATAGTTGCCGCCATCGTCAATCAGACCGACGCCACGAATGTTGATCGACTGTTGGCCTACCTTGATCTCGCGCCCGCCGACATTGATGTTCGCGTTGCCCAGCGCATTGAGAATTTGCGGGACGGTTACGCTATAGGCCTCCAGCTTGTGCGGATCGACCTCGACCTGAAATGTCTTGGTGGGACCTCCCCAGCTGTTAATAGCGGCAATGCCGGGGATGGTCAGGAGACGGCGGGCGACGATCCAATCTTGAACTGTGCGCAGATTCGTGATTCCAAAATGCGGTGGGCCAACGACTTGATAACGATAGATCTCGCCCGTCGAGCTGTTGGCTTGAATATTGGGAGACACACCGCCGGGCAAACTGACGTTCTGCTGGAGTGCAATTGCAGCCTGGCTGTACGCGAAGTAATAGTCGATGCCGTACTTGAAGCTGACGCGCACAAAAGAGAGCCCATAGAACGAAGTCGAACGGATGACTTCAATACCGGGCGTGGTGTAAAGGCCTATCTCCATCGGGATCGTGTAATAGCGTTCCATTTCTTCGGCAGACAGGCCCGGAGCTTGTGCCGTAATCTCGAGAATTACGGGCGTGGGATTGGGATAAGCCTCGATATTGAGCAGCTTGAAAGCAACAAATCCGGCGCCGGCGAACAGAAGCAACCCCATCATCACGATGGGACGGCGGCTGAGACAGAACGAAATGAGCGACTTGAACATGAATGATCTTTTTGAATGAGGTGCTATGAGATCGGATCTAATCGCTGGGCGATGCCTGGAGCATATTGCTTAGAAATACGGCTCCGTCACTAACCACGAGTTCTCCACGCTTTAAACCTTCGAGAATCTGAACTTGACCGTCATTTCGCAGGCCGACTTTGATGATTTTCTCCGTGAATGTGTGTCGATCAGTGGTTACCCACGCGCCCATGGTTCCGTCGGGTTCGCGAACTACGCCGTTCGCCGGGATCGCTGTGGCTTCGACTGGACCGTCGACGCGGATAACGAAGTTCGCCAGCATTCCGGGCCGCAGGTCGTTACCAGGATCGGTGATTTCCGAACGGATGGTTACCCGATGCGTATTCGGATCGACGGACTCGTAGATTTTTGAAACCTTGCCTTTGAAAACCCGGCCGTCGTAAGCCAATGTCTTGACTGCCACGGGTTGGCCGAGGCGAAAGAACCCGCTGTCGCTCTCCGGTACATTGGCCAGCATCCACTTCAAGTTCACATTGGCGACCGAGTAGGGAGCGGGTGGATTCCCCGGCTGTACGAAAAATCCGGGCTGAGCATTCTTGTAAGTAACTTTGCCGCGGATTGGGCTGCGTACGACTAATGCAGGGTCGATCTTGCGCGATGCAATCATCTGATCGATTTCGGCGTCGGTCTTTCCAAAGATGAGAACTGCGTCGCGTGCTGCCTTTAGAGCGCCTTCGGCGGTCTGTTGATCAGAAATCGCCTGCTCCAACTCCCGTTGGGGAACTCCTACGTCGTTCGCGTAAAGATCCTTCGCCCGGGCTAATTCTTTGCTAGTCAGTTCATAAGTGGCGGCAGCACCAATAAGGGTTGACTCTGCCTGGATGAGGTCTGGGCTTTTGATCGTGTAGATGGGCTGGTCTTTCTGAACCTCCGCCCCGAGTTCCACAAACGTTTTGATAATCGTTCCCTCATACGGGGGGAAGACCTGGACCGAAAGGTTCTCGTCATAATCAATGTTGCCGACGGCTTCCTTTTCCACAGGAAAGGCATGGCTCCCGACGGGCTCGATCTTGATCGAGCTTAGCTGGCTGGTCGATAGTTCGACAGTCGGGTCAGTTTGCGCCGAATTCACAATTGAACTGCTGACTGGTGCATTCGCGCTTGCCGTGTGGCACCCAGATAAGAACAACGATAGTGCTGAAACGATCAACGCCGTCGTAACGGCGGGCATCTTCATTATGTGTTCTCGCCTTCTCATCGCGATACCTCTTGCCCGTTATTCCCTTAGTCTCCTGAAACCTTTGGGAGCACGCCATCTGCGAGATGCGGCCCGATTTCGGGAACGGCTCTTACCACTCTTCGCCTTTGAAATCCGCGACATGAATTCAATAAAGCCCGCATACAGCAACCCGAAATACAAAAGAACTGCGAACAGGCCGATTGTGACCAGGACGAACCGATTCACCGCCTCTGAATCCAAGCGCATATTTCAGCCTGCGTATGGTCCGTTTCTAGCCATACAAAATCCGCCTGTCCCCAGTTGTAGAGAGAGAGTGAACGTGAAACGTGACTTCGTTATAAGGCGAAAGTGTCGAATCCGCGAGGAACTCAAAGAGCCAGTGAGACCAGTATTTCGATTGCCTTTAATGGAATGCCATAGCTGATCGTTCGATCGCCCCCCAGAGACTTGGGATCATTTGATTAGCAACCTGATCTGTGGATTAATCTTTTGATTGCTTTCTGGCACAGCCATGACCGTGAGATAAGAAGGTTGCGAGCAAGTCCATGTTTCACTTGGAGATAATTTGGGATCGCAAGAACCGGACCGCCATTCTGGCGGCCAGTGCAGTTCTTGTAATCATGATTGCGCTGGTGGACTGGTGGACCAAGCCGTATTTCTCGCTCGGATTCCTTTATTTGTTTCCCATCATGCTCGCCGCCGGATTCCTGCCAAGATGGGCCATTGTTCTGCTTGGTGTTGGCTGCGCCTTGCTTAGCGAGCGCTTCAGCAACCTGGACCCTGCGGACGCCAACATTCGCCTGGGGTTCGAAGCCCTGGCGCTCTGTGGTTGCGGTCTGCTGACGGCTGAGGTAGTTCGCAACCGGCGCATGAGCCTCGACGCACAAGAAAGGACCCGCATACTGGTGGAAACCAGCCCGGCAGCAATCCTTACCGTGAACGAAGGAGGGCTTATCGAATTGGCTAATCACGCGGCTGCAGAACTCTTGGCACCGCGCGGTGGTCGTCTAATCGGGGAGCCCATCGCCGCCTACCTGCCCGAACTTTATCGCGCGCTGCGTCCGGAAGAGGGACCGCAGTTCCGGGCGTCAATGCAGTGCCGGGGTCATCGCGGCAACGGGGAGTCGTTTCTAGCAGAAGTTTGGTTTTCCTCCTTCAAGGAAGGGCCGACTCCGAAACTCGCAGCTATCATCGCGGACGTGAGTGAAGAGCAGAGCATTCCAGCGGGTTCTGCTCCGGGATCGTTGGATCAGCAGGAACGCCCCACATTAAATAACCGCGAGATCGAGGCGCTTCGGTTGGTCGTTCAAGGACTTTCGAACAAGGAGATTTCTGCCCGCATGAACATCTCGGAGAGCGCGGTAAAAAACGCGCTGCAGCAACTGTTTGCTAAGACCGCAGTTCGAACTCGAAGCCAGCTGGTTCGTGTGGCTTTGGAGCGCTATCGAGACTTGCTCTAAATCCTGCAGCGCCTCGTCAAAAATCTTTTTCACATATTGCTTACAGCCGAAATAGAGGTACAATGGGCTGCCTTTCTCGCGGTCAAAACGGGGTCCCCAGCTAGAAAAAATTATCCAGGTTCAGGAGCTAAGGATGAATCTGTCTATCGATCGCCGCCTTTTGCGAAAACTCGCATTGTTTTCAATTGCCGCCGCACTCCCGGTTGCCATGTCGGCCCAGCAGAATAAAAAGACCTCATCGCCACCGCCAAAAGCTCCGGCCAAATCTTCGACTCCGAGCCAGCGGCCATCGACGCCCACAAACGGAAACCGTCCGAACACCCCCAATGGGAACCGGTCGAACACAATGACGAATTCGAATCGGTCGAATATGAATGGGAATCGGCCGAACGCGAACGCCAATCGACCAAATGCGAATGGCAATCGGCCGAACACGTCGGCGACCGCGCGTGGCAACATGGCTGCCCCGGGCAGGCAGGTGACATTGAGAGGCGGCGGCTCGGCGAGCATCCGCCCCAACGGCCAGATTCGCTCCGTTAGCCGCAACGGCATGACGATTAATCGCGGTATGCATGGCGGGCGAGTGGTCGTAAGTGTGCATAACAACGTGAGAATCGTGAACGTGGGACGGGGAGGGGGCTACGTACAGCGCGCCTACTTTGCCCGTGGCGGCCGCTCGTACTACTCGCGCACCTACTACGTGCATGGCGTCTACCGGGTTGGCGTCTATCGAGGCTATTACTGGGGTGGAAGACCGTATTACGGATATTATCCCGGCTTCTATTACCACCCGGTGTACTACGGCTGGGCTTACAATCCCTGGCCCGCGCCAGTTTATTACGGCTGGGGATGGGGAGCCGCGCCGTGGTACGGATACTATGGCCCGGCTTATTACCAGCCCTATCCGGTGTACCCCGCGGCATATTTTTGGCTCACCGACTGGATGATCGCGGCGAATCTGCAGGCAGCCTATGCTGCCCAGGCGGAGGCGAATGCGGAGCTGCTGCCGCTGACTCCCGATCCTACTCTCGTCGCCAGCTTGATGCCGTTGGCCGCTGCTGACGCGCCGAAGGTGGCCATGACTAAGGAGGTCAAAGATGCGCTAGCAGAGGAAGTGAAAGCAGTTTTAGCCTCCGAACAAACTGACGCCTCCAAGCCGAAGGGTTCATCCGGAGGAGGTCAATCTCCGGCAACCAGCAACACGCCCCCGCCGGCGCTGGATCCGAACTTCAAAACCTTCGTCGTCTCCTCGGACAGCAGCCTGGTCGCGAATGGTGACGAATGTGCGCTCTCACAAGGCGACGTTATCGAGCGCACCAGCGACACGCCCGACAGCGATGGGAACGTCACAGTAAAAGTGGTCGCCAGCACGAAAAACGATTGCGCGATAGGCAAGGAAGGGCCGATCTCGAGCGATGATCTGCAGGAGATGTATAACTCGTTCCGCGATTCACTCAAAGACGGCATGGGAGAGTTGGCCAAGAAGAACGGCTCCGGTGGACTCCCGAAGGCGCCGGATACGAGCACGAGCGATAGCGACGTACCTCCACCTCCGGCGGATAAAACGGCGCAGAAGACTCTTGACGATCAGCAGTCGGCTGCCGACCAGACCGAAACGGAAGTCAAGCAGGAAGCTGGCTCTGGTTCTGGTGGAGGCCGGTAATCTTAATCAGACAAACCCGAGGGGAGCGTCGATGATTTTCGGCGCTTCCTTCCCGAATTCCAGATCGTTTCGCGGCCACGGCAGTCGCGGTGGACTAATTCCACGATGGATTACCAGCTATCCGACAACTCATAAGATCTCGCAAGGAGGCTTTGCAATGCGGCAGAGAGTTCGGAGTATTATCCCGGCGGTAATCGGAACGGCAGTCATGTTTGCAGTCCTTATCGCGGCGTTGCCCGCGCATTCTCAGGCTCCGACGTTAGGCGAGCAACTCGCCGCGCAATACAAGCTGACCAGGATGGGGGCGGATTCGACGGGCACTTCGGTTGTTGAAGAGGGAACGTTGCTCGCCGTTCAAAAGGGCGGAATTATCGGAACTCCGTACAAGAGCGTCAGTACGCGCACCGCAACTTACCAGGACGGCACCGTCCATGCTTCCGACGTTACGCATAACGCGACAGCACAAAAAGTCGGCAAACTTTTCTGCGGTCTCCACAAGTGTCCGAGCACGCCCGACGCTGCGTCGGATGAGAATGCGACCAAGCTGTTCAAGGTCGGAGACAAAGTCTATGCAACCAAGATTGACGTAAATAACGATAAGGATCAGGTCATCATGGGCATCGTCGCCTGTGACACCTGCAACAAGACTGATCCTCCAACTTACAACAAAGCAAATGTCGTTTTTCAGTTTGCCAAAGGATCTCTGGCCTCGACGCCGGCCAGCACGATCGAAGACACCATCGGGCAGGTTTTCACTATCAGCGACAACAATTCTCAGGATCAGGGCGGCCAGCAGCAGAGCCAAGATCAGGGTCAGGGTCAGGGACAAGGCCAAGGGCAGCAACAGCAACAACAGACTGAAACGCAGACAGTGCAGATGGGCATGACAACCGACCAGGTTGTCGGGACTCTGGGCAAGCCCGACCAGCAGTTCAACGTTGGGCCGAAGCAGATCTTCGTGTACAAGACTGCCGGCATCAAGGTGACGTTTTTCGGTGGTAAGGTCGTGGACGTCCAGTAGAAATTGTGTGGTCGCCTCTTAACTTCAGTTGCCGAGACGTTACGAAGCCTGACAAAAGTCTGTGGGTGCGAGATTTTCGTTGTGCTGCTTTCTCTCCGTCGTCGCTAAATCAGGCCATCCATCTCGGTCACGTTAGCTGCCAAGGAACCTTTGTCAGCTCTACTTAGCGGTACGTTTCGCCACACGCCGGAAAAGTTCTTTAAAAAAAATAAGGAGCCGGAAATTTCGGCTCCTTCGAATAAGGAAAATCTCTGGAACTACTTGAGGACCAGAGTTGCCCACTTTTGGGTGTTGTTCTTTAAGTTGGGATCAGTATTGGTTTCGGTCACGCTAACGGTGTCATTCAAGATCGCGCCCGCCTTTGCATTCACGTTTACAGTCATCACGACCAAAGCTCCTGTTGGGTTTTTGCTTGTCCAGGCCGAGAGGCTACCGATGCTGCAGGATCCAGCAACGCTGCCGCAGGAGGTCTTGGGCGGATTGATCGAACACTGTGGCTGTCCATTGGTGATCGTGCACGAGTCAATTGCATAACCAGAGCTTACGAATGTCGTTCCAGCGGGCAGAGTGTTGACAAGGTTGACATTCTGCGCCGTGTTGGGTCCGATGTTGGCGACGAACATGTAATAGGTCATGTTTGTGCCGGTTACCACCGCGAGATTACCGAGGATTCCTACCGCAATGTCGGCTGTTCCCACAACCTGGTAAGTGGTACTGGCAGTAGTGGTATTACCGGCAACGTCGGTTGCGACTGCGGTAAACGTCTGTGTGCCGAGCGCAGACGTATTCAATGCGATGGGAGCCGTGGTAACACTTTGCGGGTTTCCAGCGAAGGCTTGCGGCGAACCTTGAGCACCACAAGCGGCAACTCCAGAGAAGAAGTTCGGCGGCGCGTTGGAATTCGTGCTCGCCGGGTCAAAGCAACTGACCGTGGCCGTTGCCGTCGAATTCTGCGCGTAGTATCCGCCGGACGGACTCAATGTGATCGAGCTGACCTGAGGTGGGGTCAAATCGATGTTGAATGGAACAACCTTGAAATTGACCACATTGGGACCAGGCGTTCCCGGCTGCACGTTGAGCGTTGGCGGGAAGACCAGTTCTTCGAAGGAATCACAATCCACTGAGAAATAGTGAGCGTCGTAGGCGCCCTCGGTAAGAGGCGTAACCGTGCCATTATTGTCGTAAGTTGTGATTACGCCGTTGTTGATGCTAAACGGCTGAGGATTCTGCGTCGACCAAGGAGTGGCAGGAGGAGTCCCGAGAGCCGGACACGGAACGGGATTGTTTAGCGTCTGCTCAGCGGGAAGCGGGTAAGTGGTGTCGAGTATGACCCCATGCGGCTCCGCTCCCACCACCACCGATTGCCCTTGGGCCGCATGGAAATTGTTCGTATCAGGTACCGGAGTGGCCGGGGGCACGCTGGTGAACTTGGCGGGCACCGATGTTGAATTCGTCCAGAAAGGAATATTCGGTGTCGTTTGCCATTCCGGTTCGCAACAGAAGAAGACGAAAGTCGAGTTGGTCGTAGTGCCAGCACCGCCAATCCGGACAGTTGGATCCTCGAGTTGCGTGAGGAAGCTTAGCGGGCAGAGCTGGTTCGCGAGAGGCTCGCCGCTGGGGAAGTTACACTCCGCACCGGAGACGAGAACGTCAGGCCCCTCGGCCATTCCGGGCGCATAGCCCGGAGGAATCGTGAGAATACCATTCATAATTCCGGCCTGATTTTGAGCCAGGTCAATTTCCTGCTGCAAAAGAATATTCTTAACACTCGATTGCGGGCAATTTGAGCCTTGCTGATTCGAGTCGTTCGCGTTGGTGCAGGTAATGGTGTTGACCACGCACACATTTTGACCATTGGCGATTAAGCAAGGTGCATCCGCCATAGCAGTTCCATTGACAATCGTGGCCCAATCGAACGGGCTGATTGCGCCCGGAGTTACAAACGGAATGGTATCGGACTGGATGGTCAGATCGCCGTTGTTGTTGGAGGTGCTGTAATCAAAATCCAACTCCACGTGTTGTCCCGGAGTGTTATCCGAAACGAAGTTTTGCGTCAAACCGCTGGTCGAAGTGATTTGTTGGCCCTGCTGCGATGGCGCGAATGTCCAGCTGAGGATGTCCTGATTATCATCGCCGCCGCCTGTCCCTGCTGTGAACCCAACCCAAGCGTTGCCGTTCGTCAAACCGATCGTGGTCAAGTCAAACAGGACGCCGTCGTACTGTTTGTTTGCGGTTGCGGGAAACAAATCGTAGCCATCCACAATCACATCGAGCAATGTGGTGCCCGTGCCTGAATATGTGATGGTCACGGAGTGAACGTTGCCATCGGCGAGCGTGATTGGCAGATTGTTGTTAACGGCTACGGTGCAAGTTGGGTCAACGCTGTTTGCCCCAGTTCCCAAGCAATTCTGAATGGTGACGTCATTGCTGCTCTGGTCGACGTTGGTGTTCAGAAACGTGTTGAACTCAATTGCAAGACTATTCGGGATACCAGTTTGCGGGCCCGAAGTAGGCAAACACCAGTTGCTCCAACCAAAACCGATACCGCAGGCTTCCGGTCCTAATGCACTCGTGCTTGGGAGGTTCGTGGTTGCAGCTGAATTCTGGATGAGGAACGCGAAGCCATCCGCCGGGCTCAGGTCCGTGTTGCCACCGCTCAACTGAAATTGGAAGGTGGTCACAAATCCGCCTGAAACTGGCTGCGCTGCGCTGAACCACCCCGATCCAGCCCACGTCGTTTGATTCGGAGTCAACCGCAAAACAGTTGTAACACCGGGCGGCGGAGGGGGCACGGCAGGATAAAAGCCCGGGTAGAGAGTACTTGGAGTATTGACATCAATTCCATTGAGAGACATGCAACTTTGATTCGAGCTGAAGTCGGGCGTGAAGGCCGGAGAAGTAGGACAACTCGATTGCCCCATCGCGGCCAGACCACTCAGCAGGAAAGACAAAAACATCAGCATCGATAGAGTTCTGAGTTTTCTCTGCCATCC
>DATKQB010000148.1:0-101084 GCA_035523795.1 Verrucomicrobiia bacterium | reverse complement strand
GGATGAACTTGAGGTCATGATTCCCGCAAATCAAGATCCGTATGCTGTGGTCGACGGTATCCAAAAGTTGGTGGAACACGAAACCCAGGTGAATGCGAGCAAGGCGGAGACGGAATGGCAGCAAGCCACCGCCCGCTATCGCGCAAAAGCATTGTCGGCAGCACCTGGCATCAATATAGTCCCGACCGGTTCAGGGGTTAAAGTCCGCGTACGCTACATTACGCGAGCTTACGAGCGACATGAAACGCGCAAACGGCTGAACGAGGCGATTGTTCAACTGATGCACGGTAAGCGTGAACCGGTCAGCGCATAACGAAAAGCCATATTCCTCCGAACTACTCCTCTTGACTTAGCCCGTTCGGCTGATCCTCTTGACGCGAAAATCGGCTGCGGATAAGCTCATCTCCCGCTTCGCTGTCTCCCCCCTTTGAGCGGTACCGGGGTCGTGTTTCTTGTTCGATTCCAAATTTCCTTGCCATCGTCCAATCGCGCTTTAACGAAGGAGTGAAAAGAAGATGAAAACAATGGCGAATGTCTTCGCAGCCCTTCCCGCTTTGTTTGCGCCCAGCCGGCTGATTTCTCTGGTCGGACTGCTTTTGTTGGCGAGTGCGCTTCCAGCACAAAAGATCGACGTGCTCTACAACTTCGATGGAGGAGCTAATGGCGGCTTCCCGCTGGGCGGGTTGGTCCGCGACAGCAAGAACAACCTTTACGGCACAACGGCGGGCGACCAAGGCGTCAGTGCGGGAAATGGCACAGTTTTCAAAATCACCTCCACAGGCCAATACAAGACCCTTTACCAATTCGCCGGAGGAGTCGACGGATGTTATCCCGCTGCCAGCCTCATTCTCGACTCTTCAGGAAACTTGTATGGCACAACTCTTTACGGCGGCAGCGGAACCTGCTCCGCCGGCAATGGAGTCGTTTTCGAAATTACGACGGCGGGCACTGAGGTAGTGCTCCACACTTTTACTGGTGGAACTGACGGAAGCGAGCCCGAGGGTGGCCTCTTCCGCGACCGATCCGGCAACCTCTACGGCACGACGTTTGCCGGAGGTGCCTCCAGCGCTGGAACCATCTACGAAATTACAGCGACGGGAACCGAGTCTGTACTCTATAACTTCAGCGGCGGAGGCGATGGTGGAAACCCGACTTCCCGTGTCGTGCGCGATGCGAGCAGCAACCTGTATGGAACAACCGCCTATGGCGGATCATCGGCTTGCACGGGCGGCTGTGGAGTAGTTTATGAGTACAGTGCTTCCGGAACTTTCACGGCGCTTTACAGCTTTCCGGGTGGGCCCGAAGGAATGTATCCCTATGGTGGCGTGACTTGGGTCGACGATGGCACGCTCTACGGCACAACATCCATCTACGGCGGTTCTGGCGACTGCGCCGAAGGTTGCGGTACCGTTTACTCCGTGTCGACGACTGGAACAGAGCAAAACGTGCTGCATGATTTCAGCGGAACAGATGGTCAGGCCCCCGATTCCGGTTTGGTGCTTGATTCTCATGGAGATCTTTACGGCACGACGTTCCAGGGCGGCGTCTATGGTTATGGGACGGTTTATGAGGTAAATGCATCAGGAAGCGAACGTCCGATTTACAACTTCACTGGTCAAGGGGATGGGGCAAATCCTTATTCGGGGGTGATTCGCGATCCTAAGGGCAACATTTACGGAACAACTTTTGAAGGTGGGGCCCACGGTTTCGGCGTCGTCTTCAAGATCACGCCATAGTTTAATCACAGAGAGGCTTCCGCAAGCAATTCTTGATCTTCTCGGGCAAGCGGGACGTATCCAACATGTCTCGCAATTGAGCAGGCGGGAGATCACAGGCGAATTCCAACGCTCGTCCCAACGGCGTGTGTTCATTCAGCAGCAGGCTGCGACGAACATTCTTGCGGAGCGACCATTTCAAATGACAACACACCGCCTTAACAAAAGCGGGTTCTGCCTTGCCAGATTGCAGCGCTTTGACCACCCCCGCTTCGGTTAACCGTGGATTCTCGAGCGCTGCTTCCCAGACTCGCGCTTCCGTATCAAGAAGCAAAGCTTCAGCCACTCTGGTTGATGATCGGCGTGCCAGAGAAATCCTCTCTCCCAGCGTGATCGAACCAACTCGCGAAGTCAGCAACTCGTCCGCGATGTGCTTCAGATCAGGTGCCGCTGCCGGCGCGAGGGCAAACCTCATCAGATCAAAGGTGTAAAATTCTCGAATCAGTTTCAGACTGATGCGGCGCGGCGTCCGTGGATGCGCAGCGAGTGCGAGGCGCACTTTGCGTGACTTCATTAAAGACGCATTCTGGCTGATCGCCTGGATCTCTTCGCGAGATGAATCGCCAGTTCTTAAGAAAGACAGGACGCTGTCTTCATTCAGGTCAAAGTCAAAGTGCAACGGCGTAGATACGGTGCCGCTTTGCTTTGCGTCTGCTGATTTCTCTCTCGTCATCTTTGCGATGAATTGGAGGCTCGTTTCGCAATCCGGAGCGCACCTTCGACCGGCTCCACAATTTCGAGATTGATTTGGGCGCGCTGATCGAGTGCGCGAAGCTCGTTGTAGAAAGCGTCACGAACGATCGCAGCGTAACGAAAAACGCCTCCCGTGACGGCCACTGGAATAGATGCAATACCCGCACCGAACAGGCGTTTCATCACTATTCCTGCGATCCGGGCCAGTTCCCTGCCCGCGCCGGTCAAGATCTCGCGCGCGATCTCATCACTGCTCGCGGCAATCACCGGGAACAGCGCTGAGAAATCGGGAGGCGGATTCGAATTTGCCATCCGTGCCAGATCGATTAGTGAATGCGCTTGCCAAAGTTCGCATAGCGCAGACGCGAGCGAACCGTGCGGTTCCTCGCTTCCTGCTTCATCCCCCGCTCGCAGAACAGCTGCGACGGCTCGCCGGCCAATCCAATGCGCGGAGCCTTCATCTCCGATTGCATATCCCCAACCGCCTGCACGCGCCGTTTCACCACGAGCATTTCGCCCGTACGCACTTGAACCGGTGCCCGCGATTATCGCTACTCCTGGCCCGGTATCGAAAGCCGCTTCGAGCAGGATCTGCATGTCTCCGACGACCTCGAACGGAGTCGGGAGAATTTCGGCAAGAATCTTCCTTAGCGTTTCCGCCAGCTGAGCACGCCCTGCACCCGAGCCTCCGATGCATGCGTATGCGATCTGGTTTGCTGAGATTCCCGCAGCGGCACAGACGCGTCTGACACCCTCTTGCAGCGCTTCGCGCGATCGTTCTTCCCCAACGCGTACGATGTTGCTCGGCCCGCTCGTTACGACGGCAAGGGTATGCGACTCGTCACCCAGGGCGCACCTGGTCTTCGTACCACCGCCATCCATTCCGAGATAGTAAGGCACTGGACAGTTCTATCAGGCGCAGCCGTCAGTTGCCATTGTCAGTTTTTGAACTGTTTGTGAACAGGTCTCCAGAGTCTCACTCGCGCGCGGGACAGCATGCCCCCATAATGGATTCTTTGCCGGAAGTGCTGAAGTAGAGGACGGCTCCGATAATGGATAGAAAAATTCAGATTCAAGAACTCGGAAACATGGGAGACACGCGCGGGTTAAGCTTCACGGCTCCATCCGAGGCACTTGCTTTCGTGGGCCGTATGGCAGACGTCCATCTCGCGTCTACGAAACCGGGAGCGGTTCGCGGGAACCACTACCACTTGCGGAGGCGTGAGGCCATTGTCGTACTCCCGGGAACCAAATGGTCGCTGCATTGGGATGACGGCGAATCTACATTGCCACAGCATCGCAGTTTTGATGGAGCGAGCGCAATTATGGTCCTGATTTCGCCGGGTGCGTCGCATGCCGTGCGTAACGATGGAGAAACCATCCTGTGGCTCTTCGCCATCTCGTCCGAATCCTATGATCCGGCAGAGAGTGTGACCCGGAGAGTTATCTAATTTCGCTTACACCCCATGGGGTTGAATCATCTCGATCTCGCCATCATTCTGCTTTACCTCGCTGGGATTACCCTGTTCGGCCTACGCTTTCGAAAGAAGCAAAGATCACTGCGAGATTATTTTCTTGCCGGACGGGAAATTCCGTGGTGGGCCATCGCTCTCTCGATCGTTGCGGCTGAGACCAGCACGCTGACGATCATCAGCATTCCCGGCCTGGCTTATGACACGAATCTCACCTTCCTGCAGGTCGTAATGGGATATGTCGCGGGCCGCTTCGTGATCAGCTTTGTGTTGTTGCCGCACTATTTCCGCGGGGATCTTTATACCGCTTACGAACTGATCGAACGGCGCTTCGGGCGCGGGCTGCGGTCCTTTACAGCCGGGTTGTTCCTGCTCACTCGAGCGGCGGCAGAAGGCGTTCGCGTCTATGCGGTCGCCATCGTGGTTTCCATCGCTCTCGGGACCGGCGAAGTCGCTTCCATTGCGATCATTACCGCATTGACGCTGATCTATACATTCGAGGGCGGATTGGCCGCCGTCATCTGGACCGATGTTGTGCAAACGGTCATCTACGTTGGCGGAACGCTCGTAGGACTGGCAACGATTGTGCACCTTGTGCCGGGTGGGTGGGCCGCAATCCATTCGGCAGCCGCAAACGCGGGCAAGCTGCAGGTCTTTGATTTTCGACCCGACGTCTGGATTCCATATTCGTTTTGGGCTGGCGTGATCGGCGGGACCTTCCTAACCACCGCGAGCCACGGAACGGATCAGTTGATTGTGCAGCGATTGCTGGCGGCACGTGGCGAGCGACAATCGGTAACAGCCTTGCTCTCAAGCGGCGTGGCGATTCTGTTTCAGTTTGCGTTGTTTCTCATTGTCGGAGTCATGCTCTGGGCCTACTATGGCGTGCCCTCGACTGCTTTTGGAAGGGCCGACCGAATTTTCCCAACATTCATCGTTACGCGCATGCCGCATGGAATTTCAGGTTTGCTGATCGCTGCAATCCTGGCGGCGGCCATGTCGAATCTCAGCGCAGCGCTGAACTCGCTCTCTTCCAGCTCGATCATGGATTTTTACGTTCACTTTTGGCCGGTGGCAGATGAGAAGATACGCATAAAACTGGCCCGTGCAGCGACGTTCGTCTGGGCACTCGTGTTGTTCGGACTTGCGATCATCGCTTTGCACAAAGTTGGACGTGTTGTCGAAGTCGGGCTACAAATCGCATCTGTAGCTTATGGGGCATTGTTAGGCGCCTTTCTCCTCGGCGTGCTGACCCGGCGGGCGCATCAAGCCGGAGTTATGGTTGGAATGCTTTCCGGTCTCGTGATCGAACTCTATCTTTGGCTAGGAACTGGCGTTCCTTGGACCTGGTGGGTCATGATTGGAACGGCCGCAACGTTCGGCACCGGCTGGATAGCCAGCATATTCACTCCGCAACGCGGACAATCCGCTTAGAGCCTGATCGGACGTTCGTGCCAGAAAGAATTCCGTTCCGGTTGAAGCAGGGTGCTATGCTCTGCGGAAGAGAACGGCATCGCTGCAGAGCACTGACACGTTATACTCCCATCTCACATGGTAACCAGACCCGTCGGCAAGCAGGATCATTCCACTCATCAGACGATTGAGCTCTCACGTGATTTGGGAGTGAGCCACGCGGCCGCGGTGGTAGTGGGAACGATCATCGGCAGCGGAATTTTCCTGGTTCCCGCGGAAATGATGCGCGCGGTCGGGTCCGCAAAGCTGGTCTATTTGGCTTGGATCGTAGGCGGATTGTTGTCATTCTTCGGCGCGCTCACTTACGCCGAGCTCGGCGCGATGAAGCCGCAGGCGGGCGGCGAGTATGTATACGTGCGCGATGCCTACGGGCCTCTGGGTGGCTTTCTCTATGCTTGGACATGGTTCATCGTGGCGAAACCGGCCTCCATCGCGACAGTCGTTACGGGACTGGTACGAATTCTAGGAACCTTTTCGATTTTCTCTTTTTTTTCTGAGAAATTCATGTTCCATCCCCTTGCGCTGACCTGGGGACAGCTGGTTGCGATTGGCGCAGCCGCTCTGATTTCTTTCCTCAACTATGCCGGCGTCAAAAAGGCGGGTGAGTTTCAGCTTGTGTTCACACTGCTGAAGGTCGCCATCATTTTGGGGATCGTGTTTATTTGCTTCGGCGGAGGCAAAAGCGTCGTTAGCGCAGGCTGGAGCAACTTCGGCTCAGTCTTCATAGGGTCCAAGGGCGGAGTGGCCGGATTTATGGCAGCCCTGGTTGCGGCGCTTTGGGCTTATGACGGCTGGAACGATTTGAACATGGTTGCGGGCGAGGTAAAACAGCCAGAACGGAGCATCCCGATTGCGCTGATTGTTGGAGTGGCAGTCGTGGGTGTGCTCTATATGCTGGTGAACGCCGGAGTGCAGTATTTGTTGCCTGCAAATGCAATTGCGGGATCGCCCCGCCCAGCTTCCGACGCGGTTGCGCTCGTGCTGGGACATTTTGGGGAAGGGATTGTGTCGGCCGGGATGGCCCTGTCGATGCTGGTCACACTTAACGGAACCATCATGAGCGGCGCGCGTATTCCCTATGCGGTTGCGCGGGATGGATATTTTTTCCAGGCTCTGGCCGAAGTTCATCCCCGCTTTCACACTCCCTCGGTGGCCATACTGGTTCAACTGCTGCTCTCGGTCGTGCTCTTGTTGCTGGGGGCAAATTTCGGGCAGCTGTTTTCCCTGGCAATTTTCGCCGAGTGGCTCTTCTACATGATCGCGGGCAGCACCATTTTCGTCTTCCGCATCCGCGAACCTAAGGCGAAGCGGCCGTATCGGATGTGGGGCTATCCCGTGCTGCCAGCTATTTTCGTGACCGTCGCAGCTGCGCTGCTCGGATACACGTTCTGGAATGAGTGGCCCAATTCCGGATATGGCTTGGCCGTGATTCTCGCAGGCATCCCGCTCTATTTCCGCTTTGCCCGACTTAGAGCAAAGATCCTTACCGCCTGATATCTAAAGAACGCAAGCCGGGCAGTCCGGAATTTCTTCCGGAGCCCGGCCCACGCCTTGGTTCAACTTGGAGGGAAAAGTGTGGTTCCTCGCGAGAACTGAGCGACTTAGCTTCCGAAACGGCACGGCCGGAGCCGCACCGTTCCAGAAGTGCAAGGAGACTAGTTGCCGGTATTCGCGTTGGAGGCCGCAGTTGTCGGTGACGCATTGGGAGTGATGTTTGCTCCGTAGCGCATCAGACGCGGGTAGAACGGAGTAACTTCGAACGGCATCTTGTCGCGAGCGGAAGTGATCGCGACTGGTGCCGTCTTCACCATCTCAGCTTTGTCATCCCAAGGATTAACCTTCACTCGACCGCCCAAAGGAAGCGCGGCGATCTGGTCAAGCTTGTTGGCATCAAGCGCCGGCCCCAGCGTTTCAAGAGCCGAGAGTCGAGTAACGGTTCCACCTTCGGTCAGTGGATTTCCCAGGTGCGTGGTGAGCAGCGCACCCAATTCCGGAGCGCGCGCCTGTAGCGCCTTCAGGAAAAGACCGACATTGTCGAGCTTCTGGGCATACGGCGAGTTCTTGAGAATTTCGATAGCCTTCTTATCAGCGGCCTGTTCTTCCTCCGGGATGTGCTTGAATCCCAGGTTTTGATAGGTCGAGTCATCGGAGAACAACATGCGATCGTTGAACGCATACTTTGATCCCAGGTTGTGTCCTAGAACGATATGCGCCAACTCGTGGGCAAGGACGGCAGCCAGGCTGGCCTCGTCCGGCAGAACATCAACCAATCCGCGGCTGATCACGATCGTGTTGCCCACGCTGAAAGTTTCGAGCGGTGCGGTCAGGAGCACGCGCGTGCGAACCGGCCGAGGCAGATCGATATTATTCGTAACTTCGAGGTTGTTAACGACGGTCTGCAGAATGTGGTCAACATCCCCTTCCGGAGCAAGCAGACCGGCGCGGGTCAGGCGCTCGACCACATTGTCTTCCGCCTGTTGCTGCCACTCGCGCTCTGCTTGCAGAGGAGAAGCGTCCTGTGCGGTCGGACTTTCGTCCTTCACGCTGTCGACACGGATCTGCGTCAGTTCGTCGTCCTTGTCATCTTTCTTGAGATCGTAGCCCCAGATCCGCGTCTGCGCCTTGAATGCAGTCTTGTTCTTGACGCCGGCGCTGAAGTCGCCTTCCTCGCTGTAGATGTAAGCCGGGACCCAGTAGCCAGGTACTAGGTTTAACCGCCAGCTATCCATGTGGAAGAAGTAGGTGTTGCGCGGCGCCGGATAATACGTGCCGTTCAAACGCACGATGTTGTAATCCTGGTCCTCAACCCATATGCGACCGAGAAAGCGTCCGCGCCCGGAACCTTTTTTCGGGGTAACATCGAACACCAGCGTACGAACATCGCCCAGGAATTCGCGGCGGATGTAGTGAAAGTCGTAGTGCTCGCGATCGAAATCAGTGCGGTCCGCGTAAACCATCCAGGAAAATCCGAGCGGCTGGTATTGAACCTTGTAGAGCTTGGCGAATCCGCCCAGAAGGCGTTGCTCCATGCCCTTTTGTTCGTCTTTCAAATAGTCCTTGCGGTCGACCACCTCACCCATATCCATGCGGCCGAGGAAATAGTGGTCGTCACTGGGAACCGGTCCAAGCTGAGGATCGTTGGTCAGGTTCTGCAGATAGGTCTCCACAACCGGCGTACGGTTGGAGAGCATCTTGATGAGCCCATGCTCGCGCTCAATAAAAAGATTGACCACCTGGTCCATAGTGGTTGGAGCCGCGGTGGGCGGCGGCGGAGCCATGGTTGAGACCGGTGCAGGCGTCGCAGCCGAAGGCTGTGCCGGGGCAGTCTGAGACGCGGCCACGGACTGCGCCGAAGTGCCATCCGTTTGCACGGGCACGGATGCGGCCGGCTGTGACGGTTGTGTCGCATCAGGCGCAGGCTGCTGTGCAGTGGGTTGCGGCTGCTGTGAATCCGTGCTCTGTGCAGCTGCCGTCAATCCGGTGAAGCTCGATGCAAGCAGCGCTGCCGTGAGGGTCCAATTCCAAGTGCGCATGACTTTCTCCAAGTTCGTTTAACGCATTTTCTGACCAGGTTTTTCTGAGCCAGGTTCAGCTTTCTAGTACGCCAACTGAAAAACGACGTGAACGATTGCTGTCGAATCCACCGGCTGCCCATTACGCAGAGCCGGTTTGAAACGGATCTTTTTCGCCGCTGCCATCGCGGCTTCGTCTAGGCCGTGTCCGAGTCCTTTGACGACACGGTTGACTTGCAGCGTGCCGTTGGCCGAGAAACTCATCTCCAAAAGAACTTCGCCCTCCAGCTTCAAGCTGCGAGCTTCATCGGTATAAAGCGGATTCGGCTTGAATGTAATCTCGACCGGAGTTGTCGAGGCTCCGGAATCGGTCAACGCCTTAGGAGCTTGTTTCACGACCTGCTCGGATCCAAATCCGCCGGTAGAGATGCCCTGTCCACTGGCGCGGCCGTTGCCATTCCCTCCGGTCGCGATCCCGTTGCCGAAGTCAGCGCTCGCGATCGTCCCCTTAATTCCTTTTGCTCCGCCTGAACCGTTGCCTTGCCCCGGACCAACAGGCATATCGAATCCGCCAGCCTGTGCGGCATAGAGTTTCGCGCCCTGACGTCCAGTTCCTTTCAGACCATTGGGATCTCCGAATCCGCCCGTCTGCACTTTCTGCACGGCGGCATTGACAGTCGGAGTGGCGGAACTGCCACTGAAATCCCCGGTATGTACCAACTGAGGCCGCGCTGCGTTCGCGATCTTTACTTCCGGAGCTTTGAACTCGTTCGTGACCACCTGCGGGGCCTCAACTGGCCTCGGCGCTTCATGACGGATCTCGCGCGGGACCACCAGCTTTGGCTGCTCGAAAACCGGCAGCTTGACCGCAGGAAGCAGCTTGGCATGCTGGATCTCCGGCTTTTTGATCGGCGCTGGTTCTGGCCGAAGTGCGGGCATCGGGATCAATTCCGTGACGTGATACTCCGCGAGCTTCATCTTCTCGGGCATGATCAGCCCAATGTTGATCACAATGAGCAGCAGCAAGGTCACCAAACCGTAGCTGGCCGCCAGAACCCGAGGGCTCATGCGCCGTTCAGGCAAAAGTCCAAGTTCAAATCCGCGGTAAGGTGTCGCCATTCCCTTTCCTTCCATTGGGACCCGGATGGGGAGAGATCCGGCTCTTGGAGTCTTCAAAATACGGGAGATAGGACAGGGGGTAAACGTGTCAACGGCTCTTGACCTTAGGTAACCGCGGTGTGTCCATTTGGATCGACCGGCCCGAAGTGGGACTTTGCCACAACGCTAAGCACGCCGATCTGCTCGCCACGCCAGTAACTTGCGGGTCATCAGCCGGCTCACAGAGAATGAAAATTGCTCGGACAAAGCTCACACCGGCAACAAGGCGAGATAAGTTTGAAGCGTTGGATTAACACGCTGTTACGGCTGCTGGCGGGAACCTATTTCGTTCTCACGTCGTTGTATTGCTTGCTGGCATACCTTCCCTATACGTATTTTTTCCTGGTGAAATCACCCGCGTATTCCTGGATGCCTTGGTTCGTTCAACATCAAGGAGCGCTGTATTGGATCGCGGTAACGGCAGCTGCTGTTGCGGCCGGTTTTACCTGGGCCTCGGTGAAAAAGAAAACCGCACGCTTCCTTGCCGGAGCCGGACTTCTGGCATGTGTCGGAATCTACCTGAGCGTACGTCCGTTCCTTCCCACACTTGAGGATAATCAGGCGGCTTATCGATGGGGACTAGCAACCCTATTCTTTTTCCTTGGCCTGATGTTGTGGCGGCCTAAGAGTAACCGGCCTCGCCCGTCGAGAGAAAGCAAAAACAAATCGTTTGCTTATTCTTCGGCGGTTTTGATCGCCCTCAGCATCAGCACTGTTTACGTGATCAGCGCAAGAGTTCATCCGTCCTCCAGCGGTCAGTCGGCTGGCTTTCACGTTCAGGATGTCACACTGATTGTCTGGACGACCCTGTCGCATTTGGTGCTCGCGATCGCGGTGCTATCTGTTCTCAATCTGATTATCCTGCTGGCTTCGCGCACTCCCCGGCCTTCATTCGTTTGGCGCAGCACAATCGGAGTCCTGATTACAATCTGCCTGTGGATCGCTCTTTATCGTTTCCTCGGAAGCGCGTTGAGTTTTCACGGATGGGACGCTCAACTTTACGCCATCGTGTTGGCAATAGCGTTGACGCTCTGGGGATTCTCGCTGGCATCGCCCTTTATCGAACATTCCCGTGAGACCTCCCACTCCCCGGTAGTGAACTGGCTCGTTCTCGCCGGCGCATCAGCGCTTGCGGTCGCATTTCCTTATTTAATCGGCGGCGCGGACTGGAGTGGGTTCTTCCAGAGCATCGTCACGATTGCCATTTGGGTAGCAATGAGCATTTGCTTGATTCGGATACGCTCCGCGCGAGTTCAGTATTCCGCACTGGCTGTAACCGCGGTGTTGGTCGCGAGCGTGCTCACATACAAGGCGCTCGAAACCAGCGAGATTTTCTGGAGCAGACCGCTTGGCTCAACAGACGACGAAATTTCCCTTGCGCTGGAAGCCTATGCCGGGCACGACGCCAGCTTTCAGCTCGCGCACCACATTCTGGGTAGCGGGCGCGATGAGGCCTGCGGCGACTTGTGCCACATATTGCGCGAATATACCAACGTCCGTGATACGCAGGCCCATACGGATATTCGACTAGTCAATCAGATTGAACATGCGGAAACGCGCCCGAACATTTTCATCTTTGTGATTGACTCGATGCGGCCAGATTACCTGGGCGTCTACAATTCGCGGGCTACCTACACGCCTAATCTCGACGCATTCGCGCGCGACAGCATCGTCTTCCATCATGCCTACACGCAATACGCGGGAACCTCGCTGTCCGAGCCGGCGATCTGGTCAGGAGCCATGTTGCTGCACGCGCACTATCCGCAGCCATTTTCGCGTCTGAACAGCCTCGAACGTTTGGTGCATGCCGAACAGTACGAAACAATCGTGAGCATGGACGAAGTATTGAGCGTCCTTCTACCCCCGGATGCAGTTGACGTGAAGCTCGATACAGACAAGAAGCTTTGGAACGCACTCGAACTTGGTGATACGCTCCGGCAGGCGGAAGCCGCCTTAGACTCACGAACAGATCGATCGCGGCCCGTGTTCTTCTATGCCCAACCGAAGAACGTTCACCAGTTTGCCCGTAACAATGTGCCTTCGCCCACATCGCAGCATTGGCAATCGCCCGACGGAATGAACGCGCGGATTACCTATGAGGTCCATTGGGTGGATTCGTGTCTAGGACAATTCTTCCAATACCTGAAGCAACGCGGCATGTACGACAACAGCATCATCATTGTGACTAGTGACCACGGAGATGCGACCGGCGAATTTGGCCGCAGCAGTCATTCCACTGTCATCTGGCCAGAGGTCATGCGCGTGCCGCTGATTGTGCATTTGCCGGCGAAAATGCGCGAGCCACTTGTCTACGACGATGAGCGTATCTCGACGCTGACCGATATCACTCCCACGCTTTACTACCTGCTGGGCGCCCGGGAGATTCGCCATAATCCCTTGTACGGCCGGCCATTACTCGTCGAAACGAAAGCGGAACTGGATCACTATCCACCGAAAGATCTTTTGCTAGCTTCGGATGTACGTGCGGTGTATGGGATTCTGTCAGCCGACGAACGATTTCTATATACGACCTACGATTCGCCGGCGCAGAGTTATCTATTCGATCTCCGCGCCGATCCGAATGCCCAGCACAACATCCTGACTCCTTCGCTCAAGCAGCGCTACGACGAAGAAATCATTGAGGAGCTTCAAACGATTGGAAATTATTACGGCTACAAGCCAGGCGTTGGGTCCCTACTGGCTTCCGCCACGAAGTAATTTCGTCCATTTGGCAACGCGGGGATGCATCAAGACTCGCATGAGACGTAAAGGCTAACGCTTTTTCGCTTTTCCCGGCAAACCGGCTGGATTCTCATGCGTACGTTCGCGAAATGTCCCGCGCATACCCGCAGCCAGCTTTACGCTTGATTCTCCAAACTTGTCACGAAGCCGGTCCGCGGCGGCAAGCGCGTCCCTCCAGCGCTGTTGCCGAGTACCTTCGAGCAGATCGATCTGATCCGGTTCCACGGTAAAAGACGAAACTTGCACGCCCAGCAATCGCACCTCAGAGCCGTCTCTCCAATTCTTGCGAAACAGACTCCGCGCTTGTTCGAAGATATCGGTGTCGAGCTGGGTTGGTGCCGACAGCGAGTGCGCCCGCGTAATCGTGGTGAAATCCTTGTAGCGGAGCTTAAGCTGAATCGTGCGCGTGTAGAATCGGGATTCGCGCAGCCGGCGTCCCACCATTTCAGACAGGCGCATGAGCGTAGCTTCCAGTTGTGCCGCATCAGCCGTGTCGACATTGTAGGTGTGTTCATGACTAATCGATTTCGCATCGAGGTCGGCGCCTACTTCATTATCGAACCAACCGCCAGCATCTTCGCCGCGAGCCTTGCCGGCCAAAGCCAATCCCCACTTGCCAAACCGATCCTCAAGGTCCGCATCTGAAAGCTTGGCGAGGTCGCCGACCTTCTGAACGCCCATGTGATGAAGATGCTTCTCCATCACCTTGCCGACGCCAGGAATCTCGCGCACATCGAGTGGTGCAAGAAATCTTGCCTCTTCGCCGGCCACAATCCAGAGCACTCCATTCGGCTTCGCTTGAGCCGACGAGACTTTGGCAACCAGCCGCGAACTCCCAATCCCCACCGAACAGTTCAGACGAGTCTCAGCCTTCATGCGTTCGTGCAATGCATGCGCCGCTTTGAGCGGAGGTCCATGGAGGCGCGCAGTACCAGTCATATCGAGATAGGCCTCATCGATCGATGCCATTTCGACTTGCGGCGAGAATGCGCCTAGCACTTTAAAAACTTTTTCTGAGCTTTCCCGGTAACGCTCAGGATGTCCATCCACAAAGACGGCATGCGGACACATTCTTGCCGCCGTACGCAGCGGCATGGCGGAGTGCACACCAAATTTTCGCGCCTCATAGGATGCGGCGGAAACGACTCCACGCTCATTTCGCTGCCCGCCCACCACTACGGCTTTCCCCTTCAAGGAAGGATCGTACAACTCCTCGACCGAGACGAAGAACGCGTCCATATCCACGTGGAATATCGTGCGAGGAAAAGCGGCCTGGTGGGCGGCAGCCATGTTGCAGATTCTAACAGCCGCTCAAATTGGTCGCGATCTGGATCCGAAGCTTCCAGCCACAAGGAACAGCTAGACGAGCGCCTTTTCTACTGCGGTTTGCGAAGACGTATGCACCTGTCGCACGCGTTCGTAGATCTTACCGTATTCACGGGCCGACGCATTCCATGAGAAATCTTTGTTCATGCCATTTCGCATCAGCACTTGCCAGGAAGCCTGATCCTGAAAGGCATCAAGCGCTTCCTTGATAGTGAGCAGCAACGCCTCGCCATTGTAGTCGGTAAATTTGAACCCCGTCCCCTTGCCAGTCCGGGCATCCCAAGGCTCAATGGTGTCGTCCAGACCGCCTGTGGCCCGCACGATCGGCACGGTGCCATACTTCAAGCTGTAGATCTGATTCAGGCCGCACGGCTCATAACGTGATGGCATAAGGAACATGTCAGCGCCAGCTTCGATCTTGTGCGCGACCGCATTGTCGTAAGCGACCTTCACCGCAATCTTATTCGGAAACTGCTTGTTCAGCCGCAGAAACAATTCTTCGTACGTCTTGTCCCCTGCGCCGAGTGCAACCACGATCATTTGCTCGCGCGCCAGACGATCCATAATCTGGGCGATCAAGTCGAAGCCTTTTTGTGCGGCAAAACGCGACACAATTCCAATCACCGGAAGGCTCGAGTTCGCTTCGCCGACGCCGAATGCAGACAGCAGGTCCTTCTTGCACTTCGCCTTGCCCACCAAATCCTGAGGTGAATACTTGGCAAGCGTGAACTTGTCAGTTTGCGGGCTCCACTCCCCATAGTCGACGCCATTCAGGATTCCCACCACCGTCGACGCGCGATCACGCAGCACGCCTTCCAGACCGAATCCATATTCGGCAGTCTGAATTTCCTGGCTATATTTGCGGCTGACAGTAGTGATGTAATCAGCGCACGTCAACGCACCTTTCAGGAAATTCACCTGTCCGAAGAATTCCATCTTCGACATGGTAAAAAGATCCCACGGAAGCATTAGCAACGGGAGCGTATCAGGAGGAAACAAGCCCTGGTAGCCCATGTTGTGGATCGTAAAAACGGTCCCGACTTCACGAAATGCCGGGTCTTCCGCGTACACTGTTCGCAGCAAAACCGGAATCAGAGCAGACTGCCAGTCGTGGCAATGAAACACATCCGGCACGCCGAGGATTTTAGAAGCTTCCAGAACGGCGCGCGAAAACAGGGCGAAGCGCTCGGCATTATCCGGGTAATCGCCAGCAGGAGTTCCATAAAGCGCATCGCGATCAAAATACTCCGGATATTCGACAAAATAGAAGTGGACGCCATTCTGCATTCCTCCGCTCAAAACGGAGGCGAAGCGATATTTGTCGTCGAATGGAACCGTGACGCTGCGGACCACAGTTGCCGGATCGGCGAGCTTGGTTTGACGGTAGCGTGGGAGATAAACACTGACCTGGTGACCTAAGGCAGCAAGGGCGCGCGGCAATGCGCCGACAACGTCGGCCAGGCCGCCGGTCTTGGAAAATGGGACCCCTTCAGATGCGGCAAATGCTATATGCATCGGTGCTGAATCCTCCAAAGCGCGCCCGTCTCGCCTCGCGCAGGCTATGATGAAAGATGGGTTGTAACGGCCCGACAGATACTTTTCGGATATTTAGGATGTCGGGGCCGACTTGCAAGTCTACTTCCCGTGAAAAGAAGGGGTCAACGTGCCGAAGGTGGTTTCAGCGCATCGTCCGAAAACGAAACCCAAATTGGGACAGCATTTCCTGGCCAGCGAAGACACTGCTCTACGCATTATCGATGCGCTGGGCGATGTTTCACAGAGTACTGTCCTGGAGATCGGTCCCGGACGTGGCATCTTGACATCTTTACTGGCAAGGCGGGCGCGTCGTCTCATTGCGGTGGAACTGGACCGAGTGCTGGCGGCACAACTTCGCTTGAAGTTCGGCATGTCGCGGAACGTTGAAATCCTTGAGGCAGATATCCTCGCCATCGATTTCGACTCCCTCTTCGGCCCTAAGCCTGGACTGGGACGGCCGGGAATTGAGATCAAGCCTGAACCAGTAAAAGTGGTGGGAAATCTCCCCTACTACATTACGTCCGACATCCTGCTGCGCTTATTTGACTTCGCAAAGTATTTCGAAACTGTTGTGATAATGGTTCAGCGCGAGGTGGCCGATCGCATTGCTGCCTCGCCCGGTAGCCGGGATTACGGCGTACTCAGCGCCACGACACAGTTGTTCGCACGGGTAGAAAATTTATTCTCCCTGCCGCCGGGAGCGTTCACGCCTCCGCCCAAGGTGCATTCTTCAGTCCTGCGGCTCACGATCCAGTCACGGCATGAAGAGTTGGGTGTGACCAACGATGGGTTCATCGATTTCCTCCGGCTCTCTTTCGGCCAGAAGCGCAAGACGCTTTGGAACAATCTAAAGTCGAAATACGGCGAAGTGCGATTAAGACACGCTCTCGAAGAATCTCGGGTGAAGCCGACCGCCAGAGCCGAAACGCTGACTTTGGAACAGAGCGCGGCCTTGTATCGGGCCTTGCGCGCTCCGCACACAAGCTCGTAGCATAAACTCGGACGCAGTTCTCTCTGCATGCGTAAGTCTGGCTCGCCGAAAGGAGGGCCTCATGAGCACCAGCACTCTTCGCCATCCCGCAGTTGCGGGACGATTTTATCCCCGAGACCCGGAACAATTGAAGGCCGAGGCATCTGGTTATCTTTCTCGGGCGACCGAGTCGGAAGAAGAACCGGTGCGCGCCATCGGCTGCATCGCTCCCCATGCCGGATACATGTATTCCGGGCATGTAGCGGGATCAGTATTCGGCAGGATTGAAGTTCCACGCCGCTGCATTGTCATCTGTCCCAATCACACAGGGATGGGACGTGCTCTGGCCACGCAAAGCGAGGGCGCGTGGGAGACTCCGCTCGGGGAAATACCCGTGGATGCCGAACTTGCATCTGCGCTCAAGCAACGCTGCCCTGTTCTGCATGATGACATGGCGGCACACCGGGCCGAACACGCCGCGGAAGTGGAACTTCCCTTCCTGCAGTTGCGGCAGCGGGATCTGCGATTCGTACCCATCACCCTCGGCACCCGCGATTTTGATCTCCTCGAGCAACTTGGGAAAGCCATTGCAGAAGTTGTGCAAGGTCAGAAGGAGTACGCCCTGATCGTTGCTTCCAGTGACATGAACCATTACGAATCGGATACAGTAACTCGGATCAAAGATCAGCGTGCACTCGAGCGCATCCTGAGCCTCGATCCGCGTGGCCTTTATGATGTGGTCACCGAGCAGGACATCAGTATGTGCGGTTTCGGACCGGCAGTCGCCATGCTCACTGCCGCACGTCAGTTGGGCGCGAAATCGGCCGAACTCGTGAAGTATGCCACCTCGGGAGACGTCTCCGGCGATCGCGAGATGGTGGTCGGCTACGCCGGTGTGATTGTGGTCTGATGGCGCTCAACGTCATCACTTCTCTTACGCCCCAAAACAATCCTCCATAAAAACGGGACGAAAACCCGTATCTCCGTCTCATTCTCGGCATTCGTCCACGTACCCCGGTAACTTTTACCTTTTTATGTGCCCGGCTACGCTGGTCATAGCACCGCTCAGGGAGCGGTGTGTATGCCGGGAACGTGCCTTTTCGGCTCGGTGTTCAGACTAATTCAGGATCATGCCGATGGTCCACGGGCGGAACGGCCAGCAAGAACTTCTCATGGCATAACGCGTGAAGGGAGTCTCTGAAATGACAAAAGCAGTAGCGCGCGAGATTCGATATGTAGTGAGTTCCCCGATCGTTTGGATCACTGTCCTTTCGCTCCTGCTCCCTATTGCTCTTTGGGGGCAGGCGTCACAGGGTGGCTCTCTGGGCGACATTGCGCGCCAAATGCGCGCCTCAAAGGATGGGCAATCACAAGCAGACGCCTCCCGCGCGCAGCAGGTCGCCGATGAACTATCAGAAGATCAGAATGACAGCGCCGCGCCTGCGGGCTTCAAAACCTACAAAGCTGCCGACTACAAGCTGTGGATGCCCACTCCATATGCTGCCGCCGGACACGATGACGCCGGAATGGTCCTTTCCGTCGCACTGGCAGATGAAAAGCAGCTTATGGTTCTGCTTGGTTCGGCAATCCCCGTTCAGGGACAAAGCGATTCTGCTCTCGAAGAAGCCGCGACTCATTTTGCACGGAATTACTCGCAGTCTTCCAAATGCACAAAAGCATCGTCGGGAAACCATTCGTCCTACCAGTGCGCATTGACGGCTGCTCACCTGCTTGGCCAGCGAGTAACCGGGACGGCCTGGTTCGTTGTGGGCGCAAGCAGTTTGTATCCAGTAGTCTGCGTCGCGGCCGATCATGCCCGCAGCGTGGGCACTACCGCGCAAAAAGCCTCAGATCCTCACGCTTCGGAAAACGATGACTTCTCAGCTGAGGCACATCAGAAATGCGATGTGATCCTTCAATCGATTCAGCTGAACCAGAACGTAGCCACTGAGCCTGCTCTTTCGGCTGGCAAGCGGACTGATGCTTCCCCGCAGCCTGCGGCGACGCGCCAGGAGACATCCCAGAGCGCAGCACCTCAACCTGAGACGAACGCTACAATTAACCTCGCTTCCGGAAGCACCATTCCGGCGGGTTCCAAGGTGGCAAGGTTTCAATACTGCAGCCGTCCTCTTCAGTGCTGGGACGCTTCGGTTCTGGTTCCTGCCGATGCACAGTTGCTCACCGCGAGCTGCAAGCAATACGTTTACTCCAGCAAGATTCAAGGAACGGAATTTCTGCTCATGGCGGGTCCCGCTGACGGGCAGTGCAACGGAGCAAGTGCGAGCAGCACGGACCTGGTCCGTTGGAGACAGTTGGTCGATCCGGAATCTAAACGCGCACCCGGCACATACTCAACCATCAGCAGTCAAACAACCACTCTGGATAGCAAGCCCGGAATCATCACCACGCTCAGCTTTCGCAAGGGGCTGGACGATTGGATGGGCAAGCGAATCGAAATCGAGAGCAATGGTGTGCCGCTGGTCGTGGGCTGCATGGCTCCCAGGGACCACTTCGCTGACGGGGACACCGTGTGTACGGCATTAATTGGATCTCTGCAACTGCCGTGATGCGCAAGTGGGCCTGCGTTTGAATCCGTACGTGAGAAAAGTTGCTCCGGCAGCTTCGTCCGCATTCGGGAAGAGGACCGCAAAACCATCTTAACCTTCCCAATGAAAAGCTTTCTCGTGCGCCGTTTTCTGGGCGCGGAAAAATGCCTCGGGCAACCCTCGTAGCAGATCTGTTGCCGTCATCGAATGCTCACCAACGCTTTCCCGCATCACATCGCCGGCAAGACCGTGTAGATGCACGGCAGCGCATACGGCCAAGACCACACCTTTGGGATTTTGAGCAAGCATCGCGGCCACCATGCCTGTAAGAATGTCTCCCGTTCCTCCTGTCGACATTCCCGCATTGCCCGTAGTGTTCACCCACGCTTCACCGTCGGGCTGTACCACGAGCGTGCGGTGCCCTTTAAGGACCACGATTAGCTCATGTTCCCGCGCAAACTTTCGCGCAACACCTAATCGATCCTTCTGCACATCGGCGATGGAACAGGCCGCCAGCCGCGCCATTTCGCCGGGATGGGGCGTAATCACCAGCACTCGGCCTTTGCCATTCAGTTCCTCGCCGCGCCCCTCAAATGCGTTCAACCCATCGGCATCAAGAACGACGGGAATTTCGGCGCTAGTCACAAGTCCACGAACAAGACCGGCTGTTTCCGGCTCACGCGAAATTCCCGGCCCGATCGCCAGAACGCTCTTCCCTTTCCCGAGCGATTTGATGTGCTCGGCAGCCGCAGCAGAAATTGTTCCAGCGGGATTTTCGGCCAACGGCTCTGTCATCACTTCAGGGTGAAAACCGGCCACGGTTGGAAGCACTGATTTTGGCGTGGCCACCGTTGATAATCCCGCGCCTGCACGGAGCGCGGCCATCCCCGCCATTGCCGCGGCGCCGGCTTTGCCAAACGATCCGCCGACCACCAGCACGTGACCGTAGAGTCCTTTGTTCGAATCCGCACGACGCTTGCCGATGAGAGACGCGAAATCGCGTGGCGTAATGACGTTCAGCTCCAGAGATGACTCGATCGATTCGTCCGGCGATCCGATGGGCACCACGCACGTTGGGCCTTTCGTAAGCGAACCGAAAACATGCGCCGGACGCGGAGCAGTGAAGGTCACGATCGAGTCTGCACGCGCAATGATTCCCTGATGGGAGTCGCGCGGAGTCATCGCATCGGTATCGGCGCCAGAGGGAATATCGACCGCAACGACCGGAGCTTGGGCAGCATTCAAAATCGCGATTGCATCTGAGTAGAGGCCACGTACTGGCGGCTTGAATCCTGTGCCCAGAATCGCATCCAGGTATAAATCTGCAGATAAGCACCGCTGAACGGAATCACTCCTCAATTCTTCGCTGGAACGCAAGCTGATCGCCGTGACCGGTAACTCTCTGTACATGGCAGCCGCATCACCTTTGAGCTCACTGGCGTCAGCGAGGAGGACAACCTCCACGTTCTTTCCCTCTTGATACAAGCGGCGCGCAGCCACGAATCCATCCCCGCCGTTGTTGCCCTTTCCGCAGAAAACGACAATCCGGTTCGCGTTACTGTAATGCGTGAGCACATGCTCGGCGACGGCTAAGCCCGCTTTCTCCATCAAAGTGAGTGAAGGTACACCGTATCGATCGCTGGTGGCGCGGTCGATGGCCCGCATCTCGTCTGCAGTAACAATTTTCATGGAAGTCGAATCATGAGGCCGTGGCTACTTGTTCAAGCTGGCGTAATTGCGCGGGCTCGCCCATGGCAATCAGGCAATCATCTGCTTCGATGCGCTCATCCGGCGCAGGGTTGAAGCGCATTCCTTCGCGGCGCTTGATGGCCAGCACAATAACCCCGCGCTCCTGCCGAATGCGTGAACTCTCTAAGGTCTTACCGGCGAAAGTAGATGCCGGACCTATGTGGATCTCGCCGATCTCGAGATCCATGCCCAGATGCGTCGTGGCTGTATCCAGAAAACTTACGACGTGTGGCCGAAGCAAGGATTGGGCAATCCTCTGCCCGGCAAAAGAATAGGGAGAAACCACCGAATCCGCCCCGGCGGTAAGCAGGTGCTTCTCGGCAGCTTCTTCACTGGCGCGCGCAATGATCTTCAAGCGGGGATTGAGCCCTCGCGCCGTTAGCACAATGTATAGATTCGTGGCATCTGTAGTGGTGGCGGCAATCAGTCCGGTTGCGCTATCGATATGCGCATCCCGCAGCACCTGCTCCTGCGTCGCATCGCCGCTCATAATCAGCCACTTCTCGTTGGTAAATCGTTGCAGCTTGATTTCTGAATTCTCGATGATCACGAATGGCGCGGGTTTTCGCGCCAGTTCTCGCGCAACGCTGCGTCCCACCCGGCCCATTCCGCAAATGATGTAGTGATTGTCTAGGCGACTGATCTCGCGCTCCATGCGGCGCCTTCCAAAGAAGTTGTGCAGTTCGAATTCTAGCAAAGCCTGGCTGAGGGCCCCGACTCCCAAAGCTAACAGCGAAACGCCAGCGAGGATGACGAAGACGTTGAATACGCGGCCAGCGTGCGAAAGCGGATGTACTTCCTGATACCCGATCGTGGTCAGCGTGGTGATGACCATGTAGAAGCCATCGAACCATGTCCAACCTTCGATGTAGTGATAGCCGGCGGTGCCGAGAGCGATCACGAGCAGCAGCATGCCAGCGATGATCCGGAGATTGCGGAGGGCTTTCACTTAGTCGTGAGTTGTGAATCCCGACTTGCGGGTCTCGCTCAACGCCTGACTATAAAACAAAACGGCCCCTCTACGCTGTGCAGAGGGACCGGAAGAGACATCGAAAATTAATCCGCCATCGAGCGCACGTGCCCCGTCACCGCGCCGTTTTCAAGTGCGTTCTGTACTTTGCTGTGCTTGCGGCTATAGGTGAAGTAAATCACGAGGCCAATGATGAGCCAGACCACAAGCCGTAGCTGGGTTGCGGGCGACAGTGTAACGATCAGGAACGTGGAAAAACCGATTGCAAGGATGGGCACAAGTGGAACCATGGGAGTACGGAATGGCCGGGGCAAGTCGGGATGCGTCCTCCGCATGACCCACACTCCAGCGCTCACCAGCACAAACGCTAGCAAAGTTCCCACGCTCGTCATTTCGTCCAAAATGTTGAGCGGAACCAGTGTGGCCAAAATGGCCACGAACAAACCCACGACCATGGAACTGATGTACGGAGTCCGGAAGCGGGGATGAATTTTGCAGGCCCATGGCCAGAGCAGCCCGTCGCGCGACATCGAATAGAACACGCGGGATTGCCCGAGCAACATGACTAGCATTACTGTCGCCAAGCCTGCGATGGCGCCTAGCTCAACTAGAAACGTTGCCCACTGCTGGCCAGTGACGCGGATTCCTACCACCACCGGGTCCGGAACATTCAGCTGCGTGTACGGGACCATATGGGTGAGCAACCCGGAAACTATGATGTAGAGAACCGTACAAATGACGAGCGAACCGAGAATTCCGAAGGGCATATCGCGCTTGGGATTCTTCGCTTCCTGCGCCGCGGTCGAAACCGCGTCGAACCCAATATAGGCAAAGAACACTACTCCCGCTCCGCGGAAGATGCCCGACCACCCAAAATGACCTTGTTGGCCCGTGTTGGCCGGAATAAACGGGTGCCAGTAATTAGGCTGGCCGTGGTGTGACACTAGAAACCAACTTGCCAATCCGATGAAAACCAGTACGACTGCAACCTTCAGGATGACCACTGCCGTGGTGAAGTTTGCCGACTCCTTGATGCCGACCACCAGAATCGCCGTGATCGCCATGATGACCAGAAAACCGATGTAGTCATAAGTCAAATGTATGGACCGTCCAAACAGCATGAACTCGGAATGCGGCATGGGTGGCAGGCCGTACCCGATGTCTTGAAGGAACGCCCGTAAGTGACCGCTCCAGCCTACAGCGACGGTTGCTGCCCCGAAGGCGTATTCAAGAATGAGGTCCCATCCAATGATCCAGGCTACCAACTCCCCGAGTGTGGCGTAAGAATACGTGTATGCGCTGCCTGCAATCGGAATCAACGAAGCGAATTCGGCGTAGCACAATCCGGCGAAGGCACAAGCAATTCCGGCCAAGATGAACGAGAATAAAATGGCAGGTCCGGCGAACTGGGCAGCGGCTTGTCCTGTAATGACGAAAATTCCCGCACCGATGATCGCGCCAATACCCAGTGTCAGTAGGTTGATCGGGCCCAGCGCTCGCTTCAGGCTATGCTCGCCAGTTTCCTGAGCTTCGCTCAGCAGCTTTTCCAGTGGTTTCGTGGCAAATAATTTCATTCTGCTTGGTTCTCCTTGACCGGAAAACAGCTACGCTGAATTCGCGGACACATTCCCGTCTGCGCTCCGCGACCAAGCATAATAAACCGGGATGCCCAGCAGCACCACGATCAACCCAGGCCACGTGTATTGCGGCTTGTAGCGCAACAGTACGACGTCGATGAATAAAGCCATCACAATATACACCGCGGGCAGGACTGGATAGCCTATTGCGCGATAAGGTCTCTGCGCATCCGGATGGGTGCGCCGCAGGACGAATAGGCCGACAATCGTGAGAATGTAAAACACCAGCACCGCAAAGATGATGTAGTCGAGCAACTGACCGTAGCTGCCCGAGATGCAGAGCACGCAAGTCCAAATCATCTGCACCATCAGCGAGACGTTCGGGGTCTTATAGTTAGGATGCAGTTTCGCCACGTTCCGGAAAAATAGACGGTCTTTCGCCATGGCGTAATAAACGCGCGCACCAGAGAGAATCAGCCCATTGGCGCAGCCGAACGATGAAATCATGATGGCCGCAGCCATCAGCTTTCCGCCTAGCGAGCCGAACATCTGCGTCATCACAGCCGTGCCCACTCGATCTTCGACGGCGTGCTTGATTCCTCGAGACAAGATCGTGGCCCCGCCTGCGGAACCATCCAGCGGAAGCGTTCCCAGGTAAACGAAATTGCAGGCGATGTAAAGCGCGATTACCACGCCCGTGCCCAAAGCGAGCGAGAGCGGCAGATTGCGGCTGGGATTCTTCACTTCCCCAGCCGTGAAGGTCACGTTGTTCCAGGCATCAGCGGAGAAAAGCGACCCTACCTGTGCAACCGCGAGAATGGTTAGGGTACCCACCATGACGATAGGGCCACCTACGCCTACTTGCACGGCATGTTGCGCGCCCAAGCTGGCGCTGTGCCAGAAGTGGCCGCTGAAGTTTACCGCCAAGGCCTGTGCATTCCGACCTAAAGCCACGCCCAGTAAAGCCAGCCCCAGCAGCGCAGAAACCTTGGCCACAGTGAAAATATTCTGGATGAGCGCGCCTGTCTTCACGCCGAAGATGTTGACCACCGACAGGATGATCACGAGGACGATAGCGGCGAGGTTTTGCGTATTGATGCCGACATCCATGTTTCCCAGCACCATCGGGCCGATCGGAATCGGTGGAACCTTCCAGAGATGCAGGATCCAGTTGGTCGAAGAGATGGAAGGAAAGAAGACGCCAAGAAACTTCCCAAAGGCTACGCCGACGGCCGCGATCGTTCCTGTCTGAATCACCAGGAACAGGGTCCAACCATAGAGAAATCCCCAGAGCGGGCCGAGCGCCTCGCGAAGATAGACGTATTGTCCACCAGCCCGCGGCATCATGGCGGCTAATTCGCCGTAGCTGAGCGCAGCTACAATCGTCATGAATCCGGCAACCGCCCAGGCCATGATCAGCAATGCCGGCGAATCGACTTCCCGTGCGATGTCGGCGGAAACGATGAAAATGCCCGAGCCGATCATCGATCCCATAACCAACATCGTTGCGCTGGTCAGGCCAAGCCCCTTAACCAACTCCTGATCTTGATGGCTATGGATTTCCCAGTCACTACCAGGCCGCGTGGTCGTGGGTATGCTCAGGAAGGGCTCCTTGGTTCCTTGTTAGTCGTGCGTTCAGTCGTGGTTCATCCGCCGTTGAGACTTTACCGCAATATGCGCAAAAATTCCTCTGCTGATTTACGTGGATCCCGTAACAGATCGGATATCACCGCGACGGAATCGGCTCCGGCCTCAAGCACAGAAGCGGCATTCGCCCTGGTAATTCCCCCGATGGCAACCAGCGGCTTACGGGTGAGTTGGCGGGCACGGCGAACTCCTTCCAGTCCGATCACTGGATCGGGATTGACTTTGCTCGAAGTGGCGAAGACGGGGCCGATCGCCAAGTAGTCGGCAGAAGTCAGATCCGCTTCGCGCAACTGCTCGGGGTTATGCGTCGATACTCCAAGCCAGCGGACTGAGCCAATGATTTTTCTTACCGATTCGGGCGACAAGTCGTCCTGTCCAACATGAACGCCGTCGAATTGAGCGGCGAGGCACAGGTCAGCGCGATCATTCATGATCAACTTCACCGACGTGGAGTGCCCTATGTCTCGCCGGTTTTGCGAGGAATGGGAAGCTAGAGTTTTCTTCAGCTCACGCGCCTGATCCAGCATGACGTCTGCACTGCCTGTCTTGTTGCGGTACTGGATCAGGGTGCAGCCAGCAGAAGCAAGTTGCTCCGCGGCGACGAACATGGCGCTGCCGTCGACAAAGCAACCGGCGTCAAGAATCGCGTAGAGACGAGGAATGTCTACGACAACATCCATGTCAGATTTCGGCTCGATCGAGTTTCGGTTTGCAGACCGACCAGGACGTCAGCTAGACGCTTTGCCATTCTTCGCCAAGAATCTTTCAATAAATCCCGTATCGATCTTCCCTGCGCGAAAATCCGGATCGGCGAGGATCTTTCGATGCAGAGGAATCGTTGTGTAGATACCCTCGACAATAAACATATCGAGGGCGCGCGCCATGCGCGATACAGCTTCATTGCGATCTTTGGCGCGCACGATCAACTTCGCGATCAGTGAATCATAGTAAGGGGGAATCACACCCTCGGTGTAGGCCGCCGTGTCCACGCGAACGCCCGTTCCGCCAGCCGGATGAAATGCTGTGATCTTTCCCGCGGACGGCGTGAACTTTTCCGGATGCTCGGCGTTAATACGGCATTCGATGGAGTGCCCCCGATGGACAATTGGGCCCATCAGCACATCACTCAGCTTCGCGCCCGCCGCAATCAAAAGCTGACTCTTCACCAAATCGACGTCGGTCACCATCTCCGTCACAGGATGCTCGACCTGAATGCGGGTGTTCATCTCAATGAAGTGCAGCTCGCGGTCTTGTCCCATCAGAAACTCGACCGTACCGGCGTTGGAATAGCCGATCGCCCCCAGCGACTTGCAAAGCACTTCGCCTATTTCTTTGCGCAATTCAGGCGTGACCTGCATCGAAGGCGACTCTTCGAGCAATTTCTGGTGACGCCGCTGAATCGAACATTCCCGTTCGCCGAGGCTGACTACATTTCCGTGCTCATCGGCTAAGACTTGAAACTCGATGTGCCTCGGATGCTCGACATACTTCTCCATGTAGAGATCGCCATTGCCGAATGCACCCGCAGCTTCGGTCTGCGCGGCTTTGAACAGACCGGGCAATTCCTGTTCGTCGCGGACGATTCTCATGCCGCGGCCGCCGCCACCAGCCGATGCCTTCACTATTACCGGAAATCCTACTTGCCGCGCCCATTCCAAAGCCTCGCCTTCGCTGGCGATGATTCCATCCGATCCGGGCAATATCGGCACTCCGGCTTTTTTCATCGCGGCACGTGCTTTTTCTTTTTCGCCCATGAGCCGCGTTACTTCTGGCTGCGGTCCGATGAATTTGATACCGCTGGTCTCGCAGACCTCGGCAAAGTTCGCGTTCTCCGCCAACAACCCGTAACCAGGATGCACCGCTTCCACGTTAGCGATCTCGGCGGCGCTGATCACGGCAGGAATATTCAAATAGCTTTGGGCTAACTGTGGCGGCCCAATGCAGATGGCTTCGTCAGCAAACTTGACATGCAGGGAGTTGCGGTCGGCTTCGCTGTAAATGGCAACCGCCTTAACGCCCAACTCCTTGCAAGCGCAGATGACGCGCAGGGCAATTTCTCCGCGATTGGCTATCAGGATCTTCTTGAACATGAAAGAACTGCCTTCAGCTCTCAGACTCCCCGAATCGAGAATATTCTCCGGCCGGCTAGAATTTGTTGAACACAATAAGGGCGCGCAAGGTGCGCGCCCGAGGATTCCCCAATCATTGCTTCGGCCGGATCACAAATAACTCTTGCCCATATTCGATGGGCTGTCCATTGGTAAGCAGTTTCTTGACGATCTCTCCGGCCACGTCCGATTCGATCTCGTTGAGCAGTTTCATGGCTTCCACGATGCAGAGCACCTGTCCGACCTCGACCGCATCTCCTATTTTCACAAAGGGCGGCGCTCCCGGCGAGGGCGCTTCATAGAAAGTTCCGACGATCGGCGACTTGACCGTGTGCAGACCTTCTTCAGCTTTGGGTTGGGCCGGCGCAGCGGGCGGCGCTGTCGCCGGAATGCTTGCCGGAACAGCACCCAGGTCCGGCCCGAGTGGCGCGGCAGCGGGGACGGCAAAAAAGCGCGGATCGCCATGCGCATGTACAACCGTGTGCTCTCCAGCGCGCTTGATCCGAACCTTGACATCGCCGCGCTCAAGTTCAAACTCGGCAATATCTTTTTCGATCAGGAACTCGATGAGTTCTTTCAGTTCTTTTTGGTTCATTCTTATAGGAGGTGCCGACCGCGCCCGAAATTCTCGGGCCGCGAAGAAGCCGGGCAGTGATCTATGACGCTTACGATCCTGCCCGGCTGTCACTTGCGAAGACTATACCGCAACAAATTGCTTGCTCGAGGGCGTCAACACATCATAACCACCATCCGTAACGGCGACCATATCCTCGATGCGCACGCCCCACTTGCCGGGGAAGTAAACCCCCGGTTCAATGGTAATGACCATGCCCGGCTTCAACACCGTTTTCATGCCAGCAGCTACGCGCGGCGACTCGTGAATCTCCAAACCGACGCCATGCCCGGTGGAATGGGTGAAATATTTCCCTAGCTGAACCCGGCACAGTACCTTTCGGGCAGCTTCGTCCACTTCGCCAACTGTAATCCCGGGACGAACCGTTTCGATGGCAGCTTGCTGAGCTTCGCGGACAGACTCGTACGCAAAGCGCGCTTTCTCAGAAACCGGACCCACCCAAACGGTACGGGTCTGATCCGAGCAGTAACCTGCGAGTATAACACCGAAGTCGCAGACCACGAATGCGCCGGAGACGATCGGCTGAGCAGAAGCTCTTCCATGGGGCAGTGCCGAACGCTTCCCCGAAGCTACGATGGTGGGAAATGACATGGCCTCTGCACCGCCCCGCCGTGCCGTCAATTCCATGTCGGCAGCTACCTCGACTTCCGTGACACCCGAACGAATGACTTTGAGCGCACGGTCAAAGAGCGTGGCACCCAATTGAACGGCCGCACGGATCCGCTGCAGTTCATCGCTGTCCTTCACCATGCGTTCGCGCTCAACGATGGAGGGTGCATCCTTTAGCCGTACTCCCTGCGGCCGCACTTTAGTGAGACGCTTTTTTTCGGCAACGGTGAAATGCTCGGCTTCAATGCCGATGTCCCACCCTCGCGAGCGCCTGCGCCGAGACGCAAGAAAGTCGCCCAACGCTTCGAGCGGCGCTTTACGCGCAATCACCACCTTCGCTGCTTTGACTTCCTCATGTGCCTGCGTGTCGTAGCGGGCATCAGTAAAGAACACGCTGCCGGCTTCTTCGATCAGTAGCAGCCCGGCGCTCCCGGTGAAGCCGCAAAGATATCGAATGTTGGGAAGATGATTGATCAGCAACCCGTCGTAGCGCGTGGTAGCGATGTGCTCCCGCAGCCTCTTCTGGCGCGCCTGGAAGTTCATTGAGGGAAGTGTAGCAGGACGGGGATGAGCTTGAGCGATGAGCTAGAAATTGGAAGCATCTGAGACCGTTCCCAGACCAGCTCTTTGCGCACTGCTCGCCACTAAAACACAACCGCCGGCTTGACAGGTTCTTCAGGCCGGCGGCTTCTAATTCAGTACTTGGAACTCGCGACTCAGGACTGGTTATGTCTGAATGATTCGCGGAGTGATGAAGAAGATCAGCTCCTGATTTTGCGTCTGTACTTGCGTGTGCTTGAACAGATTGCCGAGAACCGGGATATTTCCCAGCACCGGGACCATGGAAATGTTGATCGAATTCTGCGTCTGGATGACGCCGCCGATCACCACAGTTCCACCGTCCGTCACCAGCACCTGTGTGGTAGCTTGCTGGGTGATCAGTTCCGGGTTACCCTGCACTTCCTGGCCGAAGTTCGGCGTGGTGTTTTCCACGTCTACGTTCAGGAAGATGGTGTTCTCCGAAGTGATCTGCGGAGTGACCGTGAGCCGCAGGAACGCATCGACGTAAGTGACCGTCGGCGGACCACCCAACTGCGCCTGAGTCACAATCGGAACACGGACACCCTGCTTCACGATCGACTGAATATTGTTCTGGGTGACGATGCGTGGACGCGAGAGCACCTTCAGCAGGCCGCGAGATTCCGCAGCTTCGAGGACTAAATCAATCTGCATGTTGTTGCTGGCGTTCACGAACTGGAGACCGCTGGTAGGTGACGTCGGCACGAGGTTCGAGAACAGTGGAATGGTCGTTCCCGAAGTCGAACCCGTACCGGGCGTTACAACGTAGCCCGGATTCAATCCGTTGATAGTGGTTTGCGTCGTACCTACGCCTTGCGAGCCGCCCACTGCACTGTGGCCATTGCCCCATCCGAAACCAACTTGTGTTCCGATATCGCGGGCAAACTGGCGAGTTGCAGCCACGACGCGCGCTTCGATCTCGACTTCCTGAGTCTTGCGATCAAGCTGCGTCAAGAGCCGGTCGATGACCGGGATGACCTTCGGAATATCGCTCACCACGATCGCATTGGTGCGATCGTCAGCCACTACGTCGCCACGCTGCGAAAGGAACTTCTTGACTGTAATGAGCACATCCTTGGCTTTGGCGTAGCTCAGGAAACGGGTGACCGAAACCTTCTCAACCGCCATCGCTTCGGATTCGATTTGCGCCCGGCGGGCATCGGCTTCGCGCTTCAAAGTGTCAACCGTCGCGATGCGAAGGACGTTGCCTTCCAGTTCCCGTGCCAGATCGTTGTTCTTGAGCACAATGTCGAGCGCCTGATCCCACGGCACATCATCCAAAACCACGGTCAAAGTTCCATGCACGTTGGGATCGAGAACGACGTTCAAACCGCTGATCTCGTGAATCAGGCGGAAAAAGTCTTTCAAATCGACATCTTTCAAATTCACCGAGATAGGCTCGCCCGTGTATTTTGGACCCGCGGTTGCGGGCGCCTGCCCTGCCTGCGCCCTCTGTTCAGCAGCCAGGTTTACAGCGGGACTGATTCCCGTCGAACTCTGGGCTGCACCAGTTGAGCTTTGCGCCTGAGCAGCATGCTCGCTGACGGGAAGCAATTCCACCGCGGTTTTGTCGGCAAACCGGGCGGCGGCTTCCTGAGCGCGGGCAGCAGGTTCATCGGCCGTCTGCGAGTCACCTTCGGGCTTGGTCGTGCTCTTTGCCTGATAGGAAGGCTCAACAAACACGAAGTTGTTCGGACCAGACTGCTTGGCCAGCGAGGCCGTGCTCGTGGCCGACGCTGTCTCTTCCGGTTTGGGTGCAAACGGGGACGCAGAAGCGCTGGGGGAAACCGGATTGCCTGCAACAGTCGCGCTCACGCCGCCGCTCGCTTTGGGCGCCATGTTGCCGGCCGTTGCTTCGGCAACATCCCGAGCATGCAGGGTCAGGATTAACTTGCCGGCAGGTCCAGGCGTCAGATCATAGGAGCAGGCCTTGTCGAGATCGACGACAAGCCGCGTTGTCGGCGGTGTCTGGCCGTCCATGCCGATGCGCAGCCCCTTCACGCCGTTTGCTTCCACCGCGATGCGGCTCTTGCCCGTGGCCATCAGAGTCCCGGGCAGATCCACAACCACACGCGCGGGCGAGCTCAAAGCACTGAGCTTTGGAGTTAGCGCGCCGCTGGATTGCATCTCAATCTGGACGTCGTCCTTACCCCGGACCACGTCGACTCGATCAAGCCGGTTCGGTGTCTGGGCTGTCGCAGCCGCTGTGATGAGCAGCAACAACATGCAGGTTTTCAGTAGTTGCTTTCGCATTTCGCCTCTCCCAACCGCGGGACTTTGCCCGCGTTATGCTTCGCCAAGCTTGCATCCCTGCTCCGGATTTCCGAAGCAGCCGTCCCCAACTAAACTGCGGGTGTGAAGAGTCTCTTCACGACCTCACGTGTAAACGATTTGCCCAACTTATCCTGCACCGTTTCCTCGAAGGTGACTGAATCCCCCGTAATCTTCATGACGTACCCGTTGAAAACCGGGTCGTTCTCGCGCAAGAAATAAGCCTTGTTCAGGTTGTTGGTGACCACGGCAATAAATCCTGAGTCGGACTTAACCACGCCCCGCAGATTGATGGCGCCAATCTCCAGGCACTTCTTGCCCGTGGCACACCCCGAACCGCTCTGTTGCACGACCGGACTGAAGAACGGATCACGTTTCCCGTTCATCGCCCACTTCTTGTCTTCCGGTTTCTTCTCTTCGGGCTTCTTGTCGTCTGCCGTGGCTTGCTCCGTAGCGTCGGCTTTCGTTGCACTTTCTTTGTCTTTGCTCACGGTCACGACCGTAGATTTTGCGGGCGCAGATTTTGCGGGTATCGCGGCCTTGGCCTGCTTCGAATCCTGCTTTCCGCTTTTATAGGCTGGTTTTGGTGTCGCCACTTTCGCTACGGCTGTTTTCGCAGCAGGAGCGGCGGGTTTTACCGACGCAGTCTTTCCCGGAGCCGAAGTATTCTTCGCTGTCGTGGTCGAAACCGCTTCTCCGCCATGCACCGTCAGGATGAATTTTCCATCCGCGACTGTAGCGGATTCGTAGGTCAGAGCTTTTTCGAGGTCCACAACGACGCTGGTGGTGGGCGGAGTCTTACCATCCATGCCCACGCGCAGGCCTTTCACGCCACCGCTACCGACAGCAATCTTGGTTTGGGCGGTGGTGACGACCGTATCTGGCAACTCCACCAGGATGCGGGCCGGAGAACCGAGTTTGCTGACTTTGGGAGTAACCGAACCGCTGGAGCTGATCTCAATCTGGATCTTGTCGCCAGCCGGAGTCACGTTGATGTGCTGCAGTTGATTGTGCGAGCCAGAGTTCGAGGCCGCTTTCACCGCAGAGGATTTCGCCGGGCTGGCGGCAGCCGGACTGGCAGGCTTCGAAACCGGAATGACCGCTGGCCTCACCGCCGGCGCCGGAGCGCCTGCGGCTGGCTTGCCGGGATTTACGATGCCCGCAGCATCCAGCGCAGCATTCGTATCGTTGGTCTGTTTTTGCTGCAGCGACTTGGCCACGCTGCGCGCGTTGTCGATGGCGTCGGGATTCTGCGCCTCGGCTTGCGTCGAGAAGGCCGCGCCCGTCGTCATCGTGATTGCGATTGCCAGAATGCCTGTACTCAGCTTCGCCATCTTCATGGTTGTTCCTACTTCGCCGCCGGCGCTCCGGGTTTTGTCCCGGCGCCAGCTGCGGAAGGTTGCGTATCGTGACTGAAATAAGTAGTCGCGGTAAATGACGCGACGATGCTCTCGTTGGGCGCGTATTGATACGTGTGCTTGAGCTTCGCGTTCTGCGCATTCCTCGTCGTGGAGACCAGCAGATTGCTGATGTTGACGATGCGTTCCAGCTTACTTACGCGATCGAAGAAGTTCAGCATCGAGTAATACGGGCCGTCTGCTTCAATATTGAAAGGAACCTCGGTGTAATACTGCGCCGGTTTGACGTCCTTGGCCTCGTAGCGTCGCAGTTCGATTCCCGCTTTGCCTGCCTCTCCATCCATCATGGTGATGAAGGCGTCAATCTGCTTCTCGTCAGGAACGATGCGCTGCTCGATCTCGAGCTGCTGCTTGAGTTCGGCCAGTTGCTGCTCCATCTGCTTCAGCTTGGGCCGATATGACTCCAGCTCATTGTTCTCCCGGATTTTTTCCTGGAGCGCCTGCTGCGCCGTCATGTTCTTCGCGGCCTGGCTCTTAAAGACGGTGAAGTACAGCGCTGCCGAGACCACTGCTCCGCCGGCAATCACCACTCCCCACTGTTTCAACCCAGACAGTTCGCCAAAATTCATCGCCATGTTTTCCGCCTATCGTTCGTCTGCCTACGACTTGGTGCTGCTGGCGCCGCCAGCGGCCTTGTCGCAGGTCAGGATGAACTGAAACGCCTGCATATCTTTGATCTGCTCGTCCTGCCAGGTTTCTTTGATCTCAACGTTCTTGAAGAAGCCTGTTTTTTGCAGGTTGGCAATCAGGTTGGCCACTGCGTCGGTCGACAGCGCCGTACCCTCTACATTCACGCTGGGACCGGTGTCATCCAACTTGGTCAGCCATACCGCCTCGGTGTTGTTGACGGTTTCGCCCATCATGGCCAGCAGATTGACTGGGCCAGTCTGATTGGCGCGCAGGCCATCGATGACATCCACGCGCCGCTTGTAGGCGTTGGCCTGATTCTGGCGCTCCAGAAAACGCGCCTTGACATCGGCCAGCTCGCGGTTCTTCGCCTCGGCCACTTTCATCTGGGCCGCAATCGCCTTCTCCTGGCGATCCAGGCGATACCAGTAGCCGACGTTGATCAGGCCGGCCAAAACCAGAATGACCAACACCTTCAGCTTGGGCGAACCCATGTCGCCCATCTGCATGGTGGGCATTGCCGGACCGCCGCCGCTGCCGCGTTTCCCTTTCCCCTTGTTAGTTTCGAGCAGGTTGATTTTGATCATAGGGATTCAAAGCTCCTCAGAGCCAAACCCACAGCCACCGCCATCTGGCCAGGGTTTTGCTCTACCAGTTCGGCTCCGTGCCCTTCCGCGGGTGGAGTGACGCGTTGAAACGGATTGAACAACTCCACCGGCATGGAGAACTCCTGCCGCAGCGCTTCCACCAGCCCCGGCACCTTCGACGATCCACCCGCGAGATAAATCTTCTCGATGTGCTCGCCGGCCGCGCTGGCGCGGAAGAAGTCAAATGTCTTCTGAATTTCCAGAACGATGATTTCGGTCACCTGCTGCAGGATCGGCTGCTTCGCGTCTTCGCTGACCGTTCCAACTTTGTTGCCCAGCTTGAGCGACTCCGCATCTTCAAAACTGAGATCCAGCTCTTTCTGCAGCGAATCGGTGTATTGATGTCCGCCAACGCTGACATCGCGCGGGAACAACGGCGTGGTCCCTTTTACGATGTTGATATTCATCACGCTGGCGCCCAGGTTCAACAGAGCTACCACCTGCCCGGGCGCAGGCTGATAGTTGTACTCGTAGCAGTTCTGCAGGGCCAGGGCATCGATGTCGACGATAGCCGGGGTGCGGCCCGCCATCGAGAGTACGTTGGTGTAGTTCAGAATCTTGTCCTTCTTCACCGCGACGAGAAGCACGTCCATCTGCGGGCTGCCCGCTTCGTCGGAAAGAATCTGATAGTCGAGACTTACATCGGCCAGATCGAACGGAATATGCTGTGCCGCTTCCTTCTCGATCGTCTCGGCTAACTCCTGATCGCTCATCGACGGCAATGAGATTTTCTTCACGATCACCGAGTGCCCGCTCACCGCCGTGGCCACAGCCTTGGTCTTGATCTGGTTATCGAGGAACAGCTTGGAAATGGCGCTCGAGACCGTGCCGGAATCGACGATCATCGAATCGACCACGATGTCTGAGGCCAGCGGTTCGAGTCCTAGATGGGCGACTTCAATCTGCCCACCCTTCTTTTTCAACTCCACGGCCTTAATGCTCGACGAGCCTACGTCCAGACCAACAATCGATTTCGATCCCAATCCAAACATGTGCCCACCTTCATAGCGCCGGCTGCTTGCCGGCAAATTGAACTAAACTTGCCCAGCACCTTTTGCCGCTGCCTTTTTTTTCGGCTGCGGTTCCATCTCACTTGATTTCTCTTCCATCCATTGATCCAGCCGTGATTTCTTAAAGCGCCAGCGATTGCCTAGCTTGAACGCCGGTATTTTTTGTTCGCCGACGTACTTGTACAACGTGTCTGGACTCACGCCCAGGTACTGCGACGCCTGGCGAATATTCATCACTTCCCGTGAATCGCCCATAATTCCTTTGCTTGTCTCTCGAATGGTGCGCGCTTTCTATGCAAAATCGAGAGACGCGGCGCCCGGAGTCGCACTCCGAGGGCTGTCGGTGTCAAGAGCATATATCAGCCCGAAAAAGCCTCGGGTCAAAGCGAATGTGCCGTTTTTACTGGGTTTTTTGCACGTTTCCTGGAACGTGCAAAATACAGGGACAGCTTCACATACAACCAGTTGTGGTTTATGTATGACCACACACAATTAGATGGATGCGCCCTAGGAGCAATCCGTAGTCATCCCGAGACTCGTAACTGAAGTACTAGGCACGGTACGGAGGTACTACATCGTTCGCGGAAGTCGCTTCTATCCCAGCGTTTATGAAATTTGTGGATTCTTGCTCATCGCAGTTTCCACGGTTAAATTCGCCTATTGCCGGCGTACCCCAGACTGGAATTTTTTCCTTTTCGTGTCAGGGATCGCGACAGCGACAACCAATAAACCTCAGGTGTTCCTTTCCCATCACCATGCAGTGACGCTCCTCTGCGGTAATCTAGTTTCGTACCTTTGGAGGATGTGTTGAGCTATCTAGATCGCATTCAACCTCTCGCTCTCCTCGTCATGCGACTGACGCTGGGCATCATCATGGTTGCGCATGGTTTTCCCAAGGTATTCGGTGGACTTCATCATTACGCGGGAATGATCGCGGGACTCGGCCTTCCCAGCTGGCTGGCCTATGTTTCGGCATTTGCGGAATTCGTCGGCGGTTTGTTTTTACTTGCTGGTTTCTTCACACGCTGCGCTGCGTTTGCCATTGTGATCGACCTGGCGGTTGCAATCTGGAAAGTGCACTGGCACAACGGTCTGACGCGTGAGCACGGAATGGAATTTCCTCTGGCCCTCGCAACGCTGGCGTTTGCACTGATTTTTTTCGGAGCTGGTCCTATTTCGATCGATCACATCCTGCGCGGCGGCGGCAGCGCCTCGAAAAAATCGTGAAGGGCACATCGCGTTTTGGGTGCGCAAATTGTAAAGTTTCTTCAAGATGACAACTTGCGGAGAGAACTGGGGTTAGACGGCAAGTACACCGAAATTGTGGAGTCATCACTGCAATCGAGGTAATGCCCGGCACTTGTTTCATGGGCCGCGAATTTGAATCTACGTTGTGAATGAAATTAAGATGAACAGGTTACCCCGAAACTTACATCCAATTGCCTTTGCGATTGCATCGTAGCCCCATGAGGGGAATCAAGACAGGAGGTTGTTTGTGAAAAAGCTAGGCTTCCTCGCGGTTTTGTTGGGATGTCTTTTGTTCACTGGCGTTGCTTTTGCGCAACAGGGCGATGCCATGTTCAGCCTCAGTACGGTGGGCACACCGAGCAACAACGGATGTCAGATTTCCTCACTTTATGGCATTGCGTGCCCAGAAAGCGGTGGATTGTATACCGGCGTCGGCGCCGATGTGATTTTTCATCGGCGAATGGGTGTGGGTTTCGATATCGATTGGCGCGCAACCCAAGGTTACTACGGCGGATCTGGCGGTGAACCCTACCGCCCAATTCAGTTTGATTTTAACGGCGTGTACCAGCCGAAACTGGGAAAGAAGCTTGGGGCTGATGTGTTTGGCGGCATCGGCTGGCAGAGCACGCGGTTCTACACGAACCAGTACAGTTGCGGCTATTTCAGCGGATGTATCAATTACAACACCTCGACCCACTTTCTGATTGATGCCGGTGTGGGCCTTCGTTACTACGTGTGGGGCCACTTCTTCGTGCGCCCGGAAGCGCGCTACTACTATGTAAACAACAACACGAACGACTTCACATCGAACAATCTGTTTCGGGTTGGCGCATCTATCGGCTATACCATCGGCCCGGACTAGATCTGTGTGATGTTGGGCTGCGCTGGCGAAATGCGTTAGTATGAATTTCCGCGGGCGATCAGAGTGCTGGTCGCCCGTCGGCATTCCCATGGGCGTACTCTTCCTTTAAATCGCGCCTTGACGAGGATCTATTTGAGAAAGCTCTTGCTCGCCAGCGTTATTCTGGCTTTCGCCAATCTTGCCCACGCTCAGCAATTTGATTTCGCCGCCGGCGCCGGCGTACTTTTCTCCCCCAAAAACCCCAATGCCTCGATTGCCTTTCCACCGCCGGCGGACAGCGGAGGAATCTACCCGAGCATCAGCGCACAGTATCTCAATGAGAAGCGGGTCGGAATCAGCGTCGAGGGTGCATTCCGCTACAACGAAGCGCTCTACAACGGATTTCAGCACTACCGGCCCGTTTTCTACGATGTGAACGCCGTGTATTCCCCGAAACTAGGGCGCAAGCTGGTGGCCGATATTATGGCGGGTGCGGGCGGAGAAACCCTTATTTTCTATCAAGGACTTGGACCGTGCGGCGCCCCCAGCGGCTGTCATGCTTATGTAAACGACACCCATCTGCTTCTCCACTTCGGTGGCGGAGTGCGCTACTACTTCCGGCATAACTTCTTCGTGCGCCCCGAAGCCAACTATTACTTCATCCACAACAACTATGAGTTCTATTCGGACAATGTGCTTCGGTTGGGAGCTTCAATCGGATACACTTGGGGCTCACGATAAAGCAGGCGTCGTGCTTGAAAAGGCAGCGCCGGGGCGCTGCCTGTTAATTCCGACAAAACCCCAGATTACGGCTCTTGTTCGCAGGTTTCCGCTTCGTGAATCGCCGCGTCGAGATGCTTGATAGCAGCGACCCGGTGCCCATGGAAATCGTGCTCCGCGGTTTCCAGTTCATGCTTGGCATTCCGCATAGCCTCCAGAGCTTCGTGAATATGCGGATGTGGGGCCGGCAGAGCCGCGTTGGACGCAGGAACTGGTGTGGCGGCTGCAGCGGGGGCGGGAGTTGCTGCGGTCTTTGGTCCGGCAGCTGCTGCCGAGAAGGCAAGCGTAAACAGAACGGTTGCCAGAATAAGCAGAGACAACAACCCGATTTTCTTCATACATTCCTCCTCGTCCGATTGCGGCTCGGACGCAGCCGTGGGATTAAATGGCCACGGAAATTATTCGCGGGCAGCGAGACCCCTCCGCGACTCCCGCACAGTATAGCCGTGCATTCCAAGGCCGCACCTGTGCAAAAGTTAACTGACAAGGTCCTTCCCCCGGCTCAGCGATACTTCTTGCATGAGAACATCACCGACTCGCTAAAACACCATGTCACGCACGCTGGGTGAGAAATTCAATCAACCTCCGATTAAACATCTCCGCACATTCTTCGTATGGCAGATGGCCGACGCCAGGAAACACAGCTGTTTCGCATTTTGAAAAATAGCGTGCGAGTGGCTCCATAGACGATGCGTAGACCGCCGGGTCCTTGTCGCCCCACATCAACAGCGTCGGAATGTCCGCGAGCTTGGGTAGGAGCGATTCCAGTTCGCGAAGGTCCGCGCTCCAGGTGCTGACGATGCTGAGGGCGTGATCGAACAGCCCCGGTATCGCCAATGGGGCTTTGTATCCTTCCAGACTGTCAGCAGGAATCTTCTTGCGGTCGGCAAACATGCGCGCGTGCCAATAGGGATAAAGTGGCGGAATCTTTTCGAGCACAAACCGCACCATTCCTGCGCCGAGCGGCGTGCCGCAAAAGTCCGCCAGCAACCGTCCATGAGGCGACCAGGGATTCACCGGTGCAACCAGGATCAAACTGCGTATCGTCATCTTGCCGCTGGTAACGCACTCTGCCGCCGCGCACATCGCAACCGCTCCTCCGCGTGAAGTCCCAAGCAGATCAAATGAACTGATTCCCAAATTTTCGGCAAACTGCAGGACTCGCAGCGCCGTGGCACGCATGGCGTGATTGATCTTTGGGCGACCCGAAAATCCCGCACCCAGCATATCCGGTGCATACTCCGACCGGTATGGAGCCAACGCAGGTAGTGCGTAACGCCAGGAAAAGGAATATCCCATCAAGCCATGCAACAGGATGAGAGGCGGTCCGGAACCTGCTCGCAAATAGCGCATGCGGGCTCCGGCGAAATCCATCCAACATTCTTCAATCCCTTGACTGACGCCCCATTTCGAACCTTTCGGGATATCCTTGATGTCTTTCATACCGACTAAAATGTTCGTCGTCGAGGGACAACTCTTTTACATCGATGCGATTCTATGTAAGTGAAACAACGCCTCTGTCGCTTCACTTGGGGAGCTTCGGCTCCCCGTTTTTTGTATGCACTCCGCTATTTTGTAGGCATCGCCAAGTCGAACGAGCGCTAGAGTTTCTGGGCTGCATGGCGGGAGATTCCGAATTTCATCTACTAAAAATCGAAGCTCCAAAAGATCGCGACCGCAGATGTCCATCCTTTTTACGAGAGTTTTTTGTTTTTCCTATGCTGATTTCTTCTTCCCCAACAACTTTTTCAAGATGCGGATGCCCTTGTCGACGTGTTTTTCTTGCAGTAAGAACGGAGGCAGAAAACGGACGACCGTATCATGCGTGCTGTTGAAAAGCACACCTTCGGCGAGAGCCGCGTCCACAATCGGACGAGCGGGAATCTCAAGCTGAATTCCTTGGATAAACCCGCGCCCCCTTACGCCGGTTGCCGCTGGACATCTCTTCACCACCCCCTCAAGTTCCTGCCGCAAGTACGTGCCTACCCGATTCACGTTGTCCAGTAGCTTTTCTTCCTCGATGATGGCGAGAACTTCCAGGGCCACTCGACAGGCAAGCGGACCACCGCCAAAAGTAGTCCCATGCTGTCCCGCCGAAATTGCCGAAGCGAATTCCTCCTTGGCGATGAACGCGCCCAACGGAAGTCCTGCCGCAATTGGCTTGGCAATGGCAACGATGTCCGGCTTCACTCCGAAATTTTGAAAAGCAAAGAGCGTTCCTGTTCGTCCCAGTCCGCATTGAATCTCGTCGAAGATCAACGCGACTTTGTGTCGGTCGGCCAGTTCCCGGCACTCTTGCAGAAATTCAACGGAGCACTCGTAAATGCCGCCCTCACCAAAAATCGGTTCCAGCACGATCGCGCAGGTATTGTCATTCACCGCGGACCGCAGGGCCTGGACTTCGTTCTGCTTCACGAATGTCACGCCCTCCAGCATGGGCTCAAAGCCCTTGCGATGCTTATCTTGTCCGGTCAGCGACAGCGCCCCAAAAGTCCGCCCGTGATAGGAACCTTCCAGCGCCACCAGCCGGCACTTCGCTTCGCCGCCGGCGCGATGTCCTGCCAATCGCGCCAGCTTGATCGATCCTTCAATCGCCTCGGTACCGCTGTTTGAGAAGAATGCGCGGTCCAAGCCGGAAAGCGTGCATAGTTTTTCCGCCAATGGCCCTTGGTATTCGTGATAGTAGAGATTCGACACGTGCAGCAGTTTCGCCGCCTGATCCTTGATCGTCTTGACGATGCGAGGATGAGCGTGGCCCAACGCATTCACTCCCAAGCCGGACACAAAGTCGAGATACTTCTTTCCCTCGATGTCATATAGGAAAACACCTTTGCCCCGTTCCAGAACCACCGGATATCGGCTGTAGGTTGCCAGTAGATACTTGCGTTCAAGCTCAACAACCTGTTCGAAGTTTGTTTTCGAAATAACAGGAGGATTCGCAACGGCGGAAGTATTCATAGAAGTTTCCTCGGAAGATTTGATTTTACCGGAATCGATGGAAGGTGCGGTGAGAGAAGAGGCCTAACACGATCGGGCACGATGCGCGGCCAGAGCGCCACAATGCGGTGAAAAAGTCTTCGACCTCGTCGCGGTAGTCGGCATCTCAAGTAACGCCCAAAAAAAACGCAGTTCGGGCACATGCTCAATGCTGAGAACCCGACGCACGATCACAACGCTGATCGTTATTTATGCGAGCCTGACTGCGGCCGCCCAAGTCTACGACGACGTCGAATCGCCCAAGCATAAGGCGTGGAACATGCTGCAGAATGCAGCCGTCTCCCGACACGTTATTAGGCGCACAGATGCAATCCGGGCCCTCGGTCTGATCGAAGGTGACGAGCGAGCCCGGCGGTTGGCCGAGCACGGCCTCACGGATCCGAAACTTGAAGTGCGCACCGCGGCAGCCACGGCGTTGGGCAAGATGCACGCAACGGAATCAATCCCCCCGCTGCAAACTGCTCTCCTTGACCCGAAGATTCAAGTCGCGCTGGCCGCCGCGCAAGCGCTCCGCGAACTTAACGACGAAACCGATGCGTACGTTATTTATTATGATCTTTTGACCGGAGCCCGGAAGCCGCACGAGGGACTGATCGCGCAACAAATCGACACTCTGAAAAATCCTCGTGAACTGGCGAAAATCGGATTCAGCGAAGGTATCGGATATATCCCATTCGCCGGCATCGGCTGGGACGCCTACCGCACCATTCACAAGAAGGATCCCAACCCGGTGCGCGCCACGGCGGCAACTTTTCTGGCCCACGATCCCGACCCGCGGGTCGCAAAGGCCCTCGCCCTCGCGACTCACGACAAAGATTGGATTGTTCGAGCCGCTGCCGTGGAAGCGATTGCCCAGCGAGGGGACGCATCCTTGCTGCCGGACATCGAAAATCGGCTTATGGATAAAAATCAGAAAGTTCGCTTCACGGCCGCAGCAGCCGTAATTCGCTTGATTTCCACGAATGCACCCGCACGGAAAAGAGAGGATACCGCAGAAGCTTTGAAACCTCGGCCGCATTAATTTTCTGGTGGAGCGGCGGACGTCCTCATCCGCTGCCCCGGGACGAGGGCTATGGGCTTCCGGCCAGTTGATATAGGGCTATCTCACCACGGGTGAATCGGTATTCGCCGGCTTGGAATCATCGGCATGAATTTTGCCATCATCTTCGGCGTAAAACGATCGATGATCGGCATCCATGCGATTCGGTGTCATGGTAAGCACATAGCTGTCTTTTTTTCCTTTGAACCCCACGGTGTAATCGCCGCGATCAGGGTTGACCATCCGTTTGGTGAATGTTCCGGTATGAACCAACTCGGACAGACCCGTAGCGTAATGGCCGTAGTGCTTATTGAATTGCTGCTGAGCGCGAATGACGACTCGCATGTAAGCCAGCGCATCAAATTCCGAATCCGAGCGTGCGGGATCTCCCTTGTATTTAGGGCTGTAGCCAGGCGTCGGGGACTGCGAATTCTGCGCTTCCTGCGCCGGGAGCCCAAGAGAGGTTGTAACTACGAAAGCGAGAATCAGAGCAAGAATCTTCATGGGAGAGATCGCTGATTTCAAGATTTTCATGTCACGCGAGTCCCATTGCGGGCCGCATTTCCATGTTACTCCCGTAATTTCACTTCGGTCACGTTCTCTTTGCATTAAGACGATTTATCTCTATGCTGAATGGAAGAAATCTGCCATACAGGGAAAACTATGAAAGCAGCAGTGGCCAGAAAACCCGTAATCCGAATCGCGGTGGTGGAAAGCGATCCTTTGCGCTTTGTAGGATTTCGCGCACTGTTTGATTCTGAGCCCGAGTTCGAACTCATCTCGGCGGCGTTGCCCGAAATCAGCACGCTTCAGGGAGTTGATCTGATCCTGCTCGGCAACCGTTCCGGGCAAAACCTATTTGACCTCATGGCCAGCCTCAAGGCCACACGGCCGGATCTCCGCATCATCGTCACCGGGTCCGGCATCGACGAAGAAACCATCCTCAAGGCAATCGCCTCGGGTGCCAAGGGATATGTCGACGAGGCCGCCACTCCGGCCGAATTCGCCCAGGCGATTCGTGTTGTGCACCAAGGTTCAGTATGGGCGCCGCGGCGTGTGCTTTCCATGTTTATCGAACGCGTTTCCTCCGCGCCCGGACGCATCTTCCCTGCCGGCCGCGTCACCTTTACCGATCGCGAAAAAGAAGTTCTGGAGATGCTGGTCGCCGGCCGCTCCAACAAAGAAATCGGCTCCCACCTGGGGATCGAGGAGCGCACCGTCAAGGCCCACGTAGCCAAGCTGATGCGCAAAGTAGGCGTGCAGAACCGTATTGCGCTCTCCGTCCACGCCATTACGCATTCGCTGGTAACCACTAAGTAAAGCCAGCAGCGGCGAGCTGTGAGCGATGAGCCAGTAGAACCTGACTGCTCTTTGCTTACAACTCGCCGCTCCTGTTTCGTTCCGTAACCATTCCTTCCCTTACCTTCGTAATCTTGCTCGGCCTGCTTCCCTGCCGCATACTCGCCTCACCTACCACAGAACCTGGGAGACGGGGTTGAGAGTGGCGATTAGGGTCACTGCTTTCAGCCCCGCATTTTTTTGCTCGGATGGAATCCTAAGGCGTTCTCTCCACACCAGCCCGAAAGCCGCACTTCGGGCTCATATGGTCCCGTGAGGATTTCCATTCGCATCAGCGAGTAGCCGCGCGGCTCACGCCTCGTAGCTCGGCGAACCGCACATCGTTTACAATCCTAAGCACGAGATTCCCAGACATTTCTGTGAGGAAATATGAAACGAGCAGTGCTGTTTACGCTAATTCTGTCCCTTTCTGCGTTTTCTTTTGCCGGGGACGACCAATCCAAAGATTCCAAAGCCGCTGACCGGGTGCAGGCCGCAGCCGATGTGTTGAATGAGATTCAGGCAGCGCCGGACTCCGGCGTACCCCAGGACATTCTCGCCAAATCCGAGTGCGTAGCCGTCGTACCCTCCATGCTCAAGGGCGGCTTCATCTTCGGAGCGAAGTACGGGCGCGGCATTGCCAGTTGCCGAAATCCCAAGGGTTGGACTTCTCCTGCATTTTTCACGATTGAAGGCGGCAGCTTCGGATTCCAAATCGGCGGCCAGGCGGTCGATCTGGTCATGCTGGTGATGAACAAGAACGGCGTCCAGCACCTGCTCTCAAGCCAATTCTCTCTGGGCGCCGATGCCTCCGTCGCCGCCGGTCCCGTCGGCCGCGAAGCGGAAGGCGACACCGATTGGAAAATGCGTGCCGAAGTGCTCACCTATTCCCGAGCCCGTGGAATTTTCGCTGGCGTGAGCCTGAACGGTGCCGTGGTGAAACAGGACAAGAATTCCACTCGCGAGTTCTACGGCCACATGGTTACGACCAAAGCTGCATTAACAGGAGAAATCGATCCTCCGGCGGCGGCCGGCCCTTTCCTGACCACCCTGGCCAAGTGGGCACAAGAAGCAGCAAAGTAGGCGCTGGAGATTAAGGCTGCCAATCCTGGGGCGCTCGCTCAACCGTTTCCACACCATTGGAAACACGAAAGAGCGGACGCCTTGCGCTGCACATCCTGGCTTTGTTGGTCACTTATCCCTAGCTCCTGATCCCTCGTTTGTGATACGGTCACGCTTCCCTGATGCGGAGAAGACTGGAATATGCGGCAGCGTGGCCGTTCATCAAAGTTCTCGGCCTTCTTCCGCGCCCCTGGTCACGCGCGCTCGCTATCACCCTCGCGCAATTGGTTTATCTACTGCATTTCCGCCTGCGGCAAGTAGGAATGCGCAACCTGGAGATAGCCTTCCCGAAAAAAGGCATTGCCGAACGAAAGCGCATTCTGCGCGGCGAGTTCACTTCTCTCGGCAGGCAGCTTGCGGAGATGTGCCAGTTTCCCCGCTACACGCTTCGAAATGTCGACGAAGTCGTCATCTACGATGGGTTAGAAAATTTTGAACAGGCCTACGCTCGCGGAAAAGGCGTGCTGTTTCTGACCGGGCATTTCGGAGGCTGGGAACTTTCAGCATTCGCACACTCGTTGCACGGTCACTGGCTGCATGTAGTCATGCGCCCCATGGACAATCCCTATCTCGACCGGCTGATTCAAAGCTATCGCACCATGCACGGCAACAAAATGGTAGATAAAGACAACTTTGTGCGCGGCCTGCTTGGGGCTATGAAGTGTGGCGAAACCGTCGGCATATTGATGGACACGAATATGACTCCGCCGCAGGGCGTCTTCGTCGATTTCTTTGGCATTCCTGCCTGCACTGCCAGCGGACTCGCGCGCATCGCGCTGCGCACGGACGCGGCCGTGGTTCCCGGATTCACCATCTGGGACGAAGAATCAGGCAAGTATCGCCTGCGTTTTGATCCCATGCTCGAACTCGTCCGTACCGGCGATCTTGAAGCTGATATCGTCGCCAACACGCAAATCTTCACAAAAGTGATCGAGCACTATGTCCGCCGTTACCCCGAACAGTGGTTGTGGGTGCATCGTCGCTGGAAGACGCGTCCTGCGGGCGAAGAGTCGCTCTACTGACCTATCTCAACGTCGGCGCCTCGCGCAGCAACGCCCGCAGTTCTGTAAACCACTGACAGCTAACGACCGCAACCTTTCTCCGGCCAACGCTGTATTGAAGCGGAAACGACGAACGCTCAAACTCGTCGCATGATGGCTGTCAGCAAGCCCTGCCGAGTCGTTGCGACAGCCACTACGAAAAAACTAAGGGAATTCAACACGGAGGGTTTATGAAACACATTATGTTCCTAGCCGTACTATTCCTGGGCGTGACCTGGATGGGCAGCCAGGCTATGGCGCAGCAGGATACGACCAGTCCATCTACCGGCTACAACAACTCCAGGCAAATGTCTCAGAGCAGCCAGACGAATACGGGAGCAAAAACTTCTGTCGAAGGTTGCCTCTCCGGATCGAACGGAAGTTACATGCTTACAGACGCACAGGGAAAGAGCTATGACCTGACAGGAGACACTTCAAAGTTGGCCAATCACGTAGGACACGAGATGAAGATTACCGGCACGGAAAGCTCGGGCAGTGCGGCTGGCGCCAGCAGTATGAGTAACAGCGCGGGTGGCTCGCAAATGACCATCGATGTAACTTCGTTCAAGCACATTTCGAAAACCTGCAAGAATGCCAGTGGAGGAGCAATGTCTCACTGAAATTCTCTACTCTCGCAGAGATGAAAGCCCGGCTTCTTCGCTGGGCTTATTTTTCGCGATGAGAATGGGAGACCTTCGCCGCTCAGGCTATCGCAACGAGGCATACTCCGATTTCGCTTGTTGGAGGATGGGAATGTCTGAATCCGCGTCTTTCCAGAGATTTGATAAATCCCGAGCCGAGCTTTTCGACGATGCGGTCATGGGAAATGGTTCTTCCGATCATAGGAGCAATTCGCACATGTCAGGTGGGGGCTAAGCGGAGGGGTCAATTCAGCTGCGATTTAAAATGACATTGCAACAATTATTGGTATTGTTATCTGTCAGTTGTATTCAATTCGTGAAGTGATACACGATCGTCCATCTGCGATCTCAGCGAACGATCTGGATGCGCCGCAGAGTGTCAGTTTGCGCGTCATTTTTCCGTTCCAGACAAATTTCGAGATCTCTCTCGCGAACAAAACGTGGGAATTTCTCTCCCCACTCGATCAACAGAATACTGTCATCCGAGCGGAGATCATCCAGGGCTAACGTATCAAGTTCCCTTTGCGTGTCGATGCGGTACAAATCGATGTGAAAGACGTTTACCCGCGGGCCGCGATACTCGTGGATCAGAGTAAAGGTCGGGCTGGTGACGTCATCCTCAGCCGCCGCTTGAAATGCAGCGGCGATCCCCTTCACCAGAGTTGTCTTGCCCGCGCCGAGATCACCGCGCAGCAGGACGAGTTTCGGCGGAACGAGGAGCTCCATCAGCGTGCGCCCGAAAGCGATGGTTTCGTCGGCCGAGTGGGTCGTTATTTCGCGTACAAGCGCGGTCACATCCGCTGGTTGCATCACCCTGACAGTATAAGGTGGCCGTCTCTTTCTCCGCAGCACGCCACCGAGACTGCTTTTTCCGTCAATACGTGGAGAACGCGCTCGATTTGATCCCCAGCAGATGTCTCTCCGCCACATGATCCAGCGAGGACCGTAGACGCCGGTGATCATCATCCTCCAGAGCGACGAATCGGAAGGGCTGCAGTACACCGTCTGTGGTCTTCCGCATGGGGCTGAGGACTTCCGCCATGGCGTGCACAGGTCCAGCCTGCGTCTGAAAAGCCACTTCCACGAAGTCTCCTTGGGCAAGTGACTGCGCCAGACGAAGCAGCCCACCTGTGGCGGAGATGGTTTGAAGTTTAGCTTTGGTGCGACGGCCGTCTTCCAAACGAATCGCAGCCAGAACGGAATCGCCTAGCTGGACCCGTGCCGCGCGCCGCGAAGGGTGCGGTTGGGGGAAGTGGGTCATAAGATGATGCACTATCGCACCATCTCTGGCGGCGTAACAGATTACTGAGGCACATCGTCCGAATTCCGCACGCAAGCGGGAGGGATGTGCCCGACGCCGTTGTCGGCAAACTGCTTAGCAATGCTTACTTTGGAGACCCTGCCCCTCCGGAAGCATGCCCTGCTGAAGAAGAATGGCTGCTCATACTGGCTGGCATCCCGTTGTGCGCTGGTTCGGCATTTCCGCGAAACACATCACCACCAGGAGACATCCGAGGCGATGGGTTCATCTCCACAAATCCCCTCTTCGCTACTTGGCCATTTAGGGAGTGAAGATCGTCAATTGCGCCCCGTGGAATCCCCATCCCCGCCGAACGGGCATTGATCGAAATTCGTTCCGGACTGACAATCGCGGGTACTGTATTGCCAACGAGCACGGTCTTGTTTCCTGTTGTGGTTGCAGGGGGCGTAAGCGCCGTAATGTGCGCCGATGCGGTGGGCGTATAGTGCGGGACTGCCTGCCAGGCATTCCAGCCGCCCGGCTGCCACATCCAGCCATACGGATTAACAAACATCCAATTGCCGTAGTGGTAAGGCAGCCAGCCCCAGGGGTATGCCGAGGCAAACATGTAACCATAGCCCGGATAAAAGCCCCAGGCTCCATCCATGAAGGGATCCCAACCCACGCCGGCGAAGAAGGGCTGCCACATCATCCCATAGCCGGGAACACCCATAAACGAGCCATAATAATTGAGGTCGCTTAGACCGTAGCCATAGGGCGATGCAGTCGCATTTCTTGCATACTCAGAGTGATAGGAGTTGGAATCGTTATCCCAGCTATCCAGCGCCTCTTTGGGCACGCGATTCTCGACCTTGGCCGTGTCGTCATTCTGGACATCGAACCTAGCGGTTTTGTGCTTCCCCAGGGCAACCGTACCTGCGGGGCCCTCCACGCTAAGCTCTCCCTTGAAAACAGCCAACTCGGCTGCCTTTGCTGATGAATTCACACGGAAATGAGCGAACTGCCCGAGCGATAATCTCTCCCGTGAGAAATTCAGGTTGAAGACGTCGCCACTTTTGCCCAGCCAATTCACGTAAGCCGTTCCTCCGGTCAGTTCAACCCCTGAAAGACGTGATCCGGCGTTATTCAAAGAGAGCGCGTTGAATTGAACCGTGGTGTTGGGAGCTAACAGAACAGTACTGCCATCCTCGAATTCAACTTCGGCGCGTCCATCTGTGCCCGTCCTCAGCTGTGTTCCCTGCGTAATGGGAAAATTGAGGAAGGCCCTCTCGAATCCCACCGATGAATTCTTGTCGATCTGAACCGTGCCTTGCACATCGCTCAAACGCACGATGCGCGCATGCGAATCGGCAAAGGCGGGAAGCATGAGAATAATCAGTGATGCGAGAGCCAGGCTAATACTAAAGGGGGAAAGGGGGCGACGGGACATAACAGCCTCCGGTACTTTCTTTCGCTATTAGAGCACGAATCGCAAGAACAGGGTTGCTAAATCAGGCTTGCTGGGACGACAACTGGCGGCACACTCGACCGTCCAGACCGGTCGGGGCCATCCATCAGCGTGCTGACGAAGGTTTTTCAACCATTTCCATGATCCGCTGGGCGCGAGCGCGGGTGACATTCATTACTGAGGTGTCGTCGAAGATGGCTTGAAGGATGGGTTGGACCGCTTGCAACTCAACCAGTTCCCCTGATTTCGCCTCGCTCTCCATCCTCGACAATTCCTCTTCGAGCGCCAGCTTCTGATAGCGATGGTCAAAGGCCAGCCGCCGGCCAAACTCGAGGGTGGCTGATATCCCTTCAAACAAGGCCGTCAGTTGTTGCACGGCGGGCTGCTGGGAATAGTTGTAGTCCGCCGAAGTCGTTTTCGTACCATCGGAATAAGTGAGCTTTTTGGCGCCTGCGAAGGCCAACTTCTTGTTGCCTGAATCGACCTTGCCGGAGAAGAAATGGGCCCGCGCCGCAAGCTCGAATATCAATGCCCGATTGCGGTCGGATACCACGAATTCGGTCTGGTAATCCTCAGTATCGGTGGAATCGTCTGAGATCTTGGCGTTGGATTTGTAACTGGCGTGTCCGTCGGAGCGAACTGCTACCGAATAGTGAGCTGGATCAGAGCCGGGAAAGTCGAGAGAAAACGTCACGGCAGCAGGTTCGGCGGCATGGAGTGTCAGTCCCAAGCCGATTAGCAGGAAACTTAAATGGGGCCACCTGACAAGCGAGTGAGCTCGAGACTCGGCCGCCTTGTGTTTTCTTCTCACGCGGGGGATAACAGTTCTCAACTTACCAAATCCTCATGTTGCAGCTGTCCGACCGTTTCATAGATTAACCGGGGTAATTTTACCGGCGACTTCAACGCGCAACTACGCCTTGGCGGTTTAGTGTAGCCACCGTGTGCAAGTGGCAAATGGCGATTGCCAGCGCATCCGAGGCGTCGAGAGGGCGCGGTGGCACCGGAAGGCTGAGCAGACGCGTGACCATGTCCTGCACCTGCTGCTTTTCGGCTCGGCCATATCCCACGACAGACGATTTGATGGTTAGCGGCGAATATTCGGCAACCTCGAGCTCTGCGCTCGCAGCGGCGAGCATGGCAACGCCGCGAACTTGTCCGAGCTTTAGTGCCGACTTCGCATTCAAAGCGTAAAAGACATCCTCGATGGCTACCTCGTCTGGTTGGTACTCCGCAATAATGGCTCCGAGTTCTCTGAAAATTCGCGTCAGGCGGAGGGGCAACGCTTCGCGGGGAGAAAGCTTGATCGCACCACATGTCAAACACGAAAGTTTGCCGCTGCAGCGCATTTCGACCACACCATAGCCGGTATACTCTCCGCCGCAATCAATACCGAGAACTCGCATGTGAATGCAGTGTAACGCGGCAAGAGAGGGAATCCTATAACAAGCTTGCTGCTATACCAGGAAAATGCAAGCCGGACACGGATCCAGAGCTCTACTCTGAGGCAACGTTTCGCGTGCCTTACACTTTCGTTCGCTTCGAGTTAGCCTCTTTTGATGGTAACCTAATCTTTCCGGAAGACTGCAACTTCTGCGCCTGCTCTCACGAACCATGGCAGGAGTGCACGAATCGGACTTCATTTCCTAATCTTTAGATAGGAGTACTTGATGAAAATCGGAATGCTAACTGGCGGGGGCGACTGTCCTGGACTGAACGCCGTGATTCGCGCTGTGGTGCGCAAGGGCGTCTTTCATTATCACGATGAGTTCGTTGGTTTCATGGAAGGGTGGCGCGGTCTGATAGAAGATAAGCAGATGAAACTGGACCTGGAAGCGGTCAGTGGCATACTGCCTCGCGGAGGAACGATCCTGAGGACTTCGCGAACGAATCCGTCAAAGCGCCCGGATGGATACGAGCGGGTCCTGGCAACGCTTCAAAAACATAAAATCGACGCGATGGTCGCAATTGGTGGCGATGACACTCTTTCCATCGCGCAGAAACTGCATGAGCGGGGCGTGAAAATCGTGGGCGTGCCTAAGACGATCGATAACGATCTGGGTGGGACCGATTACACATTCGGATTCGACACTGCGTGCAACGTAGTCTGCGAAGCCATCGACCGCGTGCACACTACGGCCGAGGCGCACAATCGCGTCATGGTGGTTGAAGTCATGGGGCGCGATGCAGGCTGGATTGCGCTTTACAGCGGGATCGCAGGAGGAGCGGACGTCATTCTCATTCCCGAGCGGCCGTTCGACGTGGATGAAGTGGCAGAATCCATCCGGCAGCGACATGAACGCGGTCGCTATTTTTCAATTGTCGTGGTGGCTGAAGGAGCAAAGTTTGCCGCTAAGGGCTCCGGCGCTCCGATTGTTCAGGATATGGGTAAGGACGAATTCGGTCATGCCAAGTTGGGCGGAGTGGCAAATATATTAGCCCGTGAAATCGAGACACGCACCGGCTTTGAAACCCGCGCAGTCGTTCTGGGGCACATCCAGCGAGGAGGTTCGCCTAGCGCTTTTGACCGCGTGCTGGCCACGCGCTACGGGCTGGGTGCGCTTGACATGGTGCATCGCGGCGAGTTCGGCTGCATGGCTGCTCTGCGCGCGAACAAGATCGTCTCCATCCCGCTGAAGGAAGCGATTGCCAAGAACCGCACCGTTGACAACGAGATGATTGAGATTGTCGATGGCCTGTTCGAGGAAATCGGCGCCAGAGAAGTTGCGGGAAAGTAGCAGCGAACCTAGGCCCGGCTTGGCCATCCGATCCATCCGGCCAGTTCGGCGACCGCGTAGCCTGTCAATATGCACATCACCGGCTCAATCGGGTGGCGATAGCGCGAGAACGTATAGGTAACGTAATAGACCAGCGGATAGAACGCCAGCACGCAAGCAAAACAAAGCCATTCTCGCCCAGAGCGCCACGCTTGCAGCAATCCTGCCAGCGATCCAAGGAATAACAGCGACGGAATCTCAAGATAGCGGCGGGGCTGCGTCCAGAAATCATAAATCCTATTCAAGGTTCGACGTACGAATGCCCCCGGATTTTGCCGAACATACTCGATGACTTGCGAGCGCAAGTCGCGCACAAACCCCATTTCACCTTCACGTTGATAGAGCATGCTACTCATGCTGGGATGCGCGTCGAAGGTCACATTTCCGAAATACGCCTCCGGCCAGAAATTGCTTCGCATCGGCACAAAGCTGCCCATTTCGATTCGATTGCGGATCGTCCAGGGAACGATGCACAGCGCGCACACCAAGAACAAGACGCACAGCTTTCCCACGCTGCGATCCCGCCAGCCGATCACAACTGCGACTGGAACCAGCACCGCCATCAGGGCCGGATTCAGCAGCGCGGCAAAGCCCAAAATCAATCCGCAGAAAATCCACTCGCGCGTGGGAAAGTCTCTCTTGAGCAGCAGGAGTCTCCAGAAAGCGTAACTAACTAATTGCGCCGAAAGAGATGTTTCCCATATGAACCAGGGAGCAATGACCGTCGTCGGAGAGATTGCCCACACCCAGGCAGCGATGATGGCCGCACGTTTGCCGAAACAGTCGTTAGCCAATTTGAAGATCACCAGCGTTGTAAAGAAGGCAAAGACAATATTGAGGATGACGATGGCCCAGGCCGACGCGATGCTTTCGATTCCGAATATGTGAAAGATGCCTGCCAGCATGCTCGGATAGACGGGCGCGAGCCACGCCGTCGGGCCGGTTGCGTCGTGATAGGGAGTGGAAAACCCGTGACCGAGAACAAGTTGCCGAGCGATTCCGGCGGCTTCGTTCAGGCTCCATAATCGTGGATTATGTGCAAGCAGGACTCCCAGAACGACGATACGAACTACCGCCCCGATCAAAGCGGTAAAACCCGGACGCAGCATCCATCGCCACGGTCGCTTGGGCGCCGCCACGGGAGACTTCTTCGCTGACTCGGACGGGATGGCAGGATTAAAGAGCAAGCGGGAGCTTATTATAGGCTGAAGTTCATGCACACTGGTCCAGTGTCCTGGCTAACCTCGCGGCGGCTGCGCGCACAGGGGATTGCGCTAGCCATTTGTTTATGGGGAGTATATTTCTGGATATTAGCGACGCCCGGCCTGCGCGATCGAAATGGAAATCTGAAGGGGACCGATTTCCTGCATTTTTATACGCTTGGAAAATTGGCGATCGAAAACCGTGGCGCAGACCTATACAACATGAGTGCACAGGCTGCCGTCGCTGCGCAGCAAGTACCGCAAGCAGCCGGACTTCGATACCTGCCTCTATATCCACCGCAAGTTTCGTTATTGTTTATTCCCTTTGCTCACCTGCCCTATGCATGGGCGCTGGCTCTATGGTGGAGTTGCACGACGGCAATCTATGGAGTTTGTTGCTACTTCATCTGGCGAGCGTGTTGCAACCTGCGTCCACATCCCGGATTGACGGTTGTGCTTGCGGCTGCTTTTCCTGCCTTCTTCAACCTGATCGCCTGGGGCCAGACATCGGCTCTCGCTCTGGCCTGTTTCACCGCAATGTTTTTTCTGTTGCAGGACAAACGCGACTTCCTGGCTGGACTTGCTTTTGGCTGCCTCATCTTCAAGCCCCAGTTGGCTCTGGCCGGGGCGATCATTCTCCTCTCGGGGGCTGCGGGAAAGGTTCTCCTTGGAGCATTGATTTCTTCAGCGATCCAATTGGGGGCAGGTGTGCTTTATTACGGAATGGGACCGGTGCGAGCGTGGATCCACATGTTGCTGCGGGTTCGGGAAGTCTTCCCGCTCCTCGAACCCAGGCCTTATCAGACGCACTCCCTGCGCAGCTTTTGGGACCTGCTGTTGCCGACGCAAATAGCATTGCCGCTTTATGTATTAAGCGCTCTGCTCGTTCTGGCACTCGCAATCGCATGCTGGAGGCGAGCTTCTCAGCCGCTAAGCTTGCGCTATTCAGCATTGCTAATTGCGAGCGTGCTGATCGCGCCGCACCTCACCGTTTACGATCTTGTCATTTTGGCGCCCGCTTTTCTCTTGTTGGCTGACTGGCTCGCGGGACAATGTGAGAACGTTCACAAGGCACGGTTCGTGGCACTTCTCTATCTCGCGTATGTGCTTCCATTCTTAGCGCCGGTCACGCGATGGACACACGTGCAGCTTTCAGTGCTTGCCATGTTGGGAATTCTTTATTGTCTATGGGAAGCTGTCAGACAACCGGATGCGGTCATAACCCAGGATCACGTGAACGCCTAATATTCATTTGCAGGCGAGCCCGGTCTAAATAAAAATCTCAGCGCCTCCGGAAAGCGTCGTGCCCATGCCGATTCATGATGCGTTCCACCTTCTTCGATCACCAGCTTCAGGCGATGATCATCCAAACCCGCGCGCCGGAAGATTGCGGCGAGTTCTCGAACGTCATCGACCATGCTTCGGTTCGCCTCTTCTTTGCCCGACTCGGCTGTGCCCGTGCCAAGGGAAACACGCTGTGGCCAAGTCCTGACTTTGCGAGCTTCTCGAATCATTTGCCGGTTGGCGACCCACAACGACGGACTCTCGATAAGCAAATGCCCGATCACATCGGAACGCACAGAACCAGCGTAGAGAGCAATCAGAGCTCCAAGGGACGATCCGCCCAGGCCGGTATTTTCGGGCCCCGTCGCGATCCGATAATTCCTTGCAACAAACGGCATCACTTCTTTAATCAGAAAATCAGGGTATCGCATGCCCTGAACCCGCATCATCATGGGCTGAAGTGAGCGATAAGGAACGTATTCGCGCAACCGATTCTTGCCGGAATTGTCCAGACCCACAACGACTAACGGAGGCACTGCGCCTTCACGGATCAATCGGTCGGCAGCCTCATCCACCTGCCACTCGACATGTGTGAATGAGGTCGCGGCCTCGAACAGGTTTTGCCCGTCATTCAGGTAGAGCACCGGATAGCGTCGGGATGCATTCGCCGGATCGTCATAGCCGGGGGGCAGCCACACTCGGATAAACCGCGTGTTGCGGAAAATACGGCTGCGGAACTCATGCAGCCGTAAATCTCCGGTGCCGCCATCGGCCCGAATGAAGGCCGGGCCGGCGATTGGCAAGATTTCAGTTTGCCGGGTTTCTTCCATCAGGCAAGTGCACTATCAGGATACAACGACGATCACAGTTCATGCTCTCAACCGCACAATCGCAGCGCCGACGCTGATGAGGAATATCAGGAGGAGCGAGATCAGGCAGAGAATGCACCAAGTGGTCAGCACATACTTTTCGATATATGTGAGATACAACGCGAATGCGAGGCCGGCCAATGCCGCGGCCAGCAGGCCGTTCCGGGTTTCCTTCCGGTTGCGCCAAAGCGTGGAGAGTGCGCAAAGCAGTCCGTATCCCACAACACCAATTGCCGCCACCGGAATACCTATAATGCTCGAATACTCACTGCGGTTCACGATATCACAGCTGAATTTCTGGTTGAAATCGCAGAATTGCGTGGCCGACTTCGCGTAATGCCGCTGCAAGGAAATGGCCGAAACGATGATTCCGGCGAGCGAGAGCAAGGCAATTACGAAGAAAAAAGCTCGGTTGCGACCTCGGGGGTCAACATCCGGATGTAAATCCATGGCCCCTCTCATGGCAGGCTGCATCCCGTTTTCTCGCTGAGCTCCTCCAGCGATAGCACGCCTTCTTTCGGAGGGTTCGCTCCAAATTGCCAACTGGGAAACAGCTTCGCGCCGGCGGCTTTGCATTCGGGCGCAAGCACCCTTGGTTGACCCTTGATTGCGCACTCGACATAAGGAACATAATGAAACGACGCCCCAAACATCTGCTTCTGCTCTGCGCAATGCGGACACCAATAAAGGCCGTACATCTTCGCCTGCTTCGACGCCAAACATTTCGCGAAGCTGTCGTACTTGTGCGCTTTGTAGTAATAGCCCGCATAATAGGCAGCCGCGAAAAGCAGCACGATGCCGCCCCATTTCAAGTATTGGCGGGAGTGCTCGGCGGTTCCTGCGCGATCCTGCTGCCGTTTGCGACGCTCATCTGACATGAAATTCTTATACCACGCTGCTAGGCGACGACGTTGATTGCGCCGGGCAGCACATCCAACTCCTCACAGCGCAAGGTGAGGACTTCTCCATCTACCATGACGTCAATAGGTGCGTCGAGATCAAATTCGACGCGGTGCACGGCGCTGTGCTCCGCCAACCGATGTTCAATGTGTGTGCCGTCATAAAGCCCGGGCAAGTTGCGAATTAATCCTAAACGCCCGATGGGCCCCCAGCGAACATATTCGATCAGTCGATCGCCGATCTCGGCTTTAGGCGCAATCATCATCGTCCCACCGGTAAACTTGCTATTGCTGAAAGTGAGAAAAAGACAATTGCGTCGATCGAACTCGCCTTGCCCATCAATTCGAACCGGGAATGCTCTGCGATTGAAGCGTGCGAGTGTCAGGAAGATCGAAGTCACGTAGCCCAATTCTCCCCAGGAACTGAATCGTCGAGCGCGAAGGGTAGCCACGTCGGCCGAAAATCCCATACTCAATAAGTTGATGTAGTGGATCACTCCTTCGTGATGGCGCAAGCGCAATACATCGCAGGGGCGCGACCGGTGAGCGAGTAGCGATTCGATGGCATACTCGACGCCACGATCGCTGAAATCCCGGAGGAATGAATTCCCTGTTCCCAATGGTAGAAACCCGAGGGTTGGACGTTCGTGGGCGAAAGCTTGCGGAAACAGGCCGTTGATCACTTCGTAAGACGTTCCATCGCCGCCAACAGCGATGAAGTCACGAGTGCCCCGTTCGTAGGCCTCTCGCGCGATTGTGGCGGCGTCTCCGCGAGCCTTCGTCTCGACGACGCGGATATTCAATCCACCAGCGAGCAAACGCTCCATCGTCGGCCGCAATAACTTGCGACTGCGTCCACCGCCTGCTGCCGGATTCACAATCGCAAGATACTGAGTCAAGAACTGAGACCGTCTCCCGTCAGTTTGGGTGAAGTACTGAACACAAAATCAGAGCGTCGCGATGGCTCGGCGCTCCAAAGTTTTGCCGATATCGGCCGCCAATTCCTGCCTCTTGATCTTCATGGAAGCGGTGCGGGGAAGATCGCGATCCCAGAGCAAATAACCGTTTACTCGCTTGAAGTCCGGCAACCGCCGATTGCGCGCTGCAATTTCTTCGAGTAATTTTCCGTCAATCTTCTGGTTTGACTCGAGCCGAAGCACCAGTACAAGCATCTCGCGGCCCAGTTCGTTTTTCGGCCAAACGTAGTCGGCGGCAAACACACAGTACTCCTTCACCGGCAAACCATCGAAAGCATTCTCAATATCTTCCGGATAAATGTTCTTGCCGCCCTCAGTGACGATCATGTTTTTCTTGCGGCCTACAAGCTGCAAATGACCCGATCCGTCGAAACGGCCGAGATCACCCGTCAGCAGCCAGCCGTCCACAATGGTTTCCATTGTTAAGTCAGGATCGTCGAGGTAATGCGACATCACCGTTTTGCTGCGTGCCGCAACTTCGCCCACTCCATCAGCAGTTGGATTGAGGATGCGAAGTTCGACTCCGGGGAGCGGTTTACCAACCGTGTCCGCGCGGAATGGTTTGAGATCGTTCAGAGTCAGTGCGGTTCCCGCTTCGGTTAGTCCATATCCATTCACGACCGGAATACCTAGATCGTAAAAGAACTGCATGGTAGAAGGCTCCATAAATGCGCCGCCGGTAATGAGAGCAAGCACTTGCCCTCCAAAAGCACGATGAATTCCCGATAGCAACACGCGGCTGAGCTTCACGTTGGGTCGCCTGCGGGTGAGAAGCTTGTTCGCTGCAATGCTGGCATTCAGCAGGACGCGCTTCCAGGAGGGCAGTTCGTCGAATTTCGCGCGCAGACCACGCTCAAGATTCTTGACGATCATCGGAACCAGCGAAACGTAAGTGATGCGGTAGCGAACGAAGGCATCGCGAACAAATTCGGGACGAAGCGTGCGGAGATGCACCACGCATGCCCCGCAAACGAATGGGCCGATAAAGCCAACCATGAAATCAATGGCGTGATTGGTCGGCAGAATGCTTAAATAGCGAACTCCCGGCCAAAATGGATACCAAGCCGTCAGGGAACGGCATTGCTCGAGATAATTCTCGTGAGTGAGAACGCAACCCTTCGGCCGGCCTCCTGTGCCCGAGGAGTAAACAATGCAGGCTGTGTCCTCCCGCTGCCGCATGATGAAATCTGGAGTGCCCTTGCGCTTGAAATCCTCCCAGCGGAAAGCGCCCATCAATTCCGCACCCAATGGAGCTTCCGTCACAAGAACGATCTTCGTGCGGATCTTTCCAAAATCAGGCAACTGCGTAATCGCGCGCCAAAGGTGATACTCAACGATAAGGATTTTCGACTTGGAATGCGCCAGAAGTTGTAGATGCTCGGCGGCCGTCAATTTGTAGTCGAGAGGAACCAGCACTCCCCCGCAGTAAAAAATGGCATATGCCGAGATCAGCCACTTCGACTGGTTCGTCATGATGATGGCGGCTCGGTCTCCGGGATCGAAGTCGGCGTCTTCGAGCGCGCGGGCAAGCGGATGCGCAATTTCCTTGAAATCGGAATAGGTCAGGCGAACTTTTTCGCGGTCGCGATCGGCCTCGATGAGACATACCTCGGACGAGAAGCGATCCAGCGCATCGCGCAGAACTGCACCCAAACACGTGTATTTGCGAAGATCAAGCATTTCCAATGCCGCTGCACGAATTGTAGATTGCTATCTGAGGTCAAGACATGCCAGACGACGGTTACGTGCCTCGAAGATCAACAATTAGCAGCGGTGATCACTGATTGCGTCTACAACCTTGCCTGAATTTTGCCGGCCAGCGTGCGGAAGTCGGTCACGCCTTGCAATTCATAGTCAGGCAACTCGACGTGAAAGTGCTGCTCCAGTCGCGTCAGCAGGTCCAAAGTCTGAAGGCTGTCGATACCCAACAACTTGAAAAAGTCGGCATCGGGCGAAAGTTTTTCGCGCGCCACTTTGAAGTGGGCCGCGGCCAAGTCGAGGATTTCATCCAAAGTATTATCGGCGGTTCGCATACGATGTGATTCTAATTGAGAACAAGTCAGGGCAGATACGGCTGCGCGTCCGTGCTCTCTACGAATTTCTTCAGCCCCGCTTCCACCGCAGGCTGTGTGAATAGCTCGCAGAAAATATCTATTTCCTGCTGTAGTTCGGCATGCGGGATCGTCTTGATGAATTTTTTCGCCGCCGCCGAAGTCTGCCGATCGAATTTTCCGATCTGCGCCGCCGTCGCACGGGCAGCGCGCAGCGCTTCTCCTTCGGCCACGACCTGACTGACGAGCCCGATTTGCTGGGCTTTCGTCGCGTTGAAACTCCGCCCCGTCAACAGCAAGTCGCGAACCACGGCATTGCCCAAATCCCGCTTGAGGCGCGGAATTCCGCCGAAACCGGGAATCAGCCCAAGCCGCAGTTCGGGAAAACAAAAGCGGGCCATTTTGTCGGCGACAATCAGATCGCAGGTCAGGGCAAGTTCAAAACCGCCCCCAAAGGTGACGCCATGGACGGCAGCGATTGTAGTAAGAGGCGACCCGTCAATCCGGTTCAGGACCGCGTGAATTCTTTGCAGAAAGTCGCGGACACCGGCTTGGGCTTCTTCCTTCTCCATAGATTGCGATCCTTCAAACAGCTCGCGCAGATCGGCACCGGCGCAAAAACCTGACTTCATTTCGCTATGAATGACGAGAGCGTGGGCATGCGCTTCCAACTCGGGCAGCGCCGCCGAAAAATGCTCCAACTCGACCAGGGACAAAGATCCGATCTCGTTGCAGGGCGCGCGATGCAGCGCCAGCTCGACAACGCCGGAATCGACTTTCCATGACAGTGCCTGGCCTTGGAATGCCTGCAACGGAACGAGTTCCTCCCCAGCCGGTGATGGCATCAAACCGCCTGTTTCACTGCGTACATGTCTTCGATCTCGGCTTTCAGCCGCGCTGCAATCATGTCGCGTTTGAGCTTCCCATTGGCAGTCAGCATTCCATTCTCAATTGAGAAAGCCTCCGGGTGAATCCGGAAGGCATGCACCCGCTTGTAATGAGGAAGGCCTGAATTTACCGCGCCGAGCGCGTGCTGAACTTCGAAGTCTCTTACGTTTCCTGTAATTATAGCTGAAAGATATCCCCGGCCATTTCCGATAACGACAACTTGAGTCGCATTTGCTAATTGCTTCGCGATCTCTTCCTCGATCGTCTCCGGCGCGATCTTATGACCGGAGCCGAGAACAATCAGATTCTTCAGCCGGCCCACAATTCGCCAATTTCCTGACGCATCGGCTTCTCCCTGATCGCCGGTATGAAACCAGCCATCGCGGAGGACATCGGCAGTCTGCTGCGGACGATTCCAGTAACCGGCAAAAACATTCGGCCCCCGAACAACGATCTCGTTGTCGGCGCCTAGCCGCATTTCAATTCCCGGAATGGACGGACCCACTCGGCCCGGCACAGGCCGTTGCGGATCATCCATGGTGCAAATGCCGGTCGTCTCGGTCAGTCCATAAACTTGCAAAACGCGAATTCCCAGCATTCGAAAGTATTCTTGTGTCTCCGGCGTAAGCGGAGCTGAACCGCAAATGAGCGCTCGCAGGTTTTCGCCTACCATTTTCTTTCGCACGGTGGGAAATACGAGTTTATTGGCCAGCCAGACCCAGAACGCATCCACGGACTGCGAACGTCCGCTTTGCTGCTTCTCCCACGCGGCTTTGGCACGACAATAGATTGTGTTCCCAATCCCACCCTGCTTCGCAATCTGCTCGTCCACTCCGCGGCGCATACGCTCCAGCAGTTGCGGAACATTTAGAAAGTATTGCGCGCCCACTGCCGGCATGTCGCTTGGAATTCTTGCGAGATCTGTATTCAAGGTCACGAGACTTCCGCGCATGAGAAATGTCAGCAGCGCGATCCAGGATGCGCAGAAGCTGAAGGGAAGATAATGAAAAATGCAGTCCTGACCGTTACGCCCACCCATCAACTGATCGAGCCTTGCCGATGTGCAGCCCAGCATGAAGCCCACGTTCGCCGCAGTCAATACCACGCCCTTAGATTCGCCGGACGTCCCCGAGGTGTAAATGATGGTTACCGGATCCGCGTCTCGCACCTGCGGACGATCAAGCACCACTCCGTCGACGCCCGCAAAAATCTCGTCGAAGAGAGCAGTCAGAGGCGCATCGGGCCAGATCTGCTGAATTGAATCCCGAAGTCCCGAGTCTCCGCAGCAGAGGAACGACGGAGTGCTGTCTTTCATGATGGCAACGAGCTCTGCCGGAGCCTGTCGAGAATAAAGTGGAACGACGATGAGCCCTTCGGCAATTGCAGCCAGGTCCAGCGCCAACCAACGAATGCTGTTGGTCGCCAGTATGCCGCAGCGCTCTCCTTTTTGCAGCACCTTGCTCGCCAGGAAGGTCCTGGCCTTGCGGATGAGTTCCAGCAATTCGTCGCCACTCACTCCTGAGACCCGGCCATCGCGGATTTCCTGCAGCACGGTTCCGCTTCCGGCAGATTTCAGTTGCGAGAAAATGTCTCCCACGAAGGGCATATTGTTTTAGCTATAAGCTGTAATCAGCTGCTTGAGCGATTCGTTCATGGGGGGTAGATAGTCATCCCAACTCCACTCGCCGACCCGCGTCGGAAATTCGGGATAACGCCGCCGCACTTCTTCCTCAAAGTAGACGCCCATCCGCGCCATGATTTTTAGATTCTTCACAACCGTCCGCGCAATCCCGTCCGCGATCCGTTCTCCGTCTGTGGCCAGTTTTTCAAGGGCGCCCAGCAACTTCGGCTCAAGATCCGGATCATCCACGTTCATCAATAAATCGTCGTGTCCGCGCTCGCGCATGAGATTACGGATGCGCTCATCCATGGTGATTCCGGCTGAAGGAACCAGTCCCGGCATCGAGGTGACGATTCCGTGATAGCGCGAGGAAGCCATCATATGGCAGGCACGAAGAATGCTGACCAGTTCGTACATGTTGTATTGATCGGAGGTCAACACCGGCACTCCGCCTAGCTTGTCAGAGATTCGATTGGCAGGGCGTGCGTCGAGTCGCTCCGTCGCAACGAGGATCACGAACACAGGCCGCTTCTTCCGGAATGCATCCACGGCATTGGCAATGGAGCTGAGATAGTGCTGATAAGCCCGATCGGCCGCAGGGCCCGAGTTGTGAAAATAAACGGTGCGGTAATGACTGTCTTTGTAGGCCCCCGTCAGGCTGTGCAAGGCATACTTGGCAACCGACGCCTTTACCGGCCACTCGAAAGGGTTGATCGGGCAAACAACCAGCACAGGCGTGCGGCCGTCCCATCCAATTTTTTGCAGCTCACTCTGGCCATATTCGGCGGGCCCGGGCTCGAAGGTCCATGCAGTATCGGTCCCTAGCTCGGTTGGAACGCCAAGTTCTCGTAGAATCCGGCGCGATTCCTCGTTGCGCGTGATCACCAGCGAATTCTTGCAATAGCGTCCGCACATTTTCGCAACCAGCGGATCCATGTGCCCGGCTTCCGCGCCATACCCGACGGAAAGTTTGTTCTGCACGGCGGCAATGCCAAGCGAACCGATCATCATCGTCGTGAGCGCGTTGGCGAACTTGCTCTTAAACATCGACCCTTCGCAGGCCACGACGCCGTGGTGCTTGGGAACTTCCTCTGCCAGGAATGGCGGAAAAATATCTGGAAGATGAACCTGGGCCGTGCCGTCAAAATACTCCTTGGAGAAATCGAAATTTTGGCTCATGACGCTAAAGTCAACACGCTCCGCCCCGAGAATGTGCCGGATTTGCCGCAGCATTTCTTCGACGCGAACGTCGGACCCCATGTTGCGCGTGCCGTTATAACCGGCAAACAGCAGCTTGAGCTTCTCGCCCGGCTGCCAAGGCTTGCCCCCACCGAACATCCAGCGCGTCTTGGCGCGCTCAATGTTTCCGCTGACCCACGCTTCCAGCACGAAGTCCATCATGCGGCATGGCCTCCTGCCGCTGCCGGCCACGGCTTGTATTTGTATTCGAAATTATTTTCGCGCGCGAACTTCAGCAAAGGAAAACTGTACTGAGAAAATGGCACCGGCTTGCGGCCAAGTTCAGTCGTAGCGTGCGTGTTATCGAAGACGGTATTCCAAACAAGGTATGGGAAGAAAACCTTCATCAGAGAAGCGCCGTAGCCGAGCCGTCCTTTGCGGTTGGAAAGAATTTGCACTGAGCTGTTGAAGGGCTTCTCCGTGAACGGCAAAAAAATGGGACCGCGTTTCTGTTGCGCTGCTGCCAAAGCTTGCGTCAGTTCGCGAAACGTCTGCGACGCCGTCCCGGAGGAAAGATGATAGATGTCATATTGCGGCTGATCTTTCTGATGCAACGTCGAAATCGCATCTGCGACGAAGTCGACATTGACAATATCAATCTTGTCCCGCGAGCGAAAAGGCAGCACCGGCAAACCGGCAAGAAACACGAACGCTTTGACCATGTCGAACTGCGTGGTCTCGGCATGGCGGCTGTCGCCTAATACGATGCTCGGGCGGAACACGGTTTTCGGAGTATCCGGCAAAAGCACTCGCGTCATGTGCTCGCAGAATTTCTTGGTGCGGGCGTAAGGATCGTAATCCGATCGGTCCCAGTCAATCGCGCGGTCTTCGGTGACCACCTCGTTTTGCCGCTTTCCCGCAACTGCGACCGTGCTGACTTCACTAAAGCGCCGCAGCCCATGGTAATGCTCGGCGTGGCGTGCCAGCGTAAGCACTTCGAGCGTGCCGCGAAGATTTACATTCAGACAAGTCTTCTCGGATTTGCGATTCAACGAAGCCGCGCAATGGATCACCGAGTCCGTCGTATGAACCAGCCGATCGTATTCGTCACGGTCCAAGCCGAATCCCGGCGACGTCACGTCACCAACAAAAATCCGCATCTTCGTCTGCAGGTGCTCATAGAATTGCGGGAAGTCCAGGTGCAACTGCATGGAGCGCCACAATCGCAGTTGGGCCTCTTGTTTATCCCGCGCGCGAACCAGCAGGTTCAAGGCTGCTCCGTATCCATCCAGCAGATTCGCGGCTACATGTGCGCCGATGTATCCGGTCGCCCCGGTCAGGAATATCGCCACGTTGCTCCGTTAGTCCCGGTTTTTACCGTATCGCCGTTGGCGGGAGAAAGTTGAAAGGTACGCGCCGGCCGCGCCTCCAACGGGCGGCCTTCAATTAAAGGATAGGTCCAGCGGCGAAGCGCCGGAATGTGGATGTTGATCCAGTACTCCCACCAGTCGATCGAGCGCGTGTCGTACATGAAGCTATCACGCTCTTCGGGCACCAGCGCCTGAGAAAGCTTTTCAATGTTCTCCGCCGCGAAATCGTGCTCATTCAGAAGAATGAAAGGTTCGAAGAGTTCGATCAGTTTTTCCAGGCGCTCGAGGTTGCGTTCGGTTTTCGCGAGTGGCGCCTTCTTGAGCGGAAGCGGCGACATGATGCGCTGAATGGATTTCACAATGGCTCTTTGCGCGGGCGCTGACAATCGATTGTAGCGCGCCTTGGAAACCGGAATTGCGTCAAAACGCAGGCGCAGCCACGACTCCAGCCCCTCCTGGGCGCGATAATGCTTGCGGTGAGCTAGCGACGTCAATTCGATCGAGCGCCCCATATCGCATGGATTAGTGACCGACGTGGCGAGCTGGTACAGCGGATCGTGACGCCGCTCCATGACCGCCGCAGCTATCAAGGTCATGCCGGCACAGACGGAATCCACCGGAATAATGTCGAGCCGCTTGCTCTCATTGGACGGCAGTTGGCGAAAGTAAGTTCCCAGCAAGTAAGAGAGCGACGCCGAAGTATTGATTCCCTCATTCCAGCCCAGGAATGGCTTGGCCACCGACGTTTCGACTATGGCAGGGCGCGCAATCGCGATGGGAAGGCCGGCGCCTTGTTTGACAATCAGCGACTCTGCCAGGCTCTTGGTCAGAGTATATGTATTCGGCCAGCCCAGCTCCTTGGCGCGCCTCGTGCCCGATTCGGTCAGATAGGTCTTCAGCCACCGCACACGATTTTTTCGTATTTGATTTTCGAGCGCCGCGCCGCGGAGATCCTTCGCCGCATGCTCTTTCGCCATGGCTTGCATGCGCAAGCCCGAGGTAACTTCTTCGCTCTGCGACTGCTCGTCGGCTTGTTTGATCAACTCATGCAGCGCATTCCATTCGCGTTCAGCATCGAAATCGCTCAGTCCACGCGGGTTGTAATTAGGAACAAGTTTCTCGCCCACCCGTCCATCCTGTTCGCCCGCGACATAACACGTGGAAAGATGCACCAACCCGGCGTGATCGGAGGAACGAATGAATTCGACAACGTTGAGAGCTGCATCGGTATTGGTTACCAGAGCGTCCCGCAAGTCAGGATTGAAGTCGGTTAAGCCAGAACTGTTGACAATGACATCGAGCCTCTTCTGTAAGCGCCGCGCTGTATCAGTATCCAGGCTAAGCCCGGGTTCCGTAACATCCCCTTCAATAATTTCGACCCGGTCACGCAGAAAATCGGTCAGGCGCGCGCCATATTTCTCAAACAGCGGATCGAATACCGGCGAATCTTCCACCATTTTTTCGAAGCGGCGTTCGGCCGGATTAGATTTCTGTTTGCGAATCAGCAAGTAGATTCGCCCCACCGACGGCAAATCCATCAAAGTATTCACGAGCCACACCTTGCCGATAAAGCCCGTCACACCAATCAGCATCACGTGCTTCCCATCAAATGCCTTACGGACCGAGAACCCTTCCGTCTGCCTTCGGCTTTCAAAGTAAACGATGGGGCGAACCGGCTTGGAAATCTGGCGCTCCGCGGGAATGATGGCGCCACGTAGCTCTTCCAAAGAGATATCCAGATGGCGTGCCAGCGTCTTAGGGGCTCGGCGTCCGTCGGGCATGTTTTCGCGCAGTGGGGCGAAAGCTCCGCGTGGACGAATCACCGGATCGAGGAGTCTGCCTGTCGCGATGCCATCGCGGAACTCAAGACGGTTCGCCACAATATGCTTGACACCCAGATGTTGCGCCAGCGGGCGCATGACGTGCTCCAGAGCCTGGCTGACCAACACAACGTCGGCTCCTGATTCAACCAGTTCGCGCACTTTTTGCGCGCCCTCTTTCTTCAGGCGGGGCTTTAGCTTGTACTGGAAGAATTCTTCTCCCAGCAGGTCCAGCCGGTCGCGGGAAACACCCCGCAGAACGGTGTGCACCGCCCGGGTCGCGAACTTCCGGTTGGCCGAATATAGAAATGGCCGCAACAGGGCCATCAGGAAGATCAATCCGCGTCGGCGCAGGCGTCCGGAAAAGGTCTGGGCGTTCCATGTGAAGAAAGCCACTGGCCGGACGACAGTCAGGTCTAGTAAGCCGCCTTCGACGCGCCAATAAACTGTAGGCGCCGGGCTATGATTGGGGTTCGGTTGTTCCAAACTTACGCTTCGCCTCTATCTACGCTTGCAAACTTGCATTCCAGCAAAGCTTATATTGTAAACAATTGAAGCGGCTGGGCGTAGGAAAGGCTAAACCAACTTGCATAGCGGCGCACCAAAATGTCTAACATCAGTTCCTTAACAGGAAGTTCAGTTCGATTTCGAAGTATCAACCTTTCGCCCAATCACCAGCGCCACGGCGCCGCTAACCGCAACGGTTGCACCGATGGCCAGCAACCCTCCCCGAAAGCTGTTATCCGAACTCCGAAAGAAGCCAACAATATCCGGGCCGAAATATCCTCCGAGGTTCGCGAGCGAGTTAATCACGGCGATTCCTGCAGCGGCTGAAATGCCGGCCATCTGCGATGTGGCCATCGCCCAGAATGGTCCGACCATCGCCTCGGCGCAGGCCAGGCCAAGCCCAATGCCAGCTACAATCAGGAAAGGCGATCCGACATATGCCGCTAAGACCAGCCCTGCGGCCCCTATGAATGCCGGAATGGCGGTATGCCAGCGCCGCTCGGCGCTGCGGTCGGAATGTATTCCCACCAGAACCATGGCGGCCGCGGTCACAACAAACGGGATCACTGCCACAACTCCCGTCCAGAAATAACTGAGGCCCGAGACGCTTCGAATGAGGCTGGGTAGCCAGAGAGTCACGCCATACATCGTGGTCGAGACGCCAAAGTACACAAGAGACAGTAGCCAGATTCTTCCGCTCACTAGTGCCGGCCAGAAACCTCCCCCTTGAGTGTCTTCTGCGTTCCGTTCTTTCTCCAAAGTCTCCAGAAGCCACCGGCGTTGCTCATCCTTTAGCCATTTTGCCTGCTCGGGATTATCCGCCAGGGTCCATAGAACGATCCCGCTCATCAGAATCGCCGGAGCACCCTCGATCACAAACATCCATTGCCAGCCCGTGAATCCCTTGCCGCTCAAGCCAAGCAACGCGCCGGAAATAGGACTGCCCACGATTCCCGCGATAGGATTTGCCGTCATAAACCACGCCACGGCGCGCGCTCTTGCCGCCGTCGGGAACCATCGCTTCATGTAATAAATAATTCCCGGAAAGAATCCTGCCTCCGCTGCTCCCAGCAGGAACCGCAACGTGTAGAAACTGACTGGTCCTTGAACGAAAACCATCAGACACGAAATCACGCCCCACGCCGCCATCAGGAAGGAGATCCAGCGGCGCACGCCAACCCTTTCCAGTACGAAATTGCTGGGCACCTGAAAGAAGAAATAGCCCGCGAAAAAGATTCCCGCCGCACGTCCATAAACGCGATCGCTCAGGCCAAGTGGGCCACGCATCTGCAATACTGCGAAACTGACGTTAATCCGATCCAGGTAGGCAATGATGTAGAGCAAAAACAAGAAAGGCATGAGCCGCCACATCAGTCGTGCGACGACGATCGATTCAAGCCGCTCAGGCGAAACTTGGGATGATGTTGGTTCCGTAGTCTGAGGATTCTACGACAGAGACAGTCTTTCGCGAATTTCCCTGACAATCTGACTCGGAGATCCCGATATATCAACCATCACTGCATTCTCTGGCTCTTCGAGGTCGGCAAACTGGCTGGCCAGAAGCTCTACGCCCGCAAAGTGGCCGTGACGGGCCCGCAGACGTTCGCGAATCAATTCGAGGCTGCCCTTCAGGTAGACGAATTTTACTTCTGCATCAACTTTCAGTTCCTGCCGGTAACTCTCTTTCAGCGCTGAGCAGGCAAGAATCACGTTTTGATGTTGAGCGATCCAGGATTGAATCTGATTTCGGAGCCGAGCCAGCCACGGGCGCCGATCTTCGTCGGTCAGCGCGATTCCGCGAAGAATCTTTTCTATGTTCGACTGCGAATGGAAATCGTCTCCGTCCACGAACTTCCATCCGAGTTCGGAAGCCAACAGGGTTCCAGTCGTCGTTTTGCCGGATCCGGTAACACCCATTAGGACCAATATCATACCGGAAATCTATCGACCATCGCTAGAACTTCTACTGCCCGAGACGCTCTCCGCGGATCCAGGCGACATTTCCGCCAGCGGTAGCCGGATTTCGAAGCGCGTATCTCCAGGGTGAGAGTTCACTTGCACATTACCGTTATGTTTTCTGACGATGCGTCGCACCGTATCCAAGCCAAGACCGGTTCCCTCCCCCACTCCCTTGGTCGTGAAGAACGGCTCGAAGATGCGAGTCTGAATTTCTTCTGGAATGCCCGGTCCGCTGTCGTCAATTTCCACGACAACGCAGCCATCTTCACGATAGGTGCGGACCGTCAGTTCTCCTTTGCCCCCCATGGCGTCGATCGCATTGTCGATGATGTTCGTCCACACCTGGTTGAGCTCGCTTCCAAACGAATTCACTAAGAGGGGAACGCGTTGATACTCCCGCTTTACCGTAACCCCGCGTTTTAACTTGTGATTCATGATCGTCAGCGTGGTCTCAAGGCTTTTCACGATATCGACATTTTGCACGGGAGACTGATCCATGTAGGTGTATTCCTTGATGGCTGCGACCAGTTCGGATATGCGGGAAGTGCTGCTCTCGATCTCGTGCAACAATTCGGCAATTTCAACGGACGCGGCAATGCGTGTGAGCGCCACTCCCCCGGTTTCCGCCCCGAGAGCCGCGAAGAGACCCTCCAGAGCTTCCGGCGGAAAGTTCTTTCGCGCCAAACTCGCAGAGAGTTGCCATAGATGGCTCTGGCCATGGTTGCGTAGAACTGAATCGATGCGGTCTTCAAGCTCGCTGGCGGTGAGCGGATCCGGCGGTGGCGCTTCGTTTTGCGTAACGGAAGCTTCTAATTTTTCGATCTCTGATTTCTGCGCTGCCGTCAATTCACGGGCACCAAGATCATGACTGGCATCGCGAATGCGTTTGAGGATGGACCGCAACTGGCTCGCAGCGCGCTTGGCGGCCGAAGCAGGATTGTTGAGTTCGTGCGCCAATCCGGCAGATAACTTTCCCAAGCTTGCCAGTCGATCGCGTTGCTGTTCGTGACGCGTAGCCTCGCGGATTCGATCTGACATCAGCCCAACAAGGCGCGTCGTCAGCTCCGGCATTTTCTGCACGAGTTCGGGAAATTTCGAAGCGGGAAACCGCAGTGCTCGCGCGGCCGTAATCGCTCTTCCCGTCATCGTGAACAACTTCATTCTCGAGAACGGAAGTGTGCCGGTGACTTCGCCGGCTTTCAAATGAAGGGTGATATTCTCTCCGCTGAGCTCTCCGCGCAGCTGGAAATCTCCTTCCAGCAGCACATACATCGCGTCAGCGGGCTGGTCTGAACGAACGTAGATTTCGCCTGCGTTCAAATTCAGTTCCTGACACTGGCTGAGGAACCACGCGAGTTGCTCTTGAGGCAGGTCTGAAAATGCAGGAACGTTTCGAAGCTCAGCAATGTCCGCCATTTATACCTTGCTCAGATATTGATGAATAAACTGCACTCCAACTGAACCTTCGCCGACTCCCGATGCCACACGCTTAATCGAACCGTGCCGTACGTCGCCCACGGCAAATACGCCGGGAATGCTCGCTTCCAGCAGGTAAGGATCTCGTTCGAGCGGCCAGCCTTTCGGCATTTTCCCATCTTGCAAAAGGTCAGGGCCGGTCAAGACAAACCCGCGTTCATCGCGCTCGACAAAACTGGCGAGCCAGTCCGTCTCGGGCAAGGCCCCAATGAAAATGAACATCACGCAGGCCAGCACACGCTCGATCTTCTCCGTATCCGAGCAAAGTACAGAGATAGCTTCCAGGTGGTCCTCACCGTGAACTTCAGCCACACTCGCATGGGTCCAAATCTGTATGTTTGGGGTCTGTTTGATCTGGTCAATCAGGTATTGCGACATCGTGCTGGCCAATGAGTCTCCGCGAACCAGCATGACCACCTTGTCGGCATACTTGGAAAAGTTCATAGCGGCTTGACCGGCGGAGTTTGCCCCTCCTACCACATAAACGGCTTCGCCAGTGCAGGACAGTGCTTCGGTTGCACCGCCGCCGTAATATACTCCCGCTCCGTGAAGACGATCGATGCCTGGCGCTTGCAGCCGCCGCCACTGCACTCCGGTTGCGATCATGAGTGCGTGACAAGAAATCTCTGATCCATCCGCGGTCTTGACGATGCGATAGGGACCCTCTGCCCGGACCGCAACGGCTTCCTGCGGAGCAAGAATCTCCACACCGAATCTCTGCGCCTGCACGACACCGCGTCTGGCAAGGTCGCCACCACTGAGCCCGCTCGGGAATCCCAGGTAGTTTTCGATGCGGGAGCTCATGCCCGCCTGACCGCCCGGCGCCTCGCGCTCTATCATGACCGTGTGCAATCCCTCAGACGCGCCATACACAGCAGCGGCCAGTCCCGCCGGCCCTCCTCCGATAATCGCCAGATCGTAGAAGCTCGTTTGCGCGCGCGTTCGCAGACCCACCTTCTGTGCCACTTGCGAGGGCGCAGTCTTCAACAACTTCGTGCCATCCGGAAACAGCACGAGCGGAAGATCACCTGGCTCCGGAGTAATCGTCTCCAACAGAAGCTTGGTCTCCGGATCGCTGGCCGATATCTCAACATCAATCCACTGATACGGGATGTGATTTCGCGCCAGAAAATCGCGCATTTCGTAAGCCCTCGGGGACCAGCGCGTTCCCAGCACGCGAATCCCTTGAAATGCCGGATGGTACGACGCCTGCCAGTCGTCCAGCAGGTCGTCGAGTTGTGGATAGAGTCTCTCCGCGGGAGGGTCCCAGGGTTTCAGGAAAAAGTAGTCGATGCCCGCCTGGTTAATCGCGTCAATGGCCGCATTCGTATCCGCATAGGCGGTCAACAGCGCGCGTTTCGCGCTGGGATAGACTTTTCGAGCTTCCTGCAGGAAGTGGACGCCATCCATCTGAGGCATGCGCTGGTCAGCCAGCAGAAGCGCCACGGCATCATTACGAACTTTTAGTTCTTTTACCAGATCAAGCGCACCATGAGGCGAGTCACTCCCGATCACGCGGTAATCGGCGCCGTAATGCGAACGCAGGTCCCGTTCTACCGCTCGCAAAACGTCCGCATCGTCGTCCACGCTCAATAAAATCGGTTTCGGCATGTAATCCTGTCGAGGCCTCGATGACCTCAGAATTTCTCTTAAGCCGCGATTTCGCCGGCTTCCATTTCATCCACATAACACCAGACCCAGCTTTCGCCAGGTTCGATCGATCGCATAAGCGCATGCTTCGAGTGGTGAAAATGCTTGGTGGCGTGTTTATTCTTCGATGAATCGCAGCAGCCCACGTGTCCGCAACTCAGGCACATCCGCAGATGCACCCAAGTATCACCGGTTTTCACACAGTCTTCACAAACATGTTTATCGGTCGTAGTGATCTTGATCTGATCGAGATGACTACACTTTTCGGCCATAACCCCTCCGGCAAACTTTCTCGGGACTGGTCAAGTTACCTGCGTTACCTGCGAAGGCATTCAATCACTGATCAGGTTCCCCATCCTCCGCGAAAATGTCTGGCGGAGGTCTTTTATCTTGTGTTGCGGCTTGATTATCTCTCTTGCTTGCTGACTATTTCTTCCACAATACTCGTTGGACGGCGGTGTTGGGAAGGCTGGGCGCTGGCCACTGTCAATAGCGTACTGATGTGTATTATTGGAGTCCGAACGGCACAACTAGGATTCATCCCCGCCAACGTGTTTTGTATCGTTGTCAGCGCGGTCAACTTGCGATCCTGGCGAAGAACCGGGGAATCCTGAAAGACGCGGCCAGTATCACTCCGCGATCAGCAGATTTTCGGCAAAGGGCCACTGCTCGTCAACCCACTGCGCCTCGCAACGAAAACCTGCGTCCGCAGCCATTTCGGATATCTCCTCGGCGGAATACTTGTGGCTGCTTTCCGTCCAAATCGTCTCCCCGGCAAGAAACTCCACGCATAGGCGCGCAGCAGGAATACTTACTCGCTGCCGCTGCGTGGCCTCGAGATGCATCTCAACGCTGCGGGCTCTGCGGTTGATCCGTGCCACGTGAACGAACTGCTGCAGGTCAAAATCAGCGCCAAGCTCGCGATTGATGCGGGCCAACAAATTCAGATTGAAGGCAGCTGTCACCCCAAGCTCGTCGTCGTAGGCCTGGATAAGCTGCGACTCAGACTTTTCCAGATCCGTCCCCAACAGCAGCGAGTCGCCGGGTTCGAGGATCCGCCGCACTTCGGCGAGAAACTGCAATCCGGCCTGGCGATCGAAGTTTCCAATGGTGCTGCCCAGAAACAGCACCAGTAGCCGCTGCTCTCCTTTCCGCCTGGCCGCCACTTCGAGCAACCCATCGAGATATTCGCGTTCAAATCCCACGATGCTGACGGAATCAAGATCGCTGAGCTCCCGCTCGCACATCGCCAACGCCGAGCGGGAGATCTCGACGGGATAATAGAAAGTCCGTTGCCGACGAGAGAGGGCTTCCAAAATCCAACGCGTTTTCTTTCCGCTGCCGCTGCCCAATTCCGCTACCGCAATGGGGCCGGGGATGAGGTCCACAATTTCGCGGGCGTGACGCCGAAGCAAGCGACTGTCAGCACGCGTCAAACCGTATTCCGGAAGATGGCTGATGACTTCAAATAATGCCGACCCCACGTCGTCATATAGATACTTCGAGGGAAGTTCCTTCTGTCCTATGCATGTCAGTCCTGCTCTGACTTCATTGGCAAACTCTTCGGCGACATTGGCCGTAATCGCTTGTACAAGCATGCAAAACTCCTTCGTTCGTCTTGATCTATCACCTTCACGAAGCGGTCACCGGATCACGCAACGAAATCCTGCATATACGTACTGGTACCGTGGTTGGAACCAGTTGCGAAATGTCGGACGCAACATGCACGCGGCAGTGCGAGCGGAACCGCCTTTCATGACGAAGTGTCTGCCATCAAAAAAATCGGCCGAATATCCGCGATAAAACGGGAAAGGTTCAAATCCCTCAAAGGGAGCAAAGAGGGTCGAGGTCCACTCCCAACCATTCCCCAGCATGTCTTCCACTCCAAACGCGCTCGCACCTGCAGGGTGTGCGTTCACCGGGACGGGATTCCATCGCTCGAAATTGAAGTTTCCGTATGCAAGGTTCGGTTCCTGGTGACCCCACGCGTATACGCTTTCCCCTGCTCCCGTTGTTCCATAAGCAGCGCGATGCCACTGTTCCTCGGAAGGCAACGACTTCCCTGCCCAGCGGGCATACGCGCTCGCCTCCGCATGACTAACGTACGCCGGCCAATGTGCAGGCAACGGAATCTCATCGAACATGGTGCGATACAGCCATGCGTCGCCGGATTTCCTCCAGAACACCGGTTGCGCGATCTCCCGCTTGGCCTTCCATTCCCAATTTTCATCAGTCCAGAGCGCGCGATTTTCGTAACCGCCAGCGTTCAGAAAGGCTAGAAACTGCTGGTTCGTGACCGGATAGCGATCGATTTCAAATCCGGGGACATGAACCGAATGCCGCTCATATTCGTTGTCCCAGCCGAAACTTCCCCCGTCGCGAGCTAGGCCAAGTGTGGCGATACCCTCCGGGATTTTTATCATTCGATGTACAGGATCAGAACTGGTGGGAGATTGGGGATCCGTTTGCCTTACCTTTGCACTCAGCGGCAACTGATGCAGCATATAAGCCAAGGTTTCGAGATGCATCAATCGATGTTCGATCGCAACGTTAAGCAGCGTATCGAGCGGGAATCCATCTCGTTCCACATCGGTCCATTCCACTTCTGAGAGCCGGCCGTCCACAGAACTCCGAACACGGTCCACATACTCCCGAACCTTCTGAACCGGGGGCCAGTCGGACGGTTGATCGGAAGGCAGGCCGCCGCCGACAGGATCGATACCAAAGGCAAAGAGCCGATCGAATGCGGAGTAAAAGCTCTTCAATCTCAGAACGTCGTACAGCAGGTTCCAGTCGAACGCTTCCAGATGACCAAGATAGAAAATGATGCGATGTCGCTCGGGAATGGGCCGCTCGTAAATCGAATCTGAGCGCACGATCTTGAAAAGACCGTCGCTTTGTTGCCGGGCGAGGGAAATTCGCAGCAGCACCGATTGCTGCGCGGTCACGCCATTTTCTGTGGCGAGCATGAAAAACCTCCTGCCGATGTGGCAGACCCCTTCCGACCGACTTTGGCTTAGATGTTCGACCCGTGGACAAGGTCGCAGTCGAAATAGCCTTTTTTCTGGACAGTTTTGAGGGCGCCGAGTCGAAGCCAAGCAATACTAAGGAATCAGATGCCGGCTGCGTAGAAACTCCCGAACGATATTAGAAACATCTTCATGAAGCCCATCCGCCTGATAATTCAAGTGCTGCATGTCTGTATCCGAGATTTTCCCGGCGAGCGGCTCTAAGGCCACAGCTAGCTCTGGATGCTCCTGCAGGCTTTGCATCCGTAGCACAGGAACGGCCTGATAAGCCGGAAAGTAATGTCGATCATCGGCAAGGATGAAAAAATCCATCGCGGAAATAAGTCCGTCCGTGGCATTGCCGGCCGCGATATCGATCTCATGATCGTGCAGTGCCCGCGCCAGCAGTCCTAAGTCCATCACGCGCGGTTCCCCCTCAAAATGCAATCCATAAGCGGCGGCGAGCCCGCGATAACCATCTGGACGCTCGATGAACTCATAGCCAAATCCGGCTCGCCACTGTGGCGCAAACGGCACGGCCTGGGAAAGAGTTTCAATGTGCAAGCGGCGGGCATCTTCGCCGCGAATTTCCATCGCGAAGGTGTCGTTGAACCCAAATGGGCGGCCGAGTGTGAGGTGGAAACGATTTTCGTATTCTCTCTTTACCTCCTGATACACCGCATTCTCCTCGCTGCTTGCTTTTTCTTTAAGGATCGCCGTTAGCGCTGTCCCGGTATATTCGGGATATATATCGATGCGGCCCGCCAGAATGGCCTGCTGGCAGATATAGGTTCCCGCCAGATAAAAGCGCCGTTCAACCTTCAACTGAGTGTGGGTTTCGATCTGCTGTGCCATCAGCTCGCCCAGAATTAATGACTCGGTAAAGTTCTTCGAGCCAATGACGACGCGATTCTTGCTCATCGAGCAAGAACAGGAAAGAAGCAACGGCAAGATTAAACTGGTCACCGCCCAACGATGACGACGGTTTCTCATCGCGGTTGAAGATGCCTTTCCAGCGATCCCATACCGAGATCGGCTAGCAAGGCGAGTGCAGCTGCCGGAATTGCTCCAGCAAATATCACCCGATTATCGACCATGGCCAATCCGCGAAAAATGAATTCTCCCAAGCCACCCGCCCCGATGGCCGCCGCTATAGTCGCCAGCCCGATCGAAATCACAACCGCCGTCCGCACTCCCGACAGAATGACGCTGACCGCTAAGGGTAGTTCCACTTGCGTGAGCAACTGCATCTCAGTGAGTCCCATGCCGCGCCCAGCTTCCAGCACCGCGGGTTCGATGCCGCGGATTCCGGTGTAGGTGTTGCGAATAATCGGCAGCAACGCATACAGAGTCAGTGCAAGAATCGCGAGCCGATCGGCTCGTTCTCCTAGCCAAGGCAACGGCAGCAAGAATCCGAAGAGGGCCAGGCTGGGGATGGTTTGAATGATGTTTGCTCCCGCGAGCACTGGCTTGTTGAACACTGGCCGATGTGCAATCAGGATCCCTAACGGAATGCCCACGAGGATCGCGTAGAGAGTAGAAACGCCGACCATCCATAAATGTTCGAGAGTGAGCTCGAACACTTGTCCCCGGTTTTGCAGCATAAATTGCAAAACGCTCATGATTCCCCCCGATTGGCTATCGACTCCAGGCCATCTCCAAATGCACGAACGTATGCGGATGCCAGCGGATCATCCGAATGCAGGAACTCACGAGGATTTAAAACGACCACGAGTTTGCCCGCTTCCAGCAAGGCAATGCGCGAACCCATCAACATGGCTTCGCGTAAATCGTGCGTAACGAAAACAACCGTCTTACGCAGTTCCTTCTGCAATGAGAGAAACTCCCGCTGTAGCTCGTCGCGGGTGAGCGGATCGAGCGCGCCGAATGGTTCATCCATCAGCACAATCTCCGGATCAGCAGCAAGCGCTCGCGCCACTCCCACTCTTTGCCTCTGGCCACCAGAGAGCTGATGTGGATAACGCGACCCCATTTCCTGGGAAAGCCCCACGAGTTTGAGCATTTGCTGTATCCGCGCGCGAATACGTTCGGCCGTCCATCCTTGCATCCGCGGAACCAGCGCAATGTTCTTTTCAACGGTCAGATGCGGAAATAATCCGACATCTTGAATGACATAACCAATACCGCGCCGCAGTTGAATAAGGTCGGTCTGCGAGTTCGGCATCCCATGAACGAGAATTTCGCCCGAAGAGGGCGACACCAGGCGATTGATGAGCTTAAGACTGGTCGTCTTTCCGGAACCGCTGCGTCCCAGCAATACCAGAATCTCGCCGGGATGGACTAAAAGGCTAAAGCTCCGCAACAGAGGTTCCCCTCCGATTGCGTACGAGACCTCCTTGAACTCAATGGCGGGATCTGGAGCAGTTTCTTGCATCCGCTCAGCATACTGGACAATGTGCAGCTCCCCAACTTCATTTGAGCTTTGGGCGACCTGATACCCGAATAGACGCCTCGCTGACTCAGGGCACCACGGATGGTTTGGGCGTGTAGGACAGAATGTCAAGCGAACGATCCTCAACGCCGGCTACGGGACCGCCCCATTGCACATTGGTCGTTTTCTTGATCCCGATCCAGTCGGGATAGGCGAGCCTGAAGGTAGTGGGTTGGCTGTAAAATTCTCTCCGCCAATCATGGCAGAACAGAAGCGAACCCGACTGGTTCCTCCTACTTCCCTGCCATCGCCTTCTCTACATCTTCCGCTTTGGATGGCACCGCGGCGCTCAGCTTGATTAACTTGCCATCCTGCCCGACAAGAAAATCATCTTCGATGCGAACTCCGATGTTTTCTTCCGGAATATAAATTCCGGGCTCGATGGTGAACGCCATTCCGGGTCCCAGCGGAACCTTGTAATCGCCGGGATCATGCACATGCAGACCGAGATAATGCCCGAGGCCGTGAATGAAATACTGATCCAGCGGCTGCCCATGAAGATCTTTGCCGTGTGTCTTGATGTAGTCGCGCGCGACTTTGTCCAATGACACGTCCGGGTTTCCTACCAGCATCGACTTACCCGATTGAAATGCATCGATAGCCGCCTGCTGGGCTCCCAAAACGATGTCATAGATTTCGAGCTGGCGAGCGGTGAAATGTCCGTCTACCGGCAGCGTGCGCGTAATGTCAGCCGCGTACATGGAATATTCGCAAGCCGCGTCGATCACGACAACATCGCCAGATCTCATCGTGTTCGTGTCTTCCGAATAATGCAAAACGGTTGAATTGTGCCCGGAACCGACTATGGGCGCGTATGATGGCCGCTCGCAGCCGCGCCGCGTCCATTCATATTGCATCAGGCCGGAAATCTCGTACTCTGTCACGTTCGGCTTAACCGCTTTCATCGCGGCTAAGTGCGCTGCCGCGGAGGCGTCGACCGCTTTCTTGAGCAACTCAATTTCGCCAGCATCTTTCACCGTCCGCATCGATGAAAGCATCGGCTTGACGTCCTGGAAGAAGACCATGGTGTTCGTGCGCTTTAGAAAGTCGAGCGCTTGTACGCTGGTCGTGGGTTCGCCTTGCGAGGAAACATCGGTATAGATGACTGGACGTCCGCCCGACAGAACTTTCGCAACCTCCTCCGGAAGCTTGCTCATCTCCTCGACATGATCGAAGCCAGTTGTCTTGGTTATATCTGGCGTATCCGCGCCAAGTTGAGGGCCGGTGTATTTTTCCAGTCGTGCATTGCGGGGCGGCAGAAAGAGAAACTCAGTGTAGGCGCGCGCCGGATTATCATCGTGCGCTTCGGTCGCAGGCGCAATCAACACAGCGGCGCCGGGAACCGTCACACCCGAAATATAGTAGAAGTTACTGTCCTGGCGGAATTCGTAAACCGAGTCCATCGCCTCCAACGGCGCCATGAGAACGACGACTCCGCCGGCCTTCTTGGCCAATGTTTCGCGCCGCGTGTGATAGTCCGACGGTGGTTGTTTTTCCAGCGATCCTGCAGTAAGGCAGGCTACGGTTAAATAAATGACGAGAAGCAGCAGCTTTCGCATCGAGGCTCCAGTAAGAATCTAATTTTGAATCGCCGTTCTCACTTCGGCGCGGAGAGATTCTTCCCCGCCTGAATGAATGATTCTACGTTGTTCTTGTCGATCAAGGCTGATCCGGTGTCTACAAAACTCGGGATCGGTGAGTAGCTATCTTTCGACCAGTCCTCATCGAGCGACGGCGGCTTGTGATGATACAAGTTGTCGAGAGATTGCATCCCCACGAAAGCCATTGTGTACGGCTTCTGCGCGATGGTCGCAACGATGCCACCTTTCTGGATCCAGTCCAGCGTTTCCGGATCGGTATCCATCGCCATCACAACCTTGTCGCTTACGTGATAGCTGCTGAGCACGCTCGCGACTTCTTTGCCGGATTGTGCCTCGAGGCAGACGAAAGCGTTCACCTTATCCCGCTCTTTGCCGATCATCTGCGTGGTCGTGTCGAAAGCGATTCGCGGATCGCCCTGGATATCGACAATCCGCATGATGTTGATTTGCGGCGTGCGGGCGAGCGCATCTTTATAACCACGCAATCGATCCTGCAAATTGGGCTGATCGGGCATAGTGAAAACGACCACGTTGCCTTTGCCCTTTAGTTCTTGTGCAAGCCGTTGTCCGCCGGTGAATCCTGCCTGATAGTTGTTCGTTCCGATAAAGAACAACCGCTTGCTTGCTGGGGCATCCGAATCGATGGTGATGACCGGAATCCCGGCGGCGATCGCCTTGCTGATGCCATCCTTGAGCAACCCTGCATCGGTTACATCGAGCAGAATGCCCGTTGCCTTCCGCTGTGTGGCGTCATCCAGTGCGTCGCGCTCGGCTTTGGGATCGAAGGTCTGGGGGCCAAGAATGTCGGAGCGCACTTTCATTTGTGTCGCAGCATTCGTAAATCCCGCGGCCGCAGCCTTCCAGTAAGGCACCTGCAGGTTGGCCGAGACGAGGACGAAATACTCGTTCGAATCGTGCGCCGAGTTACAGCTCAGCGTTAATCCCAGGAGAAGTACAAAAGCAGCCGTGTGGAAGATTTTGCTGGAGAGGAGCATCGCGTCCTCCGAGAAACGGACTTCATCCACAGCGTGGAGTCAGTGCCGTTAAGAATCTTAGAGGATGGATTGTAACTGACGAGTCAACGCAAAACCACAACTGGTCTCGGCTAAACTCCAACTGGAAATGGTTTCGTATGGCTGGTTGTGCTGGAAGAAGCGCGGCCGAAGCGGCCTTGCAGCAGCGACATCAGTCCCGTATACCAATATCCGACAACGAAGAGCAGCAGGAACGGAACCGTGATGTAGTTTTCGTTCTCGATCGCATAATAGACCGTCAGGGCGAAATAGCAGCCAATGAGCACCTCCAGCCACGGTACCCAACCCAGTCGCTTGCGATACTTCGTCTTGCCGACTTTGTCTTGTTTCGACTCGACGCGGTATTTCGGCGTGCGCGCGAATGCCGACTGCTTTCCGATCAGCGCTTCGATGACGGCTTTCGTATTCGTGATCGTCAGCCCAATTCCGAGCGCCATCAGAAAAGGCAGATAGAGCAATGCCCGCGGCCAGCTGCGCGGAAACAGTTCGCGCTGCGAAACCAGATAGAAGCTCGAGATCGAAAACGTCGATGCCATGAAAAGCGGCAGGTCGATGTACAGCATCTGAAACCAGCCCTGATAGAAACGAATAATCATGGCCGGCAGCAGGAGCACCGAAAGCATGATCATCAATGGGTAACTGATATTCGCCGTCAGGTGATACCAGGCTTCTATCTTGTTATGCAAGGGCGCGTCGCTCTTGAGCACGCGTGGCAGGATCTTCTTTCCCGTTTGAATCAATCCCTTCGCCCAGCGCGCCTGCTGGGTTTTGAAGGCGGTCATCTCCACAGGCAATTCTGCGGGACATTCCACATCCTGCAGATAAATGAATTTCCAACCCTTCAACTGGGCGCGATAAGAGAGATCGGTGTCTTCGGTCAGCGTATCGTGCTGCCATCCGCCGGCCTCGTCAATCGCTTGCCGTCGCCACATGCCGGCCGTGCCATTGAAGTTGAAAAATAATCCCGTACGCGCCCGGCCGGAGTGTTCCAGCACAAAGTGGCCGTCAAGAAGGATCGCCTCGACTTCCGTCAGGAAAGAATAATTCCGGTTAATGTGTGTCCAACGGGTTTGCACCATCCCGATCTTCGGATCGGTGAAGTGATGCACCACGCGCATCAAAAAATCCTCGGGCGGTGTGAAATCGGCGTCGAAGATCGCAACGAATTCGCCTTGAGCCGTCTTTAGTCCCTCAGCCAGCGCGCCAGCCTTGAAACCGGAGCGATTCGTGCGATGGTGATAGCTGACCGGATGTCCCAGCGCAGCGTAACGTTCCACCAGGCCACGGGCAACCTCTATGGTTTCATCCGTCGAATCATCCAGCACTTGGATGTCGAGCTTTTCCTGCGGATATTCCAGCTTGCAGACTGATTCGAGCAAACGTTCGATGACGTATTGCTCGTTGAAAATCGGCAACTGTACGGTGACGCGCGGCAACTCTGCAAAACGCTGCGCCGGTTCCGTAGTTCGATTCTTCTGATGCTTGTAATAAAGGAAAACCAGGATGTACCGATGAACGCCGTAAGCTGCAAGCAGAATCAGAACAACGAAATAGGGGATCAGCAGCGCGAGATCGAATCCATTGACGTGATAGAGGCCGCGAAAGGTAGTGTCAAGAAAGTGCTGCCGGATATAGGGAAGGACGCCCTTGGGCGCAGACCATGCCCAGCAGTCGATCCTCAGGATGTGTTCGGTAAACAAGGATGCTTCCAGTAAAACACATAATTTTACCGGATTCGACTCCTGGGTTCTCTAAGCTCCTCGCGATCCACCATGACCTATTAGCAGCCGTAGCCGTCGCGGGGCGAATGTGACGGAATAGCACAGCAACTCCACAAGCTTGAACATCTGCGGGGAAATACCCGCGTCTTGGATGGCCGGCCCGAAGGACGAGGTTGTGACGTCCGCTAGCCTCCCAACTCCCGCGGCAGAATTTCTCGCTTGACATATTCCTATATAGGAATATATAGTCCTCTTATGCCACGAGCCGCTACGACCTCTGACGCCTTCAATGCCGTTGCCGAACCGCGCCGGCGCCAGATTCTCGACTACCTCGCTCCTCAGGAGCGCTCGGTGGGGGAGATCGTAGTCAGCCTGCGTCTGGAGCAGCCGTCGGTCTCGAAGCACCTGCGCGTGCTTCATCAGGTGGGTCTCGTGCGTGTCCGGCGGCATGGGAGGCATATGCTTTACCAGACGAACCCCGAAGGCATTCGTCCATTGCATGAATGGACGAAAACCTTTGAGCGACTGTGGGCGCATCAGTTGAACCGCATCAAAGAGCGAGCGGAAAAATCAGCAGACTCCGACCGCAGTTAACGGAAATCTCTCAGGAGAAATATATGGGGACTCTCGCACTACCACCCGGCATTGAAAGTTTGACACTCGTCATAACGCAAGAAATCCACGTTCGCGCGAGCATCGAAAAAACGTTTGAGGCAATTCTTGAGGAAATAGGACCACATAATCAGGGGGGCCCGGGGCCAAATCCCGTGCCAATGCCGATGAAAATCGAGCCGTGGCCTGGTGGCCGCTGGTTCCGCGATCTTGGTGATAACAACGGCCATCTCTGGGGACACGTGCAAGCGATCAAACGGCCGACGCTGCTGGAAATCTGCGGGCCGCTGTTCATGTCCTATGCCGTAACGAATAATCTGCAGTATCGCTTGAGCGAAGAGAACGGAGGCACGCTGATCCGTTTTCAACACAAAGCGTTCGGCGTCATCCAGGAGGATCACCGCCGTGGAGTGAGCGCGGGCTGGCAACATCTCAATTCGCGAATCCAGTCGCGAGCCGGAGAGCGCACGAAGTAATTTCGGACGACCTTGGAAGGAGAAGTGATATGGCCACAAACAAAATGAATCAAGTGAAAGGCAATACCGCGATGAAGACTGCCCCGATCGTTTCGCCGCAGGAGTGGGAGGCTGCCCGGCAACAGCTCCTCGTGAAAGAGAAGGCCTTGACCCGCGCCCGTGACGCGGTGGCCGCCGAACGCAGGCGGATGCCGTGGACGGCGGTAGAGAAGAAGTATGAATTCGTCGGGCCCAAGGGTACGGTGAGTCTGCTCGATTTATTCGAAGGGCGTCCTCAATTGATTGTGTATCGCGCCTTCTTCGAGCCCGGAGTATTCGGCTGGCCCGATCACGCCTGCCGCGGCTGCTCGCTGGGCGCCGATCAGGTCGCGCATCTGGCCCATCTGAACGCTCGCGACGCGACTCTTGCCTGGGCCTCACGCGCGCCACAGGCGGACATTGCGCGTCTCAAGGCGCGTATGGGTTGGGAGATGCCTTGGTACACCATCACTGACAATTTCGACAAGGACTTTGGGGTCGATGAATGGCACGGTCATAACGTGTTCTTCCGCGATGGCGAGCGGGTGTTCCGCACCTACTTCATCAACAATCGCGGCGACGAGGCAATGGGGAGCACATGGAGCTACCTCGACCTCACACCGCTCGGTCGGCAGGAGACTTGGGAGGACTCACCTGAGGGTTATCCCCAGACTCCGCCGTACAAATGGTGGAACTGGCACGACAATTACGGCGCCGAGCCAATGCCTCACCCGAAGTGGGTCGATCTCCTAACCGACCCGAAAGGAGCCGCCATCCGCAGACGCGAGGAAGAGACGAAAGCGAGCTAAAGGAACGCACAATCGCGCCTGGAGTCACAAGGCGAGGGTCGCAACAAGTACCCGAACTCGAAAAACAGGAGGGCAACATGTGCCCGGTATGCATGGCGAGCGCAGTCTGGGTGGTAGGCAGTGCCGTATCAACCGGCGGGGTGACGGCGCTGGTAGTTAAGACTTTCGGCGGAAATAAGAAACACGGCATCGAGACCGAATCAACCCAAAGGAGCGAAGATCATGACCACCGCGACATTGAACACGACCACTCCGGCAGCAAAAGTAGTCAGTCACGAGCAATGGGTCGCCGCCCGCAAGGAATTTCTTGCTAAGGAAAGGGAGTTCACCCATCTTCGCGACGAATTGAGCAAGAAACGCCGCGAGCTTCCTTGGGAAAAAGTCGAGAAGCAGTACAAGTTTGAGGGCCCGGAGGGAAAAGAAACGCTCGCTGATCTTTTCGATGGTAGAAGCCAGCTTCTCGTTTATCACTTCATGCTTGGTCCGGGATGGAAAGAAGGATGTCCCAGTTGTTCCTATATCGCCGACAGTTTCGACGGCATCACCATTCATCTGGCTGCCCGCGACACAACGTTCCTGGCGATCTCCCGCGCTCCGCTCTCCGAGATCGAAGCCTTCAAGGAGCGCATGGGATGGCGCTTTCGATGGGTCTCATCCTTTGGCAGCGACTTCAACTACGACTATCACGTCTCTCGCTCGGAACAGGAACCTGAGAAAGGGCACGTTTACTACAACTACGAGATGGTCGAGTTCCCGTCTGAAGAACGTCCCGGTGCCAGCGCCTTCTACAAGCGAGATGGCGAGGTCTTCCACACCTATTCAACCTACGCGCGCGGATTGGACATTCTCGTTCCCACTTACAACTGGCTTGATCTCACCGCCAAAGGCCGTGATGAAGATCAGCTGGCACATCCCATGGCGTGGGTCCGTCACCACGACAAGTATGGCGATGGCTACATGGTCAATCCCAAGCAGCTCTATGTTCAGCCTGAAAAGCATTCACACGAGAAAGAGTGTTGCGCGGAGCACAAATAGCTCAGATCGAGAGCCTAACGTAGTCGAGATTCGGTAAGAGTTCACAACGGGGGACACAAGAAGAAACTCTTCTGTGCTCCCGTGGTCAGTGCCTTGCTAGTCAAACCGGAAGCGCCGTGGAGCCGTTTTCGATCTGCACTTTGATGTCTCCATCATTCCGCGAAACGTGGACTGCCATTCCGTCATTCTCGCGGTAGAGGGAGATCTCCGCGCTGGCCTCGCCCACGCGAAGGTTCTCCAGCCGGATTTCCTTGAGAAACTCCGGCAAGAACGGAGACCGAAACGTGACAGATCTGTTTACCTGGCTCACTGCGATGCCCAGGCAAGCCTCCATCAGTAGAAAAGTTGCCCCCGAAGCCCACGCCTGCGGCGAACAGGCAACCGGATAAAGGGTTGGGCCTTCCTCGAGACTTCTGCGGTGAAATCCGCAAAATAGCTCCGGAAGGCGATTCAATTCCATAAACATGCTGGCGTCGAATAGCGCTGCCAGCATCTGGCCTGCTTCTTTCTTATGGCCGTATCGCGCAAATCCGCTGGCAATAATTGCATTGTCGTGAGGCCAGACTGAACCGTTGTGATACGACATCGGGTTGTAGCGTACTTCACGAGAACCCAGGGTGCGCACGCCCCAACCGGACCACATGTCTTCGCCCAGCAAGGTTTTCATCACACGATGTGCCCGCTCCGGACTGGCAATACCGGAAAATAAGCAGTGTCCTGCGTTTGAGGCCAACACGCGGCAAGGCTTTTTTTCATGATCGAGCGCCAGAACGTAGGTATCCAGTTCTTCGTCCCAGAACTTTTCTTCGAACGCTTCTTGCAAGGTTTTCCCTTGCCGCAGAAGTTTTCCCGCTAACTCTTGATTGCTGAACTGTGTCGCCATCTCGGCCGCGGAGTTGCGCGCCGCATAAACGTATCCTTGCACCTCACACAGAGCGATGGGCGGCTGCGCCAGATCTCCATTCTGGTGAGAAATAGCGTCGTACGAATCTTTCCAGCCTTGATGCACAAGGCCCTTGTGTGACTTCGCACTGTACTCGACGAATTCGTCGTGATCGGAATCGCCGTAATTGTCGATCCAGTCAAGCGCCGCAAGAATGTTGGGCCAGATCTCCCGAATTAACTCGCGATCGCCGGTACGCTCGAGATACGCACCCGCCAGCATGACGAACAAAGGTGTGGCATCCACCGTCCCGTAATAGCAGCCGAATGGAACTTCCTTGAGATTGGCCATCTCGCCATGTCGAATTTCATGCACGATTTTTCCCGGCTCGGCCTCCTGCTCGGGAATCACCTCGGTGGCTTGCGTTTGCGCAAGATATTTCAGCACGCTGGCGGCGATCCAGGGCGAAGCCCACAAGCACTCCATCGCAGTAAGGATCCCATCCCTCCCGAAGACCGTGTTGTACCAGGGAACTCCCGCGTAGGGATACGCCCCCTCCGGGTTTCCGTTGATCATCATTTGCAGGTCCGTTTCCGCGCGAGTCAGCCAACGGTCGAAGAAAGGACCAGAACTGGAAACTCGGCAAAATTGGGAATGTGCCTGCTCAATGCTCTGCAAGGCTGCTGCCGTTGCATGATCGAGATCGCAGACTTGACCGTTCTCCCTCTGGTGCTCGCCTACGATGTTCACCTGCAGCACCACTTCTTGCTTGGGTTCAAGATCGATGGAGAATGTCGCCGTATCTTGCGTGATTTTCGATGGGCGTGGAGAAAACTGCAGAATCGTCTGACGAAGAACGCCGTCCCTGCCCTGATATGCCAAGCTCACACTTCCATCGTTAATCTCGGGACGAAACAGCTCTCCCATTTTCTCCCGTTTCGTGCCGCGAACCTGAAAAATGTCGAGGAAATCAGCTCCGAACTGAATGTGCAAAATCGTATGCACCGGGTGCATGCCGAAATTCGAGACGCGAAGCTTGTCGTAGAGAACGTTCTGCCATAGAAATGCCATGCGAAACACATGCAGCGTTCCACGCGGAAGCCTCAACTCACCTCCGTCGTATATATCGGGATTCATGAGCTCCAGAGTGAACCCTGCATTGTCTTCTCGCATGGAAGAACGCAGCCATTGTGGCGATCGATCGGCAATCTTCAGGGAATAACGGCAGAGGTGCCGCGTGCCGCGATGGTACAAGCCTTGCTCGCTGGGACCGATGCCTCCGATATTTCCGAGATGATTGAATACGAGGAAGGTCTCCCCATGCTTCAGCACACCAGAGCGGTGTTCTGACGAAGCAGAAGTAGCCAGAATATAAAACTGATTCTCGACTTGGATCACGTCCTGCAATTAAGCAGCGGGCTCCACTAAAAGTTCCTCGCTATCGGATTTCCCGCCGGTCGCACTCAACAACCGCACCGGCGCTTGCTGTTCTGCAACTCGGCGATAGATCCGCAAGTAGTCCTCCGTCATTCTCCGATCCGTAAAGCGCCGTTCGAATACCTTCCGGCAACCAGCTCTTGAAATTTTTCCAATGCGGCCCACCGCTTCTGCCGCTTCTTCCACACTACTTACGATAATGCCGCTCACTCCATCTTCAATGATTTCCGGAACGGATCCTTGATCAAAGGCAATCGTCGGTGTGCCGCACGCCATCGCTTCAATCATGTTCAAGCCAAATGGTTCAGGCCAATCGATCGGCGCCAGGCAGGCCAAAGCGTTGCCCAGAAAATCGGCTTTTTCGGCATCACCGATCTCGCCAATAAATTCCACGTTCGGACGACTGAGCAGCGGCTTCACTTGTTCTTCGAAATAGCTGGTATCGGCGCGATCCACCTTTGCCGCGATCTTCAAATGCATCCCGGTCATGGTCGCAATCTCGATCGCTCGATCCGGACGCTTCTCCGGCGAGATACGTCCAATAAATGCCAGATACTTTCCCGGCCTGTCATGAAATCTGAGTAAATCCTTGGGCATGCCGTGATACACATTTCCTACCCAGTTGGCGTGCCGTAGAGGTTTTCTTTGCGATTTCGAAATCGAAACCACGGGGACGTCATCAAACTCGCGATAAAGCACTTCAAGGTCAGGAAGATCCAATCGTCCATGCAGCGTCGTGATGTGGGGCAGGTCGCGCTCGCGGCTTAGGGGATAATGAACGTAGTCCGTATGAAAATGGACGATATCAAACTCCGCCCGCCGCTTGCGCAACATTTCGAGCATGAGAATGTGGTGAGCCAGCGAATCCTGGCAGGCAGCATTTCGCCGTAGTGCCTTCGCGCATCCCGGCACGAGCTTGGCGCGGGTGCGTGAATCGCCGCTGGCAAACAAGGTTACGTCGTGCCCTAGCCGCACCAGTTCTTCCGTCAGCCAGGAAACAACGCGTTCCGTGCCTCCATATCCTGCTGGAGGAACCGCTTCATAAAGTGGCGCAAATTGGGCGATTCGCATAGTTAGGAAAACTTTGCAGTACACGCTTAGCTTAAACGCGACATTCACGCCCAACCATCCGGTTAATTATGTAGCGTATAAATCGCGCAGGAGATCTGCGACGCGAATTGGCGGGGTATCTCCGCAAGAGGCAGTAATTCCGAACGCACCCGCCATCGCAAATCGGCGGGCAGACGCCTGCTCACGCTTCTGATGCGATCGCACCGAGAAAAGAGTTGCGCCTGTATCTTCGAGGACTAAGCCGCGTCCCTCTTGCGCGCTCCGTTCGAGAGCGAAGCAAGCGAGGCCGTCCCAACCCGAAACCGCCGCACGGCGACCACCGTCAGCACAACGAAAAGCGTCAGCAAGAATAGTTGCGCGATCGCAAACGGAGGCTCTTTCTGCGTCGGGGCAAGCGCATGCAGCGCTGGCACTTTTTCGAACGATTGCACGACCAGCACGAAGCAATTGAAATAGAGGGCGATCGACGCCGTCACCACGTAGATCCAGCGCCACGCCCCGCGCAAATGCATGGCGTATCGCGCCACAATCAACGCGGCTAGAACCACCAATGACAGAATCCCAACGACAATTCCTGGCGTGACGTGATCATTCGGAAACGCAAAGCCAGTCAGGCTGGTCAAAGCCGTGAAACTCACGAATACTGCAGTGAGACGGTCCATGCGGTCTGCGGTCAGCATTCCGTACATCACGGCTAGCCCCGATCCGATTCCAATGAGACTGATCACAACGTGCAACAGTGTGTAAGTCGATGTTGATATCCCCAGAATCATCACCCACCTCCCATTGCGCCACGATTGTACGCCTTGCTGTCCGCCCCGGCACGTTTTATGACAGACTCTCCATCTGAGTTGATCCCCGCACCCCACTTGGTTACAAATAGAACGACCCATGGAGTCCAGACCATCCGCCGCTTTCACCCTTCGCGAGCCGCCTCCGCTTTTTCAATTCTGGTTACACATTCGCGCATCGCAATTCTGGATCGTCACCATCGCATTCCTGCTTCGCTTTGGATGGATCCTCATCGGCCACACCTACAAGTTCAAGCCCACCGACGACAATTTCGGATTCGGCTTTGAAATGGGACGCATCGCAGAATCCATCGCCTCCGGCCGCGGTTTCAGCAGCCCCTTCGGCCCCCCGACGGGCCCCACTGCATGGGAACCTCCGCTTTATCCATATCTCACGGCAGCGATCTTCGTCGTCTTCGGAATCTATTCCAAGTTGTCGGCATTCGTGCTTCTCACCCTGAACAGTCTCTTTTCTGCGCTGACGTGCATCCCGATCTTCTTGATCGCCCGCCGCATTTTTTCAGAAAAAGTCGCGGTTGGCTCGGCGTGGGTCTGGGCGCTGGCTCCCAACGTCATGTTCTGGTGCACGCGCTACGTTTGGGAGACGAGCCTGTCTGCGCTTCTGGTGGCGATGATTTTCTGGTTCACGCTCAGGCTTGAAGATCGCGACGGCCTGCGGCCATGGTTTGAGTTTGGCTTATTGTGGGGAATCGCTGCGCTGAACAGTCCTACATTGTTATCGTTTCTACCCGCCGCGGGATTGTGGGCGTGGTATCGTCGCGCGCGGCGTCGCAAACGTTCAGTCGCCGGAGTCGTGCTCGCATCCGTCATGTTCTTCGCCTGCATTACGCCATGGATCGTCCGCAACTATGAAGTCTTCGGAAAATTCATCTTCATTCGCGACAATTTCGGTGCTGAACTGCGCCTCGGCAACGGCAACGGCGCTGACGGCACGCTGATGCTTTATCTCGATCCCATGCACGACATTTACACCATGCGCCAGTTCCAAGCGATGGGCGAACTGCCGTGGATCGCCATGCGGAAGCGGCAGGCGCTCGTCTACATCAAAGACGACTATGCCCGGTTTGCGCTGCTCTGCTTCAAGCGATTCGTTTGCTTCTGGGCAGGGCCACCCAAGGCCACCGACCCCGAATGGCTGGGCCCAATTAAGAACTCGCTTTTTCTGGCTTCTTCCGTCCTGATGTTCTGGGGACTCGGACGCGCTCTCCGCCAGCGCAGACCCGGAGCCTGGCTGATCTTCTGGCTGATTCTCCTCTATCCAGCCGTCTATTACGGCGTCTACGCCATCCTGCGTTATCGCCATCCGATCGAGCCGATCATCGCGATTCTATGCGTATTCATCCTCACTGAGGCTGGCAGGAAGCCTGAATCAGTCCGTAACTGACCTCGGTCGGTCCGCCTCGGGAACAGCCTGGCCCCTGGATTCGTATCGGCAATTGTGAGACTTAGCCGTTTCTAGACTCACCATTTCAAATCTGTCTCGTCTAACGCCTCGAAACGGAGGTTTGTCATGTTTTCTCGCCGATCCGCACTCGCATCCGTTTTAGCTGCCGCTTGTTCCATCGTCCTCGCCAGCGCCGCTTATGCCTCAGGAAGTCCCTCGGATCATCGCGGCTCGATGACGGAAGAATTTCATCAGACCTACCCGATAACGCCCAATGGCCGAGTTGAACTCGACAACATTAATGGCGATGTTCACATTTCCAGCTGGGACCGCAACGAAGTAAAGGTCGACGCCATTAAGTATGCTGATACAAAAGAACGACTCGATGAAGCCACAATCGACGTCGATTCCGGCAAGGATTATGTTTCCATCAAGACCAGATATCGCGACCACGATCTGACGTTCAACTGGGGTTCGCATAACAATCCCGCGACGGTCGAATACACCATCACCGTGCCCCGCAACGCTGCACTGGACAAAATCGAGCTGGTCAATGGAGCGCTTGATGTCGCCGGCGTAAGCGGTGAGGTCCGTGCTTCCAGCGTGAACGGCCGCATCGCAGCTCACGATCTCGCCGGACGAACCCGTCTTGAAACCGTGAATGGACGCCTGGAGGCCAGCTTCAATCAGCTCGCCGGAAATTCGGTCGAGTTGAGCTCGGTCAACGGCTCGGTGAGTCTGACGATCCCCTCGGATTCACAAGCCGAACTTGAGGCGAGCACGGTCTCCGGTGGAATTGATAACGACTTCGGGCTCCACGTCCATCATCAGTTCGTGGGACACGATCTGCGCGGACAACTGGGCAATGGCGGTACGCGCATCAAGCTGGATGACGTCAACGGCGGAATCCAAATTCATCATGCCGAGGACGGCCGCACCCTCAGCCCGGTCAAGGACCTCAGCCATCACAACGACGATGACGACGACAGCATCTAGGAAGCACATCGGAATCTAGGGGCGCGTGGGCGCGGACCTGGGGATCGAGAGCGGGAAGGGCACGACTCCAGTCGTGCCGCCCGAACTGCCTAACTCGATGCGGCTTTAGCCGCTGAGGTGCTGCGGCCTTTGGCGGTTTCAGGGAAGGGGGCCTGCGCCCTCGTCAGTAAATCGTGTACCCCGGCGCGGGCGTGCGCAGATCGGGCTTTGACGCCATCAATAACAAGGCGCCTTCCCGCTTGAATCCCTTCAGATCTTCCAGGCTGTGGAACGATTTTGTCTTGTAGTCTTCCGGCGTCGGCGTGTCGTCAGAAATGCGCCGCGCTTCTACATTTTCAAATGCGTGCTTCTGCAAAAGGTCCACATACTCCGCTGCGGAGCGCACATGCACCGGGACTTTCAATTTATCGACCCATTGCAGCGAGTACGCATTATCTTTGTACAGATTAATCAGGATGAATAGTCGCCCCTTTGGCGCCATCACGCGAAACAACTCTTTCAGCGCCCGATCCTGATCGGCATAGTAATAAAACGACTCGACCGACAGCACCTTATCGAAAAAATTTTCTTCCCATGGAATCTGCTCGGCTGATCCCCAGATGTAGAGAGTGTTTTCGAAGTCCTTTGACGACTCACGCGCCAGCCGCACCATCTCGTCGGAAACATCCAGCCCAACAACTTGCCCGAATCCTTCCGGCCCGTCCGAAACCATGCGCGCCAGCAGCCGCGTCGCCCATCCCGAACCGCATCCCAGATCGAGCACCCGCTCGCCCGCGCGCAGATCCATCAGCCGGATCGTCTTCTCTGTGATATTGAGATGATGCTCCCGCATCTTCTCGCCTTCTCCGGCCGCGGCCCAACGGTTGAATTCCTGTTGCAACTTCTCATCGGGAGTTGGAGATTTGTCGGGCATATAAGCCCCTTTCGGTTGGCGAATGGGATGCCCCAGGTCTCGCCGCAGCTGCGAGACCCGGGAACCCTGACACAAGAATAAAGTAAAACCTGCGCGACGCGCAGCCCTCCAACCGCCGAAATTTCTCACATGTGATACACAATTCTTGATCCGCGTGCTCAATAGGACTGACTGTGCTACAGTCCTTCCTCATGGCGACACGCCCGCAGAACCCTTCGCCGCAGCCTGATCCCGGGCCGCTTTATTGCCCCAACTGCGCCCAGGAGGTCACCGATCCGCTCACTTGCGGTGATTGTTCCGCCGTCATCTGCCGACGTTGCGGCACGCCACTGGAATCCCCCGACGAACTCGGAATCGGATAAATGGACCCCAACCCCTCGGTCACTTCGATCGCCAAACTTACAGAAGAGGAATCCCGGACCGCCAAGCCTACACTTATCCGCGGTCTCAGCCTGCTCGATTCCGTTTTGCTGCTGGTCAGCGGGATCATCGGCTCTTCGATTTTCCTCACCGCCAAAGATATTGCGACGCCTCTGCCGCAACCCGTCCTGTTTTTGTTGGTATGGGTGCTGGGCGCGCTGATCTCTCTTTGCGCCTGCTTCGCTTTCGCCGAACTCGGCTCTATGTTCCCCGACTCCGGCGGCCAATACATCTACCTGCGCGAAGCCTATGGCGACCTCGTCGCCTTCCTTTACGGATGGATGCTATTCAGCGTCGCTAATGGCGGTTCCATCGCCGCGCTCTCGGTCGCAGCCGCGGCCTACGCGGGACAGGTCTTCCCTTTCTTTTCTCAGGATCACGTGGTGTTCTCGCTGGTGGGAATTGCGGTGACCCGCGCTCACCTTCTCGGCCTGATTCTCATCGCGGTTCTCACCTACGTCAACGTCGTCGGATTGCGCTGGGGCACGCTGCTGCAAAACGTCTCCACCTGGACGAAGTTCTTGGCGATGGCTGCCTTTGTTCTGCTTGGACTTGCCATCGGTAAAGGCAACTGGTCCAACTTTCAATCGCATGGCGTCAGTCTCACCATGGGTCTTGGTCCGGGAGCGCTGATCTCCGCGCTAGGCGTTGGCCTCATCGCTGTCTACTGGGCCTACGATGGATGGGTTTACATCACCTGGGTCGCGGGAGAAGTCAAGAATCCCCGCCGCAACGTTCCGTTGGCCATGGTGCTCGGAGTACTCGTCGTCGGCGTCATCTACATCGCGATGAACGTGACCTACGTTTATGCAATGCCGCTAAACCAAGTGGCGCAGCATGAAACCATCGCCCATGCCGCAGCCGCCGCATTATTTTCACCCCGCGCCGCAGTTTGGCTATCGCTGATGATCGCAATCTCCTGCTTCAGCGCGGCCGCAACCTGCACGCTTTCCGGCGCGCGCGTCTATCAAGCCATGGCTGAAGACGGCGTCTTCTTCAAAAAGATGGCGGTCATTCATCCTAAGTGGCGCACGCCCGCCTTCAGCCTCATCGGACAAGGCATCTGGGCCGCCGCTCTCACCCTCAGCGGCCGCTACGATCAGCTTTACACCTACGTCATTCTCGGCATGGTGATTTCTTACGAACTCACCGTCATCGGCATGTTCTGGCTGCGCTGGAAGCGCCCCGACATTCCCCGTCCCTATCGTTGCACCGGATATCCCTGGCTCCCCGCCATTTATGTGATCGCGGGTGCGGCCTGGATTCTCAACACGTTTTGGACACGCCCTCAGGAATCCTTCTGGAGTCTCGTGATCGTATTCATGGGCGTTCCGGGATATCTTTATTGGAAGCACAGCAATCGCCAGTCCTCCGCTGTGGAGTAAGTCATGTTTGAGCGGTACACAGAGAAAGCGCGCCGCGCGGTCTTCTTCGCGCGCTACGAAGCCAGCAATTACGGCTCAGAGAACATCGACAGCGAACATCTTCTGCTTGGACTGCTCCGCGAAAACGAGCACCTGCTCCAGTGGATACCTAAAGCATCGCCGGAAACTATTCGGGAATGGATTGAGGCCCAAACTCCCCAGCGCAGCAAGACGTCCACAAGCATCGATCTGCCACTAAGCAATGAGTGTAAGACGATTCTGAAAACCGCAGCTGACGAAGCTGATCGCCTCACGCACCGTCACATCGGAACCGAGCACATCTTTCTTGCCATTTTTTCGGTTCCTGACTGTCTTGCTGCCAAGTTATTGCTGAGAGCTGGTGCCGAGCAAACGAAGCTTCGAATAGTCCTGAAGCCGCAGCCAGATCAACCACTCGCACGCGGCTCGCTCAAGGGTGCTGAGAGGTCGGCGCGAAATCCAGTCGTGGATTCAATCATTGAGATTCACGGCCTGCGACGAAATCCACAAAACATCCGCGAGTTGGTCCGAACGCTTCGCGCCTACAACTGGCACTGGAATAAATCCACATGGAAGCCGCGCGATGTCGTGATCAACAAGGCAAACGGCAGGTGTTCCTTCGACCTCAGTCTCGCCGAGAATGCCGGGAGCTTCATGCTCGTCAAAGGTGGCTGGACGAAGGACCACTGCGCCGTCTGTCATTGGGAGCTGTTCGAATCCACCGATGAACACGGCACCGGCTATACCAACGGCCAGCACTGGCTATGTCTGGAGTGCTACGACAAATTCTGGGCGCGGAACGATTTCATCTCCGGCGCCTATGGAGAGATGACGTAAACACTTTGCCCCTGCGACGCAGGTAGGGCTACCTCAGATGTGGCCTCAAACTGCCTAAAAGGCGGCAATCGAACACTGCTTTCGTCTTGCCCACTGTTTATCGGAAGTGATATTCCTTCACGGATGCCCACTTCTCGCCGTATTTGCGAGAAGTGGGAACCGCGAAACTTGACTCCGGGACACACTCTTGCCCGACTCCAATCCGCATCCATTCTCGAGCGCGCCCGGCATTCTCTCCCCTGGCATTTCCATCGCCGAAGCCGCCCTCCCCGCGGACGATCCCAACCGCCCGCGCCAGGTCATGGGGTTCCGCGACCTGCTGCTGTTCTACGTCATCACCGGCATTAGCCTGCGCTGGATCGCCACGGCCGCCGCAGCCGGCCCGAGTTCAGTCGTCATCTGGATCGGCGCTTGGTTCTGTTTCTACACTCCGCTGGCTCTTTCCGTGCTCGAACTTTCTTCGCGCTATCCGAATGAAGGCGGCCTTTATGTCTGGAGCAAGCGCGCCTTCGGAGACTTTGCCGGATTCATTTCCGCCTGGACTTACTGGACCAGTAACCTTCCCTACTTCCCCGCCGTGCTCTATTTCGCCGCTAGCAACATCCTGTTCATGCGGCAGGCAAGCTGGCAGCATCTCTCCGGCAACGCAACCTTCTACATTGTTTTCGCGCTGCTGACTTTGAGCGCAGCAACCATCCTGAATCTCGTCGGTCTCGACGTTGGCAAGTGGCTGCACAACGTCGGCGCGCTCGCCATGTGGATTCCCGTCGTAATCATCATGGTCATGGGAGTCGTTGCCTGGCACCGCTTCGGATCCGCCACGCATTTCACCCTGCATTCCATGACGCCGAGCACGCATTTGAACGACATCATCTTCTGGTCGGTGCTCACGTTCGCCTTCGGCGGCTGCGAAACCGCTTCCTTCATGGGAGAAGAAATCAAGAATCCGCGAAGGACCATCCCTCTCGCGCTGCTCACCGCGGGAGTTACGGTCACTATTTGCTACGTTCTCGGAACCGTCTGCGTCCTGCTCGCTCTTCCCTCCAGCGGTGTCAACGATCTGCAAGGATTGGTGCAGGCCGTTTCGGCAACCGCATCGCGCGTGGGGTTTCCCGGCATTCTACCGCTGGCGGCGTTTCTCATCGCCCTTAGCAACATCGGCGCTGCCGGAGCTTATCTCGCGGCCGTCGCACGTTTGCCATTTGTCGCTGGCCTTGATCGTTTTCTCCCAAAAGCCTTTGGCTCGCTGCATCCCAAGTGGAAAACACCATGGGTTGCGTTGCTCACGCAGTTCGTCCTCGGAGTTGTGTTTATTTTTCTGGGACAGGCTGGCACGAGTGTAAAAGGCGCTTACGACGTGCTGGTGAGTATGGGCGTGATCACGTACTTCGTTCCGTATCTGTTCTTGTTCGCCGCCATGATCAAGCTCCAGCGCGAGCCCGCCGGTGCGGATGTGATCCGCGTTCCTGGCGGCAGCGTGATAGCCAAGCTCGTCGCCATCCTGGGATTTCTGACCACCACGGTGACGATCGCTTTATCTCTGATTCCGCAGCCTGACGAACCCAACAAGCCGCTGGCCTTATTCAAGATCCTTGGCGGCTGCGGAGTGCTGCTGCTGATTGGAGTCTGGCTGTACATCGCCGGAAAAAGGCGCGCCACACAACTCTGAATCCGGGAATTGTCTGGCGGTGAGCCGCGACTCTTGTTACCCTTCCTGCGGGCTGTCCCTGGGAGGTCGCTGTGCAACGAATTGCTCCGCTACTGGTCCTGTTGACCTGCTGCATTCCTTTTCTGTTAGCCGAGGACATTCAACTCAAGGACGGCAGCAAAATCGCTGGAAAAGTGATCGGCGTGAATGGCGATACTTTCCTTGTGAGGACAAACTACGGCGAGATCAACGTTCCCCGCTCCGACATCGTCAGCATCTCATTCCCAGAGAATGCCCCCAAGGGCAGCGATAACAGCGGTCCCACGCTTCCAAAGATGGACGAAGACCTCAACCAGGGCATCTACACGAACCGGACGATAGGTTTTCAGGTCACGATCCCGACGGGCTGGAAGCTCGCAGAGGAACTTCGGAAGCAGGATACGCCCGCGGCATTCGATTCGCCGGACGAAACACTCTTTTTAATGGTTACTCCAGAAAAATTTTCCGGCACACTAGCCACCTACAAGGTCCTGGCCGAGGCGCAGTATCAGAAAAATTTCAGCAGCTATGTGAAAGACGCGGATACCGAAACACAGGTGGATGGACATAAGGGAGTCCGGATGGTGTGGCACGGCACATCCAACGCCAACCAGGCGGCGTTAAAGTTCCTGGTTTACATCGTCCCCTACGAGGGGCGAATGGTTCGACTGAGCTTCTTCACGCTGGTTCCGTTATTCGACGACGCGGTTCCAACCTTCGAAAAGATCGCGATGTCCTATCACGCGACCGCGATACCGCACTAAACCGGGCTCGCCGTCTTCCTTGCTGGATTGAAGAATGGCATCGGCACAACCTTTACGTTGGTCTTCAGCCGTATCGCTTCAATCGTAATTTCCATTTGCAACGGCGTATCCGGCTTGGCGTATTCGGTTTCCAGGCTGGCCAGCGCAATCATCTTCTTCAATGTCGGCGACCAAGTCGTCGTCGTTGCCTTGCCCACCTGATCGTCTCCCGCATACACCGGAACGGACACGCGAGACGCCTGCGCCGGAGCCGCTGGCGTCAGTCCATAACGCTCATAAAGCCGCTCCACGTCGATCCAGTCGACTTCCAGCCCGCAGAACTGCCGCTCCACGCCATCTTTCGCATCGCGCTCCAGCGCGCGCTTCCCAATGAAATTCTCTTTTTCCAGATGCACCATCTTGCCGAAGCCCAGCTCATACGGAGAATACTTCTGCGACGGAATCAGCGCCTTCTTCGAGCTGACGTAATCCACTTCGATCAGCAGCAATCCCGCCTCAACCCGCGCCACATCGAGCGCCAGCATGCCTGCGGCATGCAGATCGAATTGCTTTCCCTTCTCCGCAAGAGCATCCCAAACTTTCACCGCTCCGTCACCCCATGGCATCCAGATTTCGTATCCCAAGTCGCCCGTATACCCAGTGCGCGAAATATCGACAGGAACGCCGGCAATCTTTCCGCGCGTCACGCGGAAATATTTCAGATTGGCGATATCGGCCTCGGCCACGGCCTTCAGCAACTTCGCCGAAGTTGGACCTTGCAGTGCCAGCGCGGCGGTCTTCTCGGAAATGTCTTCGATCTGCACATCCATGTTCAGTCCGTTTTGCCGAAACCAGCGCAGGCTCGGATCGGCCGCCGTCCACCGATAAACGTTTTCCTCCAGCCGCGAAATCGTCCCGTCGTCGATGACCTTGCCCTCTTCATCGCACCAGCAGCAATAGATCACCTGCCCGACTTTCACCTTGTTGATGTCGCGCGTGATCACGCGATTGACCAGCCGTGTCGCGTCTTTTCCCGTGATCAGATACTTATAGAGCGGCGAGATATCGATCAGCGCGCAAGCGTTGCGGATCGCGTTGTACTCGTGCTCGTGATGCACTTCGTACACGCTGACCGTGTAGTACCCAGACCATTCGCGGTAGCTGAGGCTGTGACAAAGAGGAAAGGTTCGCTCGTGAAATGCAGTTCCGATGGGCAAAGGTGCTCCTTTTTTCCCAAACCGAAATCGGATTATATGCACGCGCACGCACTCGCAGCAACCTTCTCTGTTTTTAGGCGTCATCCCGAACGCCCGACGACTCCGCCGGGTAGTGTCTGAACTTTTCAGACACCCTCCGCCGGGTTCATCTCCCAAGTTGCACTATCTTGCGCTACAATGAGTCTCCATTATGCGTCGCCTCCTTCAATGGACTGTCCTGCCTAGCGGCCTCTAATCCCGCTACCGTCCGCTTCCGTGCGCGAGTATCATTGCGTTTCCAATTCGAAACAACTTCGACGCTCACAGCTCAAGGCTCAAAACTCATGGCTAACAAATACGACGTCATCGTCATCGGCGGAGGCCACAACGGCCTCGTGAATGCCGCCTACCTGCAACGCGCGGGCAAGAAAGTCCTCGTGCTCGAACGCCGACACGTGCTCGGCGGAGCAGCCTGCACCGAAGAGATCGTTCCCGGATTCAAATTCTCCGTCTGCTCTTATGTCGTTTCGCTTCTGCGGCCTGAAATTATCCGTGACCTCGATCTTCCCCGCCATGGCCTCGAAATCCTTCCGCTCGACGGCACCTTCACGCCCATGCCCAGCGGCGACTATCTCTGGCGCGTGAACGATCACGGCAAAACGCATCGCGAAATCGCCCGGCACTCGCGCGTCGACGCGGAAGCCTATGACGAATTCGGCAAAGCCATGCAGGCCATGTGCCGCTTCGTGAAGCCGATTCTCAGCATGGTGCCGCCCGATCCCACCACCCTGAATCCGCGCGAGCTGATGAAACTTGCTTTCCTCGGCAAGCGCTTCCAGCACATGTCGACTTACGACAAGTACAACCAGGTCCAGCTCATGACCATGAGCGCGATCGACTTTCTCGATCAATGGTTCGAGACCGACGTGCTGAAGGCCACCATGTCCGCCTCCGGCATTATCGGAACGTTTCTCGGCGTGCGCTCTCCTGGAACCGCGTACGTACTTTTGCACCACTACATGGGAGAGATCGACGGCGCCTTCCGCGCCTGGGGATTCGCCCGCGGCGGAACTGGCGCGATCTCCAACGCAATCGCCGATGCTGCGCGCGAAGCCGGAGTGGAGATCCGCACCCAATCTGCTATTTCGCAAATCATTATCAAGGGCGGCAAGGCCAAAGGTGTGGCGCTCTCGAATGGCGACGAGATCTACGCCGACGTGATCTCCTCGAGCGTCGATCCGCGCCTGACGTTCACAAAATTCATGGGCCCGGAGCATCTGCCCGGCGACTTCCTGGAAGAAGTCAACCGCTACAAGTTCCGTGGATCCTCCGGCAAAGTGAACCTCGCCCTCGACGCTCTTCCGAATTTCAAATGCATGCCCGGATCCGGCGCGCACCTGCGCGGAGCCATTTCCATTTCACCCAGTGTCGAATATATGGAGCGCGCCTACGACGACGCCAAATACGGACACTTTTCAAAACGCCCTTACATCGACATGGTGATCCCATCTCTCACCGATCCCTCCGTCGCTCCCCCGGGCAAGCACGTCATGTCGTGCTTCGTGCAGTACGCGCCTTACAAGCTGGCGCCCGGGTTGCATTGGGACACCGAAAAGGAAAAATTCGGCAACACCGTCATCGACACCATCGCGGAATATGCGCCCAACATTCGCGACATCATCATCGACAAGATGGTTGTCAGCCCGCTCGACCTGGAACGCGAGTGGGGACTGAGCGAGGGCAACATTTTCCAGGGCGAGCTTTCGCTCGAACAACTTTTCTTCCTGCGTCCCGTCCCCGGATGGGCGCAGTACCGCACGCCCATCAAGAATTTGTACATGTGCGGATCGGCCACGCATCCCGGCGGCGGCATCATGGGCGCCAACGGCCGCCTCGCCGCGCTCGAGATTTTGAAGGACCATGCAGCATGACCGCGAGTCTTTTTCTTGGCGCACTTTGCGGCCTTACTTAGCGCGCCCTGTGCGATTTGATGTTTAGGCCGACGCTATAGGCACACTCTATGACTAACCCGCGCGACATCGTCATCATTGGCGGAGGCCACAACGGCCTCGTCACCGCCTTTTACCTCGCCAAAGCCGGATTTAAGCCGCTCGTTCTCGAACGCAACCCGCAAGTCGGTGGTGCTGCGGTCACCGATGAATTTCATCCCGGCTTCCGCTGCTCCACGCTCTCACACTCGGCTGGCCCAATTCGGCCTGACATCCTCCGCGACATGCAACTCGAACGACACGGCCTAAAATTGATCACCCCGGAAGTCTGCGTAACCGCGCTTTCGCCAGATGGCCGCGCGTTATCTTTGTATCAGGACACGGCCAAATCTGCGCAAGCGATCTCTGCTTTCTCGCAGAAGGATTCCGCAAAGTACGCCGAATTCGAAAAGTCTCTCGGCAAAATCGGCAAGGTTATCAACGAAGCGCTCGCCACCACCCCGCCGAACATCGATCATCCATCCAGCGGCGATATGTGGAGCATGCTCAAGACCGGGCGCGCTATCCGCAATCTTGGCAAAAAAGACATGTTTCGCCTGCTGCGCTGGGGACCGATGGCGGTTGCCGATCTCGCCGCGGAATATTTCGAAACCGAATTACTTCGTGCTGTCATCGCGGCTCGCGGAGTCTTCGGAACTTTTCTCGGACCGTGGTCCGCCGGAAGCGCGCTCGTATTGCTCATCCGCGCCGCCGGGGATTCGCACCCCGCCGGTTCGGCCTCATTGGCCGCGGGCGGCATGGGCGCAGTCACGCAAGCAATAGCCTCTGCTGCGAAAGCTGCCGGCGCCGAAATTCGCACCAGCGCCGAAGTCATCGAGATTCGCGTGCAGAATGGCGCCGCGACCGGCGTGCTGCTTTCGACCGGAGAAGAGATCAGCGCTAGGGCGGTCATCTCCAACGCCGATCCCAAGCGTACGCTGCTCAAACTGACCGATCCCGTTCACCTCTCGCCCGACTTTGTACAGAAATTGCAGAACTACCGCGGCAACGGCACAGTCGCAAAAGTGAATCTTGCATTGTCCGGACTGCCGAAGTTCACCGGAGTCAACGGCGACGGCAGCGCACTGAAAGGCCGCATCCACATCGGCAATGAGATCGACTACATCGAGCGCGCCTTCGACGAATCGAAATACGGCAACTTTTCGCGCCAGCCCTATCTCGAGGCCACAATTCCGTCGCTCACCGATCCCACGCT
>DATKQB010000147.1:0-46953 GCA_035523795.1 Verrucomicrobiia bacterium | reverse complement strand
GTTGGAGCGGCCGAGAAAGGCGATTTCGGGCAGACTGGGAGCGGGGAATTGGGCAGCGTCCGTCGCCGAGGCGAGAAATCGCGAAAGAACTCTCATGCTCCAGTTTGCTATGAGGGGGTGGGAGTTGGCAAGAGCGGGAGGTTCGTTGCAGTCGCTGGATGGGCGCGATTCGCGGTTTCGAATTTTAGGATTACGTGTGTCGGGTTTCCATGCGCAGGCGAGACGCCTGCGCGACAGCGGCGAGGACGCCGGCGCTACGGATCGTCCGGGGCGGACGAGGGCGTCAGCCCCACACAAGCCAAGCTATCTAAAGCTACTGATGGGCCGTGGGGGCCTCGGTGGTGTCCGGGGTGAGCGGAGGAGCGATGTTGGGCTGATTGGCGATCTCCTCGATTTGCGGCGGCGCGGACTCGAGTGCGAGTTGAAGCACCTGGTCCATGGTGTCGACGAAATGAAGCTTCATCGCAGTGCGCAAATTTTCGGGAACCTCGGCCAAATCCTTCTCGTTGTCCTTCGGCAGAATCACTTCGAATAATCCGGCGCGATGAGCCGCCAGAAGTTTTTCCTTCAGGCCGCCGATCGGCAGAACTTTTCCGCGGAGGGTGATCTCACCGGTCATGGCGATATCGCGGCGCACTGGAATTTTGCTGAGCGCGGAGGAAATTGCTGTGGCGATGGTGATGCCGGCCGACGGGCCATCCTTCGGAATGGCGCCTTCGGGCACATGCACGTGCAGATCAAGATTGCGATAGAAATCGCGGTTGAGGCCGAGGCGGTTGGCGCGCGAGCGAACATAAGACATGGCTGCCTGCGCCGATTCCTGCATCACGTCGCCGAGCTTGCCGGTAAGCGTGAGCTTGCCTTTGCCATCGACTACGGTGGCTTCGGTCGAGAGGATGGAGCCGCCGACTTCGGTCCAGGCGAGTCCGGTGACGAGGCCGACTTCGGATTTTTCGTGAGCGAGCGTGTCGCGGAACTTGATGACGCCGAGGAAGTCGTTGACGTTCTCGGCAGTGATGGCGACGGTATAGCTTTCGCCTTCCTTCACGACCTTGCGGGCGACTTTGCGGCAGACATTGCCGATTTCGCGTTCCAGATTGCGCACGCCGGCTTCGCGTGTGTAGGAGCGGATCAGCGAAGTGATGGCGTCGTCGGTGAAGGAGATGTTCTTCTCGGACAATCCCGCGGCAGTCATCTGTTTCTTGACGAGAAACTGCTTGGCGATTTCGACTTTTTCCTGCTCGGTGTAGCCATGCAGCCGGAGCACTTCCATGCGGTCCTGCAGCGCAGGAGGGATGGTGTGCATGACGTTAGCGGTGGCGATGAAGAAGACTTGCGAGAGGTCATATTCGACGTCGAGGTAATGGTCGACGAACATGAAGTTTTGTTCGGGATCGAGCACTTCGAGCAAGGCGGCGGATGGATCGCCGCGGAAGTCCATCGACATCTTGTCGACTTCGTCGAGCATGAAGACGGGATTCTTGGTGCCCGCCTTTTTCATCATCTGGATGATCTGGCCGGGCAGTGCGCCAATGTAGGTGCGGCGATGGCCGCGGATTTCGGCTTCATCGCGTACGCCGCCGAGCGACATGCGAACGAATTTTCTACCGGTAGCCTTGGCGATGGACATTCCTAAAGAAGTTTTGCCGACCCCGGGAGGTCCGACGAAACAGAGGATCGATCCCTTGGGATTTTTGACGAGTTGGCGGACGGCGAGAAATTCAAGGATGCGCTCCTTGATTTTCTCGAGGCCGTAATGATCTTCGTTCAGAACTTTTTCGGCGCGCGAGATGTTGCGAATTTCTTTCGAGCGCTTCTTCCACGGCACGGCCAGCAACCAGTCGAGATAGTTGCGCGAAACGGTTGACTCGGCCGACATCGGCGGCATGGCTTCGAGCTTCTTGAGTTCCTGAAGAGCCTTGTCCTTGACATCCTTGGGCATGCCGGCGGATTCGACCTTTTTCTTCAGTTCGTCGAACTCGCTTTTTTCGCCGCGGCCCAGTTCCTTCTGGATCGCCTTGATCTTTTCGTTGAGGTAATACTCTTTTTGCGCCTTTTCCATCTGGCGCTTGACGCGGGATTGGATGGTGCGGTCGACGTTTAATTTTTCGATTTCGATGTCGAGCACATCGGCGATGCGGGTGAGCCGCTCGGCGGGATCGAAGATTTCGAGCAGCTCCTGCTTCTCTTCGATGGAGAGCTGGAGATTCGCGGCGATGACGTCGGTCAGCTTTGCCGGATCTTCCATCCGCACGGCGGAGATCATGGTTTCGTAATTCAGGGCCTGGCAAAGCTTCACGTACTGTTCGAACAGGGAAGTGACGCGCTGCATTCCGGCTTCCAGCGCGGGATTGGCTTCGGTGGTATAACGCGCGACGCGTACCGTGGCCTGCATGTAGCCTTCGGTGTCGGTGACTTGGAGAATCTTGCCGCGCTCGATGCCCTCAACCAGAACTTTAATATTGCCATCAGGGAGCTTGAGGCTTTGTACGATGTTGACGATAGTGCCGACCTGATAGATCTCGTTGGCTTTGGGCTCATCGATGGAGGCATCGTGCTGCGTTGCCAGGAAAATCTTCTTATCCGCCGCCAAAGCTTCTTCGAGCGCGCGCACGCTCGATTCGCGGCCCACGACGAACGGGGTCATCATGAAAGGGAAGATGACCACGTCCCGGATGGGCATCATGGGCAGCTTCCTGGATTCGAATTTTTCTTTCGATGTAGTCACAGATTCTCCCTGGGGCGCAATGCCACAATCGCAATGCTACACAATGTTACAAGCCAACTATAAGGAATTTTACCTTGTTCGGGAAGTTTGCGACATGGCTCTTACGGTCCATTTGTCGACTGTTGCGACAACCCAGAATGCCAACGTAATACGGCCAGTAGATTGCGGGCCGCAGCACCCGCACAATATTTAGTTCTAGCCTGCTTTTTCCATGATGGTGGCAAATGAGGCGCTGCGCTTTTCGACCATTTCCCGGGTGACTTCGAACTCCTTGACTTTCTTCTGGCTTGGCAGGTTGAACATCAAGTCGAGCATAAGCTCTTCCAGAATCATGCGCAGGCCGCGAGCGCCGACTTTGCGTGCCATAGCCTGGCGGGCGATGGCGCGTAGGGCTTCATCGTTGAATTTCAGGCGGACGTTCTCGAATTCGAACAGGCGCTGGTATTGCTTGATAATGGCGTTCTTGGGACGAGTGAGGATCTCGATGAGGGCGAACTCGTCAAGATCTTCCAGCATGCCGACCACCGGTAAGCGGCCGACGAACTCAGGGATGAGCCCAAACTTGATAAGGTCTTCTGGTTGCGCATCCTGCAGGAGTTCCTGGGTACGCTTCTTGGAGGCAAAGGAGTCTTCCTGATCGGCCTCTTCGCCGCTGCGGAAACCGAGGGACTTCTTGCCGACACGCCGCGCCACGATCTTGTCGAGCCCGACGAATGCGCCGCCGCATATGAAAAGAATGTTGGTGGTATCGACTGGAGTGAATTCCTGATGCGGATGCTTGCGACCGCCCTGCGGAGGAACATTGGCGATGGTGCCTTCGAGGATCTTCAGCAGCGCTTGCTGTACGCCTTCGCCGGAAACGTCGCGAGTGATGGAAGGATTTTCGTCTTTGCGTCCGATCTTGTCGACTTCGTCAATGTAGATGATGCCGGTCTGGGTGCGGGCGACGTCGCCATCGGCAGCTTGCAGCAGCTTCAGGATGATGTTCTCGACATCTTCGCCGACGTAGCCAGCTTCGGTGAGGGTGGTGGCATCGACGATGGCGAATGGGACATCGAGCATGCGGGCGAGGGTTTGGGCAAGCAGAGTTTTTCCCGTTCCGGTCGGGCCGATCAGCAGGATGTTCGATTTGCTGAGTTCAATGCCATCGCCAGCCTTCTGGCGATTCATGAAGATGCGCTTGTAATGGTTGTAAACCGCGACTGCCAGCTTCTTCTTGGTCTGCTCCTGCCCAATCACGTATTCATCGAGGAAAGTTTTCACTTCCTGCGGCTTGGGCAACTGGTTGGGAGTCTGAGTAGCAGGGGTTGCGCTGCGGTCATCTTCCAGAATGGAGTTGCAGACGGCAACGCACTCGTCGCAGATATAGGCGCGGGGATAATCGCTGGGCGAGGAGATCAGTTTGGCTACGGCGTCCTGAGACTTGTGGCAGAACGAACAACGTAGAATCTCATCGGTTCCCGACTTGTTTTTCACGCGGTGCTACTCCTTCATCGCTCTATCGGGTATATCGGCCGGCTCGGCCAGAACCCCAGCTGGTTATCATTCGGGCCGGTACCTTCGCGTTTCCGACGGTAGTCAAGCATTCGTCAGAGGTATCCGTCAGACGCGAAGGCCGATCATACCGCCTTTACCGTCTTATAGATGATATCGTCGATGATTCCATATTCCTTAGCCTGCTGCGCGTTCATGATGAAGTCGCGCTCGACATCTTTCTCCACTTTGTCCAATTTCTGTCCACTATGCTTGGACAGCAACTGGTTGGTGATCTCGCGCATGCGCAAAATCTCACGCGCGTGGATATCGATGTCCGTCGCCTGGCCCGACAATCCACCCATAGACGGCTGATGTATTAGAATCCGCGAATTGGGCAGTGCCAATCTCTTTTTGGGTTCCCCCGATGCCAAAAGTAACGCGGCCATGGATGCCGCCTGACCGACACAGAGGGTCATTACGTCATTTTTGACGTACTGCATGGTGTCGTAAATCGCCATGCCTGCGGTAATCGAGCCGCCGGGAGAGTTGATGTAAAGCTGAATGTCTTTCTCGGGATCTTCCTGCGCGAGAAAGAGCATTTGAGCGATGACGAGGTTGGCGATGTTGTCGTCGATGGGCGTGCCTATGAAAATAATGTTATCGCGGAGCAGGCGGGAATAGATGTCGTAGGCGCGTTCGCCCCGCCCGGTCTGCTCGATGACCATGGGAACCAGCATCATCTGCGGATTGTTACTGCCAGAGTCGTTATTTTTCACGTGTACCTTCCACACTCCGCCCCCACGCGACACCTGGTCTTAACGGGGAGGTCGAAAAGTCCGCGAGAGATCACGCGGACTGGTGATACAAAAAATCGAGGGTCTTTTCGCTGCGGATTCTGTTCCGGATTCTATCGAGGCCCCCATCCTGTGTCAAACGAGCGCGGACCGCTTCGGGAGCTTGTTTGGTCTGCTGGGCGAGCGCATCGAGTTCATGATTGAGTTCGTCGTCGCTGACCGAAATTCCTTCCAGTTCCGCAATGCGATCCAGTAATAGAGACGATTTCACATCCTGCACGGCCTGATCGTGCTGGCCTGCCCGCAACCTCGGCAGATCCATTTTCTTCATGTCTTCCATCTTCATGCCTTGCGCGGCAAGGGCGCGCAGGCCACGTTCGAGACGAGTATCGATCTGGCGCTCGACGAGCGACTCGGGAACTTCAAACTCATTTCGCTTCACCAGTTCGGCAACGAGCTTGTCTTTGGCTTCGCGCTCGGCGGTGTGCTTGCGCTCGGCCATCATGTTCTCGCGTATCTGCTTGCGCACCTGATCGAGATCGCTGAACTCGCCCAGCTGCTTGGCGAACTCGTCGTTCATTTCGGGAAGATTCTTCTGCTTGATCGAGTGAATCTTCACGGTATAGACAAAGGTCTTGCCGGCAAGGCGCTTGTCATTGGAATCTTCAGGATATTTCACTTCGAACTGGCGCTCGTCGCCGGCATTCGCTCCACGTAGATTCTCGGTGAACTCGGGAACTGTATTCTTACCCCCGATTTCGATCAAGACTTCATCCATGTGCACGGGCTGAGTTTTGTCGTCGGTGTCTCTGGGGCGACCATCCATGGAAGCCTGCGCGAAATCGCCGTCACCGAGCGGACTGTTTTCGATGGTGGTGAAAGTTGCATGCTGCTCGCGAATGTTGTTCAGCGACTCCTCGACTTCTTCATCCTTCACTTCAACCTGGGGATGGTCGGCGCGCAGTTCTTTGTAGCCCTCGATCTTGATCTCGGGCATGATCTCGAAGGTGGCCTTGAAACGCAGGGGCTCGCCGTCGTGAATGTGAAGGTCGGTCACGCGTGGCTGGGATACGGGAACTATCCCGAGCCGTTCGGTTTCCTGGCGGATATAGCGCGGGATGAGGGCTTCGACGACGTCGCTCTTCAAGTCTTCTTTGAAGCGTTGGCGAATGATCGAAGGGGGCACGTGTCCGGCGCGAAAGCCGGGCAAGCGGGCGACCTTCTGATATTTCTGGACGAGCGTTTCGGTTTCGCGGGCGACCGCATCGGCGGGAACTTCGACGGAGATCTCGCGCTTGACTCCGGTTTGCTTGGTGTCGGCTGTTTCTGTGGGACTCACAATTTCCTTTGCGGCGTTCTCCCACGGCAACTTGCCGTAATCGTTTCAGATTGTGGGAGGCGAATTCACACGCCGTTAATGTGAGTGTAAAGACTGAGAGAGAGAAGCGTCAAACGGAGAAGGGGGTGGTATATACGGACGGCAAAATGCTCCCTCCCCCCGGTCTCGGGTTCAGCCGCGCGTTCAAGCAGACTGTCTCAGTTGGGCAAATCCTTCGGTTCTAGATCGCTTGATGTTCGCCTCAGCAAACCTACGACTTGGCTAGCTTTGAGGGATCGGGTACTCTCACTTGGCAGGCATGGGAGAAAGGAGGCCTGACCAGTGTTCCCTACGGCCAAGCGGCGAGCAGCCTAGAGGCAGCTCAGGCCGCGTTCGACGAGGCAGCGGCCAACGCAGACGCGATACAGTTCAACGTCACAAACTTCGATCCGTCCTACACGGGGGAAAGCCTGACTAATTTCGAATTCGAGAGCATCGTGAATAATCCATCGTTGTTCCAAAAAACAACGTTCATTCGACGTGGACAACAGGTGTTCTGGAACGGAGCAGATTTTGTACCATGAAAGTACGCAGCCTTGAAGAGCAGAATCGATTGATAGAGTCCGAGCTTGAAGAGGGGAATCGACTCCTGGCGTCGTGGCGTGGAGCACGTGCCCAGATCTGGCTTTTTCACGTAACCCACGTGACACTCGCCATTTGTTTATCAAGATTCAAAGAGCGCGAGGCCTGCTATCTTATCGGGAGTGGTTGCCTCAGTATAGCGGGACCATTTTCATGGAAATCCGCTGACATCTCGATTACGAGACAGGTATTGGAGCGCAACGTATCACGATACACCATCACCGATCGAAGCGCGGGTTTCGAACTTGTATGCCGTGGCGCTTCTGTTGTTCTTGGCGCAGCATTTGTGCCAATTAATCCGTTTCGTGGCTTTTCGATGGAGGATGTTCCGCCAAAATTATCCTTCCGGCTACGGACTATCTGACCCTTCGATCTTCTCCGCATCATCAACGCGCTCTGGGCGTCGCTGTTCTCCTACCCTAACTAGCTGCTGAACATCTTTCAACTCACTTGTCGTTGCTGGTTGACCTGCTCCCCTGACCTGATCCCCTGAATTCGAACAAGTCCGGATATGATTTTCGGACGAAGGAATCTATTGGCTCAGGTCAATGACATTCCCGTTCTCAGACGCGGCAACTTTCGAGTCATCTTCGGCGTACATTTAGATAAACGACCGGGCGAGAAGGCGGCTTCGGCAGGCGCGAAAGCGGCGGGCATATGATGTCTCGATGTGCAGGAAAATCCGCATGCGTCTTTCTTTCATGACTTTCCTTCTCTTGTCGGTGACAGCAGGGCTGGCGACCACGACGGGAACAGCCCAGACGAATGCAAATCAGCAGGGGCAAAACAATTCTCCGGCGACCGCGAAGCCGGAGATGATGTCGCGGGATGAGGTCACGGGAATCATTGCGGCGTCGAGAAAGATCGTGTCGCCGAATGGAGTGGAAGAATTGTTGCCGCTGCAGATTAATGGCTCGACGCAATGGGTGTCGATACGTGGGCGGGACCGAAACAATCCGATTCTGTTGGTTCTGCACGGCGGCCCGGGTTCGCCAGAGATGCCGGGAGACTATACGTACCAGAGCCCGTGGGAAGACTACTTTACGGTGGTGGAGTGGGATCAGCGCGGAACGGGCAAGACGTATGCGGCCAACGATCCTGCGAAGCTGGCTTCGACGATGACGGTCGAACAGATGATCAGCGATGCCGAAGAGGTCATTGAATATCTGCAGCGGACTTTTCATCAGCAAAAGATTTTTCTGCTTGGGCATTCGTGGGGAAGTCTGCTGGGAGTCGAGTTGGCGCAGCGGCATCCGGAGTGGCTTTATGCGTATCTGGGAGTGGGGCAAATGGTGAACTCGGCGAAGAGCGAAGCGCAGGGTTACCAGTGGGCGCTGGAGCAAGCGCGCGAGCACCATAACGCGGACGCCGAGAAGGAACTGATGTCGATTGCGCCGTATCCGGACGAAATGGGAAAGATGCCTCTGAGCAAAATCGACATTCAACGCAAGTGGCTGATGTTTTATGGAGGGCTGACCTGGGGACGAACAGATTTCAGCTATGAAGCGAATGCGTGGGAGTTGTCGCCGGATTACAGCGAGAAGGAACTGGACGCGATTGATGATGGGAGCGCGTATTCGCTGTCGCATTTACTGACGGCATTTGAGGCGTTCAATTATGAAAATGTCGTGAAGTTCAAATGCCCGATCTTGCTGTTTGAAGGACGACACGATTACACGACTTCTTTCCAGGTTGCAGCGGACTGGTTTGCGAAGATCGATGCGCCTTCGAAAAAGCTGGTGTGGTTTGACAACTCGGCGCACATGGTCATGCAGGAAGAGCCGGGACGATTCCTTTACCACTTGATCACCGACTTGCGGCCACTGGCGGAGAAGTCTGGCGACGACATTCCTGCGAAGACAAACTGAACGGCGAAAGATCGCGGACGAGTTGATTTGGTCAGATTTGTGCGCGCACCGACTTCTGTCGCCGATTCTGCTAAGCTTCCTTGTTCGAATCTTGCTTGTTCGAATCTTCCTGGTTCGTTATTAGCGGATCGCTTTGCGTAAATTCCTCTTCATTGTTTTTCTGGCCCCGATTGTTGCCGGATTCGGCTGGTGGTATTTCCACGAGCGCACGCTGCCTGACCTCAGTCCCGCGTTCCGCGAGTACGCCTACGTGACGAATGGGAAGAGCAACACGGTGAGCGTAATTGATCTGCGAAACTTTGCGCTGGCAAAGACGCTGAAAGTTGGCAGCGAGCCGACGGGAGTGGCGTCCAACAGCAAGAAGAACGAGATCTACGTGGTTAACACGAATTCGGACAACGTGAGCATCATCGATGCGGAGACGAACACGGTGGTCTCGACGATCGGCGTGCACGCCCGGCCGTATTTCATCGATGTTTCGGAAGACGGCAGGCGCGCGTATGTGGCCAACTCCGCGTCGGCGAACGTTAGCGTGATCGATCTGGAGAAACGGCTGGTGATCGGCAACATTCGCGTGGGCGCTGCGCCGGGGCTGGCGCGAGTCTCGCCGGACGGAGAAACCGTGGTGGTATCGAATCGCGGGGACAACACCGTGTCGCTGATTGATGCCAAATCGCTGCGAGTGCGCGCGACGCTGCCCGTTTGCAAGCAGCCGGAGGACATTGCAATCTTGCCGGATTCGACCAAGACCTTCGTTTCGTGCTCGGGCTCGTCGCAGGTGGCGTCGATCCGGCTGGCGAGTTCTGATCCGGCTGCAGCTCAGAAAGAAGACCGCGTGCTGGCGTTGCTGGATGTGGGACGAACTCCGGTGAGTTTGGCGCTCAAGCCCGACGGCGGCGAAATGTTCGTGTGCGACTTCGATGGCGACAGCGTTTCGATTATTGAAACCTACAACGATGAAGTGGGCAGCAGCGTTGAGATCGGACAGCACCCGTCGCACGCCGTGGTAACGCTCGACAACTCGCGGCTTTACGTATCGAACTTCGGGTCCAACAGCGTCGCCGTGTACGACATCGACATGGGCCGGCGGCTGGCGTCGCTGACGGTGGGCAGCCGGCCCGACGCGCTTGCTTTGACGCCCGATCAGAATTACTTGTTGGTCGTCGATACCGAATCGGGGGACGTGACGGTCATCCAGAAGCGCACGCCGAAAAAGCTGGAGCCGAGTGAATATTCGCTGCTGACGCTGGTTCCGGTGGGCCTGCAGCCGAACGCGATTGTGGTGAAGACGTTTATGGCGAATATGAAGAAGTGATTTGGCGGGCACGATTGATTAGAGCGCTTCGCGCAGATTCAAATGATGCAAGTTCAGGAAAACATTCCGCTGGCGCCGTTGACCACCTTCCGCGTGGGAGGTCCGGCGAGATTTTTGGTGGAAGCACAGTCGCGAGCGGAAATCGAAGAAGCGGTTCAATTTTCAAAAAATAAGAATTTGCCTCTGTTCGTGCTCGGCGGGGGCAGCAATCTGCTGATTTCCGACGCGGGATGGCCGGGGCTGGTGCTAAAGGTTGCGATCGGCGGAATCGAACGGCAGACCGGCGAAGTGGGGGGGCGAGTCGTTTTTGATGTGGGCGCGGGAGAAGCTTGGGATCGATTTGTTTCGCATGCGGTTGCGGCAAATTGCGCGGGAGTGGAGTGCCTGAGCGGGATTCCTGGCAGCGTCGGCGGAACGCCTGTTCAGAATGTGGGCGCATACGGGCAGGAAGTGGCGCAGACGATCGAATCGGTGGAAGCTTTCGATCTGAGAGATGGTCAGGTGCGTGAGTTGTGCCGCGAGGCCTGCGGATTTTCGTATCGCTCAAGCATCTTTAATACTTCCGAGCGTGGACGCTTCATCATCTTGCGAGTGAGTTATGCATTGGAGCCCGGCGGCGCGGCGCACCTCGAGTATGGCGACTTGCGACGGCACTTCGAAGGGCGCGAGACGCTGCCGACTCTGGCGGAGACGAGGGAAGCGGTGCGTCACATCCGGGCGCGGAAGGGCATGCTGATTACGCCCGGAGATCCGGATGCTCAAAGTGCGGGATCGTTTTTCAAAAATCCAGTTCTCACCGCCGAGCAGCATGAAGAGCTGAGAAAGCGAGCGGAGGCGAAGGAATTGAGGGTCCCCAGTTATCCCCAGCTGGAACAGAATCATAAGGTCTCGGCCGCGTGGTTGGTAGAGCATTCGGGATTTGCTCGCGGATATGGTTTTGGACGGGCCGGCATTTCGACGAAACATGCGCTGGCCATCGTCAATCGCGGCGGAGCGAACGCGGCGGAGATCCTTGAGCTGAAAGATCAGATTCAACAGCGCGTGGAGGAATTGTGGGGAGTGGGATTGGAGCCGGAGCCGGTAATGGTGGGATTTTGATTCTGCTCGATCCTGACCGTCTTTTTCACGTCCTTTAGCTTTTTCATCTTTCGGCCACTCGGCTGCGCCGGACGCGGGCGAGGGCGCCCGCGCAACACCCTTTAAAGACGCAAGTCGTGGTCCGGGCACCGTTCTCCCGATGAAATTCCTGAACGAATCGAGTCCGCAGGTGGTCTTCATGAGTGAGGGCAGACAGGCAGTGGCCGGAGAGGCGATCCTGAGCGGAGCGACCGCGATTGAAGGCAGCACCGTCGAGCGCAGCCAGGAGGAATTGCTGGAGGCGCTGGTGCGGGAGCATTCGCGGCTGGTGTACCGGATCGCGTATGCCGTGCTGCGCAGTCATGCGGATGCCGAGGATGCGACGCAGGAGACGTTTCTGCGGGTGATGCGGTACGGATCGAAGCTGGCGGGCGTGACGGATCAAAGAGCGTGGCTGGCGCGGATCGCATGGCGAGTTTCAGCTGGCCGGCGAGGGCCGGGGCGGCTGAATGAGATATCGATTGACGATCAAGATGTGCCGGTGGAATTGGCATCGTCAGAACCGGCGGCGGACTTGACGGCGCATGGAGCGCAGATGAGTGCGACGATCGGGAAATTGATTGAAGCGCTGCCGGAGAAACTGAGACAGCCGCTGATCTTGTCGGCGATTGAAGAGATGACGCCGCGCGAAGTGGGCGCAGCGTTGGGGATCAATGAGGCGGCGGTGCGGTCGAGAGTATTTCGCGCGCGACAGGTCTTGAAAGAAAAGCTGGCGCAGCGCGTGGGTCCCAAGGGGTGACAGGAATGACGGAGAAATATACAGGCAAGGAAATGGGCTCGGGAGAGATCGACCGGCAAATTGATGCAGCGCTCAAAGAGTACGCAGCGGTCGAGCCGCGGGCAGGATTGGAAGAGCGAATTCTGGCGAACGTGCGGGCAGCGAGGGTGCAATCCCGCCCGCACGCGTGGTGGAAATGGGCATTGGTGGCGGCAGCGCTGATTTTGGCGATGGGAGTGTGGAGGATCGAGAGGCCGCATCCTCCTGCGGTTGCGCACCAGATTCCGGCGATGCCAGAAAGTGTGGCTTCCGTGCCGAAGCCTGCAATCACGAGAGAGGCGAGGGCAAAGAACCCAGTCGAGCATCACGCGGTTCGCAGGAGGGTCGAGCAGGCATCGCCGGCGCACGCAGATGAGGTGCAGGCAGAAAAAGATCCAAAGCTGGCTGTATTTCCGTCGGCGCCTAGGTCGGCGACGGACGTTTTCCCCTCGCCGGAGCCCGTGAGCTCCGATGTCTTTGCGTCGTCACAAAGTTTGAGTGCGGATGTGTTTCCGTCGCAAGAACCAGTGAGTGCCCATGCGTTTCCGTCGCCGCGACCGTTGAACCAAGAAGAAAAAGCTCTGGAGCAATACGCTCGGGATTTCCCACGCGACGCGAAACTGCTGGCGCAAGCGCAAGAGGCGTCAGCAAATGAGGTCATGCAAGAGATGCAAGCGCTCGAAAAGGAATCGACAGAATCAAACTAAGGAAAGGTTGACATCCCATGCGAAGAATCACTTCCGTCATCACAGCGTTGTTATTTGCAATTTCGTTGCTTCCGTTTGTTGGCAATCCGAAAACGGCATCGGCGCAAGAGAAATCCAACTCCACAAACGCTCCCGCGGCTGAGCAGCCGATGAACGCCTATCGCGTCGATCTTGCTTTCAACGAAATGGAAGATGGGAAGAAGGTGAACACCCGACATTACTCGATCGATTTGACGGCTGGAAGGCCCGACGAAATCAAGATCGGCACCCGAATCCCTGTCGCCACGTCCGATTCTTCAACCACGCAGGCGAGTGGCAACACTCAGTATCAATACATAGACCTCGGAACGTCAGTCGAGGCGCAATTGATCAACCATGAACAGGAACTGCATATCTCGGGCGAGATCAGCAGCATTGATACAACCGCAGGGCCGGAACGCAGTGCCACGCTCCTTCCTGTAGTCCGTCAGATCCGGATTCAAGGCAGCACTGCGCTTGTTTTAGGCAAGCCGATCGTTATCGGGATCGCCGACGATCCCAATTCCAAGCGGCAATTTCAGCTTGAGGCGACGGTGACCAAATTGAATTGAGAGAAAGGCTATACTGAGTCGCTCTTTAGCTCCACAAGTGAGAGGGGCCATGAATACTTTTCCGAAGATGCTGCTTTTCGGATCGCTCTTCTTCTGCGGTGCAATTTCAATCGCGCAGGCTCCTCTTCCGCCACTCGACGCCGGTCACCTCGCCTCCATCGACGATTTTGTTAAACACGAGATGGCGAGCCAGCGTATTCCCGGTCTCGAGCTCGGCATCTATAGCCGCGGCCGCATTTTGCTCGCCAAGGGATACGGACTCGCCAACGTCGAACTCAATGTGCCGGTCAAGCCTGAGACGGTCATGCAATCTGGCTCGGTCGGCAAACAGTTCGTTTCCGCCGCCATCATGACGCTTGTGGAGGATGGCAAAATCTCGCTCAATGACAGCATCACCAAATACTTTTCCGATGCACCTGCCTCATGGAAGCCGATCCTGATCAAGAACCTGCTTTCGCATACGTCAGGTCTGTCCGAATACGAGAGCGGTGATCGCACTGGTCCGAACGGCCCATTCTATTTGCGCCTCGATTTCACTGAAGATGAGTTGGCTAAGAAGGTCGAAGCCCTTCCCATCGAATGGGCGCCGGGCGAGAAATGGGACTATCGCAACACCAACTACTTATTGCTCGGCATCATCATCCACAAGGTCACAGGCATGCCGTATGCGGAGTTTCTCAGCGAGCGCATCTTCAAGCCGCTGGGCATGATTTCAACCCGGCTCATAAGCGAGCGCGACATTATTCCGAACCGCGCCTCCGGTTACGAGCTCGATCGTAATGGCGAACTCAAGAACCAGGAATGGGTTTCGCCAACCTTCAACTCCACGGCTGATGGTGCGCTCTACTTTAACGTTCTCGACCTAGACAAGTGGGACGAGGCGCTGTACGGGACGAAGCTGCTAAAGCAGTCGAGTCTCGACCGGATCTGGACCGTGTATCCCCTCAACGACGGAAAGCCCAATTCAGCAGGCTACGGGTTTGGTTGGATGATCGGCGCGCAGGACGGTCATAAGCGCATCGAGCATGGCGGCGCCTGGCAGGGATTCACTTGCCGAATCTCCCGTTATCCCGACGATAGCCTCACGGTAGTGGTGCTTACGAATCTCGGAGCCGGTCCCTCCAATCCGGGCGTCATCGCCCACGTGGTTGCTGGCCTTGTGAATCCGGCGCTGACCGTACCCAAGTTGGAGCCGATTGCTGACGACCAGCCTGAACTGGCTGAGCGACTCAAAAAGCTTTTGGATGAAGTGGCCGCGGGCGCGGACGTCCGTGCCGAAACTACCTCCCAAGTGGCGGCTGCCATCGCGGCGGACACGTCGAAACGCTTCCAGCACAGCCTCGCGAATCTCTGGCCCGGAGGAACACTCACGCTCGTGAAGCGCGATAAGAGAACTGAGGGCCAGCCGCAATGGGTCTCCACCTACCGGTTGAGCAAGGGCGGTGATGCCATGCTTATACAGTTCGGAGTGGGCGCCGACGGAAAAGTCTCCGTCCTCAGCCCGATGCGGAATCGCGAGTACCAATGGTGATAAAAACCGCGATTAAAAAGCTCACTTGTTAATCGGCAGCGAGTTTGCGTGCCTGCTTGAAGATGTCGTGGAACATCTGGCGTGTGAGCTTGCCGGTTTGCGTATTTTGATTGGACGGGTGATAGGACGCGAGCAGGATTTTGCCGTCAGGCAACTTGTAGTGAGCGCCGTGCTTGAAGAGATATTCCTTGCGCCGGGGAAGCAGGCCAAGCCGTTTGAGGTAATTCAGATACGCATCGAAGCCGATCTTGCCCAGAGCCACCACGACTTTCACGTTCTTCAATCCAGCGATTTCACGATCAAGAAATGCGGAGCAGTTCACTAGCTCCGAGGGCAGCGGCTTGTTGTCAGGCGGAGCGCAGCGGACGGCGGCAGTGATGTAGAGATCAGTCAATTTCATGCCATCGTTGCGGTCGATGGCGAGGGGCTGGCTGGCGAATCCGGTTTCATAAAGGATGGGATACATGAAGTTGCCGGAGGCATCGCCGGTAAAGGGGCGTCCGGTGCGGTTCGAACCGTGCGCGCCGGGCGCGAGTCCCATAATGAGGACGCGGGCGTGCGGGTCGCCGAAGCCGGGCACGGGCTTTCCCCAATAATCGCAATCGCGGTAGGCGCGCCGCTTTTCGCGAGCGACTTGTTCGCGATAGATGACGAGGCGTGGACAGCGCGTGCAGGCGATAACTTCTTGGTTCAGGATGGTGAGCCAGGACATGCGGTTGTTGGGTGCCGACTATCGCGGGCGGAGCCCGCGAAGCATCTCAGTTACTGTTTTTGTATAAATGAAATTCGACTTGGATTTCGATCAGAGTGGCAACCGCTTTGCCGCCTTTCATCCCCGGCTCGAATTTCCAGGCACTGACTGTTTCAATAGCTTTCTGGTCCAGCTCTGGTGCCACGCTTTTTACGACTTTTATGTCGTGGGGTTTGCCGTCGACTCCGACGACTAATGACAACGTCACAGTTCCGGAGTACTTCGTATCGTAGAGTTCATTTGGAACGTTCTGTGGTTGCACGATACGAGGGGGACTAATGCAGCCCGAATTCGTTTGCGAGTTGCAAGTTGGCTGTTCCTGCGCACCAGATGTTGTGTCTTCCTGTGGGGACGTGGTTACTATTCTGCCCGTGACCGGGCTGGCAGCACCTGAGGTTCCTACGGTCATGTTGGCAGCGTCGGTCCCAGGCTCGGGCTTCGCGAACAGATGAAATTCGACTTCAATGGCGATATGCACCGGTTGGGGCACTCCATGAAGCGTAGCTGGCTCAAACTTCCACCTGCGAACGGCTTCGACAGCTTTTTCGTCGAGTCCGTCGCCCAATGGCCGCGCTGCACAGGCATGTTGCACCGTCCCATCAGCGCCGACCAAAACGTAGAGGAGGAGTGTTCCCTGGGTACCGTTTCGACGTGCCTCTATCGTGAATTCGGGTTCTGGACTAAATGTCGGCTTTGGTGGAGTAAGGCAGTTTGGGACGTTGTTTGCGCCCGCCACTTGGGCACAGATCGGTTCCATTTTTCCATTCTTTGGCACCCAATCTGGCGCCGGCGCAAATTCGAAGCGCACGCGAAGATCTAAAAAATTGCCGCTGAACTCTTCAGGGAAAGGCTGGAATGGGGCGGAGTTGGTAACGGCCTGCGTGGCCAGTTCTCCGAGTGCCGCATGACCGGAGCCATCCACTAATTTCGTCGTCGTTATGCCGCCGAGCTTGGAAATCGTGAACAGAACGGTCGCATCGCCGCTGACTTGTTCTCCAGATCGTTTCAGGGCAGTGTACCAATTTGCGCGAAGCAGGGGCAGAACTTGATCGTTCACGTAGGGGTGAAGGTCCATTCCGTTGGTGTCGGTGAGGATTTCCGGATTGCTCACGCGGGTCTGGGATTGTCCGGGGAGGCAGAGTACGGGATCAGGCGAGGTCTGTGAGTAGAGCCACGTGGGCCAAATCATCACAGCGATGAAGAATGAACATTTCCAGGCTGCGCGGTTGCGGTAGTTCACCAGCCCTCCTGAAAAGCTCTGAACAATCTACTTGCTTACCGTCACCGTCTCTCGCGTTTCCAGTGCGGGCACGGTACGTCCCACGACGGCGGCGATCTGGCGGACCTGATCCATCAGAGAATCGAATTGATCGGGGAAGAGGGATTGCGGGCCATCCGAAAGCGCCTGGTCGGGATTGACGTGCACTTCCACGAGCAGGCCGTCAGCGCCGACGGCGACCGCCGCGCGCGACAGGGGCGTGACTTTGTTGCGCTTGCCGGTGCCGTGGCTGGGATCGACGAGGATGGGCAAATGGCTGAGGCGCTGCACGGCGGGAATCAGGCTGAGATCGAGCGTGTTGCGGGTGTGGTCGGCGAAAGTGCGCACGCCGCGTTCGCAGAGCGCGACGTTGTAATTGCCCTCGCTCAGAATGTACTCGGCGGCCATGAGGAATTCTTCGAGTGTTGCTGACATGCCGCGTTTTAGCAGGACGGGCTTGCGGGCGCGTCCGGCGCGCTTCAGCAAAGAAAAATTCTGCATGTTGCGGGCGCCGATCTGGATGACGTCGGCGTACTCCTCGACCAAATCAAGCGATTCGTTATCGATGGCCTCGGTGATGATACGCAGGCCGAACTGCTGGCGAATCTCCGCCATAATGCGCAGGCCGTCTTCGCCGAGTCCCTGGAAAGAATAGGGTGAAGTGCGGGGCTTGTAGGCACCACCGCGGAAGAATTGGGCTCCGGCGCGATGCACGCGCTCGGCGACGCCAAAAGCTTGTTCGCGGCTCTCGATGGCGCAGGGACCAGCAACGATGGCGAGTCCCTGACCGCCAATGGCCGCGCTGGTTCCGGGGAAGCGAATGATGGTGTTGTCTTCTTTGACCTCGCGGCTGACTAGTTTGTAGGGCTTAGAAACCTGTATGACTTCCTGCACGCCCGGCATCTCTTCGAGCGTGCCGGGTTCGACTTCGCCCCGATTGCCGGTGATGCCGATGGCGGTGCGTTGCGCGCCGGGCATGGAGTGGGCGCGGTAACCCATGGTTTCGATCTTCTGGCAAACGTCACGCACCTGCTCTTCGGTGGCGTGCGCTTTCATGACGACCAGCATAGAGTTCACCCCAGACAGTGTGGAGAGCTGCCGGCTAGTTTCGCGATTCGCGCGGCTGCGGGTTCCGCCGGTGAACAAGTTTAACGTTGTGCGCGGCTGCACCGCAAACGGAGCGGGGGACGACGGCACCGGTTTGAGCGGCTAGCGCTGGAAGACGTAAAATCCGGCTCGCTCGCCGCGCAGGGGATTGGGCACGACATCGTGCGAATGGGGATCGAGCAGTCTTTCATCCACAGCGGGGACCTGGTCCACTAGCTGGTAGCCGAGGTGAGCAAAATTCCAAGCCTCGTCGAGGAACGGGCGATTTTGATCTAAGGTTGGTTTCCATCCCCAACTTCGTTCGTAGTCCACATAGACAATGAAGCGCGGCTGCGAGGTGGAGAGTTGTTGCATCATTTCGGCCTGCATCCGGCGCGCGTAGCGCTGCTTCTCCATGAGCGGATACATGTAGATGTAGCTGGTCGCGCAGTGAAGGTGGGTGTAGAAGCATATTTCCGGCTCGGAGCCGATGACGCCGATTTCATCGCCCGCGTGCGCGTGGGCCGCAATGAAGTTGGCGACGACGACATCCTCGGGAAAGGACTGGCCTTTGTCGTACATTCTGCGGCTCAGTTCGAGCGGAGGCAGGTGAAAGTAAGACTTCCACTGGCCGCGAACCGCGAGGACGAAGGAGATCACAAAGAAGAGAAGCGGAAGAACGGCTGCGCGGCGCCAGTTGCGTCGCAGGAGTTCGCGCTGGGCGTACTCCACGGCAATGCCGATGCAGATCGCGCCGACGGGAAGCAGCATAATGAAGTAGTGCGGACGGAAATAGAATCCGGCGGAAACCGCGAGCACTGAGGCGAAGGACAAACCGGCGACGAAGCCTCCATGCGGACGGGCGTAACGGCTCCAGAGCGGAGCGGCGAGACCGGCGAGGGCGATCTCCCAGAGGACGAACGGACGAATGGCCCAAGGCAATGTCCATTGGAGATAAAGAGGCCAGATGTCGTGCAAGCGGACGATCGAGCCATAGGCGCGGGCGTAGGACCAGGTCCAGAACCAGAACTCGGCAAAGACTCCGGCGCGCCACAACCAGAGGCAGGTTAAAGCGTAAGGAAGGATGACGCCGACGGAGAACAGCAGTCCGGGTAGCAGGATGCGGCTCCACTGCCATCCTCGTCTCCTCTCATGCCACAGCCAGTAGAGTCCGGCGAAGATGCCGAAGAGGATTCCCGGCTGCTTCATCAGGAAGGCGATTCCGAAAGACAGGCCGCTGAGAAAGAAAAGGGCTTTACTTGGCGGTCCGGTGGTCTTTTCCATCGGTTTCATCGCGCGCAGAAGCACGAGAATTCCGGCGACTGCGAAAAGCACGACAAAGTGCGTAGCGTGGCCATCCATGCCGAGGACGCCCGGACGGATGGCAAGAAATGGATAGACGATTCCGGCAATGGTTCCGGCGAGAAGGCCGGAAAGCTTTTTGCCCAGCAAGAAAACGAGAATGGCACAAAGCGTGGTGACGAAGATCATTCCCAGGCGAATGCCGCCGGGAGTTTCGCCGAAGACTGCCATCATGGCGGCGTAGGCCATGCAGGTTCCCGGCAGCTTCATGGTGTAAGCGAGCTTATAGGGAGGGATGCCATGAAGAAGAAGCTGTCCCATGTAAGCGTATTCGCCTTCATCGCGCTCGAGCGGCATGTTGCGGAAATGGAAGCGGACGCCGGCGAAGATCGTGAGGGTCAGAATGACGCAGAAATAACAGGCGAACCGACGAAAGGAACTATCGCGCTGGCGCGGTAAAGCGTCAGCGGGCTGGGGGCGGGGTGGGAGAGTGGAAACCTCGCTCATATCCAACTATTAACATGTCTGCCGGGAGTTTTATAGGTGTGAGGATTTTTCTGGCGGGCGAACCCAAAGTCGACCTCAGGCGCTAAAGCGCGGATTTATTGCTTTGGGCATGTATCGGCACGAGTGAACTCGTGCCCTTCCCGGATTATCGAGCTAATGGGACGAGTGGCGTGAGGCTGAAGCCCGCAATCTGTTGGAAGAAAGCGGAAAGTTTGCGGCGCGGCTAAAGCCGCGCCCTTTCAAGTCCTACGCGTGAAGCAATTCTAAAGAGCGGTAGTTTACTGGCTGAGCGAGCTGCCAACGTTCGAGAAAACGTTGTTGGCGTTGGAGCCGATCAGGCGAACAGTGCCGACTACGATCACCAGAATCACGGCCAACATGACGGAGTACTCGGCGATGTCCTGACCCTGCTCGTCTGTCCAAAGCTGCTTCCACCATGAATTGCGAAAATTGTTTTCCATACTGTTCTCCCTATTGTTGCGATCTCATCTCTTCATTTACTGCTTTGTTTTTCTATGCCGATCCAGATGCCTGGAGTGCTCCGAGCCGGGCTGGCGCGGCCTCGGGCTCGCCGAGGCTGATGCCCCAGCCCTCCCGCTCCTGCGTCAGCGCTTGCAAACCGACTTGAAACTCCGATGTTCCTTTGAGCTTCTTGATCCAGACCACACGGAATGTCATTCTGCGCTGGCGGAACTGAATGGTGACTTCTTCCATCAAATTCAATTCCCGGCGGACGGCACCGAGGCGAGCCCCGGTGGCCGTGATGTCCAACGTGTGCGCCAAGTCTTCGAAAACATTGCCAGAGACGTCCGTTCCCCGCACTTTGACGGGAAGGACAGCCTTGGTGCGGTTCCTATTACGCTTATTATTTTGTGTGGTCTTCGGACACATCTCTCCGCCTCACAAACAGTTTGCCGTGAGAGTCGAGAATTGAGAATGGCTCCGATAGGTGGGAAAGGGGCACAATGGTAATAGGGTAGCGAGGGCTGCGTTTTGAACGACTTCGGGCGACGGGGGAAACTTTTCGGCGGCCATTGTGGTCTAATGAGAAGAGGAGTTTTCTGGCTGACCTTGCCGTACCTGAAACATTCCCGTTACCTTTTGGCTTCCCTTTGCCTCGGCGTGCTTATAGGCACCGCTTTTGCTGTTTCTCAGGCGCCGAAGGATGGATCAACCGCGGCTGATGCGACAAACGCGGCTGCCGGCATCCTTCCGCGGGAATTTGGCGGATGGCAGATCGAGGGCAGCGCGAAAGCCAGCACCGATGCGGCGGCTGCGGATGCTGCAGATGGGGGAATTCTAAAAGAGTATGGATTCACCGACTTCGCGTCGGCGACATACACGCGCGACGACGGCCGCACCCTGAAAATCCGGGCAGCGCGATTTGCCGATGCTTCGGGAGCATTCGGGGCGTACACGTTTTATCTGCAACCGGAAATGAAACCGGAAAGCGTGGGAGACCAGGCCGCCTCGGTGACGACGAATGGGGGACAGCAGCGAGTGCTGTTCTATCGCGGATACATTCTGGTGGATGCATTGTTCAGCCAGCAAAGTGAGATGTCGGCGGCACAGTTGCGCGAGCTGGCTGGGAATCTGCCGCGCCCTCCCGGCAATGCTGGAAACCTGCCGAGCTTCATTCAATACCTGCCACGCCAGAACTACGTTCCCAACACGCAGAAATATGCGATGGGGCCGAATGCGCTGAATGCGCTGTCTGCGCCGGTTCCCGCTAATCTCGTTGACTTTGCCACCAGTTCCGAAGTTACGCTCGCGAACTACAACACGCCGAGCGGTGAAGCAACCTTGATGCTGATTTCGTATCCCACGCCGCAACTGGCTGCCGATCATCTTCACCGGATCGAGGCGCAGCATCGTGAAGCGCAATCTCAGCCAGGAGTTTCGGTCACTGAGTGTGCTGAGGGCTTCTGCAGCAAGCGTACTGGGCCGATTGTCGCGGTCGCACAGGGACCGACGTCGATTGACGACGTGAAGACTCTGCTCAATCGGGTGAATTACGAAGCAACGGTTACCTGGAATACTCCCGCGCAGGACACGCAGGTGCACGATCTGTACATGTTGATTCTGAACATCGTGATTCTGTGTGCCATTATTGGCGGATTGGCAATTGTGGCAGGCCTTGCGTTTGGCGGATTTCGAATTCTGATGAAACGCATTTATCCGGACAGGGTTTTTGATCGCCCAGAGCAGATGGAATTCATCTCCTTACACTTGACGGAAACGATCGTGGAAACCACCCGCAAAAGTCCCCCGGAAAGTGGCCGACAGGCCTCCTGACCCCGCCTGAAACCAGGGTAACTAGCTTAAAACGGAGTGGGTTACGAGTTTGTAACTAGGGTTTTGTCTCAAAATGAGGCACTTACTATGGGTATTTCCTAATTTTGTAACACATTGAAAACAAAGACATTTATTTCCGAAAAATCGCTTGACACCCCTGTTTTTTGACTCATAAGATTTCGGCAGAAAGTTTTGACGGATTTCTGAAGCCTCCGTTGGAACTATTCTCCCTTGAAGAGAAGGCCGCCCAGTTGCCGGGTGGCCTTTTCGTTTGCATGAGTATGGGTGCAGGAATGGAGTAAGGAACTGATCGAATTGTGGCACGTATCTTTATGGTGAGATTATTTCTTCGAGGCACACGCAGGTTGAGTAAATAGAACTCAGTTGCGAGGAGGGATGTCATGTTCTGCGATGGATGCGGAGCGGCGGTACAACCGGGGCAGGCCTACTGCAGCAAATGCGGCAAACAGATCCTTGGACCAGTGCTGGCATCCCAGCCAGTGGCGAACCGTGTACAGGAACATCTGCATCTGCTCGCCATCCTGTGGTTTGCCTATGCAGCGCTGATCGGATTGGCGGGTCTGGTCTTGTTTATACTCGGCAGCACTCTGTTTCCTCATCTGCGTCAGATGAACAAGATTCCACCCGACGTACCCATCGAATTCCTGACCATGTTCTTCAGCATGATCGGAACTCTCATCTTGGCGAAAGCGGCTTGTGGATTCATTGCGGGGTGGGGATTGATGAATCACACTGCGTGGGCGCGCGTACTTGTCCTGGTCCTGGCGTTCATCTCATTGATCAACGTTCCGTTCGGCACGGCCCTTGGAATCTACACGATGTGGGTGCTGCTTCCTGGAGACTCGCATCGGGAGTATGAGGCACTAGCCGCAAAGGCCGCGTAGATCTAGATTTGTCTTGCGAACACTGAGTCGGTGGAGTTGGCGGTACGCGGGCGAGGCGCCCGCGCCACATCAGCGAAGAATCCAGCCGCATAAGCCTGCCCCGGCGATGATCCATGCGGAATTCAGCCGAAATCGGAAGACGAGGGCGGCACTTGCGAGCAGGATCGCGAGGGTGGGCCAATCCACGATTGCGGCCCGACCCAATTGCCAGGTCACGACGGCCATCAGGGCCAAGGAACCCACGACCACTCCGTCTAGAACCGCTGCCGCCAGCGGCGAACGGCGGAGCTTGGGAATAAGAGGACCGCTCCATGCTACAAGGACGAAGCCGGGCAGGAAAATTCCGATAGTGGCGAGGATTGCGCCCGGAATTCCGGCGACGATGTATCCAATAAAGGTGGCAGTGGTAAACACCGGGCCGGGGGTGAACTGTCCAACGGCAACGGCATCGATCAACTGTTTTTCTGTGAGCCAGTGCAGGTGATCGACGAACTCAGTTCGCAAGAAGGCGAGCAGTACGTATCCGCTGCCGAACACGACGGCACCGATCTTGAGGAACGACAGGAACAGCCACAGTAAGCTGACAGGGATGGCCGCGGCTGCGGCGGAGGGAATTGCGAGGCGGGCGAAGGGAACAATTGCGGGAGTAACCGCTTCGCGCGTTTTCCACCATGCGGAGAACCCGGATGCGATTCCAGCGATCGCCAGAACGGCCAGCGGAGGCAGTCCAAAAGCGTAGAGAGCTATTGCAATCGATCCGATCAAAACCAGCAGTCGTGTTTTTAAGGCGGTGCGCGACAGCTTCCACAAAGCCTGAAGGATGATGGCAATAACCGCCGGCTTAATCCCGTAGAGAATTCCGGAGACCTGCGGCAGGGAACCGAAACGCACGTAGACCGCGGCGATCAGCGAAACCAAAATTGCAGCGGGGATGATGAAGCAGCAGCCTCCGACGACAAGGCCGAGCCAGCCGCGCTTGTTTTGCCCGATGAAGATGGCGACTTCGGTTGAGCTGGGTCCGGGAATCAAGCTGGCCGCGGCAATGCGGTCGAGGAATTCTGATTGGGAGATCCAACCGCGACGGCGGACGAATTCGTCCTCCATCATAGCGATGTGAGCGGCGGGCCCGCCGAAAGCAATGGTTCCGAGCTTCAGGAAAACCAGAGCGAGTTCAGCGAGCGGAACCCGGCGCTGAAGGCTATCGTCGGTCCGGGCCTGCGAATCGTTCATCGAGGGACAGGTTACCGGAAGCGGCGATCAGGGGGAAGATGAGTCGGAACTTTCTGCCCTTTGCTAGACGTAATCAAGCAGGGTCATGAAACCGAAATCCATGTGGAGCTGCTGGTGGCAGTGAAATAACGTCAATCCGGGATCGTCGGCGATGAAATCGATGTCGGTTGTTTGATATCCCCCGAGCATGACCACATCTTTCATGACTCCGCTGGTCGATTTTCCGTTTAGGCTCGTCAGTTCGAAGCTGTGCCGGTGAAGATGGATGGGATGAATATCGTCACTGGCATTGCGCATTTTGATGCGGTAGCGCTTGCCCTGGTGAAGATGAAATGTGGCGGGCGTTTGTTCGCCAGTCATGGGATAGGCGACGCCATTGATTGTCCAGCGATTGAAGCCTTCCTTTGCGGCATTGTCTTTCACGAAAGTCATTTCAAAGGTTTCATCCGGAGCGCTCGCGGCGGATGCAGGGTTGCCAAAACGAGCGTAGCTCCAGCGAAAGGGCGCGGGCGGAAGCCACTGCGGTTTTCCTGTATGTCCGCCGTATTCGACGACGATGCCCATGCCGTGATGGCGGTCGTCATTGTCGAGGTCTCCCAGAATCCAAACTCCAGGATGGTTCATTTCGACGATGGCGGAGATGCGTTCCGCCGTTCCGATCCACAGCACTGGGACATTCGCCGGCTGGGGCACGGGGTTTCCGTCGAGGGCAACAACATGAAATGCGTGCCCCGGCAGAGCGAGGCTGCGAATCTCCGTAGCGCTCGAATTCAGGATGTGAAAAAGCACGCGTTCGCCCGGCTTCACGCGAATCGGTTCACCATGGCCCAGCATGTGTCCATTGATGGTGAATGATCCGTAACCGACTTCGTATCCTTTGGGCATGCCCTTGGCGAGCGAAGCCTTCATGGCCGATTCGCCTGCCTGTTTCAACTCCTGGATCGGAGCGGAGGGAGAAAGAAAATCCTGCGCCATATCGCCGCCGCGGCTGAAGGTAGGCTCGAACTCCTTGAGCACGAGGAAGATTTCCCGGTCGTGTTTGCCGGGGTCATTTCTCGGCTCGATATACACGGGACCAGCTTGCGCGCTGTAGAGGCCAGCCGAAAGATTTGCGCCGGCGCGGTTATGAGTGTGATAGAAGCGAAATCCGGCAGGCTGCGGATTGAAGACAATTCGCCGCATTCCGTGCGCCGGGATGTAGGGCGTTCCTTCTTCCGAAGCTCCATCGACATCAACGGGAACCTTCTGCCCATGCCAATGCAATTGCTCGGGGACATCAGTGTCATTGAGGACATCGACCGTCACTTGTTGGCCTTCCTTGAAGCGAAGGAGTGGACCGGGAAACTGATCGTTGTAATTGGTTAAGGAGAGAATGCGGTTGGGGGCGATTTCGATTGGAGATGTCTTGATGTGAAGCGTGTAATCGGCTTTGGGGTCGGAGTTCGGAGCTGCATTCTGCTGCATGGCGAGCCGTGAGGGCTTGCTGGTACCGATTGCGTATGGGGATAAAACGACGGCGCCGAAAGTCGCTCCTGCTGCGGTGAGGAATTTGCGTCGCGTCTCTTCCCAACTTTTCATGAACGAACCCCGCTGAAAGAAATGATACGCGGATCAGGATGCGAATTGGGGAAGGCATCGAGGCGTGCTACCTCACAAGCGGAAAATGGACGATTTGGTAAACTGTTCAGAGGCGAATAAGCCGACGTAGCTCAGTTGGTAGAGCAGCCGATTCGTAATCGGCAGGTCAGCGGTTCAAGTCCGCTCGTCGGCTCCATCCTGTTTAGTCTTGCCCAGAAACTTCTCAGATCGAGAGTTCGCGAGATCTCAGCTGCGAAATCTCGAGGTTCGCCAGATCCCGGTTCGTTCAGATCTAAACTCCGTCAGATCTAACTCCGAAGCTACTGCTTTTCCCAATGTGTGGTGCTGAATTGTTGGGGATCGAAAACCGCCGGGGCCAAGGGCGCATCTCCCTGGATGTCGCTGTAATCCTCGGAGAATACTTTCTTTTCGTCCACGTACATCTCAACGCCGGCGGCAATCCAGGCCTTCGCTAACGGCTGGTAATTTACAAAGCGAATATCCTCAAGCTTCGCGGGATCGTTGTGGGAGGGCTCAATTTCGCGGACGAAAAGCAAGGTGTCTTTGGCAATCCAGAACTGCCGCGATTTCAGATCGCCTTTTTCCGCGCCGACGACGTACACCGGATGGCCGTCCCACGTGTCCTCGCGCAGCTTAGAAAGATCGTAGCCTTGATCTTTGACGACTTTGATGGTCGCTTCCGGGTCCTGCTTGTATACGTCGAATCCGAGGACGAGGAGCATGTTCACGAGCGGGACGGAGTTGGTGACTTTGTTGTCTTTAATAATGGTGAGTTTTCCGTTGTCGAACACATAGCCATTTCCCAGGCTCGGCGCGCCGATGTCGATGCGGAGTTTGCCGGGCAACAGCCCAGCTTCGTACCAGGTCTCGACCGAAGTGGTTCCGTCGGGCTTATAGGTCGTACTCTTTTGGACGAACGTCATGGTTTTGTACCATGACGACTGATAGCGGTCGTGCATGGCGCGAAGCAGCGCCTCTCCGCTGTGGATCTCTTGCGCGTTTGCCAGGCAAAAGGATGTGATCACGGCCAGCAAAAGCGCGTTCTCGATGAATCGGGTTGGCATGAAGCCCTCCTGCAAGATTCCGCATTATGGTATTGAATGGATGGGAAAGCAAATCGCCTTGTTTAGACGATGATGATGACGAAAGGCGGGAGAGATGAGCGGGACTTTTTTGTCCTCCTGACATCTGCCGCTAAAATCTCGCTAGAATCGGAATTAGGTCTCCTATGCCGAGCTTTCCATCCCCTGAAGAGCAGGGCTCCGAACCGCGGGAGCGAAAACCGAACCCGTGGGTGCAGGTTGGGCGCTACAGCCAACTTGCGCTCATGCTTCCCGCCGGGACGGTCGCGGGATGGCTGATCGGCACCGCGCTCGATCACTGGCTCCATACTTCCTGGATCAGCATTGTGGGATTATTTCTGGGAATTGTGGGCGGTTTGATTGAGGTGATTCGCACGGTCAGCCGCGATACAGAGTGAGTTTCTTGTATCCTGAGCCGTCGTCATGCAGGCGAGCCTACGTGACGTTCCAAGCAAAGAGGCTTAACTTCGGTTTCGATCCCGATGCCCGACGTCTCCGACATCCATTCCGATCCAGCGGCTGATTCTTTCTATGCCGGAGCGCTGGACCGCATCCGCAAGTTCATGTTGTCCCTTGCAATTGCGCTTACGGTGGCGACCTGGTGGAAGTTCGGGCGCTGGCCTGGGCTTGGGTTTGCCCTCGGCTGCGCGATCGCCTATCTCAATTTTCAGTGGCTGAAGTCGGGAGTGAGTGGACTCGCCGACCGCGTGACCAATAGTGGAAAGGCGCAGTCAGGGAAGGGAATTGTGGCGCGTTTCCTGCTGCGCTACGTGTTGTTGGGAGCGGCTGCCTATGTTATCCTTACGAGTTTTCCCGACAGCCTGAGAGGCCTGTTTGCGGGGCTGTTCTTGCCCGTCGGGGCGATTGCCTGCGAAGCTTTGTACGAGCTGTACCTCGCAATGGTACGGGGAATGTAAGTTGAAGAGACCAGGTTAAGAGTTCATGCCCGAGCAACTTTGGTTTACCAAAATTCTGAACAGCTTGTTGGCCGGGCCGGCCACCGCGTTCCTGCGGATGCTGCACATTGAGCCGAAATATCCATCGGCGCCGATTCCGAACTCGTTTTCGATGGAGTTGCTGGTTTTCTTCTTTCTGATCGCCGTGTTCCTGATTTTACGCTCCAGACTTTCGGTCGAATCACCGGGCGGGTTGCAGCATTCTTTCGAAGGGATTGAAGGTTTCGTGCTGGGACAGAGCCGCGAGGTTATCGGCCATCACAGCGATCCGTACATATCGTTCTTCACGATATTGTTTATTTTCATTCTGGCGTGCAACCTGATTGGCTTGATTCCGGGATTCGATTCGCCGACTGGCGTCGCTAATGTTCCCTTGGGATGTGCCATCTGCGCGTTTTTCTACTATCACGCGCAGGGATTTAAGCACTCCGGCGTGAAATATCTGCTGCACTTTTTCGGGCCGCCGATGGAAGGCATGCCGCTGGTGGCGCGGATTGCGCTGGCGGCGCTTATGCTGCCAATCGAAATCGTCAGCCACTTTGCCAGGCTGCTCTCGTTGACGGTTCGTCTTTGGGCCAACATTTTTGCCGGCGATCTGATCACGCTGGTTTTCTTCTCCATGATTCCGATCGGCGTGCCCATTCTTTTTATGAGCCTGCACATTGTGGTTGCACTTTTGCAGGCATATGTATTCATGCTGCTGGCAATCATCTACGTCAGCGGAGCGGTGGCGGAAGAACACTAGAAGCAGCTGCCAGTTGCCAGCGGTCATTGGACTCGCGACATGACTTCTGACAACTGGCCACTGGCCAGAGCTTTCAGCGTGAGGGCGTCTGCACGGTACGACGTCAACCACCCACTGACGGCTATTTCATACCAAGGAGCAACACCCATGCGTTACCTCAGCCGTATGTTCATGATCCTGTCGGCACTGTGCTTTGCGCTGCCTGCGCTGGCGCAGGGCGGCGAAGCTGCCGGAACCAACTGGATCGCCATCACCGCCGGATTCTCCATGGCGATCGCCTCGGCCGTTTGTGGGTTGGCCCAGGGCAAAGCAGTAGCTTCCGCTACCGAATCGCTGGCCCGCAATCCTGCCGCCCGCCCGGGAATCCAGTTCGCCCTGATTCTCGGTCTGGTGCTGATCGAGTCGCTGGCTCTGTACACCCTGGCGATCATCTTTATCAAGGTGAAGTAGAGAACCCTTCCGGATTTGTGGAAGGTCAGTAGAGAAGCTTCACGCCCCACCCTGCGGCATCACGAGTGGGGCGTTTCATTTTTCAGTGCAGGGTTTCGAGGAATGCTGTGATCGGAGCGACGGTTTCCTGCCGTCCAACCCGAAACATCTGGTCGTGATCGGGGCCGGCGATCAGGGAAAGGTGCTTGGGTTCGTTGGCCCGGGCTATCAGGGCTTGTGCCATCGATGGAGGAGTGAGCGTGTCGTGGTCCCCGACGACGATGAGCAGCGGAACGTGGACTGCATCGATTTTGGAAAGATTGTTGAATTGATTGTGCGAGAGCAGCGTATTTGGAAGAAGATTCAGTATCCACATGGAGGTTTTGCCGACATCGATCGTGCTGGTAAATGGGCTGATGAGAATGAGACCACCGGCTTCCGGATGCTCTTTGGCCATTTCCGTAGCGACGCCCGTGCCGATGGAACGGCCAACAAAAATGATCTCGTGAGCAGGAATGTTGCGCTTCTGAGTGAGGTAATTGAAAGCGGCGCGGGCATCCTGGTAGACGCTTTTCTCGCGAGCTTGATCGGGAGTGCTGGTGCCGTATCCACGGTAATCGGCCATGAGAAGGTTCGCACCCGTCGCGTGCAGGGGGACCATTTCTCCCTCGGCACCGCCCGTCTGTTCAAGACAGTATCCATTACCGTGAAAGTACAGCAAGGTATTATGCGAAGCTGAGGCGGCGGGAATATACCAGGCGTGGATCTGACCGTAGGGATTTACGGGGATATGGAGATCTTCAAACGGAATGTTCGCTTCTGCGGGTGTGTGGGTTTCAAAGTGCTTGGGAGCGGGGAAAACCATGGCATCCTGCTGAAAATAAAAGAAAGCGCAGATGGCGAGATAGATAACGCCGACGACGAGCAGGAGCCTAATTGAGAGCTTGCGTTGCAGGGATTGTGATCGCTCTGGAGTGAGGCTCGTATCACCCATGAGGCGGGATTATAGCAACGGCGGCGCGGTCGGCAGCGCCGATTTCTGTCTCGAAGGTCCTCTTTCATGAGTAGTTTCTGAAAATTGCCGCATCTTTGCAGCGTCGCCGCGCTCTATCGGGCAATTACCTCCGTAACGTTTAAGGGCTTACCTTTCCCCGTTAACCTTGAGCTTCACCATTGCGTTTTCCAGGAGATCGCTATTCCTGACACGAATACATCGCAAGCCACAAGATCGGCCTCGGCACGCGCCTTTGTGCACAGCCTGAACATCCTCATTAAATATGCGCGGATGTACGGCTATGATCACAAGCGGACCGAGACGCAGTTCGAAACCACGTGGAACGAATTGCAAACCGCACTGCCCGCCAGTGGCGATGCCGGATTTCTGCTGGGTGTGTCGGACAACAAGCTTTTGCTGGATGGCATTCCACTGGAGACGGGAAATGCGGAGCGAAGTTTTGCCACCTTGCTGAACACGGCCGGATTGGCCAGCTTGCATTTCTCGAAAGACGTCACCATCGAAGATTTCACGCGACTGGTGCGGGCCTTCACGCTGGGCGGATCGAAGGCGACCGATGTTGCCAAGCAGATCAAAGATGCGCTGGGGGGAGGCAAGCAGGGGAGCACGATCAAGATCAACGAGGTCAAGTTTGTGGCCGCCGATCCGCTGACCGGGGACATCAGTATTGCGGCGCAGATTGCGGCGCAAACCCTTGGTCCGGAATTCAAGCAATGGCTCAACGATCCGCAGAAGCTATTGCAGTTGATCGCAGCGGCCGAAGGAGCCGGTGCCGGTGGCGGAGGGGGAACCAGCGCGGACGGGACTCCGATGGTCCCGCTAGGAAGCGTTCCAAATCTGGGTCCAGGTTCAGGCAAAGGAAGTGGGTCAGGATCGGGAGGGGCCGGAACAGGAACCGGCGTGGCGCCTGCATGGACTGGGAATGTCGTCCCGCTGCAGGAACAGGAAGTGATCCAGGCGATTCGCCTATTGACGCGCTTCGGGCAGGTGCAGAACGATCCCTCGGTAGACGAAGATGATCTCAAGAAAGAGCTTTCGGAGACCGATCCCAATACGCGGCTGAATTTGCAGGAATTGCTGGGCAGTCTGGCAGCCAAGGCTTCGGCGGAGCAAGAGGATACTCCTCTGCTGATGAAAGCAGCCGAGCACATGGCGATCCGTTTCGCTCTTGAGCGCTACCAGAAAGGCGAGATCAAAGTAAATGCCGTGCACCAGATGATGGAGCACATGAGCCGGCAGATGGACTCGTTGCGCCAGATTCTGAAAATGCAGGAAGAGAAGATGTCGAAGGCCGGAATCCTGGTGGAATCGCACGCCGACATTCTGGACAGAATGTTCTGGGCGGAGGTTCCCGAATCCGGCAAGAAAAGCGTGCTGATGTCGCACGAGGCGCCATGCGTGCCTCCGCGCAACGTGCGGCAATTCGTCGAATTGCTGCTGGAGCGAGGCGATACAGAAGCGGCAGCCGAGATTCTTAACAACTATTCGGGATGCCTGAGCGCGAAAGATGCCGAATCGCGGCGCAAGACGGCCATCGGGTTGAGCCAGTTGGCGGACTTGTACACGCGCCTGGGTGGACAACCGATGGCGCAGGCGATCCGCAAATTGAGCGAGCAGTTGATTGCGGACAAAGACCCGGAACTGCAAAGCCTGCTGAGCGCTGCCTTTGTGCGATTGAGCCAGGAAGCAAGCGCAGCCAAGAATTATGCCGCCGTGAATGAGGTTTGCGCCGGCATGGAACTGGTCAGCGTAGAACGGCCGGTGCTGATGAGCGACCTGCGGCCGCGGGTGGGCGTGGAGAACCGCTTACCAGAATTTATCGAGGAAGCGCTGCATCTGGAGCCGATTCCTAACGATCTGGTTGCAGTGCTGCGCCGCACCAGCCAGGCCGGCGCGGAACATCTGGCGGATCGGTTCTTCCGCTGCATGCGGCGCGAAGAATGCGAGCGCATGATCGAGTTAGTGCGGGAGTTGGGCTCGTCCGTACTGGTGCAATTGCGGGAGATTTTGCGTACCGGCCAGGCGCGGCAGGCCTCGAGCGTGGTGGGATTGATTTCGCGGCTTGATGTGGGCACTTTGCTCGAATTATTGCCCGCGCGTTTGCCGGAGTGGAATCGGTTCTATCACGACATCGCTATTCGGCAAATCGCATACGGAAACGCCCCCGACCGCGGACGCACACTGCTTGAACTGGCAGAGGTCATTGATCCGCTGGTGTTGCCGGAAGCGGTGGATGAGATCGGCATGAGCGGCGATATAACATCGGTGCCGCCGCTGATTGCGATGTCTCGTCCCGGCGAAGCGGCATCGCGTTCGCCATTTGTGCAGCTGAAGGCGATCGAGTCGTTGGGCAGACTGAAAGATCCTGAGGCCGTTGCCACGCTGCGGGAAATTCTCGAAGCCAAGAAGACATTCGGTTTCCAACATCACAAAGAACTTCGGATCGCAGCCGCGCAAGCTTTGTCAAAGACCGATCCGCGCTACAGTTCGCAGGTCTTGTCTGATAGCGGGATGGAGCCGGCGGAACTGGCCATTGCGCCATTGGATATGGCTCCAGCATGTCCCTGGGTCCGGCAGCGTCGCTACGAGCGCATGGTTTTGGCAAAGACCGTCCCCGCGACGATTGGAAGTTCATGGGGCAAGTCGAAGATCATGATCCGCGAGTTGAGTTTGGGCGGCGGCATGGGGACGAAGGAAGATAACCTGCGCATCGGCAGCGAAGCCGATCTGGAAATGTCGCTGGGAATGCGCTCGAAGATTCGAGCGCACGTCTTGCTGCGCCGCGCGCGGGTCAACGAAGTAGGATTCGAAATTGTCAACACGGACCTGGAGAGCCGGTATAAGTTACGGCGATTGCTGGTGGAAGCAATGAACAGCTCCCCGCAAAACAAAGGCCAGTCGTGGAGCGGAGAAAGAAAGATTTAGCAGCTTACGCCTTCAAAGAATTTCCGCATCTTACCTCCCACAACTTTCCGGTCGATCAAAATCCCATGATGTTGTAGCCGCAATCGACGTAGATGACTTCACCCGTGATTCCGCTGGAGGCATCCGAGGCAAGAAAAACTCCGGTCGAGCCAACTTCAGTCACTTCGACATGCCGGCCGAGCGGGGCGCGTTCCTCATGTCCCTTCATCATGTCAGAGAAGCCGGCGATGCCGCGCGCGGCAAGCGTTTTGATCGGACCCGCGGAAATGGCGTTCACGCGAATTTTCTTTTTTCCCAACTCGTAAGCGAGATACCGCACCGAGCATTCGAGGCCAGCTTTGGCAATAGCCATCACGTTATAGCGAGGGACGACCTTTTCCGAAGCGTAGTAGGTCATGGTCATGATGGATCCGCCATCTTCCATGAGAGGCGCTGCGGCGCGCGACACGGCGACGAGCGAGTAGACGCTGACGTCGAGCGCCACGCGAAAACCTTCGCGCGTGGTATTGATGAAATCGCCTTTGAGTTCGTCGGCAGGGGCAAAGGCGACGGAGTGCACCAGCGTGTGCAGCTTGCCATGGCGTTCTTTCAGAGTGGCAAAGAGCCAGGCGATTTCGTCGTCTTTGGTGACGTCGCACATGTAGGCCTCCGCGCCGGGCAGCGAAAGGATGAGGTCTTTGGCTTCCTGTTCGAGCCGTTCGTTCTGGTAGGTGATGGCCAGTTTCATGCCGGCGGCGTGCAGTCCGGTGGCGATGGACCACGCGATCGAGCGCTTGTTGGCGACTCCGAAGACGACGGCGTTACGGCCTTGCAGATCTGACATGGACGCTCCTTCAGAAAAAGGGAAGCATAACAGATGGCGCTTTTGCAGCGGAGCCTACTCGGCCGCGACTTCTCCGGCCGGTACCCGCACCGCGACGGGCAAAGTTGCGGCAACGAAAGATGCACCATAGACGCAGGCGACGATCGCATATCCCGCGACAAGGCTGACTTTGTGCGCTACCGCGCCCACGCAGAGCGCCAATACCAACTGTAGGGTCGTACCAACAAAATTGAAGGCGTTCTGCACGCGCCCCATCAGATATTTTGGGACCATCTCCATCATGCTGGAGTTCATGGAGACTCCACCGAGGCCGCGGCCGGATCCCATCACGAAATAAGTGGCGATGCCGAGAACAAGAAATCGGGAGACCGGCGCCACGGCCATGCAAACGGATAGTAGCGCCATGGCGAAGACAGTGGCGCGGCGTCCGCCAAGAGAGGAGATCGCCAGCGGAGCCCATAAGGCGCTGATGAAGGCGCCGGTTCCCCATCCCGCACTGAGCCAGCCATAGCCTTCGGGACCGGCGTGAAAAATGCGATCGCTGAGCGAGGGCGTAAGGATGCCACCGGTCATCATGGCTCCGAGAAAGAGAGCCCAGCTAATTCCCAGCAGGATGACGGGGCGTTGATTGCGCAGAAAATGAAGCGATTCGCGCATGTCGCGCCAGAAGAGCTGCAGCTGATTTTCAGCCGCCCGCAGGTCGGCGCGCAGTTCGTCCGGGCGCAAGACGATGTGCCTTCCCTTGCGCACGGCGAAATAGCAGGCGAATGAGACGACGTAGGTGGAAACGTCGATCAGCAAAACGCCGCCAAGTCCGATGTGGTTGTACATGAATCCGACGACGCTGCCGGCGACGAGCCATCCGCCCTGCACACCGGCCATGAGAAACGTATTCGATTGCACAAACTGGCCCGTCGGCGTGAGTTCCTGAATGAGTGCAGTGACCGTTGGCCAGAACATCCAGAAGCCCGCGGCGACGAGCGTGTTCATCAAATACAGCTGCCAAATCTGCACGCGGTGGTTTAGCGCGAGAAGGGCGACGGTCACGATGATGACGGCGCGCAGGCCATCCAGCCACATCACCAGGCGACGCCGGTCTTCGCGATCGATCAGAACGCCGGAGAAGGGAAGCAGCAGCATGGCGGGAATCGTCTGCAGGACGACGAACATTCCGAGCGCCATCTCGTTGTGTGTGGCCTGCAGAATGTACCAGGCCACAGCGGCCGAATTCATGCCGCTGCCGAACATGGAAATCATGTTGGCGACAAAGACGAATCGCAACGGCCGCTGCCGAAAAATGGCTCGCATTTGTCTACTTTAACGTGAAATTCACTGTGGAACACGGGGACACGGAAGTCCATTTTCACCGCCGAGAGTGCAGAGACGGCAGAAGACAGAAAAGCATGTCCCTCGGCGAAATCGGCGGTTTGCTCCTCGCTTTTGGTGATGTCAACCCTTGCGCCACATCCCATTCGGCGATACGATTCGCTTGCTGTTGGAAACCAACGAAAGTCCGCCCGACGGACGCCGGAGGTGTACTGTGAGACGCCTGCACGGTTTGTTGCCAGTCCTGGCTGTTTCGTGTTGTCTGGTTCCCATCTTTCAGGCAAGCGCGCAAGTGGATCGCATTGTGATCGCGGCAGGGACCGATGAGGACCACGCGTTGCAGGCAATTTCTGCCGAACAGGATCCCGCGAAACGGTTAGCGATGTACCAGGAGTTCGTCGAGAAATTTTCCTCCAATCCTGCGGCTGTGGCCTACGGGAACTGGCAGATCTCGCAGGCTTATCAGGGCACGGGAGATTTGCAGAAGGCGCTGGAGTATGGCGACAAGGCGCTCGTTGGATCTCCGCATAATCTCGACATTCTGGTTGCACAGGTCAGCCTGGCGCAGCAGACGAAAAACGATGCCAAGCTCATGGAGTATGCCGCCAAAGGCGGAGCCGTCTGCCAATCGATCGCCAAACAGCCCAAGCCCGACGGCATGAGCGACGCAGAATTCGCCCGCAAGGTCGCCGATGACAAGGCCGCGGTACAAAGCAACTGTGACTTTCTGGAAACCTCGGCCTTCAACGCCATCGCGAGCGAGAACGATCCCAAGGCGCGCATGGCGGAGATCGAGGAATTCAGTCCAGCTTTTCCGGATTCGAAATTTCAGGACCAGGTGTCGAGCTATGCCATGTACACCCTGGGCCCGGGGCAGTTGAATGATTCCGCCCGGCTGGTGTCGTACGGCGAGAAGACCCTGGTGACGAATCCGAATTCGCTTCCGGCGCTGCTGTTGCTGGCGAACTTCTATGGAGATGAAAACAAGCCCGGCAGTGCGGCCAAAGCGATCAGCTACGCGCAAAAAGCCATCGAGGTTGCGAAACCGGATGCTCCCGACGCCGACAAAGCGCACATAATCGCCGGTGGCGCGGCGCATAACACAATTGGTTACGCCTATCTGAAGCAAGAGAAGACTGCGGCTGCGGCTACGGAACTGAAGGCTGCGGCATCCTTGCTGAAAGGCGAGGACGAACAGCAGTACGCGCGGGCTTTGTATGGGCTGGGCTTCGCCTATGGCAAGCTCAGCAAGCTCACCGAGGCACGCGAGGTACTAAGCGAAGCGGTGAAGATTCAGAGTCCGTGGCAGTCGATGTCGCAGGATCTGCTGGCCAAAGTGAATAGCGCAAGGGCGAAAGGGAGGTAAGAGATCGAGAGCAGAGTGGTTGAGGATTATTCTTTGGGTTTGACTAATTCTTCGGAGAGTACCTGTGCCTTCCAGGCAAGAGTGCGGGCGCGATCGAGATCACCCGTGTGAACGGCAGACTTGGATTGATCCATGAATTGTCGAACCTGATTGACCATCTGCTGCTGATCCGAGGTGAGCTGCTTTCCCTCAATCTTCTTCAGATTGTCTTCCGTCGACTGCAGCATCTGGTTTGTGTCCCGCTGCTGGTTGGCCTGATCTCCCCCTGCCAATTGAATGCTAGGCTCGGAAGTTCCACCGTGGGGCACGACCTTTATCTTCGGAGGACAGTTCCCAGCCGTCGATTTACTCGCATTCGTCGAATTGGTTGAGTTCGGCGACGCATCGGGGCAATCGGCCGCGGCAGTTTTTTTCTTCCTTTTGTTAGCGGCTGCCGGCTTTGGATTTGCATTCGCCGGGGCAGGCGCTGTGGTCGAAACCGACCCTGAGCTTTGCTGCGGCTGTGTTTTATTCTGCTGCTGATCCTGCTGGCCTTGTGCGCCCGAAGTAGCCTGAGCCGCATTTGTTGGCTGAAAAAGGTTTCCATGCGGGGCAGACCACCCCACGGGGGCACTGAGGAAAGCGCCAATCACGCAAATGCGGGCCAAAATCATGGATCTTCCTACAAACACAAACAGCACCCCAATTTTACGCTTTTGTAATGGATTTTCGCGGAAAGGCCGCGCGCGAACAGGCTCTTGCGCCTATGACGCCGCAGCATCCGCCGGCGCGAGCTCACGACCCGGAGCAAGTGATTGTCCGGAAGCAGGAACATGAAATCGGAATGTCGTGCCCACGCCATCGACTGATTCGAAATCAACCGATCCATAGTGCCATTGCAGAATTTGGTAGGTTTGCGCCAGGCCGATGCCGCTGCCTTCCTTCTTCGTGGTGAAATACAGTTCGAAGATCTTGTCGTGTACATCAGCGGGGATTCCGCCGCCTTCGTCGTGAACTTCGGCGACGATGGCGTTTTCGTCGCGCCGCGCGGAGATGGTCAGCGTTCCTCCTTGCGGCATGGCTTGTACGCCGTTGATCACTACGTTGAGAAGCGCCTGCTTCATGAGGTCCACATCGATTTTTACGGAAAGGCGTTCGGTCGCGCGCTGGCGTTCGATGGTGACGCCGTGCTGCGCGGCATCGGGGCTGGCCAGTTGGGCTACGTCGTCGAGCACACGGCGCAAGTCGACCTCTTCCAGATGAAGATCGCGGGGACGGGTAAAATCCACAAGCGTCTGAACCACGCGATCCAGGCGGCGAATTTCGCTGTCGATAATGTTCATGTGACGCTGCGTATCGGGATCCGTCTGCGCCAGCTTGTTTCGCAGCAATTGCAGATGCAGCACGATGGCATTGATCGGATTTTTGACCTCGTGGGCCACGCCGCGCGTAAGCCGTCCGCTGGCGGAAAGGCGCCGCGACATCTCGATCTCGTCGCCGATACGGCGCACCGATTCCGTATCCCGCATGATCAGCAACGCGCCGATCTGAGAATTCTTCTCCTGCACAAAATCCAGCGAGACTTGCACGTGTTTTCCGCCAGTAACTTCAAACTCGCGCTGCAATAACGGACGACGGCGCTCGAAAGAATCGAGCAGCGCTGCTCCCAGCCGTGTGTTGCGGTCAAAGATCTCCTGAACGGTGTGTCCCAGCAACGCCGCGCGTGGACGCCCCACGAATCCCTCAACGGGTGCGCTGACCAGCACAACCCGCGAGTCACGGGCAAACAGCATCAGCCCGTCTTGCAGCTTTGACATGAGCTGATCTACGTTGTCTTTTAATGCGGAGAAGATCTCCTTGCTGTCACGGATTTGGCGGCTGAGATTGGCGATCTTCAGGGTGACGAGGCCATATTCATCGTGCTGCGAGTCATCGCCGGAAACCGCATCGGCATCGCCTGAACTGACGCTGTCGAGATTACGGCTGATTTCCTTCAGTGGTCCCAACGCGAGATTGGAAATGCCCGCAGCCAGAATGAACGAAAGAAAGATTGATGCAATCGAGATGTACAGGGCTTTCATGACGTGCGCTGCGACTTCGCTTTTCAAAAAGGCGATCTCCACTCCAATGCGAATCGTGGCGAACGGTTGGCCATTGAATTGAAGCGGGTAAGTCACGTCATAAACCGCAGGTGTGGCGAACAGCAGTCGTACCTGATCCCTCAAATGAGCCGCGACAACCTGTCGAAAATACGGTCGCGGCGGGATTACCTTGTTCACCAGTCCACTATTTGTGTGCAGTATCGCCCGCCCGTTCACATCCACAATGGCAACGTCATAGATGAATCGGAATTCGCCAGTATCGGACTGGATCATGTTGTTGAGGTTGGGATCTTCTTGCAGATATTCCTCAATCGCCCGCCGTAACGCGACCGGATTGTTGGTGTCGACAGGAGTGCTGCTGAAGTCTGGCACGGCATTTCCTGCCGCGTAGGCCAGTTGATGTGTGAGATTAGTCGCGGTACTACTCGTGTTTTCGATGCGCAGGCGCATCATTTGCGAGATGTAGAGGTAGGAAAAGGCAGAGACCATCATGGTCACCATAAGGGTGATGACAAGCACGATGATGGTCTTTCTTCGCAGCATGGCGCAGCAGAAACGGCTCCCTCGAACGCAAACTATGGGCCGCTAATCGTCTCCTCCTTGCCGGCCACCGCTTCCGGGCTCGCGCTGCCATACTCCTTCAGCTTGTTGTGCAGCGTTTTCAGGCTGATCCCCAGGATTTCAGCCGCGCGGGTCTTGTTGTTGCTGGTGGCCTCCAGCGTTTTCAGGATGAGCATTTTCTCGGCTTCTTCCACCGTAGTGCCGACTCCGAGGCGGACTGCATCCGGATCATTGGCCGAAGTCCGAAGCGGGGGCTGGCCGAATCCCGGCGGCAAATGCTTGGTCTCAATCACGCTGCTGTCACAGACAATGACCGCCCGTTCAATCGTGTTGCGCAATTCACGTACGTTGCCCGGCCAGGAATAAGCGTTCAGTTGGTTCAGCACCGCTTCGCTGACCGCGCTTACCTTGCGGCCGTGCTTCTCGCTCATTTCGGCGAGAAGACGGTCTACCAGACCGGGGATGTCTTCCTTGTGTTCCCGCAGCGGCGGCATGTGGATGTTGAACACGTTGAGCCGGTAATAAAGATCGCTGCGCAACTCGCCGCGCGCTACTGCCTCGTCGGGAATTTTGTTGGTGGCAGCGAGCACGCGTACGTCGACCGATGTTTCCACTTTGCTGCCCAAGCGTCGCAGCTTTCGGTCTTCCAGCACGCGCAGCAGTTTCGCTTGGGTGGCAACTGGCATCTCGCCAATTTCGTCAAGAAGAAGCGTTCCACCCTCGGCCAGTTCGAAGCAGCCGGTGCGCCGCTCGAGCGCTCCTGTGAAGGCACCACGTTCGTGGCCAAAGATTTCGCTCTCCATGAGAGTTTCAGGGATGGCGGCGCAATTGATCGCCACAAAAGGCCGGTCTTTTCTGGAACTCAATTCGTGAATCGTGCGTGCAACCAACTCTTTGCCCGTGCCGCTCGCGCCGGTGATCAGCACGGACGCGGTGCTGGGAGCGACCATTTCAATGAGCCGAAAGATTTCCTGCATTTTCTTGGAGGAACCGCTGAGCCGGCCAAGCGATCCCGTATCACGCAGCCGGCGACGGGTGACTTCCAACTCTGCTCTCGTACCGAGCAGGGACGAGGCATTTCCCAGAATCGTGCGCAGGCGATTGGTATCGATCGGCTTGGTGATGTAGTCATAGGCGCCCATTCGCATGGCCTGTACGGCACTGTCGATGCTGCCCTGTGCCGTCACCATGATGACGGCGATCGTCTGCGCTTCCTCTGCCAATCGGCCGAGCAGTTCGATTCCGCCCATGCGAGGCATCTTTAAATCGGTGATGACGATGGAAGGGGACCACTGTGTTGCCTTATCCACACCTTCGACTCCGTCGGTAGCGGTTTCGACGCGATAGCCCCAGGAAGACACGATCTCGGCAAGACCGGTGCGCTCGTTCTCTTCGTCTTCGACGATCAGTACCCGTTCGTTGTTCATTTGCCTTTCAACGCGCTGAATTTAGCTTGCTGCTCTTGATTGGCCGATTCTCGGGAGGTCAGTCGGACTTAATCCCACGATACGCGGCCCCGTTCCTGCCCGGCAAGGTCTGGCTGGGACGTCCCTCGGCAATTTCAATTTGAGACGACAGATTCTACACCGTTGTCAAACCTGGCAATACTTTTAACTCGATTCTTTCGCTTTTGGGCTTGTGTAGGTTAAAATTTTTGGTTCCCGATTTTCATCATACGTGCTTCTCGCATAACAAGTTTACTTCGTAGACACCTGATTTCAGGCGGCGGCAAGTGTCCGCACTTTAACGGAGGACTCCATGTCAATAGTTTGCGATCCAAGTTCAAGACGCCCGCTATGCGCGAGTTTCTTGATCCTAGCTGCACTGTTCTTGATTTCCGGAAGCGCATTGGGCCAGGCGGATTCAAATCCTAAGTACGATGTTTTTGTCGGTTATCAATATCTGCATCCGGGCGCTACCGTTCCCTTGGGAGACCCCGCCAATCCCACGTCATACCAGGTTCCCGACATGAGCCGGGGCTTTGGCGGCGCTTTCGGTTACAACTTTGATCCCCACTGGGCTCTGGAAACCGATTTGGGCCACAACTGGGACAGCAGCAGCGATGGCGAGACGACCGTCTCAGCCGGTCCTCGTTTCATGTGGCGCACCGATGACGGCAACTATTTCCTCCACGCGTTACTCAGCTACAACCATTTGGGCGTCAGTGGACTGAGTAATGGATCCAGCGGCATCGGCGCGATTGTCGGCGGAGGTATGGATCTGCCCATAACGAAGACCATCGCTTGGCGCGTCTTCCAGGTGGACTATGTCTGGGCGCGTCACAACTACGCGGATTACGTTGACTCGCAGTTTCCCACGCTACGTCGTCCTAGCTTGGAGGGCGTGAGACTGCGCACAGGCGTTGTTTTCAGTTGGGGAGGAGCCGAACCGGTCACTCCAACGGCTGCCTGTACCGTGCAGCCAACGGAAGTGATGGTTGGCGAGCCGATGACAGCCACGGTCACTGCCAGCAACTTCAAACCCAAGCACATCGTGACCTATAGCTGGAGTGGCAACGGAGGGGTGGTTACGGGCAAAGACACAACCGCCAGCATCGATACCGCAAACGCCACCCCGGGCAGCTATACCATCACGGCGCACGTGACCGATCCGAAGGAAAAGAAGAACAACGAAGCCAGCTGCACGGCAAATTACACCATCAAGCCGCTTCCTCCGAAGAACCCGCCGACGATGTCGATTTCTGCGAGCCCGACCAGCCTCGTCGCTGGCGGCAGCGTCAATCTCTCGGCGAACTGCACCAGTCCCGATAGCGTTCCGGTTTCGGTAGCAAATTGGACAGCGTCTTCGGGCACAGTTTCCGGAAACGGAAATTCGGCCAGCCTGAGTACCGCCGAGCTGCCTCCGGGTCCGGTTACAGTGAACGCTACTTGTACGGATTCTCGCGGGTTGACGGCGCAGAGCTCGACACAGATTAATATCGAGAACCCACCACCGCCGCCTGTCAATAAGGAACTGGAAGCGCGGCTGGCTCTGCACAGCGTCTACTTCCCGACGAACATGCCGCCGGTGAAGGATCCGAATGCGGGCCTGGTTCCGAGCCAGCAGAAGACGCTGGTGACGCTTGCTAATGACTTCAAAACGTATCTTGAAGCCAAGCCGGATGCTCATTTGATCCTGGCCGGACACGCTGATATGCGCGGCTCGGCGGAGTTCAATCAGGCGCTTTCCGAGCGTCGTGTAGCGCGCGTGAAGAGCTTCCTGGTGGAGCAGGGAGTTCCCGAGGCTGACATCGAAACTAAGGCCTATGGGAAAGAACGCAACCTGACCACGGCTGAAGTCAAGGATTCGATTGACAACAATCCGGATCTGACGACGGAAGAACGGAAGCGGGCTCTGGCGCGAATCAATGTGATCCAGCTGGCCAGCAACCGGCGCGTCGACGTCACGCTCAACGCGGCGGGACAAACCGAAAACTCGGTTCGCCAGTTCCCATTCAATGCCGCAGATGCCATGACTCTGATCGGTGGCAGGGAAAGTGAATACAAGGCATCCAAGGCGGCTGCGAGGAAGAAAGCGGCAAAGAAGAAGCAGTAGGCCAAAGTCGTAACATCATGCTTGATCGCGGAGAGCGCCTTGCTCTCCGCGATTTTTTTCTGCCCTCCCATCAGCTTCGATGACCGCGATATGGCTGCCTGTGGAAAAAACTACACGCACCTCCCCGAACGTGCTATCGCCAAGTCCTTGATTTACTGCAATTGTGAGTGGTATTCGGCTTGCCACTCCCATGCCGGGGAAAGAGGGCACAGGATGTTGCTGATGAGTCGTTTGCGCCGCTTGCCCTCGTCGATTTTGCTAGCTCCTGTGCTGCTCGCTTGGGGTTGTTCCCGCCCGGCCAGCCTGCAGGATCTCAACACTGCGCCCGCCGGTCAGCCTCAGATCCCGTTCAACGGAAGCGAACACCAGAGCAACCAGGTCCGTCAGGCGGCCAGCCCGATGGCCAACGATGGTGGCGATTTCAGCTCGAAGGAAAACGTTCCGCCTTTTCGCGATTCGCTGAATCTTCCGGCTGGAACCCTGCTCACGGTGCGGCTTGCAAATGCGATCTCGGCGGATGGATTGAGCCACAACCCGTTCGACGCCATCCTGGAGAATCCCGTTGTTCTTGATGGAGTTACCGTGATTCCGCAAGGCGCGAGGGCGATTGGATTCGTCGAGTCCGCTCATAGTTCCGAAATCAAGAGCAATGGCAGCTACGTCCGGCTGAAGCTTTCCTCCATCTACATCGCCGGGCACAACCTTCCCGTGCAAACTTCGAGTCTTTTCGCCAAGGCAAATCTCAAAGCTCGCTCTCAAAGCGATGGGCCTGACAATGTGATCTATGTCAGTAAAGGACGTCGGTTCACATTCCAGCTCTCCGGTCCAGTCGTTCTGGCTAGCCAAAAAGATAATCTCGTCCCGTAATCCACCGAAAAACCTGCGAATAGTCCAATCGGCCGAGTTTTCCACAGAAGATTTCTGCGTTTTGGTGACATGTGCACTTCGCAGGCACAGGCTCGACTTTCTATAGTTGGGGCCGAAATGGGAGATAGAAGTCGCTTTCAGTCCCATTTCGGGAAAACCAAGGGCGGATTGTCCCGTCTTTGCCGTTTCTTTCGGGAACGATCCCGCGCGAGAGTAGGGGCATGAGCGCTGCTATTGAATTCGCTGCCGCGACCAAGAAGCCCCATCCGGATTTGCGGCTGCTGCTGGAGAATGCACCTTTTCCCGTAGCTCAGATTGGAGAGCAGGGGGAAATCTGTGCCCTTAATGCCGCGATGGGAAAACTCCTTGAGAATCGGCCGAAGTCAATTCGCCCGGCGCTCTTCGGCGACCTGGTCGCGCCCGAGGAACAGGTTCAGGCTGACCATTTGCTGTGCGAATTATTTTCCGGCAAGCGAAACTCCACCCAACTAGAGGCGGTTCCTGCGACCGCCAAAGAAGGCCCGCGGCGTTGGAACGCATGGCGAGTGAGCAGCAGCGGCAGTCCCAATCTGGTGGTAGCGATGACTGTGGACACGCCCGCCAACCAGCAGAATCAGCGGCGTCTTCGGCAGGCCGAACAATTGGAAGCTATCGGACGGCTTGCGGGTGGCATTGCTCACGACTTCAACAATCTGCTCACCGGAGTCTTGCTGTACAGCGACTTATTGCTGGCCAGCCTGGACCGCGGGCAGCGAGCGTGGAAATTCGCGGAAGAAATCCGCAATGCCGGAATACAGGCGAGCGGACTGGTGCGGCAGTTGTTGACTTTGTCGCGGCCGACGAACCCTGGGCCGCGGTTGTTCTCGCTCAACGAGATTGCCGAGGGCATGCGAACCTTGCTGGTGCGCTTAATCGGGGAGAACATCGAACTGCAGCTGGACCTCGATCCCAATCTGGGGCTCGTCCACATGGATCCCGCGCAGGCGCAGCAGATTTTGCTGAACTTGATCCTGAACGCACGCGATGCCATGCCAGGCGGCGGGAAAATCTCGATCGAGACTCGTGGCGGCAAGCTGGAGATGATCGGAGATAAGCCGCTCTTCCGCGGGGAAGCATCGTTTCCCTGTGGCGTGCTGATTGTTTCGGATAACGGGACCGGCATGACCGCTGCAACCCGAGAGCACCTTTTCGAACCCTTTTTCTCGACCAAGGCGCCCGGCAAAGGTACCGGTCTCGGGCTCACCACGGTTCACGACATTGTGAATCGAAACGGGGGCCTCATCCATGTGGACAGCACGCCGGGATGCGGTACGCGCATCACAGTGATTCTGCCGGCGAGTAGCGATTCGCCTGCGCACCGCCACGAAGACGATTTCCTGCCAGAACGAAACTTGGGAGAATTCCCAGTAACTCACGAGGAATAAAACACGATGACGTCAGCCGCTGTAAGTCCGATCACCGCTACTCCACAATTTGAGCCAGCCAACTTTCTCAACCTGTTGATCGTCGACGATGAGCGATCCATTCGCGAGGCCTGTCGCGAGGTCTCGCAATCGCTCGGATATACCGTTTATGTCGCCGATTCCGCCGAGCACGCCTATCGGCTGCTGGATTCACAAGTCTTCGACGCTGTGCTGCTCGATCTTCGCCTGCCCGGCGCCGGCGGACTGGAGGCGCTGCGCCGGATCAAGGAACGACGGCCCGAGTCGGTCGTAATCGTCGTGACTGGATACGGCACCGTGCAATCCGCCGTGCAAGCCATGAAGAACGGCGCCTATGATTACGTGACCAAGCCCTTCAGCGTAGACGAGTTGAAGCTGCTGCTGGAGCGGGTGGCCAGCCATTTGAAGCTGAAGTCGGAAAACCGTCTGCTGCGTGAGAAAGTGAAATCGAAGCAGGGATTTGGCGGCATCGTTGGGCGCGCTCCCGAGATGGAAAAGCTCTATCGCATTATCGCCAAGGCTGCCAACAGCGTGCATCCTGTGCTGATCCTGGGAGAAAGCGGTACGGGTAAGGAGATGGTAGCTCGTTCCATTCACTATTCCGGCCCATTCCGCGACAAACCGTTTATCCCTGTCGATTGCGGTTCGCTCGTACCTACGCTGATTGAAAGCGAACTCTTCGGCTACATAAAGGGCGCATTCACCGGGGCAAACCAGTCAAAAGATGGCCTTATGGCGATGGCAGAAGGTGGAACCATTTTTCTCGATGAGGTTGGCGAACTTCCCGTCGATCTGCAAGCGAAGATGTTGCGAGCGATTCAGGAGAAAGAGATCCGGCCGGTCGGCAGCACGCGGCGCGTCCCCATTAATGTGCGCATTCTTGCCGCCACGAATCGCGATCTTGAGCAGGCCGTCATGCAGGGCACATTCCGGCGAGATCTGTATTTCCGGCTCAATGTGCTGAGCTTGCGCATTCCGCCCCTGCGCGAACGCCGTCAGGACATCCCTCTGTTAATTGGTCATTTTTTTGAGCGGATGGTTCGCAGCTCGGGACAGGAGAAGATGCTCAGCGACGATGCGCTCAAAGCCATGCTCGCTTATGACTGGCCGGGCAATGTCCGGGAGCTGGAAAACTGTTTGGAGCGCACCTTCGCTTTCACCAGTGGTCCCCTGATTCACACTACCGATCTGCCGCGCGAGATTGCAAAGCTGCCCATTCCGGAATCCAGCAACGGAAACGGACGGTCCAAAATCGTCCCCATCGCCGAACTGGAGAAGCAGACGATCCTGAATGCGATTGCGGAGCTGAACGGCGACAAGCTGCAGGCGGCGCGACTGTTGGGCATTGGGAAAACAACTCTGTATCGCAAGCTGAAGGACTACGCAGCCGAAGCCTGCTAGCGAAGCCTAGTAACGGACCCTGCGAGCCAAGTCCGATTCTGAACTTGCGATAGCAAACCTGTTCCGCGGCGGGAATCCTTAGCTACGGCGGAACGGCTAAGTCCAGCATTTAAAGGGATTAATGCATTGGCCGACGACGTGCATTAAGGAAGGCATGATTCTACTCATCACACCATCAGCACGCGGCCAAGAGTGCGCGAATGCTTTACACGCCGCCACCGGGCTGGGAACGCACTGGGCTCAGAATTTGCAGCAGGCTGCTACCCAGTTGCGCGAGCAGGCGTACAGCGCCGTCGTCATCGACCAGTTTCTGCTTGAGACTGAACCGCAGGAAGCGGATCAGTTGATGGAGCATCTGGGCACGGCATTCCCTGTCCACGTCAATTTTGCCGTAACGAATATGGAGCGATTATTGCGTGAAGTGCGCTCGACCTTGCATCGGCGCAAGCGCGAGGAATGCGCTGCCCGGCGAGCCGTGCTCCAGCAGATGCACAGCGAAATGCGCGAGACCCTCACGGCCTTGCTGCTTTCCTGCGAACTGGCTATGTCAATTCCGGATATGCCTTCCCCTGCGGCTGAAAAG
>DATKQB010000146.1:0-23376 GCA_035523795.1 Verrucomicrobiia bacterium | reverse complement strand
CGGACCAAAATACATAGAGACCGGCGTTCCTGGAATTCCAAGCGCTGGGTTTTTACCGACGGGTGTTGTCACATTGTTCCCCAACCGGGTACGGTATTGGGTCGCACCATTAGTTATATTCGACCCCGCAATAGCCTGTCTAGCGGCTGCCAGAGAATCGTTGTGAGCGCTGATCGCATCGCCATTGCCTTGATTGATGTCTGAGACTGTCCGGCTTGTAAGGTCGAATGGCGCGGTCTTCGGTGGCCCGAGTGAAAGTGGAACCCTAACCTTGTCGGAACTGGCAGAACGTTATCAGAAGGAACGCTTGCCTTCGCGTCATTCAACGGCACGGATGTATCGTTCTTGGCTCCGTAACCACATTCTGCCGAAATGGGGCGATCTCCCGCTTACCGAAGTTCAACCGCGACCAATCGAACTTTGGTTGCGTCAGTTGAATTTGTCTCCAAAGAGCAAATCCCATGTGCGTGGGATGCTTCATCTGCTCATGGAATTTGCCATGTGGAGTGGTGCGCTGGAAGTTTCTCGCAATCCGATTGATCTGGTCGTCGTCAAGGGAGCAACGAAGCGCACTCGGCAACCTCGCGGCTTGAATGTGGATGAGTTCCGCAAGTTCGTCCAACATCTTGAGGACCCCTTTCGCACGATAGCGTTGCTTTGCGTGTGTTTCGGCTTGCGAATCAGCGAATGTCTGGCTTTGAAGTGGAGCGATGTAGATTGGCTAAACGGCAAGTTGCGGATTGAACGGGCAATTGTCCGGCAAAATGTTGATGACGTTAAGACTGTCTACTCGCAAAAGCAGATGAGCATAGACCCCGAACTGCTTGGGATTCTGAAAGCTTGGAAACAAGCTTCTCAGTTTTCCGCTGATGGAGATTGGCTGTTCGCATCTCCCGTGCGGCTTGGGCGCTTGCCGTGGTCGTATCCGTACATTCTGCGCGTGTTTCACAAAGCAGCAAACAGCGCGGGAATTGGCGGGCTACCCACGCACACGTTGCGCCACAGCTATCGTTCGTGGCTGGACGCTGTTGGAACGCCAATCGCGGTGCAGCAAAAGCTGATGCGGCACAGCGACATTCGCACAACGATGAATTTGTACGGAGATGTTGTGACGGATGAAATGGCGCAAGCACATTCCAAAGTCGTTGGACTGGCCCTCGCGTCACGCCAACCAGACTAACGGATTGCAGAGCGGATCGCGGATTTCCCAAGTAGTTGAAAACATGGCGGAGAGGGAGGGATTCGAACCCTCACCCGGGACCTTGACGGGGTCCTGTGCTGCCAATTACACCACAGGCCCACATCCAGAGCATAAAGCCCGACGCGGCTCACAAGAGCCTTGTTGCATCCGGTCTCGTGTTTCGTAGTCTCGTTTCGGGAACATGCGAAGCTATATCGCAAGCGATAAAATAAAACCAGAATGCCGCCGACCTATCCCATCAAGACCTGCGTCGTCTGCGGCGAGGAGTTCGAACTAAGACCCGGCAAGCCGGGCTTTGCGAATCGATGCCCGTCCTGCAGCGAAGAGGAAGCTGCGAACGCCGCATCGAACTCCGGCGACCCACTCAAATCCGACAAAGGCGCCAACGCCGCCCGCCGTGAGGCAATGCGCAACTTGCTCTACCGCAAGGACAAGTGACTCTGACCATTTGTGATAAAAACGGCCGATTTCCTCCACCACAGCAAGCCCCGTCTCAGTTTCGACTGATAAGATTCGGTGCGTGAAATTGATACTCCGCTTAGCCGCAAGCTGCTTCTTGCTAGGGGTAGTGCTCCTCCTAATCCTGAGAACGGTGCCCATCCATGTCTACGATGGATTCGAATCTCAGGAGCTCAGCGGATGGCGCTGGTCGCGATGGCGGCTGATTCCCCGCGCCGTTGCTTCCGAGAGCACAGTAGTCCGCGCGGGACGCCACGCGCTGGCGATTACAGTGCACGACGGGGATCGGTACGAGGCAGCCAGCGACACTGGAGCTGCGACCGAGCGAGACGAGTTGATGGAGCCCTGGTGGCTGTTCTCGCGTACTGGACGGACCTATGTCTATTCCTTCAGCCTTTACCTAGCCGAGAGTGTACCGCGCACGCCCGACCGTCTTGTCATCGCGCAATGGAGACAGGTCTGCGAGGACCGGCGGTGCAGTCCTGACAGACCGATTCTTGCCCTACGGATCGAGAACGGTGCCTTGGTCGTCTCGCGTAATGACGAACAAGGAAAGCACATCCTATATCAGGGAACGAAGGATGTGCGGCAGAGGTGGCTGGATTTTCGTGTGGAGGTGAGGTTCGATTCGACCGAAGGAGGTTTCGCAGACATTTGTTTAGACGGCCACAGGATTGTTCGTTATCAGGGACCGATGGTGTTCCAGCCTCAGCATGGATATCCAGGCCATGGACTGCTCTACTTCAAGACCGGACTCTATCGGGATGCGCTGCAGCAACCGCCATGGACGATCTATGTGGACGAATATCGTAAAGATCAGTGTCCTGGAACCGGCTGCCAATAAATCATTGCCATTCCGTCAGATTCGACGACTCCCCTGAGGAATGGATGAAGGCGTGCAACACTACCTCAACAATCCAAAGGGAACATGCCGCATCGTGTAATTTGTGCAAGGTGTTTGCTGTAGATCGGGAAATTTTGTCTAGGGTGTTTTACTGAGTTGATGAAAACTGGCTCTGGGAGCCAGTTCCAGGTCCATCAGTTCCGCAGACCAAGTTCCTCACAATTGGCCGAACCAAGCATTGTGCAATGCTCGCTCACGGCAAGCGAGTGCGTGTTTCCCCGCATGTTTGCTGAGTGCAGCGACCCTGCAACAGTTCCAAAATGGGCTTGGCAAGCGGGTTCGGGGCCAGAAAGGCACCGAGGACTCTTCGCAAGTGCCTGTGGAAAAAGCTGTTCGCTCGTCACTGCAAATTTTTGTTCGTAGTGGCAACGTGGATGCTATGAACATTGGAAAAATCAGCTGTGCTTCGAGCCAAATCAAGAAAAATCAGCTGTGCTTCGGGCCAAAATTAATAGGAAGGGGAGGATTTATGAAGGAGCAGAACGTACGGCTGGGACCGCGTGAACAGCAGATCGTCGAGCTGCTCTTGCAAGGTTGTGATAACGCGGAAATTGCCAGCCAGCTCAAAATGGCCCGGCGAACCGTGAAGGCGCACTTTAACCGGTTGTTTCTCCGTTTCGGCATTACCGGCGGTATTAAGCGAGTGAAACTCGCAACCCTGTTATATCGGAGGCAAGCATGTCAGGAAATGAACGTTATGGCACCCGCATCCCCAATGAGCGAGAGCAGCGAGTCATCCAGCTCGTGGCCCAAGGCTTAAAAAACAGCGAAGTGGCCGAGCAGATTGGGACCACCGAGCACGTGGTGAAGAATTATCTGCGGGTGATCTATGACAAGCTAGGTTTGTGGAATCGTGTCGAATTGGCGTTGTGGTATGAATCTCGGCGGATGCAGCCGTCGATGATGATGCAATAGCTGGTTTCCCAGACGGCTGCGAGGAGCGGGATGCGTGGATGCCGGTCTCTTACTCGCAGCCGTAGACGCGCATATTCTGCAAGCGCACGGCGGCGTCGTGCGCTCCTCGGCTGGCCGCAGCATCGAGCAATACGTGCGCTTGATCGCAGTTCTTCGGAACTCCATTCCCATGCAGATATAAGTCGGAAAGCAGAAGCGTAGCTTCGGTGTTTCGCTTTTCCACCGCTTTCCATAGCCAGGGAACAGCCTCGGCTGTGTTGCGCTGCTGGCCGTTCACTCCGTTCAAATATCCTTCGGCGACCGCGAGTTCCTGCGAGCCGTCTGCGGATATGGGCTGCGGAATCTTTCTAGAATCACTTGCGGCCATCACTGCCGGAGCGGATTTGTGAACCTCAGCCCTCACGGCCTCTCTTTCGTCCGGAGTGCTGGAGGGTTCGGCGCCGGACGCTGAAGCGCCTGAATGCAGTGCGCCGGACGATTGAGGCGTCGTAGTGGCCTCGGGTTGCGCCGATACCGGAGTCGGAGCGGAAGGGGCAGGAGCCGACGGCGTTGTAGCCGGTCCGGAAGTAGTGCCAGCCGCCTGATCGCTGGCTGCGGGTGCGGCTTGCGGTGCGAGGGGGCCGGCGGCGGAATTGTTTTGCGCGTTGCGCCAGGCGACGTATCCCAGAGAAAGGATGATCAGTATCAGGGCCGCGCCCAGATAATATCGGTAGGGCTTGCGCGGCTCTGGCTCCTCTTGCATAAACGATGAGAAAGGATGCTCAGTCCGATCGAGCCAGAGATTCTCGCGCGTTTTCTCGCTTGGCACATGCTCACCTTCGGCTGGATTTTCCGCGATGCTCTCAAGCCTGTATCCGGAATTAAGGTTGTCTTCTCGTTCCTGTGCTACTTCATCGAATCCTTTTTCTTCGCGCGCATTCTGAATTCTGTCGCGTCTGCCTTCAGGCTCACTCCAATTGGAAACTGGCTTGATTGAAGCAGCTTTTTCTGAAAAAACCTCAGGTGCGCTGTCTCCTAACAGTGAGACGCCGCACATTCCACAGAACCGCTGATCGGGAGGATTTTCGTGTCCGCAGGATTCGCAGTGAATTGAGGAGACGGGTGCGGGCTCTTGCATCGCTGCCCGCATCTCGACGGACTGTTCGGTGACCCTTGGCTGCTGATCCTGCTGGTGTGCATTCTCCAGTTCAAGCGCACGCAATAGTTCCAGCACCGCCTGCTCCCGCTTCTCAGGAGGATTTGTGTAATAGACTTGCGCCCAGCGTCCCATATTCTCGCCAAGCAGCGGATTGAGAAGCGGGTTTAACTCAGGTCGCGGAAGAATTTCGGGGACTTCAGAATTGTTCGTCCGATCCGGCAATGGGGGATTCTCCGGTTCTTAGAAATCGTAGAAGTATGATTGCACCCCACCACTCATGGTTGCAAATCCAGGAAAGCGACTATGCAGCCCGAATCAGTTGCAAGCCTTTCGCAGGGCTGGCTCATATGAATCCAGCTGTGCATCGCGCTGGCTGCTGTACTTCCCCTTAGGGGTTTTGCCGTAAAGATCGGAACCGGGACAGTAGTACAGCGCCGTCTGCAGGTCGATCCATACCTGCGTGTCGGGATTGCCTTTGTACTCGGGCGGCTCGGGCGCTTCCGCGAGCCCAAGCTTGATCAGCAAGCGGTCGAAGGGAGACAGATCGGCATCGGGCGCTTTCCGGTGAAGAGCAGCAGCAGTTGGATTCGAGGTCGCGGTTACCGAATGATCCGACCAGATGCCCCAGCGAATCACACAGGCCACCAGTACAATCGCGACTGCGAGATAGATGTCGCCGCGACGCGCCGCCCAGAAACGAGCGAAAGCCCCAGTTGGTTCCAAGGCCAGTTGCTCCAGGTATTGGCGAGCAGCGGAGGCCGAACTCCAATCGAGAGCCGCATCCCTTACGACAATGGAATGCGCAGGACCTTCGTCTTGAACAGCGGCCGGTGCCACCTTATCAGAATCGTTATCGTTTTTCTCGGCGCTGTCGACGCCTTCTGTAGTGGCCGAATCGTCCATCGAGCTTAGCGATGGGGTGAGAAATTCGGCCAGAGGATCCTCGCTGAGTTTGCCGCCGACGCCATCATGCGCGACCGCCGATGGTGAAGCCATTTGATCCTGCACAGGATGATTTGCGGCCTGAGTCAGCAGGCTCTGTACTTCGCCCGGCAAGCCGGCCTCTGATCTGGCCGTTTCGCGCGCCGTTCCACATTTGCCGCAGAACTGTTCCTCTTCCATCAGGCCATGCCCGCATTTCCGGCAAATAAAGGCCGGCTCGACATCTACGTCTTCCTCATTGCCGGGAGAACTCTTGGTCTTGCCATGCATTGCTGCCACGAGCGATGGTTTTACCGTTTCGAGAGCTTGCAGCATGACAGCCCGTTCGGCCGCCAGGGATTTTTTCCAGGTTTCTTCTTCATTCCGGGCCAGCGCCTCGGTCACCAGGCCTGCCATCAATTGGCAAGTGTGGATGTCCTGCTCGCTGAAGGCTTGCGATCGCCCGTAGTAAACCTCGAGACTTCCGGCAATGCCGCCGTCGTGATAAATGGGAACAGCAATCAGCGACTGAATCCCGCGCTTTTGACACTCTTCGGCATCGAGCAGGAATTCGGTGTTAACGTCGGGGCAGCGGATAACCTGGCCGGTGCGCAGGCTGGCCACGCATAATGCTTTTTCCATCGCGACGCTCGTTTGTACGGGCAGTGCCATTTCACCAGAAGCGGCGCGGTAATGGACTTCTTTGTTTTCGAGGATGCCGATGCCCGAGCCATTTGCGCTCGCGATTTCGGTGACTCGCGTGGTAATCAGCGACATCGCCTCGTCAAGTCCCAGCCGGCGTAGCTGAATCTGGTGCTGAATCTCGACGATCTGGCCGAGGGTAAAGGTATAGTCGGGCGCGGGAGTTGATTTCTCGTCAAAAGTCGCGCCCAGCTCGGGCGCAGGCGCAACTGGTTCTGGCTCTTTTAGTTCGGCGTTCGGTTCAATGTGCAGCTCCATTTCTTTGAGCCGACGGTTGTGCTCCTGCAAAACAAACGCCGCCTCCAGCAGACGATCAAGAGTCTGTTCATCGAACGAAGGTTTGTCTTTTTTGTCCGACACAATTCTTCTTCCACCTGTAGCCGCTGGACGTAACGCGCCGGGCTCCCGCGGCCGTTTTCACGGTGGAAACTACGTTTATTCTAGTGCAACCCGATGATCACACAGAGGGCGAAAATCGCCTTCGCAATGAGATTTGGTTGCAAGAAAACGAATACCGCTCGATCAGTGTAGCCCCCGAAGCAGGAGGCATGCGAGTGAACTTGAGACGTATCCCGTGCGATAGGTGACGGGAGTAACTTCCGACTGATTGGGGAGACGCTGTGTGTGAATGAGCGACCCTTGGCTGCAACTGTATCGCGATCGCTTCCAGCCACAGAGAGTACGGCTCCGGCCCGGTGGTTCTTACTCTTGCCCGTAGGCTCTCGAGGGCAACAGAACTTGTACGCCAAAATAGCCGACAAAATATGCCTGATCGCCGGAAGCCGGTCGAATACCGCGTCCGGCCATCAGCAGCAGGATCAAAGGCCGACGCAGACGATAGCGTCCTCCGATATCAATGATGGGTTGGAATTCCGAGGGATGAAAGGTGCCAGTAGAGAAGAACTCGGCGTCCAGCTCGAGTCTCCTCGTAACTTCACGGCCAACTACCAAACCAGTGAACCAGCCATCTGGGCCAAGGTGGACAAGGTCATATCCGGACTCGAGATTCAGATCGACCGGACCAATTTTCCTGGTGAATTCGACGGGAAGAAGCAGACTTGCCCATGCAGGGGTGATTCCGCGCTGCACGGCATGATTGGGATTGTTGATCGAGAGCTGAGGGAAGACGGAAAACTGCATCCCCTTTTCTCCGGTGTCATAGAACCGCCACTTTACCCCGAGTTGATCTTGCCCCATTCCATATTTTGCCTTTGCTCCCTCGGTCCAGGATCTTAACCATGCGTCCTCATAGGTGAGTTGAATTCGGTTTCCCAGACCGAAATTGATGTCAACATCGGGACTGTGCGTGATCGAGTCGCCGTCGAAGAGAAACGGCATGTATCCGAAGTTGATCTCCCAGTTCTTGTTACCGGGAGTTCCGGGATCGGTGGTGTAGTAAGGCGGACCGCCTTGGGCGAAGCCAGACGAGCAAGCAAAACCGAGCAGTAGTCCGCAGAAAACCAGACGCGGCAGGAGCCTCGGCCGCAATTGTGCCCGATCCTGTGGAAATCTTTGGCAAGTCAGCGGATGCGGGCCCAAGCTGAAAATTCTCAGGCAAGGCCAAAGTTCAATATGGGAATTCAGCTGCCGAGCCTTCCAAGCCACTTCTAGCTCGTGCCGACGCCGTGTTGGGCGTGCGAGGAGGACAAAACTCCGAACGGTAAGTTTTTGAAAAATCTGCGGAATCATTCTTTGAGAAGAAATTGTAGTTTAGCTGCCAGTGGAGTTCGCACGCCCACTGCATCTGGCATTGACTCAAGTCGAACGTCCCGCAAGCTAGTTATTGCCGAGGCTCTGGACCAAATCGGAACGCGGAGAGAGCTTAGCAAGTCATTCTGAAAACAAGCTGAAAATCTCCCAGAGACACAAGTGTCCATTAGCGAAAGTCTTAGGCTGAAGAATGGCTTGTGCGAAGAAATGGCGAAGCAGGTGCAAGCCGGTTGGGCGTAGTACAAGGAGGCTTCATAACGTGATCGATCTAGATCAAGTGAAAGTAACTCCCCGCGATCAACAGGTGCTCAATCTGCTGGTGCAGGGATGCAGCAACAAGGAAATCGCCGGGCAGTTGAACATCAGCCCGCGCACCGTGAAACAGCACCTTCGTACGCTCTTCTTGCGGGCGGGAATTCGCGACGGCCGGAAACGAGTGAAGTTAGCAATTGCCATGTTCTCGAAAGAGGAGGCTCAGTCATGACGCCGTGTCAGTGCCTTACGCCAAAGGAAGTCCAGGTAGCGATTCTGGTCTGGCAGGGTTTAACCAATCGCGAGATCGGCAAAATCATTGGAACCAGCGAGCAGGTGATCAAGAATCATCTCAGAAATGCATTTGACAAACTGGGTGTCTGGAGCCGGCTGGAACTAGCCATGTATGTGGCCAGCCATGGCGGAAAGAATTGGCCTGGTCAATCCGAAGCCGACGAAGAGCCGGCTCGTCTCGCGGTCGGCAGTTAACTTTGAACTGCTGTCCTGCAATTTGTCTGAAGCGACGCCGACTGCCTCAGTTCTGCAATGGATTTCACGTTTGCAAGTTCTTGCGGATCAATGTTTATCAGGCAAGTGCTTCCAGCGCAGATGGTTGGGCCAAGAATAGGAAAGGTCTCGGAATTGCACCGTGGGTAGTGAAGTTCGACGACCGGAGTGCCCGGCCTTTGACGTACCACGGCTTTCGGCGAGTCCAGGTTGAATCTCCCCTGATGGACCGCCTTCGTTCGTTCCCAGGCGAACCTTGCAATGGCCTACAAAGAGACCTTCTGGATGGCGTGTGACTCGACCGAGCAACTACGAGCCGAGTATGGACCATTTTCCACGCGCGAAGAGGCCGAGTCGGAAGCAAAGAAGCTAGGCTTCGGCTACCTGCTGCGCTATGAACATATTCTGGACAGGAATGAGGAGATCCAGGAGGTCCGCTGCATCTTCATCGAATTACCGGGAGCGATTCCGGCGAACACTGAGTCGTTGCAGGTGACGCTTCACACGCGCTGTGCGACCTGCGGGGAATCGGCGTCGCATGATAAGGCATGGCAAGCGGAAGTATGGGCTGATATTCACGAGTTTGAGCACTCCCGCCATCGCGTAAGGCTCTTTGAACATGCCCGTGGCAAAGGCCTGAAGGAAATCGGCGACTGGCGGGGATAGCCAGTCGCTGCTCAAGCTGAAAGCGTACTGGCAGCAGCACGGTCGAGAAGCCAGATAAGTCGTCCATCGCTGGGTTTGACGAGTTTCGCGGGATACTGTTCGCCCGGAGCATTTCCTTCCAGCACAATCTTGAGAGCTTCAGCTTTGTCGCTGCCGCTGACCAAGAACATCACCCTGCGCGCCTCATTCAGCACCGGTAACGTTAACGTGATGCGGTGGGTCTTGAATTTTTCCACCCAGTTCGCGACGACCAGACGCGATCTCTCCTGCAAGGCAGCAGTCCCGGGAAACAGCGATGCCGTGTGACCATCCGGACCCATTCCGAGCAGAATCATGTCGAAGCGGGGAAATTCTCCAGTACCTGATGCGAAGAACCTCTTGAGAGTCAGTTCATAAGCTTCGGCAGCGGCCCCAGCATCCGGGTTTTCTGCTCCAATCCGAAATACTTGATTGGGCGCGATCGGAATCTTGGAGAGCATGGCTTCATCGGCCATGCGGTAATTGCTTTCCGGATCGTTCGGCGCAACGTGCCGCTCATCTCCCCAGAAAAAGAACATCCGATCCCAGGGAAGAGCGCTCTTTGCGTTGGTGGCGAGGAGATTGTAAAGGCTCTTGGGCGTGGACCCGCCGGAAAGCGCGATCGTAAATCGTCCGCGGTCCGCAACCGCATCATTCGCGGCGTGCAGTACTTCTTCGGCTGCGATTGAGAAGAGTTCCTGTGGCGTCGAGAGCTTGCGAATTTCGATTGAAGAGGTCACGCGCCCTACGCTCACTCCGGTTGTCGTTTCTGGGACTATTTTCGAAGAGTTTCCGTTTTCTTAGCCCACAATGACGCAAAACGCGCCGCGCCCAAGAGTCCGGCATTCTGATTCACGACCACATGGACTGGAATCGATTCCACCAGCGGGCGAAGGCGTCCTTTGTTGAGGAAAGCTTCCATGAACGTAGTTGATCCAGTCAGCTTGGGCAGAATTTTCGGCGAGATGCCGCCCGTCAGAAAAAGTCCGCCAGTGGCCATCACCTTTAGCGCCAAGTTAGATGCTTCCGCGCCGTAAACGGCGATCCAGAGATCGAGGGTCTTTTCTGCCAGTGGAGAAGAGCCAGCGAGAGCGGCACGTGAAATTGCTGCCGCCGGGTCGCCAATCTTCAAAGCCGCAGCCATCTCCGGAGACTCTTTCTGTGGTCCCAGATCCCGCAGAAACTCGTAAACATTCACGAGCCCGGGTCCGGATAGTACGCGCTCATAGCTCACATGCGGATAGCGAGCCTCGAGAAAGCGGAGCAACTTGATCTGCAACTCTCCCTGCGGCGCAAAGTCACAGTGACCGCCTTCGCAGGCGAAGACTTGATGACGGCTACCGTCCCAGAAGAGGCCGGCTTGTCCAAGGCCTGTCCCGGCGGCGATCACGGCCTGATTGCCGCGCGCGGGTTCCTTGACCTTGTTCAAGGGCACGAAATCGGATGACTGCAGTGCGCCAATTCCCCAGGCGCTGGCCTCGAGATCGTTGATCAGGAATGTAGAGGGAAGTTGGATTTGCTTGGCGAGGCCTAATTGATCAATAACCCAAGGAAGATTTGAGGTTTCAACGCGGCCGTTGCGCACCGGCCCGGCGATGCCAAAGCAGGCTACCTCCGGACGCGTTCCGGAGTCGCTGAGGAACTCGCTGACAATCTCGCCAAATTCCTTGTGCTCGCGGCTGGGAAAAACGCGTTCGGAAACGAGTTCAAGATGTCCGTTCTGGGCCTGAAAGTAAGCCAGGCGGGCATTGGTACCGCCAATGTCGCCAGCCAGGATCATTTCTCGAAATTCCTCCAGCGGCGGCCATCGCGTTCAAGAAGTTCGTCCGCTTCCTTTGGTCCCCAGGTGCCCGAAGCATAATTGGGGAAGTTACGCGGCGGCAGGGCCTTCCAGATGTCGAGGATCGGACTCACGACCTTCCAACCAGCTTCGACCATGTCGGCGCGTTGAAAAAGTGTTTGATCGCCGATCATGCAGTCATGCAACAGACGTTCGTAACCCGTGCTGGGTTGCTTGCCGAAATATTCCTGATACTCAAAGTTCATATCGACCGTGCCGAGTCGCATGACTGGTCCGGGAACTTTGGCCGCGAACTGCAGTGAGATTCCTTCCTCCGGCTGAATGTGCAGCACGAGTTGGTTGGGCATGAGATGTTCTACGGGCGTATCGCGAAACAGCACAAAAGGCGCCCGTCGGAACTGTATCACGATATGAGTGTTGCGTACTGGCATGCGTTTTCCCGTGCGTAGATAGAAAGGAACGTCCGCCCAGCGCCAATTGTCGATCAAAAGCTTCATCGCCACGAAAGTTTCAGTACGTGAATCAGGAGCTACATCCGGTTCCGAACGATAGGCGGGGACGCGCTCTTCGCTTTCTATGCCTTCACCGTATTGTCCCCGCACAGTGCGGCTCAGAACGTCCTCGTCGCCAAGCGGTTGGATGGCGTGAAGAATCTTTGCCTGTTCATCGCGGACGGCGTTTGCCTCGAACGAGATCGGCGGCTCCATCGCCGTCAGCGAAATCAACTGCATGATGTGGTTGGGGACCATGTCGCGCAGCGAACCAGCATGATCGAAGTAGCCGCCGCGACCCTCCACGCCTACGGTTTCGGCAACGGAAATTTGAATGTGATCGATGTAACGACGGTTCCAGACGGGCTCGAAAATTCCGTTCGCGAAGCGGAAAGCCAAAATGTTCTGAACGGTTTCCTTGCCCAGATAATGATCGATACGGTAAATCTGTGTTTCTTCCGCAACCTTGAGCAGTTGCTGGTTGAGAGTCTTGGCGGATTCCAGGTCGTGGCCGAAGGGTTTCTCGATAATCACGCGGCGCCAATGACTATTGCTCTGCTCCATGAGCCCGTTGGCAGCGAGTTGCTCCACGATAGACCCGAAGAAACGGGGAGCAGTGGCGAGATAGTAGAAGAAGTTCTGATGAGTGCCGTGCTCTTTATCAATTTTGGCCAGGTGATCTTTCAGCTGTGGATAAAGACTATTATTGGTGAAGTCTCCCGTGAAGTAGTAAAAGCGCTGACTAAACGACTCCCAAATGGCGTCATCCACGCATTCCCCGCAGTACTCCTTAATGTGGTCGTAGACGTCCTTCCGGAATTCCTCGTTCGACATTTGCGTGCGGGTCACACCGACTACGGCGAACTCGCGCGAGAGCAATCCGGCGCGCGACAGGTTGTACAGCGCGGGAATCAACATGCGCCCGGTCAGATCGCCGGCCGCTCCAAAAATCACCATCACGCACGGATCGCCCGGTTTGCCGACCTTTGGCACAGTGGGACTGGGTTGTTCTGCGAGCTGAGCCATAACTGAGGTCCTCTGGAAACTGCGTCTGCCTGACTTTTCTCTTATCTTATCGGAAAACGCGGACCGAACTGTTTTGCGCGCTTTACTTTTTTGCTGTCACTTCGGGTGCTCCACCCGCATGCCCGCCACCTTCAATGTGGCCCCCGAATTTTTGCCGCATGGCAGAAAGAATCTTTTCTGCAAAAGTGTGCTGCTGGCGTGAACGAAAGCGCACGAATAGCGCCGCGCTCAAGACATCGACCGGCACAGCCTCTTCGACCGCGGCCTGAATGGTCCAGCGGCCTTCGCCGGAGTCCTGCACGTAGCCTTCGTATTCGGAAAGTGTGGGATTTTCCGCCAGCGCCATCGCAGTCAGATCGAGCAGCCATGAACTGATGACGCTGCCTCGCCGCCAAACTTCGGCGATGTCGGGAAGATTCAGATCGTAACGTATGTCTTCCGGTAATTCCTTGCTGGTTGCGTTCTTGAAGATGTCGAACCCCTCGGCATAGGCCTGCATGATGCCGTACTCGATTCCGTTATGCACCATCTTAACGAAGTGACCTGACCCGGACGGCCCGCAATGCAGATATCCATCCTCGGACGTGCCGCCACGGTTTTCGCGTCCGGGAGTGCGGGGAATGTCGCCCAAGCCCGGTGCGAGCGCTTTGAAAATCGGATCCAGTCGCTGCACGGCCTCTTTCGGACCGCCGATCATCATGCAATATCCGCGATCGATCCCCCACACGCCACCGCTGGTTCCGACATCGATGTAATGGATGCCCTTGGGCGAAAGCATCTTCGAGCGGCGCACGTCATCTTTGAAATACGAATTTCCGCCATCGATGATGACATCCCCGCCTTGCAGGTGCTGGGCAAGCGTCTGAACCGTCTGCTCGGTTGGCGCCCCAGCCGGGACCATGATCCAGATGGCGCGCGGAGGAGTGAGTTTTGCGACAAGATCCAGTAACGAAGACGAGCCGGCTGCTCCTTCTCCTGCCAACTTGTTCACTGCATCGGGGCTCAAATCCGAGACAACAAGATGATATCCCGCGCGCATGAGGCGGCGAGTCATATTCGCTCCCATGCGTCCGAGTCCTACCATTCCTAGTTGCATGCTTTTTCCTTACTTGCGCCGCGCAGGCCGACTGTGAGGCTTGAATACCTCCGGGCAATCGTTGTTCAAAGATTATAGGGCTTTTTGAACCGCAGTTTGCAGTGTGTCCAATGCGGTCTTGAACTTGCTTCCTAAGTTTACGTGAAGCACACACGTCCCACCACTTCTGCGCCTTTTTCCCTTGGCTGAAGACGTCAACTGAATAGACTAGGTTCTCAGTGCCGTGCTTTTTTCAACCGCGGCGAGTAACTTGTCGAAGGCGTCCGCAAACAGCTTCACGCCATCGTCGGTGAGTTTGTCCGTAACTTGCTTGATCGAAATTCCCGCGCGCGCCAGATCGTCCATCACTCGCTTGGCCTCGCCAACGTTTTCCGTCAAACTGTTGCGTAGTTTGCCATGATCGCGGAACGCGTCCACCGTAGCCGGAGGCATGGTATTCACGGTATCCAGGCCAATTAGTTCTTCAACATAGATGACGTCGCGGTAATGGGGATTTTTCGTGCTCGTGCTGGCCCATAGTACACGCTGCGTCTGCGCACCTTTTGACGCAAGGGACTGCCACCGCGCTCCGCTGAAGATCTGCTGATAGCGCTGATAGGTGAGTTTGCCGTTGGCTATGGCGACTTTGCCGAGCAGGCTCTTGAAAAGGTTCTGCTGATTCGAGTCGTTGGTTTTCTTCAGCTTTTCATCGAGCATTGAATCTACCAGCGTGTCAATGCGGCTGATGAAGAAGCTGGCGACACTGGCAATCTTTTTCAGATTTCCACCGCGCTTGGCGAATTCTTCCAGTCCAGCGATGTAGGCCTCCGCCACTTCTTCGTACACCTCCTGCGCAAACAGAAGAGTGACGTTGACGTTGATCCCTTCCGAAATCAGTTGCCGGAATGCCGGAATACCCTCTGCCGTCCCCGGCACTTTGATCATGATGTTCTCGCGCTCAACCGCCTTCCAAAGACGTCGAGCCTCGTCGATGGTCTCCTGCGTCTTTCGCGCCAGATAAGGAGACACCTCCAGACTGACATAACCATCCCGGAAGTTCGATTCCTGATATACACCGCGAAGCGTGTCAGCAGCTTCTTGAATATCGCGCACCGCAATCTGTTCGTACCGCCCTGTAGCGTCGAGATCGCGTCGGGCAGCAAGCGATTTCAGAATGTCGTCATAAAGCGAGCTGTCGGCGATCGCCTTTTCAAAGATGGAGGGATTCGATGTCATGCCGCGCAGGCCGTCGTCCTCGATGTATTGCTTCAATTTTCCCGTCGTAAACAGGTCACGCCGAATGTAGTCGAGCCACATCGACTGGCCGTAGCTGAGAAGCTGTTTAAGCGGATTGGTGGCTTTCGCGTTTTCCAGAATTCCAGTTGGTTGCATGAGGCCTCCCTGATTTTGGATGACGGGCACGACCGACTCGTTGCGGACAAAGCGTTACTCGTTAGACATGGCGACGTGTGCTTCGCGTACTACCGCGTCTACGGTAAAGCCGAAATACTTCAAAAGATCTTTGATCGGCGCTGATGCGCCGAAACGATGCATCCCAATCATGCGTCCCTTGGGCCCGACATATCGGTCCCATCCGAAAGTGGCTGCCATTTCGACGGAGACGCGGGCCGTAACATTCGGCGGAAGAACAGAATCTCTGTAGCTCGCCTCCTGCTGCTCGAAAATTTCCCACGAAGGCATGCTAACGACGCGCGCATTCACTCCTTCCGACTTAAGCTTCTCGTAGGCGTCTACGCATAACGACAACTCGCTGCCCGTTCCCATGAGGATGACATCGGGTTTGCCTCCGGGCGCATCGGCCAGCACATAGGCGCCTTTTGCGACGCCTGATGCAGCGGCATATTTTGTCCGGTCCAGAGTTGGAACATTCTGGCGCGTCAGCACCAGCGCGACGGGATGATGTTCGAGCTGCGCAATGATCTTCCAGACTTCCACCACTTCGTTCGCATCACCGGGGCGCAGCACAATCAGATTTGGCATCGCTCGCAGAGAGGCGAGCTGTTCGATCGGCTGGTGCGTAGGTCCATCTTCGCCGAGTCCTATGGAATCGTGCGTGTAAATGAAGATGGAAGGAATCTCCATCAACGCCGCCAAACGGATGCTGGGCCGCATGTAGTCACTGAAATTAAAAAACGTTGCGCCGAAGGCACGAAGCCGCGACAGCGTCATACCATTCACACTCGCCGCCATGACGTGTTCGCGCACACCAAAGTGTAAATTCCGCCCAGCGTAATTCTTCGCACTGAAATCCCCGGCACCCTCAAACTTGAGAGTAGTTTTATTCGAGGTCGCCAGATCGGCGGCGCCGCCGATCATCCACGGAATTGCCTGCGCGACGGAGTTGAGCACTTTTCCGGAACTCTCCCGCGTCGCAACCCCTTTCGCGTCTGCCGGAAACATCGGCAGATTCTTATCCCATCCGGCAGGCAGTTCGCGATGCTCAAGCTGGTGCAGTTGTTTCGCCAGTTCGGGGTATTTCTGCGAATACGAGCCGAACTTTTTCTCCCAATCCGAGTGCAGATTGCGTCCGCGCTTTCCAAATGTTTCCTGGAAGTGCTCTCGAACGCCATCGGGCACAAGGAATTTCGCGTCCTCGGGCCATCCATAGAACTTCTTCACCAGCCGCACTTCTTCTTCGCCCAAAGGCTCACCGTGCGCCGCGTTCGTGTCTTGTTTGTGCGGGGAACCGTAGCCAATGTGGCTGTCAACGATGATCAGTGTCGGACGATCCTTCGTGTTCTGAAAAACTCGAAAGGATCTTGCCAGCATCTCCAGATCGTTGGCGTCGGCGACCCGCGTTACATTCCAGCCATAGCCGATAAATCGCGTGGCCACATCTTCACTGAACGACCAATCGGCTGGACCATCCAGCGTGATGGAGTTGTGGTCATACATCCAGCAAAGATTCGAGAGCTTGAGGTGTCCAGCCAGCGACGCGGCCTCTCCGCCAATGCCTTCCATCAGGTCCCCATCGCTGCACATCGTGTAAATGTTGTAATTGAAAATTTCGAAGTCGGGGCGATTGAAGCTCGCGGCAAACCATTTTGCCGCGATTGCCATCCCGACGCTCGTCCCAACTCCCTGTCCCAAAGGCCCCGTGGTCGTTTCGACGCCCGAAGTAAGGTGAGACTCGGGATGTCCCGGTGTGCGGCTTCCCAACTGCCGAAATCGCTTGATCTCTTCCAGCGGCACAGCAAGCTCTTTGGTGACTTCGCCCTTTTCATTTACCTGGCGCACTTCAGTCAGGTACAGCATGGCGTAGAGCAGCATCGAGGCGTGGCCATTAGAGAGCACGAATCGATCGCGATTGAGCCAGGTGGGATCGGCGGGATCGTAATCAAGGAAATCTCGCCATAACGTATAAGTGACAGGCGCCAACCCCATCGGGGCCCCGGGATGGCCGGAATTGGCTTGCTGAACCGCGTCAATGGCCAGAGTGCGAATCGTGTTGATGCACAGAGTATCCAGCTGCTGTCCCGTCGCTAGAACTTGTTCACTGGCAACCATGCCACTCGTCTCCTCCGGCCGGGTTTTGGGCTCCGGCGCTCGCTTAAATGGTTAGAGTGTTGAAAGGCTGAAAGGGTTCAGTCTAGAGAAGTGTATCAATTTCTAGGAAAGCTGGAAATTTGAAGTGACCGCCAGTTCACTTAAGGAGCTGAAGATAGCTGCGTTCGGTTGTGGAAGTGCGTGTTGTTTCCTGCACAAATTTGAGGAACTGCCGCAGATTGTCACGCTCGGCGGAAGCCAAGCCATCAAACCGAATCCTTACGCCCATGGCCGGTCCGCTGCGCGTGATAATCCCGCTTAGCGCAAAGCCCTTCACCCAGATTTTTCCATTCGGCAGCCAGAGGCCAATTTCCACTTTGGCGCCGGATTTGACCGGGCTCGCCGTCTCAACCAGGCAGCCGCCCACGCTGGTGTTCGACAGATTTCCCCAAATCGGCGTGCTTATGCCCTCAACCCGAAGCTCGACCGCGACAAAGCACTTCATGCGAGGATGGCGCCGGCGATCGCTGCCCCAGTTTGGCGTGAACAGGTCCGGCTCAAAGGGAGGCGTGGCCGAAGCTGGGGTCGGCACCGGCCTTATGATAGCCTCGGACTGATCCACATTTTCGTCGTTTGACGCGCAGGTCCCCGACTTGATTTCCCGCATCGCTTTCACTAGCGCTTCTTCGCGATGATCAGGAGCCGCTTCGCGATAGGCCTGCAACAGCTTACCTACATGACGAACCAAATCCGGGTCAGAAAGAATCCGCGTCCAGTCGGTGCCGGTTGCCACACTCATGCGCTCTTCCAATCTTTTGGATGGACTGCAGCCTAGAATATCCGATGGTCACCGGGGTTCAAGATGACCTAAGTTACTGGCTTGTCGATAGAGGCGTTTGGAGGAATCAAAGCGCCCTCGGAATCGGCGGGGCTTAATCCAGTCAGATAGCTCTGGAGCACCTGAACTTGCTCCTCTGAGAGCGACAAAAACTCAAAGCCGTAGTGATATCCCCGCCTGTGGCGGATCACTGCCCGAAGGTTCCAATCGCGACTCGGTTTGGGGAGAGTAAAAGCTAGAGAAACGACGTCGCCAAGCGTTAACTCAGCCGCCAAGATCACGCCAATCCCAGCCTGCGAAAGGTCGCGACAGTGCCCATTCAGTATTTGCTTTTCGCCTGCCGTCAAAATGGTGACCTCCACCGGGAACTCAGCCCGATAGCGAGAATGGCGGCGGCGGCAACGGTCCAGCGCTCGTTTCAAGGCTTTTCCGGGTTGCGAGGACATTGGTTTCCTGGGGACGACACCGGGTGTTACTGCGGAGTAAATGTCAACTGCACCAGTTCCGTCGTCTCATTTGGCCCGGGCTCGAATTTCCACTTGCTGATCGCCTCCTGAGCTGAGTCAACCAGAACGGGATTTCCTCCCAGCACACGAGTCGACTTGACAGTCCCATTGGGCCGCACGATCGCTTCGATCTTAACCACGCCCTGCAGGTGCATGCGTTTGGCCAACTCCGGATAGACCGGCGCGATCCGGCTGGCGACCTTCCTCTCATTACCGCTGGCCGGGGTCGTGGTCTGCGCTGCCGGGGAGATCGTCAGCACGCTGGCTATTATCAAGCCAGAAATAACGGCTTTCAGCATGAAGCTTTCCTCTTGTTTTAGATTAGAGGCAGCAAAAGGCATCGGCAACGCACCGAAGGTATTGCACTTTCGGCGGTATTTGGATAGTGATTTTCACCTGGAGGGCTGCAGACTGATGCAAAACGATGCACCTTGCTTGCGTCTCCCTTTTGAATCGCTAACCGTCGCCTGCGAATCAAATTTCAACTGACAGTTATGTTATAGGTTTAAGGGGAGTCCTCGGTGTTTCGAAGTTATCATTGTCTCGAATGCGATGCTCATTGAAAGTTTTCAGGATACTGATTCCTGCTCTGGGTTTTGTGGTGTTGGGTGTGATCGGCTCCCTGGGGCAGACCTCCAACACGCCTTCTGCTCCAAACATCACGCTTCCGGGAACGCAAAGTCCGTTTCTCGGCAGCGTACCCGAAGGTAAGGCGACCACCGAGCTCCTCCAGATTGATTTCAAGGAAGCCATTGAGCGTGGCTTACGGAATAATCTCGGACTCCTTCTGGCAACCGATACGACTGAGACTTCCCGGGGAGAACGCTGGAAAGAGCTTAGCGATCTGTTGCCTAACCTGAATGCTCACATCATCGAGAACGCTCAAACCGAGAGTTTGACGGCTCTTGGTTTCAATAAGCTGGCGCCTTTTTTCGGAGCTCCGTCCGGCAGTACATTTCCGCGCGTGATTCCGGCCTTTAATTACTTTGATGCTCGCGTTTCGCTGGGCCAGTCGCTCTTCAACTACAAGTCGCTGGAACAAGAACGGGCAGCCTCGGAGAATATAAAGGCGGCAAATCTCAGCTACAAGGACGCACGCGAGATCGTCGTTCTCGCGGTCGGAAACGTATATCTCGAAGCGATTGCTGCCGCGGCCCGCGTTGACACCGCCGAGGCACAAGTGACCAATGCTCAGGCGCTTTATGACAAGGCTTCAGATCAGCAGAACGCGGGACTCACCCCGACTATCGATACCTTACGCGCCAGAGTCGAGTTGCAGACCCGGCAGCAACAACTGATTGCGGCGCGCAACGATCTGGCGAAGCAGAGACTTGTGGTGGCCCGTGTGATAGGCCTGCCTCCCGGGCAGGAGTTCGTCCTGACGGAAAAGGCACCCTATCAGGCTTTGACGCTGCAAGCGGTCGATGTCTATTTGCAGAGAGCTTACGCCTCACGTGCCGATTATCAAGCTGCGTTGGCGCAAGTGAATGCGGCAGAGATTGCCAGGCGAGCCGCAGCGGCGGGGAGATATCCCACGCTCGAGCTGGATGCGAATTATGGCGACATCGGAATCAATCCCGCGCAATCAAATGGGACCTGGCAGGTTACCGGTGGACTGAACATCCCGATTTTTGCCGGGAATCGCGTCCACAGCGACGTTCTTGAAGCCGATAGCCGGCTCAGACAGGCTCGTCAACAACTGGCTGATCTACGCGGACGTATCGATTATGAAGTGCGCAGTGCTCTGCTGGACCTGCAGTCTGCCGCTCAGCAGGTCGAGGTGGCGCGAAGTTCGGTCGATCTGGCCGAACAGACTCTAGCCCAATCGCGTGACCGCTTTGCGGCCGGGGTGACCGATAATTTGGAGGTTGTGCAGGCGCAAGAGTCCCTGGCAGGTGCGCACGAAAGCTACATCGACAGTCTTTATGCGCATAATCTGGCAAAAGTGGAATTGGCACGCGCCATCGGCGATGCCGAAGAAGGCGTCAGACGTTTCTTAAGAGGCAATCAATAACGTATGGACCAGACGACCCAGAGTCCGCCCGAAGTCGAAAAAAAAGACGCGGAAACCAAGCCCTTGCCGTCCACCGAGAAGGATTTTCGTACCCGGCCATCGCGAACCGAGAGCTCGGGATTCCGCATTGCTGTGGTCATCGGCATTCTTATTCTGCTGGTCGTAGGCTTTTTCGTTTACCGCTACATGACCAGCTACGAATCAACCGACGATGCGCAGGTTGACGGCTATATCAGTTCCATCAGCGCGCGTGTCTCCGGCCACGTCATCAAGCTCAACGTCACCGACAACCAGTATGTGAAAGCAGGGGAAGTTTTGGTGGAACTTGATCCCACCGACTACCAGGTCGCCTATGATCGCGCCAAAGCCGACTTCGAAGATGCTCATGCCGCAGCCGTTGCTGCCGGAGTGAACGTTCCGATTACCGACGTAAATACCACCAGCCAGCTGTCATCTTCAGAAGCAGATGTGAGCAGCGCACGTGCTGCGATCCAGGCCGCCAAACAACAATTTGCAGCCGCGAAAGCACAATTACAGGAAGCGCAAGCGAATAACCAGAAAACGCAAAGTGACTTGGAACGCTACCGCCAATTGGTGGGTAAACAGGAAATTTCGCAGCAACAGTTCGAGACCGCGCAGACTACCGCTCAGGCCAGCGCGGCGGCCGTGGAAGGGGCACGCGCCACGGCCGATGCCGCGCAACAGCAGGTGACGCAGGCGGAAGGCCGCTTGGTTCAGGCTGAATCGAATTTCAAGTATGCTCGCACCGCTCCCAAACAGATGCAGGCGATTCGCGCCCGTGCCTCGGAGGCGCTCGCCGGGGAACAACAAAAGAAAGCAGCGCTCGATCAGGCTGCCCTCAATTTGCAGTACACGAAGATTGTTGCGCCCATGGATGGCGTGGTCAGCGATCGTACCGTCGATGTCGGCCAGAATGTCTCGCCCGGACAGGAGTTGATGAAGGATGTTGATCTGGATGACGTTTGGATCACCGCGAACTATAAAGAAACCCAATTGCGCGAGATGAAAATCGGTCAGCGTGCCGACATAAAAGTCGACGCTTACGACAGAACCTATAAGGGAAAGGTGCAGAGCATCGCCGGTGCGAGCGGCGCCAGATTTAGTCTGCTCCCGCCCGAAAACGCGACCGGCAACTACGTCAAGGTGGTTCAGCGGATTCCTGTCAAAATCGTTCTCGATCCAGGGTCCAACAAGGATCATCAGCTGCGGCCAGGAATGTCGGTCGAGCCCAAGGTCTGGATTCGTGAATGAGTAGCGCCGCCACGACCTTTGACCAATCTGATGCTTGGCGCCCGGCGGTAAATCCGTGGATCATCGCGCTTGCGGTAACGTTGGCTACTTTTATGGAGGTGCTGGACACTTCCATCGCCAATGTAGCTCTGCCGCACATTGCTGGAAGTCTTTCCGCCGGCCAGGATGAAAGCACCTGGATCCTGACTTCTTATCTGGTTTCAAACGCCATCATCCTTCCCTTGAGCGGCTGGCTTTCGTCGATCATGGGCCGCAAGAATTTCTACATGAGCTGCGTGGCTCTGTTCACCGTCAGCTCATTCATGTGCGGCCTTGCTCCGAATCTTGCCGTTCTCATCTTTTTTCGCGTGATGCAGGGAGTCGGCGGCGGCGGATTGCAGCCCAGCGAGCAGGCGATTCTCGCCGATACTTTTCCTCCTGCCAAACGCGGCATGGCCTTTGCTGTTTACGGAATCGCGGTGGTGACTGCGCCTGCAATTGGCCCCACCCTCGGCGGATACATCACCGATAATTTCACCTGGCGCTGGATCTTCTTCATCAATATTCCGGTCGGCATCCTGTCGATTTTGCTCACCTCGCGCCTCATTCAGGATCCTCCTTATTTCCAGCGCCGCCGATTGAGTGAAACAAAAATCGATTACATCGGACTGAGCTTCGTCGCGCTCGGATTGGGGACTCTGCAGGTGGTGCTCGATAAGGGTCAACGGGACGATTGGTTCTCTTCCCACTTCATCTCCAGTCTGACCACGATTGCGGTTGCGTCGCTGATCTTCGTCATCTGGTGGGAATGGCGGCACAAGGATCCCATCATCGATCTGCATCTGTTTAGAGACAGAACTTTCGGGATATCGAATCTATTGATGTTTATGCTGGGTTTCGCCCTGCTGGCCAGCACTCTGCTGCTGCCTTTGTTTATGCAAACAATGCTCGGTTATACCGCTGAACGATCGGGACTGGCGCTCATGCCGGGTGGCTTCGTAATCATGCTCTTGCTGCCGCTGGTCGGGTTCTTACTGTCGCGCCACTCCCCACGATGGTTGTTATTATTCGGACTGGTCGTGTTGTCTCTGTCTTTATTTCACATGACAGATTTTGACCTCGGGATGGACTTCCAGACCGTGGTCGTAGCTAGAATTTTCCAGGCGGTGGGAATGGCCTTTCTGTTTGTGCCCATCAATACTGCGGCTTATGCCTTCTTGCCGAGGGAAAAAAATAATGCCGCTTCGGGGCTCATGAACCTGGCGCGCAACGTTGGCGGTGGCGTGGGAATTTCAGTGGTCACGACCATGCTGGACCGTAAGACCCAGACTCACATCAACGATCTCTCTGGCAATCTCAGTCCGACCAATCCGGCTTTTCAGAGGGCGCTGCGAGGCGCAACCGCAGCGATGCAGGCGGCGGGCGCAAGCGCCCAAGACGCCACCCATCGTGCCTACGCTCTGATCCAAAATAC
>DATKQB010000145.1:0-14494 GCA_035523795.1 Verrucomicrobiia bacterium | reverse complement strand
CGGGACGCTGCGTGAGCGCGGTTCCGGTGACTGGTTTCAAGTTGAATTTCTGACCTACCACGACGACCGGAATAAACTGCGTTCTTTCGCTTACGTGCGCCGGGAAGATGGTGTCGAGATACCGGACGGCCACTATGTTTTTCAGGACGAACTTGGTGAACGGAATTTCAGATGGAGGAAGTGGAAGGGCAAGTGGCAGTTCGGATGGCGCTATCGCGGAAACTAACCAAGGTTAATGAGCGTAATGGAGATTTAACGCCAACATGGCTCGATGCAGGGCCCAGGCGGAGCGCTACAATCGAGAGAACCAGCGCGAGTTTCGGGTTCAGGCGGGTTAATACCGCCGACGTTCCTCGAACTAGCGGCTGAGGTCCAGAAATTGAATAAGAATAAGAAAGTTCGGGCACTCGTGAGTTTCCTGGTGTTTGCCAGTGTGATGGTGGTCTCCCTGATCGCCATCAGGGCTGTATTGACGAAGATGCCGGTTACGGCGGCACTCTTTCGTCAAGCGCAAACAGGAACTCTGACCGTGTCAATTCTATTTGCGCTAGATGGGACGGGACTCTTAGCGCTTCTTATATTCACTAAGTTGGCATCCATCTTCGAGCGGAAGCCATTTGGGGCCTACGGGCTCCCGCTTCGCGAGGCGTTTCAAAAGACATTCTGGTGTGGTCTGGCATGGGGATTTTGCCTGGCGTCTTTGGATATTGGCATTACCTACGCATTGGGTGGCTTTACCTTCGATAGAGTTGCACTCTCGGGCGTGCACATTCTGAGCTATGGGCTGGCGTGGGCGGGTGCTTTTGTCATCGTCGGTCTATTTGAAGAGTTTCTGTATCGGGGATACACCCAGCATACACTGGGAATTGCTTTAGGGTTTTGGCCTGCGGCCATCTTGCTTTCTGCACTCTTTGCAGCACTGCATCTGACGAACGCGGGCGAAAGCCTCACAGGTGCTCTGGACGTCTTCATCTATTCTCTGTTGGCCTGCTTTACCCTTCACAAGACCGGGAGTTTGTGGTTCGCGGTCGGGTTGCATGCTGCTTGGGACTTTTCGCTGACATTCCTGTTCTCAGTCCCTGGGAGCGGCATGCATGCAAAAGGTCAATTACTGGCGTCCGTGCTTCACGGTCCCCAATGGCTAACTGGAGGAATGGCTGGCCCTGAAGGAAGCACCATCGGATTGGCCCTTTTACTTATCTCATTTCCAATTTTTGCACGATTGTCCCCCGAGCGGAAAGTACAGTGTTGACCAACGTTGATTTCATTGATGACGGCGGTCCCACGGCAGTAAGCGGTTGGGTAACTGTCGTAAGCAGGCGATTTCACTCAGAACCCCTGCCGGGGGGATTTTGAGTGCAATCGCGATTTATCGAGAGTTACGGTCCGCAGTTACTGTCGGCGATAGCGTTGCCAGGGTCTACTTCACCACCCCAACAATCCTGGAGTTGACTTTGAATTCGTGATAGTTGCGGAAATCAATGATGTTGTGGCTGCAAGCTGGGCTGCCCCGCTCACAGCCCAAGCTCTCGGCGTGGACCGGAAGCAGAACCGAGTTCCCGGCAATCGTTACGTAGGAATAATCCACTGCGGATTCGACCGTATCCATCGGGAAATCCGGCGGCATGTTGGTGGCCTGCATCTCAATGCGCAAGACGCGCGCGGTTGCTGGATCCAACCATACGGAGCCCTTGTAAGCCGGACGCAAAGTCTGAGATTCCGATTGCACCCTCCAGTGCGAATTTTCACTCTGCACTCGAAAGTCGTAAACCTGAGCATCGAGACCCGAAATTGGAGAGGCACCGGCGGACCGGAACTGCGCGTCCGTGTAGGGAGAAAAAAGATCGAGCAGTGTGGACGCAAATTCTCCGACAGACCAGGAACCATTCAGCTCCTGGATGCCTTTGTCCGTGGGCTGCTGATCGAGCTTAACGTTGCGATAACTTTCCTGTCCGTTGTTGTACGTGACTTCAGCCGAAACTATGTCCAGGAGCCTTTTGTCTTGGCCACGTTGGGCATACCGCGCCATGTACTCTTCGCAAATGAAATTGGGAAGCTTTTGTGAAAACTGAAGCGCCGCGTATCTCGCCCTTTCGATCAGGGGTGCGTCGGGATTCGGCAAACCCGAGCGTACGGAGTCCGCAGGGGGCGAAGCGTCCTGCGGCGGTTCGGGACAGGGAGGCAGATCCGGCTGCGAGCCTCGTTTCAAGATGGGGGGAGCGTTGGAGCAAGGAGGCGCGCTCTGCCCTTGCGATTGCGTTGCGGGCGGCTGCGCGGACGATCCACTTTGCGCAGTCAGGGAAATCGAAGCAATCAGAAACAGGGAGAAGAGCGCACCGAGGCAAGCGAATCTCCGACCCGAGCAAAAACTTCGATGATCATTCCTTGGATGGGGCCCAGGATTCAGGATTTCCATTTTGCCTTCCCATCTGACATACAGGATACACCCGGTGTCGGATGTAATGCGCGAGCGGGGGGCCGATGAGCGATATCGCGATGTTTCAACAACAACACGGCATGTGCTCGGTAAAATGGGGTCGCCATGCTTCGCCGACGGACTAAGAGATCACTCCTGCTGTTCGTTCTCGCATCATGGACCTGGGGCTACGCTCAGCACGAACTCCCTAACGAAATCTTCCAGCGAGCGCTCCTCGTCCGCAGCGGCAACGAGCAAGCAACTGCCCTCAAGTTCGATCAGGGGGGTCGGATTTACTTGGTCACGACTAGACGCTTGGGGAGCCATCTGCCCCTGAACAACGCCGTCGTTCAAGTATGGCAGAACCAGGCCTGGAGCGACCTTCAAACCGTGCGGACCATTTTTCCCGCTTCCAGGAGTGTGGATCTCGCCATCCTCGAAACCAGCGAGCAGATTGCAAAGCCTTACGCCGTTGTAAAAAGTTCGGAAGTTTTGACCATGGGACAGCAGGTTTGGTTCATCGGTTCGAACCCTGCGATCACCCCGCAACAAGTGCGCTCGAACTCGCAGAACACATCGCGGCCAGTAGCCCCGACGTGGTTTCCCTTCGTCAGGATCGGGACCATCTCGGCAATCAATCCGACCCGGCCCGACTCCTTCGAGATACATTTTCGTGGATGGTGGAATCTTCTTATCGCCAGCGGCCCTATTGTCTACTGGAGTCCTGCTCACAGGGACTACGAAATCTTAGGTGTAATCAAGAGGAACGATCGTGACGCCGTAGACGCTCCATTCAAGTCGGACCCCCCTCAGAAAGTAGTACCGTCGGGAATAGTCGAGGGATACAGCATCGATGTCGTGGTGGATGCGATAAATGGCAGTCCGCACGAGTAAGGGATGGTTGCCGAAAGCAGGCCATTTGACTCAGAACCCCCGCCGGGTGATTTTGAGCGTTAACGAGATATCCACCCGCTATCTGTACAGGCTGCGAACCAGACGCCTACAATGCACAAGCTAGAGGTCTAAGTCGGAATGCTGGTTCAAGAGCTACAGAATTGGCACGCATTTCGGGTTGAGCCGAAGTAGGAGCGGTCATGCGACCGGCAAAGGTCATTTCATGCATCCTCGGCATTGTCGCCGTCTTGAACCTGGCGCCTCGAATTCTTGCACAGACGGTTGCCTCGCCGCACCCAACAGTAATTGCGGCGAGCGTGGTGATCGATGGCAAGGGCCACATACTTCATGACGTTCGGATCGCGATCGAGGGCTCGAAGATTGTTGCGATAAGTCCCAAGGTCGAAGGGCCAGTTGACTATGACCTGCGCGGCCTGACGGTGTTGCCCGGATGGATCGACGCGCATGTGCACATTACGTGGATCTTCGGCAAGGACGGGAAAAACGCGGGCACGGAAGGGACAACCCAAGAGGATGCCTATCAAGTGGCGTCGAATGCTTGGGCAACGCTGATGGCGGGCTTCACGACGGTGCAAAGTGTGGGTTCGCCCAACGACATTCCGCTGCGCGATGCTATCGCGAAAGGAATGCTCCCTGGCCCACGTATCCTGACGGCCAACGAACCGCTGGAAGGGCGAGGCGAGGCGACCGGCACCCCCGATGAAATCCGCGCCTATGTGAGGAAGCAAAAACAAGCTGGCGCGGACTTGATCAAAATTTTTGCCTCGAAGTCCATACGCCAGGGCGGAGGAATGACTCTCTCACAGGAGCAATTGAACGCGGCTTGCGATGAAGCAAGGAAGCAGGGATTGCGCACGCTCGTGCACGCTTACAAAGAGGCGGTCCGCGCCGCGACTCTCGCGGGCTGTACCGAGGTTGAGCACGGTACGCTGGCCACAGACGAAGACTTGAAATTGATGGCGGAGAAGGGAACCTATTTCGATCCGCAATGCGGGCTGGTCATTGAGAACTATTTGCAGAACAGGGAAAGGTATCTCGGAACCCAAGGCTACACTGCTGAGGGATTTGCTGCGATGGAGAAGATCCTGCCGATGGATCACGAGATCGTGCAACACGCGACGAAAACTCCGGGGCTGAAAATGGTTTTTGGCACCGACGCCGTGGCCGGCGCTCATGGGCGCAATGCCGAGGAGTTTATCGATCGTGTTCGTGACTGCGGTGTGGACTCGATGGCAGCAATGGTCTCTGCCAACTCGCTCGGGGCTGAAGCGTTAGGATTGGGCGACCAGATTGGCTCGATCGCCCCCGGCTTTCAAGCGGACATCATTGCGCTCGATGGAGACCCGTTGAAAGACATCACCGCCGTTCGGCGCGTCGTGTTTGTAATGAAGGGCGGCATGGTTTACAAGGACGCTGCGAGCGTCGCGATCCCTCGTTATGCAGGCGTCCAGCCGTGATTCGAGCTTTGAAAGCCTGCTTGCGTCGGCTGACGATCGATAATTACCATCTCCCTGCTTTAAGCCAACGCATAGAGATATTCGACGAACGAGCGCACGGCCCCATCAATCCCCGAAACTTTGGCATTCGTGGAATCGATCAGATAATACTCATTCGGAGCACAAGGCGACGGCGCGTGCGATTGCTTCGTTGTCGTATTGGCCCGCGCACTGTGGCACCGTTGCGTGTAGGAGGATGAACTTGATAAGCGGGCTGGCGGAAGATCTTCGTTACGCGTTGCGGCAGATGCGCAAGAGCCCGGGGTTTACGGTCGTCGCTGTCGTCACCCTGGCCCTCGGCATTGGAGCGAATACAGCCATCTTCAGCGTCGTGAACGCCGTCCTTCTTAGGCCATTGCCATATCCAAACTCCGACCAACTTGTCATGCTGTGGGAAGAGAATCCGCATCGCGGCTGGTTCGAGAACATTATTTCTGGCGAAAACTTCCATGACTGGCAAACGCAAAATCAAGTCTTTTCCGAGATGGCAGCGTTTGAATCGAACTCTTTCAGCATTACTGGGGGCCGGCAGGCGGAAGAGGTCGCGGGTGAGCATGTCAGCGCCAATCTGTTTTCAGTCCTTGGAGTCCAGCCCTTTCGCGGACGCTTGTTCCTGCCCGAAGAAAACAAAGAGGACAAAGCCGCCGTGATCTTGAGTTACGGATTCTGGCAGCAGCGGTACGGCGGCGATCCAGATCTAACAGGGAAAACGATTTCAATCAACGGGGGGAGTTATCCCGTCGTGGGCATTCTGGCGCCCACTTTTTCCGATGACTACTCATCTTTTGCGGCTTCGCACTCCGAACTCTGGCTCTCGGGAATCGAGCCCTTTGAGCCAGGGCGCCAAACGCACGCCTATCACGCGATCGCGCGGCTGAAGCCCGGCGTCAGCCTGGAGCAGGCTCAGGCCAATATGAATTCGATTGCTACGCAGATCGACCGGCAATATCCGGAATCGCGCGGCTGGGGCGTAGCCGTCGTCGGTCTGCACGATCAGACCGTGAAGTATGCTCGTCCCACGTTGATGGTCTTGCTGGTGGCGGTAGGACTTGTGCTGCTGATCGCATGCGCTAACGTGGCGAATCTGCTGCTTGTGCGTGCGACCGGACGCCAGAAGGAAACCGCAATTCGCACCGCGCTCGGAGCATCCCGCAGCCAGCTCGCTCGCCAGTTTCTTGTCGAAAGCGTTCTGCTGTCGGTCAGCGGCGCGGTTGCCGGCCTCGCTTTCGCCCCGTTGGCCTCACGCATTCTGGTTCTGCTGACTCCTCCCGATGCGCCGCACGTCGAAGGTATCGCGATCAATGGCCTGGTGATGATGTTTACCGCCGGCCTTGCACTCGGCACGGGGGGTGTTTTTGGATTGGCTCCAATGTTCAGTTCCGGGCGAGTGAACGTGAACGAATCTTTAAAGGACACTACCCGCGCGACCAGCGGAGGAGCCAGAGACCGACGGTTGCGCGATCTGCTCGTCGTTGGCGAATTCGGATTATCGCTAGCATTGCTCGCTGGCGCCGGGTTGATGATCAAGGCCTTGACCCATCTCCATCATGTTGATCTGGGTTTCAATCCCGATCATCTGCTGACCGTGAAGGTTCCACTCAGGGGTCCGCAATACGAGCCGGCCGAAAAGCAAGCGCAGTTCTTTCACGATCTTGTTTCTCGCATCGGAGCGCTGCCCGGAGTCGAATCGGCCAGCCTCTCTCGTGGCGTGCCGGTGCTCGATTGGGACGGCCAGTATTTCGTCACGGCCGAAAATCCCCATCCCGCCGCTGGTGAGGTTCCAGACGCGAACTATGTCTGCGTTGGCCCACGCTACTTCAAAACCATGCAGATCCCGATCGTTCAGGGTAGGGTATTCAGCGATTCCGATACGCAAAGTTCCGAACCGGCCGCGATCGTCAGCCAATCGCTTGCGACCAAATACTGGCCCGGACAGGACCCAATTGGAAAGCGACTCAAGATCAGTGGAGACGCGAACGACAACACTCAGCCCTGGCGCACAGTCGTCGGAGTGGCTGGGAACGTTCGAAGCGACGGACAATACTGGCCCTTCCGTCCCGAAATCTATGTTCCTTACACCCAGTTCCCCTGGATTCTCTACCCACGCAATATTGTCGTGCGCACCACGGTCGCGCCGTTGTCGATTGTTCCCGAGATTCGCCGCCAGGTCACCGCGCTCGACAAGGATGTGCCTATCTCTAACATCGCCACCATGAAAGAAATCACCGCCGGCCCCGTACAGCAAGGGAAGGCCGTGATGTGGCTGCTCGGCTCGCTCGCCACGCTCGCGCTCGTTCTTTCGGCGATCGGTATCTATAGCGTGATCTCGTACAGCGTGAGCCAGCGCACGCGCGAAATCGGCATTCGCATGGCACTGGGAGCGAGTGATGGAAGCGTCGCAAGCATGGTTGTGCGCCAAGGCTTGCTGCTCGCTCTGATCGGCCTTGGTGCTGGATTACTTGGGGCCTTGGCCATGGGGCGTATTTTTTCCGGCTTGCCTTTTAAAGTGCGCTTGCTGCTGCTGTTCGACGTGCGCCCAACTGATCCGCTCATCCTTGGTGCCGTCTCCGTGGTGCTCACGATTGTCGCTCTGTTAGCCTGTCTTCTCCCAGCACGCCGTGCGGCCAAAGTCGATCCGATGGTGGCGCTGCGATACGAGTAGTCGCTTACAGATACTTAATACTTGCAGGCTCTCCAAGTCGCCGGCAATTGTTGCTGGATGGATCACGGGCTACCCTTACCTAATCCGCTAAGGTAAGGTCGCGAACCACCCGGGAGCAGTCATGTGACATGCGCCCACGTGGCTGAAGTGCGTAGCGATTTGCTCCCAGATCCGGGCCGAGGTTTAGACGCCTGCTGCTATCGAACAAGCGGGTGCGTGTAAAATGCACGCGGTATTCGAATTGAAGATCGGAACCATAATTTTTTCATTCTCGCGAGGTCAAGAATGAAACATCTACGTCTGATCACCATGGTTTTGTCGGCTCTGATGTTCTCCACGTACTTGCCAGCACAATCTGCAGGTCCAGACGATCGCCAGATCACCGATCCGAAATCCATCAGCTCGGCATCAAACTCGAAAGCCCGTGCGGTTCCCATCGACGATCTGTACTTCACGCGAGACGTTTCCAGTGCTTCATAGTCGCCGAATGGAAAAGAAATCCTATTCACTACCAACATGGCTGGGCGGCCGAACTTATGGAAGATGAGTTCGACCGGCAGTTGGCCCATCCAGCTTGTCCAGTCCGACGAACGCCAGTACAACGGCACGTGGTCTCCTGACGGAAAGTGGATTGTTTTCCAGCAGGACACCGGGGGCAACGAACTCTGGAACATTTTCGCGGTTCCGAGCGACGGAGGCGAGGTCATCAATGTAACTCATACGCCTGACATCCGAGAAGAGTCGCCACGCTGGTCCCCCAATGGCAAGACCATTGCGCTGAATTACAAGCCAAAAGAATTAGGTGGACGCGCATTGACACCCTCGGATGCGGCAGCCGCTTCTCCAACTCGGGCCCACTGTACCGCCAACTTCGCGACTGTTGCTAACAGTTGTCTGGCAATGAATCAGTTGCATGTGGTGGCGCTCAATGAAGGGTTGCGACGCAAGAAGGCGCGGTGCGGGCGGCGGGTCGTACTGAGTTGGAGTCGATCGTATCGGCTCCGTGGGCCACGCGTCGACGCCAGGACTTGCTCGACCTACTCGACCAACTGACACCGAAGATCCAGGAACTGACGCAAGCCTCGGAAGAAGCGGTGGAGAAGCGTCCGGTGGCGCGACGCTTGCGAACCCATCCCGGAGTGGGGCCGCTGACGGCGCTGGCGTTCGAGTTGGTGATCGGAACGCCAGAACGGTTTGATTGCGGCAAGCAGATTGCGAGTTATTTAGGACTGGTCCCGTCGGAAGAATCCACCGGGGAACGGCGCCGGTTGGGACACATCAGCAAGCAGGGCAGTGCGCTGCTGTGGTTTCTGCTGGTGGAAGCGGCCCAGGTCACGGTGCGCAGCCAACCCGAGTGGCGCAGCAAGTACTTTCGCCTGGCCATGCGGCGCGGCCGGAAGATCGCGAAAGTGGCGCTGGCCCGCAGACTGGCGCAAACCTTCAACGACAGCGAAATGGCGTTCTTTCCCGAGCCCACGCCTTAGTGTGCTCCGAAAGAGCTTGATAACGCCGACATTGTTACGATTTTGCGCCAATTGAGCATCGTTTCCGGACTGCCCGCAACTCCGAACTTCAGCCACGGAACGCTAGAATTGATGCGAATGAAACGACTCGCCCGCGATCCATGACAGGCAGATCGTCATCGAGAGCAGCCACGATATACCAACCGAACGTCCGGGGGGCGTCGTTTCGGCGATTCGTGAGGTATGGATGGCAACTCGCTAGCGTTCTGTCTGATGCTGGCTGGTTTTGTTTTACTTCACGACGTCATCGGATAGGAACCGGTCCGATCACGACGGAACCACGATTGCTCGCAATGTCTTGTTGCGGTCGTATGGCGGGTAGCGGACGCCCAAGTCGATCCGCGTGCTGTGATACAGAACGCCGCGTGTGTTCGTGTAGGCGCGGAATCCCCACTCGCCGTGATACTTCCCCATCCCGGATTCGCCAACGCCCCCGAAGGGCAAGTCGTGAATGATCGGCTGGACGGTACAATCGTTAACCGCTGCATCGCCGGATGTTGTGGATGCCAGGATATCTTCCGTCACGGACTGATCGTCGGCAAACAAGTACAGACCAAGAGGGCTTGGCCGTGCGTTGACGAAGTCGATCACCTCTTTGACGCTGCCGACCTCTAGAACCGGAAGGATTGGACCAAAGATCTCTTCCTGCATTACGGGCGAGTCCGGTGACACGTTCACCAACACGGTCGGCGCGATGAAGCGGTCATTCCTGTCGTGTTGACCACCGTGATAAACCGTTCCGCTCGTGAGCAAGCCCGCGAGCCGATCAAAGTGACGGTCGCTAACGATCCGGCCGTAGTCCGGGCTGTTCTGCGGGTCTTCGCCGTAAAACCGAAAGATCGTTTCTTTCAGATGTTCTAAGAGCGTTCTGGCGACGTCCTTGAATACAAGGACATAGTCTGGCGCCGTGCAGGTCTGGCCGGCGTTCGACCAGCGGCCCTGGGTGATGCGACGCGCTGCCACCCGCAAGTCGGCGGACGAGTGAACGATCGTCGGATTCTTTCCGCCCAGTTCGAGCACGAGTGGTGTCAAGGTTTTCGCGGCTGCGGTCATGACCACCTTGGCGACGGTCGTTCCCCCCGTGAAGAAGATGTGATCCCACTGCTGTTCCAGCAGCGCAGTGGTCTCCGGAACCGCGCCGAGGACGATGGAAAACGCGCCACGGTCCAGATACTCAGGGAGTCGCCTGGCGATCACGTGAGCCGTCGCTGACGCCAGTTCCGAAGGCTTAATGACAGCGGCGTTTCCCCCGGAAATCGCAGCGACAAGCGGCGACAATGTCAGCATCACTGGATAATTCCACGTGCCTATGATGAGACCGACGCCCAGTGGATCGAACCGCACCTGAGCTTGGGATGGCGTGAGCACAAGGGGAGTACTAACTCGCTGCGGTCTCATCCACCGCCGCAAGTGAGCCAGCGCGTGGTCGGCCTCGCTGGTGATGTACTTTACATCGGTCCAGTCCGAATCGATGCGGTTGCGGCGGAGGTCCTTCCACAGCGCGTCGTAGAAGTCCTCGGCGTGGTCTTCCATCATCGTCCGCAATGCGATCAACTGCTGCTCTCGCCATTTCGCTGGGCGTGTCACGCCGCTTTGGAAGTATTTGCGGTGTCCGGATACGAGGGCGGTGAAATCGGGCATGCTCATCGGTGGTCCATAAACCAAAACGACCCGTGTCAGATGTTCTTTACGTGTTCGATCGGGGCACGATTATCCATCGGGTTTGTAGGACAGCTCGCCGCATGAACTGGCTGCTGCTTGATTCAGTTATGCAGCTAGCGGGATAGGCTCCAAAAATTCTTCCTCACTACCATCCCAATGTTTTTCCAGTTGTTCTTTGAGAGCGCCCTCGTTGAAATCGATAAAGTACCAGGCGGCTAGCTTGTCCGGGTTAGAAGCAGTAAATTCCCCTTGCTTATCGTATTTTCCCAACCAGGTCTTTCCAATAAAAACAGGTCCATATTTACCTCTAACCGCCACCTGCACGTCGTAGACCTGAACTTTCGTGAAAGCGATTTCCTGCAAGTACGGTCTCGTTTCCGGATGAGCATAGTTCAGAATCACGAGATTCGATTTTGCCTCTGGCGCGAGAGGATGGCCGTCCAAGAGCTTCGTTCTGAATTTGTTCATTGGGACGATCGGAGAGTTTGGACGCAATAAAGAAGCTCTCATTCGGTTTCTGCCTTCGGAAACTCTCTTATCATTCGATGGGAAGAATACCTTCCCCCGCCAATTCTTTCCGGTGATATAACTTAGTGCATCGCCAATAATCTTGTTGTCAACATCGAGCACGCGAGCAGCGGCACCCGCGGCAAGGCCCACGGGCAATGAATTCATAGTCAGTCCGTCATTAAACAGGTCGTTCAGTTCCTGGATCTGCTTGTTTTGAGCCATCTCTTGAAGAGCCCAAACAGTAAGACCGTCGGCTCCGGTTCTGAGACTAGGGTCGTCATGGTCGTAACTCATAATCGTGTCTCCCTTTGAAAATTCGTTTAGGTGCGAGGAAAGTAATCAAGATCGTGTCGCGGTGGCCTGCCTCCTCAACTCAGGATTCATCATCGCTCCATCAATACGGACGAGCTGGCCCAATTTGGGGCGCACGCACGGGTTTGGCCATGCCGTAGAACACCACGACCCCCTGGCCACCGCAACGAGTCGAAAGCGCCTCGGGGGGCGTGCCGATGCAGCTATCAATTTCCTGCCAGTTGTTCATCGCCCACACATTGCCTGCGGGGTCCACGGCGATATCGGTTAGCATCTGCAGGCCTCCTCCCACGTAGCCGCCGGGCGGCGAAATCTGTTGGCCTGTGTGCACTCCGGGGGGACAGTGCTCAGTGCGCGCGCCGCACAACTCAACGATCGGACTGCTGGCCGCGGCGAAGTTGGAGATCCAGATATTGTCGTTGCCATCGACCGCCACCGCCCACGGGCCGGGAAGCCCGCCGCCCGAAAACGGTGAGCCCGGAAACGGTGTGCCGTCCGGCCGAAGAACCGTAACGGTCCCACCCTTCCGTCCTCCTTTTTGCTCAGACATGGTCTTCGTTATGTAGTCAGAGGCTGAGTTGACACCTTCTGCCTTCAGGCGTACTCCGGCATCAACGAGATGGGCCATACCCAGCAAGCCACTTCCAAACCGGTTGGTGACCCAGACGTTCCCCTGACTGTCGATGCCAAGACCGCTACTGCTGAATCCAGTCTTGAATTTCTCGACCTTGCTCGGATCAGAGGCGGGGAATCGCGTGACGTGGTCGGTGCCGCTATCGGAAACCCAGATCCGGTCCTGCTGGTCGATGCCGAGATGGAACGGCGCCTTAAACGACTTGCAGGGCTCGGCGTCGTCGCCCTCGCAAACGATACGGCCTTTTGTCGGATCGCTCTTGGGAAAGCGGATGAGTTGCCGCTTGGAGATGCCAAGCGCCCAGATATCCCCGCTCGGCGTTGCGATGATTCCTTGCACCATCCCAAGTCGGCCGCCGAAGTTGATGCCCTCAGGCGGCGTCAACGGCTTGCCCTTTTTATCAAACACCGCAATGGCCTTGCTTCCGTAGTTCGTGAACCAGGCATTGTCGTTGGCGTCGACTGCTGCGCCGAAAGTGCCGCCCTCCATTCCGCCGCCCGTGAACCCGGTGGTGATCGGCGAGAGAGGACGACCGTTTGGTGCAAACTTGGTAGCGGAGCCCTGCCACAACGAGTCATTCCCCTGCCAACCGACTGTGAAGTTGTCTCCCACCCAAAGATTGCCTTCGCTGTCGAACATGCACTTCCCACCGGCGCGATATCCGCCGCCGTCAAATTTCAGCGGCAGGACCCACGCGCTGGGCGCATAGTTGAGGTAAGGCATGAACGGAACCGGGCGAAGGTTCTTGCCGTTGGGAACTGGATAGAACTTTTCGAGCAAGGAAAAGAGTCGCTCGGGCTGGTACCAAGGAAAAAGGGCGATGGCCTCGGACACGTTAACTGTGTCGGTCGGAGCGCTCCATCCTGGCGGTGTTGCGGCAGCGAAGAGACTGCCACATGCATCTGCGGTCACTCGCGTGACACAAGCCGACAACAGATCGGCAAGCGTTGCGAAGTTGGCCATGGTGGGGGTCTGGCCGCTGTTGAGTGGACTCTGGATCGCTTCCCCCCAACCGCCAGTCGAGAGATCGACGAAATTGGCCACATTCCCTGCCGCAATGCGCAGACCAAGGGTGGGACCCTTGATCGTCTCGCCAACGAGAAATTGCGCGTGCGTCCAAACTGATGCCACAGTAGTGAACTCGTTCACCGTGACGGACTTGGGCAGCGTGGTTCCCAGCACCGCCAGCAGCGCGATAGCGTTATTGGCGGACTGAATCGCTGAAGCTTTTGGTGTTCCGCCTCTGGCGACTACGTATAGGACACCGTCGCCAGGCACCTTGCTCACGTTTAGCCTGAAGGCGCCGTTGTCGTCAGTCTTGCTCTGGGCCACTCGCATCGGCGCCTCCGCACCAGCGGCGTACAGGGTCACCGTTGATCCGGCGATGGGAAGGTTGCCGCCCTGAACTTTGCCCGCGATATCAGCAGCTCTCGCCTCGATGGCCCCCAGGGAAATAACGGCGACGATTGCGCAAGCGGCTGCAAGACGCGTCAGGAATATTTCGGCTTTCACACTTCTGAATGCCGGGGAATTTGTTTCGAGATCCATGGGTATGACGCCTCTGGTTGTGATTGGTCAGCGGTCGCTCGGGTATCGGCCAATTGGGAAAACCAACAGAAACACAACCAAGGAATAGTCAGCCCCTGTGAGATGTCTGAAGACTTCCTACCGGATTAAACCTTGTCCAACGCTTTCCGCGCGGGGCTTCGGAGTTACCGTTAAGCCCATCTCACTCCGATCACGGAACCACGCGCTGGCAGAAAGCTTGGCAAACGCTGCGCCGTCAGATAACTGTCAAAAGTACTGGTTGTCTAACCATTCTATTTCGGCTTACCTGTCACTGGGGCTGGTTATACCCCACCGGGACTTGTGGTCGCATACCAGAGCGGCTCCATAGAAGACAACAGACCTTCCCTTGCACGCTTTTTATGCGCCCCAAAAGGGAAGTTCACAAAAGCCGCAAGTGCCGAGGAAAGTTAGAGGAGGGTAGATGTTGGCATCGTACATCGGGTGGATTCTTGTCGTTTCCGGATTTGTCACCGCCGGTGCCGGCTTGGCCTCGCTCCTTTTCCCTCATCTATTTTCGTGGATAGCATTCGGAGTCCACTGCGAGCCGAGTTCGGAGTTCTTTGTCCGGCATTGGGGACTGCTAATCTTTTTGATTGGCACGCTGATCGTGTATAGCGCATATGTCCCAGCGGTTCGCGCTCCGGTCTTGGCAGCTGCCGCCATTGAAAAGTTTGCGATAGGGTTATTGATCTTTTTTGCGCCGATGAAACGGACGAGCGCGATGACCGCAATCGCAATCGGTGACGGCATCTTTGCCATCCTCTACGTTGCATATCTTGCGGGGCTATAGGTGTA
>DATKQB010000144.1:0-16111 GCA_035523795.1 Verrucomicrobiia bacterium | reverse complement strand
GGCTACGGACGGCTCGGAATGACAATGGATGGTTTTGACGCATGAAGAAGCGGAAGGTGGTCAGCAAGGAGATTTTGCAAGATCCGAAGAGGCGTGGAGAGTGGGCGGAGTCAGTGTTTCTGGCGAAGGCGAACGAGCACGGGATGGCGGTGAGCAAGCCGTGGGGTGAATCGAGGAGCTTCGACGTGGTGCTGGGTGAGACGGGGAAATTCCTTTCGGTGCAGGTGAAGTCGACGATCTTCGCATGCGGCGGAGGATACAGCTGCTCGCTGAAAAAGAACAATCAGTTCTATGAGCCGGGATCGTTTGATTACGTGGCGGCGTACGTGATCCCGGAAGATGTGTGGTACATCGTGCCGGGGGCGAAAGTGATCGGGAAGGGTTCGATGATTTTGTGCTCGGAGGCGAAGCAGGCGCTGTACGAAGAGTATCGGGAGGCGTGGCACTTGCTGCGGGAGGGAGAGGAGATGGGCGCGGATGCACCGGCGGGCGGGGAAGAGAAAGCAGCGGATGAGGCCCCGAGGCCGGCGGCGAATGCGGCGGAGCGGATGACGGCGGCGGTGGATTTCTGCAGAAGGTATCTTCAGGGGAATTATCCGAAGAAAAAATAGAGGGCTCTGGCCCTCTTACCCAACTCTCTTACCCAACTCTCTTGCTCGCACAACGAAAAGCGCGTGGTATGGGAGCGTCCCGGTCTTCGCGGGCGAGGGCGCCCGCGCCACGCACGCGTTCGTGACGCCGCCTGAGTAAGGTCAAAGTCCCCACCTCTGGTAAAGACGGCCAGGAGTGGTCCCGCGGCCTTTCCGCGAGTGTTACCTCGGTTACGGGAAATGGCATGCAGCTATCGATAGCATCGAGCCATGTTGCGGGTACCGTGGAAAATTCAGATCGGGCTGGTCGCGTGTGGCTACGCGATGGTGTTGGGGATGGCCGCAATCCTGATCCTTTGGCGGTATCTGCAATACGTGGAGCACCCTGCCGATGCAGCACAGTACGGCGGAATGTGGGCGGGGGGTGACCTGATGCTCGAGGTTTTTATCTGCGGCATGCTGCTGGCGGTGACCTTTTTCCTCGTGCTCGTGATCTACAAGTTCGAAGCGGCTTACACGAACTATGCGAAGGTTGTGCTCGCGCTGAGCGTGACGGCTCCGGTGTCGGTTGGCCTAATTGCGACGCCTGTCGTGGGCGGGGGCATTTCAGTGGTGGGATTCGCGTGTATGTTCCGGTTGTTTGCTTCGCCGCTGGTGGTCATGGGAATTGTGATGAGCCGGCTGTTCGCACGCTTCCCCAAGGCTAAACGAATTACGAATTACGCCCTCTTGATTGAGGTGTCGACTTTGATTTTTATCTTCCTAATGCTTGCTCTTCCCTTCCGTTTTCATCGCGCGTGAACATCGATCTCACCTGGCGGAGTGATTCAAGTCCCTGGGGCGATCGGCGAAGTTAGCCGCAGCGGCTAAGGCCACAATCTTCCCGGACGTTGCATTGGCACGACTGAAATCGTGCCCTTCCCGAATTTCTCCGCGGGCGAGTGGGGCAGCCGGCAGCACAGTGTGGTATAGAGGATGGGCGAGCTCGCGGATATCGCCGAGGGGAATAACGAACTATGAAGGTTCGAAACATGAAGCATAGGGGTATGGAGCAACAACGGTCGAAGCAGGGCATCTCTGGAGGAGATTTCGAGCGCGGGTCCGTGCGAGCGATCGGGCGTTGCGGGGCTTGGTTGGCGGTGCTCCTCGTCGCGGTAGTAGCGGCTGCGCAAGATCGGGGCAATATTCCGGCGCGGCCCGAGTACGCACATGTGGCGGCGGAGCTCACGTCTTCGATTCAGAGGGAGATGGAGGAGAAGCAGCTACCGGCGTTCTCGATCGCATTGGTGGAGGGCGACAAGATTGTATGGGCCGAGGGATTTGGCTATCAGGATCCCGAACAGAAGATTGCGGCCACGGCGCACACCATTTATCGCGTGGGATCGGTATCGAAGCTGTTCACCGATATTGGAATCATGCAGATGGTGGAGGCGGGAAAAATCAGCCTGGATGCGCCGGTCAGCCAGTACGTTCCGGATTTTCATCCGAAGAATCCGTTTGATAAGCCGATCACATTGCGCGAACTGATGTCGCATCGCGCGGGATTGCTGCGCGAGCCGCCGATTGGAAATTACTTTGATCCGAGCAGTCCCACGCTGGAAGCGACGGTTCGAAGCATGAACTCGACGGAATTGGTCTACGAACCGGGGACGCACATCAAGTACTCCAACGCAGGGATTGCGGTGGTGGGATACGCGCTGCAGGAATTGAACCATAAGCCGTTTGCAGAGTATCTGAAGCAGGCGGTTCTTGAGCCGCTGGGCATGACGGAGAGTTCGTTCGAGCCTGAGCCAGAACTGACGCAGCATCTGGCGAAGGCCTATATGTGGAGTTACGACGGGCTGAAGTTTCCGGCTCCGACGTTCGAGCTGGGACTGGCGCCAGCGGGTTGCATGTATTCCAGCGTTACCGACCTGGCGCAATTTCTGATGGTTCTCTTCAAGGATGGGCGGGGTCCAAAGGGGCAGGTGATCAAGCCGGAAACGCTACAGGAAATGTGGACGCCCCAGTTCGCGCAGCCGGGACAGAAGAGAGGGTTTGGGCTCGGTTTTCAAATTTCAGAGCTGGATGGGCATCGGGTGATCGGGCATGGTGGAGCGATCTACGGCTTTGCGACCGAAGTTGCTGGTTTGCCGGATGAAAAGCTTGGCGTGGTGACTGTCACCACGATGGATGCGGCCAATGCTGTCGTCAATGCGGTCGCACGGCAGGCTTTGCAGTTGATGCTGGCTTTGCGTTCGGGAAAAGCCCTGCCGCAATTCCAATCGACGACGGCGGTTCCTCTAGAACTCGCGCACAAACTAGCAGGACGTTATGGCGAAGGTGAGAGTGCGGTGGACCTGATGGATCGTGCGGGCACGTTGCACATGTTGCCGGTGTCGGGAGGGTTTGAGTCGCAACTGCGAATGCTGGATGGCGCGCTGGTTGCGGATGGGCGGCTAGAAGAAAATTTCGCGAGCAAGATTATTCCTGGCGAAAAAGAAATTCGCGTTCAGGACAAGGCGCTGCGGCGAGTGGAGATGCCGCGGCCTCCGCCGGCGTCGAAAGAATTTTCGGGACTGATTGGGCAATATGGGTGGGACCATGACGTACTGTATGTGCTCGAGAAAGATGGGAAGTTGAATGTTCTGATTGAGTGGTTCGAGTTTGATCCGCTGGAGCAGCAGTCGGCCGATGTCTTCAAATTTCCTGCGCACGGATTGTACGACGGGGAGAATGCGGCCTTTACTCGCGATGCGAGCGGGCGCGCCAACGAAGTGAAAATTGGCGCGATGGTTTTTAAGCGCCGCGAAATTCCTGTTGGACTTCAAGTTCATCCTACTGAATCAATCGCAGAGTTGCGGCGAACAGCGCTGGCGGCGAAGCCTCCTGAGGAAAATCGCGCGATGAGGTCTCCTGATCTGGTGGATGTGACCACTGAGGCTCCGAACATAAAACTTGATGTCCGGTACGCGACGGCCAACAACTTCCTGGGCACTCCGGTCTACGAGGAAGCGAAAGCATTTTTGCAGAGACCGGCGGCGGAGGCGTTAGGACGCGCTGCCGAAAAATTACGCGCGCTTGGCTACGGTTTTCTGATTCACGACGCATACCGGCCGTGGTACGTGACGAAGATTTTCTGGGACGCAACGCCGCAGGACAAGAAGATCTTCGTAGCGGATCCGAAGGATGGTTCCCGGCACAACAGGGGCTGCGCGGTCGATTTGACGCTCTACGACCTGAAGACCGGTGAAGAACTGCCGATGACCGGCGCGTACGACGAAATGTCAGAGCGTTCCTATGCCGCTTATCCCGGGGGCACGTCGCTGGCGCGCTGGGATCGGGAGCTGCTGCGCAATGTGCTGGAAGCAGAGGGATTCACGGTATATCCGTTCGAGTGGTGGCATTTCGATTACAAGGACTGGGAGCAGTATCCGGTTCTGAATCTGACCTTCGAGCAGTTGTCAGGTCGAAGGGGTCAGTGAAAGCTCGAAACTTTTTATCGCGGAGGACATAGGGTTCGCAGAAAAACTTCTTTGCCACGGATTAACGCAGATCAAGCGGATTTGTTCGGCAAGTTTCCGCCCAAGCCGACAACGGGCGCGAGTAGCCCACCCCGAAATCCCCACTTCTGGCAAAACCGGCCAGAAATGGGGCACCCGGCAGTCTACTCCCCGGCCTAGCCCTTTTCCCCTCGCTCGCGATACCATCAAGACAACGCGCATTTTGCGCCGCCTTACATGGGGAACAACAAAAAGAAGTCCAAGAACAGCTCAAATGGGCAACGTCCGCGCAACGGATCGTCCAAACTGAATTCCCCACCTCTGGCAAAAACGGCCAGAAGTGGGGCACGCGCCATTCCCTTAGCTTCGGCTCAGGGCGGAAATGGGACGTCGAAGAATGGGGCGTCGGGCGAGGGTTCCGATCTGCGGACGTACTCCATTCCTGACTATCGACTGGAGCACCCGAACTTCACGGTGCACCAGGCCGCGGAAAAGGACGGCCGCGTGGCCTACGAAGTCGAGGGGGATCTCGACGCGCCGGTGCCGCCCATCCGCGAGTCGAAACATCTCGATAAGCAACAGGCGATCGAGATCTACCGCTACATGCTGCTCAACCGAAAGATGGAGATTGCTCTCGAAAATCTATACAAGCAGGGCAAGGTGGTGGGCGGCGTTTATTTCGGACTAGGTCAGGAAGCGTGTTCGTGCGCCTCGGCATATGCGCTGGATAAAGATGACTGGTTCGCGCCGATGATCCGGAATCAGGGGTCGCTGCTGGTGCGCGGTTTCGGCGCGCGCGACACCATGATGCAGTACATGTCGAAGGCGGACTCGCCGACGAAGGGGCGCGATGGGACTTCGCACTTCGGCGATATAGAAAAACGCAACATGGTCTCGCCGATTTCGATGCTTGGAGATCTAATTCCTGTCATGTCGGGCGTGGCGTTGGGCGCGCGGCTGCAAGGACGGAATCTCGCCGTGATGACTTACATTGGCGATGGAGGGCAGTCGACCGGCGTGACGTATGAAGGGATCAATTTTGCGGCGGTGCAGAATCTGGGGCTGGTGCTGATTGTGGAATCGAATCTGTGGGCCTACTCGACGCCGTCGGACATGCAATACAGGTGCAAAGATCTGGCGGAACGCGCAATTGGATACGGGATTCCGGGAGTGATTGTTGACGGGACGGACGCGTGCCAGGTTTACGATGTGGCCCACGAAGCGGTCGAGCGCGCGCACCGCGGCGAAGGTCCGACGTTGATTGAAGCCAAGATGATGCGCATGAAAGGGCACGCGATCCATGATGCGGCGAGCTATGTGCCGAAAGAAATGTTTGAGTTCTGGAAGAAGCGGGATCCGATTGCGCGGTTTGAGAACTACCTGGTGCGTGAGAAAAAGTGGCTGAGCGTGAAAGAAAATGCGGAATTGATCGCGGAAGTGGAGCGGGCGATTGAAGAGGAACGAGAGATCGCGGTGAACTCTCCGATGCCGACGCCGGAATCGGCCGAGGGCGGTGTCTTCTGTGAGGATGGCTGCCACGAGATCAAACCGAAGTACGGCATGCCGAAGGTGAAGAAGGGAACTGCGGGATATAAGGAAACGGAAGCGGCAGCACACTTCAAATGATGAATGTGGATTCGGATGTTCAATCGTCACAGACACCGTTGGTGATTGTGTGTAATGCTCCCCGATGCGGTGTCGGAATTCACCGGTACACATGCTTGCGGTGCCCAATCCGAACGGTTACCACTACAATCCTAGCCCCATCTATGCGATAGACGACGCGATAATCCCCGACACGAATCCGCAAATGGTCAACTTCTGCTTTGAGCTTCTTGACACCGGGAGGAAAGGGATTTTCACAGAGAGCGGTGATCTTCTCGGTAACGCGCCGTTGCGTTTGGCGGTCGAGATTTCGCAGCTCTTTTACCGCCGACTCGGTAAATTCGAGGCTGTATCGCATTAGCAGGCCAGTGCTAGAGGCCCAATTGCTTCTTCACCTTCGACCAGGGGATGGTGGGCTCGTGCAAACGCTTCCGAGCCTCTTCAATGTCGATACGGTCCTCTAAAGCCTCGAGGAATTCGTAGTCCTCCACCGGCATGATTGCGGCGACCGGCTTTTTACCGCGATGGACGAGTACTCTTTCGCGCCCGAAGGCCGCACGGTTTAAAATGTCTGAGAAGTTTTGCCTTGCTTCACTGGCAGTGAGTTTGTTGGCCATAGGGGGGCTCCAAAATCAAGTAACGTACAAAATGTACAATAGCACATTTTGTACAATTTGTAAATTCGCGCGTATTCGCGTAATCCGCGGCAAAGAAGTTCTTAGCTCGGGACTTGCAACTCAGGACTCACAACTCATATGCAACTTACTTATCTCGAAGCGATACGCCAGGGAATCTGGGAAGAAATGGAAAAGGACCCGACCGTCTTTTGCCTCGGCGAGGATATCGGCATTTACGGCGGAGCCTTTAAAGTCACGGATGGCTTCATCGATCGCTTTGGACCGGAGCGCGTGATCGATACGCCCATTGCCGAGTCGGCGATTGTGGGCGCGGCGTTCGGAGCGTCGCTGACCGGCATGCGTCCGGTGGCGGAATTTCAGTTCATGGATTTTATTGCCTGCGCCATGAACCAGATCTCAAACATGGTCGCGAAAACGCATTATCTGTGGGGCGCGCCCGCTCCGCTCGTGCTGCGCGGACCCAGCGGCGGATATGTTCACGGCGGCCCGTTTCACTCGCAGAATCCCGAGATGTGGTTCGTGCACAATCCGGGGCTGAAAGTCATTTGCCCGGCCACGCCTTACGACGCCAAGGGACTGATCAAAGCGGCGATTCGCGACAATAATCCGTGCGTATTCTTTGAGCACAAATATCTGTATCGGAGAATTAAAGAGGAAGTGCCCGCGGATGATTACATCGTTCCGATCGGTAAAGCGCGAGTGGCGCGGGAGGGGCGGGACCTGAGCATCATTACTTATGCGGCGATGGTGCATACGGCACTCGAAGCCGCGGATATTCTCGCCAAAGAAGGAATCGACATCGAAATTCTCGATCTGCGATCGCTGGTCCCAATCGATCGCGAGGCCATTGCTGCGACCGTGAAGAAGACGAACAAAGTGATTATCCTGCACGAGCACTCGCGCACGGGAGGACTGGCAGGAGAAATCGCTGCGATCATCAATGAAGAAGCGTTCGATGATTTAGATGGACCGATCGTGCGGATCGCGGGACTGGATTCGGCAGTGCCGTTTTCGCCGCCGCAGGAGCATCATTACTTGCCAAAGGTGGAGGATGTCGTGCGCGAAGCGAGAAGGCTGCAGGCATACTGACTTCACATCGACCGCGGACACAGTATCCGCCGGTCCATGAGTTGGCCGTAAATCCGACTGGTGCGCTTCCAAACTAGCCACCCGCCCTGCGCTTCTGCCACAATACTTCTTCATTTATTTCCCGGAGGCTTCATGGGTAAGTTTTTCTTTGGTGTGATTGTTGCGTTTCTGGTCATGTCCCTGGCGGTGCTGGGCATTGGGATGCTTGGGTTCTTGCCGACCGCTGCAAATGTTCCTCCGTCGCACTGGGAGCGGCACTTCGCCATGGGAGCGGTGGACGCGTCGATGGAGCGCCACGCGCCCCGCGTGACTGACCCACTGACTCCGACGGATCAGAATCTCGAAGACGGGATGAAGCTTTACACCATGAATTGCGCGTTGTGCCATGGAACGCTGGACCGCAAGCCGGCGACGCTGGCCGAGTCTTTCTATCCGCCGGCGCCGAATTTGATTTCCGATCCGCCGGACGATCCGGAGTGGCACATTTTCTATACGATTCGCACTGGAGTGCGATACACGGGCATGCCTGCGTGGGACAAAGTGCTGGCTGAGCCGGAGATGTGGAAGATTACGTTGTTCCTGTCGCACATGGACAAGCTTCCGCCCGCCGTCCAGGATTACTGGAAGTCAAATTTCAATGCCGCTCCAGCCCCGGAAGATGAAAAGAAGGAAGGCGAGGAGAAACGTGAGCATCACTAGGCCGAGATGCTTCTTGTGGTGACGGTAGGGATTCTTCGACTCGCGCTCGCTTTCGCGAGCGCTCGCTCAGAATGACAAAGTCGATGGGTACACTCGAAAACACAAGGTCCCTCGACTCGCGCTCGCTTTCGCTCGGGATGACAATGAGACGGATGGGATCGTCTATTTCTTGCTCGCCTTGCCGTCCATGACGGTCATCCACTTCGTGCCGCCATCTGTGGACATTTCAAACATGAAGCTGTAAGACGTGGCCGACGCGGGCTTCATGGTGAAGCGGCCTTTCCATGCCGTGCCGTTAGTCTTTTCGTCGCTATTCCAGGTCCAGTTCTGGCCGTCAAAGGCGCCTTTAGAGTCTTCGAATTCGCCCCAACTGTTGAACTCACGGTAGGTATAGGTTTTGTCGTCGGTGGAATAGCCCAAGATGGAGAGGCCCTCACCCGAGCCCATCGAGCCGCCAAAGTCGGTGTGGCAGACGAGATAAAAATTGCCTTGCATCCACTCGCATTTTTCGGTCTCGGTGACCTTGCCGCCCTGAGGCGCCATAGGGCCGGGTTTGATGTCGCCGTCAAGGGACCAGGTTCCGGCGAAGTAGTCGAGTTTCTTCACATCCGGGCCGGGCGTGGGCATTTGCGATTGGGCAATGGCCGCGGCAGAAAGTAGAAGGCAGGCGGAGAAGGTGAGCACGGTAATTTTCATGGGAACCTCTTAGAGAGTTGAAGACGATTTGCGGATTGACGGACGCCCCGAGCGATCGCAGCCATGTTAGCTGCGAAGATGAGGCGCGTCAACGACGGGGCGAAGGGGCAGTTCGGAACGAAAGCGATCCAAGGGGGCGAGTTTTGCGTCGCAAAACCGCGACGCTTCACCCAGGACCCGATGCGGAGAGCTCAAGATATTACTTCTGCGCTGCGACCCAATAATAATCCACATCCTGCGGGGCATAGTGCCCGAGGAAGGTTACTCGTCGGCCGGCAGTGTGATCGGCGATTGCCGCCTTCCACGCTGGGTTCGCGACCAGCAGATGTTCCTGCGCTGGCGTCTCGCCTGATTCGTAACGAGCGATGGTCTGGTTGCGGTAGAACCCGAGTCCGTATTCGAGCTCGCGAGAAGTGCCGCACACGGCGAGTGGCAATTGATGTGTTTCCACGCCTGCCAGTTCAGCAGCGAGCGGACGGGCGGAAAGCGACTGATCGATGGCAGCCGAACCGAATTTAAGAACGGCGGCGACGGTCAGGACTACGGCAATCAGCGTGACGAAGCGTAACATCCGCAATCCGAGGCGGCTGAACAAGGTAAGAATGATTCCAACAAACAAAATCAATGCGACGATAATGGCCAGGTAAAGCGGCTTGCCGGGCGGCAAGTGGTGCTGTGTCACGAGGTAAGCGATCAGCAACGCTGGGACGATGGGCGCAGCGGCGACGATGGCGTGCAGAATGGTCATCCACTTCGCAAGGGGCCGGTGGTCTTCATATTCATATTGCTCGCGCAGATACTCGGCCAGCAGCAAGGGTCCGGCCGGAACAGCCGGAAGGATGTATCCCGGAAGTTTCGAGCGCGAAAAAGAAAAGAAAACCGCCGGCACGATCAGCCAGATCAGGGCGAAAAGGCCGAATTGAAATTCAAAATCAGGCTCGGGAGCAACCAGCTTCCGCTCGCTCCACCAGATGCGCACTGGACGGACGAGAGCTGCAATCACAAACACGGTCCATGGCACGAGCGCCAGCAAGATTACGGGCGCGTAATACCAGAACGGCTCGGGATGGTGATAGAGATTCGTCGTAAAACGGGCGAAGTTGTGCTCGAGGATGAAATCGTGGAAGAACTCGGGATTGCGAACCTGCACGGCGATGTACCACGGCAGGGCGATGACGCAAAACAAGAGGATGCCGGGCAGCCAGAGCGTTTTGAGAACCAACTTCGACTCATGCGCTGCCAAAGCGAAGAGAACGATGATCAACGCGGCCAGAAATGGCGCGACCGGACCTTTCGCCAACATTCCGAGAGCCATGAAGGAATAGAAAAGTGCGAGGTAGATTCCTTTCTGGCTTTCGCGCCAGGCCCACCAGGCAAGCATGCCGATTCCGAAAGCAGCAGCCAAAGGCATGTCGGTTGAAGCCGCGCGAGCGAACGCGATCATCCCGGCGCATGACGCCGCGATGAGCGCGGCATCGCCTTCGATACCAGACCGAAAGCGCCGGAAGAATAGATAGACAGCAATGACTAATAACGACGCATCGATCGCCGATGGCACGCGCGCAGCCACATCGCGAATACCAAGTAGGGAATAGGCCAGCATCGCTTGCCAGTAATAGAGAGGCGGCTTCTCGAGCCACGGCGATCCGTTGAGCAGGGGGGTGATCCACTGGTGATGCTCGAACATCTCGCGCGCAACCTGCGCGTAGCGAGGCTCGTCGGCACCGATGAGGCCGAAGGCCCCGAGTCCGTAGAAGAAGAGAAAAGCGCAGAAACCAACCAGGAGCAGAACGTCGGTGCGGGTGCGAGCGGTCATTCGAAATTGATCGTGGCGGCGACGAACCGCGAGTCGCGTGTAGCACACTCACTGAAGTGACGCTACCGGACTATTGTACGGAGGGCCCGCGGCGAACCTGCAAAATGATTTGACGTACGGCATCGGCGAGGGGACCGTCGAGAGAGCATCCGCTGGCGCACTCGTGGCCGCCACCGCCGAAATTTTCCGCTATTTCAGCGACGTCGAGTTTTCCTTTGCTGCGCAGGCTGACGCGAAACCTTCCGTCGGGCAATTCACGCAAGAAAGCGGCGACTTCGACTCCGCCAATCGAGAGGACGTAATTCACTAATCCCTCGCAGTCTTCCTCCTTCGCGCCGCAGCGCTCCATTTGTTTCTGCGTGACCCAGACATAGCCGATGTGACCTTCGATGTTCAAATTGCGCAGCGCTTCTCCCAGCAGGCGAATTTTGGCCACCGAATGGGCAAAATAAATTCCGCGAGCGCAATGCGCGGGATCGGCACCGGCGAGCACCAATTCACGGGCAAGCGAGAACGTGTTTTCGTTCGTCCCTTGAAACATGAACGAGCCCGTATCGGTCATCAACGCGGTATAGAGACAGATCGCGATCTCCGGCGAGAATTTAACACCAGCTTCGCGAGCCAGGCGGAAGACCATTTCTGCTGTCGCCACCGCATGGGGATCGATCCAGTTGATATTGGCAAAAGGGCGGCCGCTGACGTGATGATCGATGCTGATCAAAAATCGATTCTCGAGACCCTCCAGCCGAGTGCGATGGATGCTGTCGCATTCGAGAATGATGGCGGCTTCGTAGCGGTCCTGGACGCGATCGGCCTGCACGACTTCATCTGCAAAAGGGAGCGAGCGATAGATACGCGGAACACCATCATGGAGAACGACGTCGGCTTGCTTCCCCATCGCGCGCAGGACCTGGCAGCAAGCGAGAGCCGAGCCGACGGCATCGCCGTCAGGACGAGCATGCGAGGTCAGCACGAAGCGATCATGCTGGCCAATCTGCCTGAGCACGTCTTCCAGCGCGTGGCTATGCCTTGTCTCCATGACTTTCTTTCGCCGGTTTTCTTTGGTGAGAACCTGCTTGCTCTTTGCTGCGCTTTTTCAAACGGGACAACAATTCTTCTACCCGCGCTTTTTCGCGATCGGAGCGGTCGAGGCGAAAGTACAACTCGGGCGCGCGGCGCAGGCGCAGGCGGTCCGCCAGCTCATGGCGAATATAAGCCTTGGCAGCGTCGAGCCCCTGCATGCTGCGTTCAGCCTCCTCGTCGTCGCCTTCCACATCGACCAGAACCTGAGCGGATCGGCCGTCCGGGGCGAGTTGCACACCAGTCACGCTGACGAGTCCGATGCGGGGGTCACCGAGTTCGCCCTCGACCAGGGTTTCGATCTCTTCGCGCAGGGCCTCGCCGAGACGTCCGCGATGATGCTTGACTGCGCGCTTCTCCACGACACCCCTCTGAGTAAAACGGATGAGAATATCAGAAAATGCGGTGCAAGTGGTGGCACGGAAGCGCCATGATGCAGCTACCGGTCCGCCATCTTGCGCCAGTGACTCGGATCTGTTGCAGGCAGAGCGGTTGACTAGATTTTGACAACTGACAGATTCAATCGCCCTACAATGGTTGCTGGCGAGCGAACATTCGCCAGCGAAGTGCGCCGGGTATCGGTCGAATTGGCGCGCCCGGCGACTTCCTAGAAAAACTCTACAAACGAATCCACCAGGTCCGCTCCATGGTTGTTGGCAATGCGAGTGGCGGCGCGTTCGACTTTCTTCATCAATCCATCGAGATAATCGTGGGAATCGGAGATGCTGACCACGCCGATGGTGGCGCGATTCCACAGATTGCTTGAATCGAGCTCCGCGACAGAAACGTTGAAACTGGCGCGCAACCGGTCTTTCAGACTGCGCACCACTTGCCGCCGGTCTTTGAGCGATTGCGCCGCTTCGATATGAAGTTCGAGGGTGAGGAAGGCGATCATTCCGCGCCGAATGACCAGCCAGGACGATTAACCGATATCGACCGATCGCTAGCCACTGCTCTTATGCGATCACTTCCGCCGCGATCCGTTCCGTGGCGAAGGCTTCGATCACGTCGCCGACCTTAACGTCGCCATAATTCGCGATCGAAATGCCGCACTCCATGCCATTGTGCACTTCTTTGGCATCATCTTTGAAGCGGCGCAGCGAACCGATCTTTCCCTTGAACACCACGACGTTGTCACGCAGCAGGCGCACTTCGGAGTCGCGCTTGATGGTGCCATCGCTGACGCGGCAGCCCGCAACCATACCGACTTTCGGAATACGGAAGGTTTCGAGCACCTCGGCGCGGCCCTGGTAGGTTTCTTTAATCGTCGGCTCGAGCAAGCCGCTCATGGCGCGCTTAATCTCATCCTGCAGTTCGTAGATGATCGAGTGCAGGCGGATGTCGACTTCTTCCTGATCGGCGAGCTCCTGTGCCTTGCGCTCCGGACGCACATTGAAGCCGATGATGATGGCGTTCGATGCAGAAGCCAGCAACACGTCGGTTTCGGTGATGGCTCCGACGCCCGATCGCAGCAACTTCAGCCGCACTTTTTCATTCGACAGTTTCTGCAACAGATCGCTGAGCACTTCCACCGAGCCGTGGACGTCGCCCTTGAGGATGACGTTCAGTTCCTTCGTGCCAGCGGTCTTGATCTGTTCGGCAAGTCCTTCCAGCGACACACGGGAACTCTTGGCCAGCGCGGCTTCACGAGCCTTCTGCTCACGATATTCGGAGATGCCGCGCGCCTTGTCGCGATCGGCGACGACCACGAATTGATCTCCGGCCTGCGGCAGGCCCTCCATGCCAAGGATCTCGACGGGTGTTGACGGCGGAGCGGATTCAAGACCATATCCGCGATCGTCAAACATGGCGCGGACTTTGCCATAGACGTTGCCCACTACGAAATTGTCGCTGGCGTTGAGGGTGCCATTCTGCACCAGGACAGTCGCCACAGGTCCACGACCGCGATCGAGCTTGGCCTCAAGCACAACGCCCGTAGCCGGACGATCCGGAGTCGCTTTGAGTTCGGCGAGATCCGCGACCAGGCAAATCATTTCGAGCAACAGATTGAGGTTCGTTTTCTTCTTCGCGGAGACATCGACGAAAACCGTCTTGCCGCCCCAATCTTCGGGCATCAGGCCACGATCGGCGAGTTGCTTCTTCACTCGATCGGGCATCGCTTCGGGCTTATCGATTTTGTTTACAGCGACGATGATCGGGACTTCCGCAGCATGCGCGTGGTCGATGGCTTCTAGCGTCTGGGGCATAACACCGTCATCCGCAGCGACGACGAGGACTACGATGTCAGTCGCCTTGGCTCCGCGCGAACGCATGCGCGTAAAGGCCTCGTGACCCGGCGTGTCGAGGAACACGATCTCGCGGCCATACGCCGGAGATTCCGAATCGGTGATGCGCACCTTGTACGCCCCGATGTGCTGGGTGATGCCTCCGGCTTCGGCTTCGGCAACGTTGGTCAAGCGGATCGCATCGAGCAGCGTCGTCTTGCCATGATCGACGTGGCCCATAATCGTGACCACGGGCGGACGCGGAAGCGCCTCGGCCGGAGTTTCTTCTCCGCTGGCCATCGCGGCATCGACATCTTTTGCCGCCTGCTCTTCAAACGTAATGACGTTGGTGTCGGCCCCGAAGAAGCGTGCCATCTCACTGGCGAGTTCGGAGTCCAGCGTCTGATTGATGGTTGCGAAAACTCCGCGCGCGAGCAAGCGCGAGATCAGATCTTTGGCGCGAATGTCGAGCTTTTCAGCGAGATCTTTGACGCTGATTCCTTCGGTAATCGTGATGTTACGGGTGATCGGTTGCGGCTCGTTCGATACCACCACGCGTGGCGGCGGAACGTAGCCCTTCATCGGGCCTTCTTTCACACCGCGAGGAACGTAGCGCTGTCCGGGACGGCGCGCAGGTGCACCGGGGCGGCTGCCGGGGCGCACCGGTCCTGGGGGCGGAAGACCCGGGCCCACTCCGATGGGACGACTCCCAGCTGGTGCCTGGCGCGTGGGATGCATGGGACGGCGCTCGCCGGGACGCAGCGGCAGACGCGGCGCTCCCACGCCGGGTGCTGCCGGACGTGGACGCTGAAAGATTGGCTGACCGGGGACGGGCCGTCCGGGCAGGGGACGCGGGCCGCCAGCGGTTGGCGCAGCGGTTTGCGAAATTGGAGCGGCAGGACGAGGCGGCGGTGCCTTGTAGACCGGACGCGGTCCCGTCTGCGGCACGATCATACGCGGCGCAGGCGTCTGCGGCGCAGGCGGACGCGGAGAAACGGCCGTTGTAGCGGACGCGTTCACCTGTGGTGTACTCGTTGCCGCCGGAACCACAACCGAAGGAGGTGGCACGGGCACGGGTCGAGCTGTGGGCGGTACCGGAGCTGCGGGAGCAATGGGAGCAGCAGGCTTCTCGCTAACGGGTGGCGCGGCGACAGCCGGTTTCGGCGGTACGGGTGGTGCAACAGGAGCCGGCGGAGCAACGGTTGCCGGAGTAACGATCCGCGGCGGGACCGGCGGGACAGGCGCTGAAACAGGGGGCGCAGCAGGCAATGTCGACGCGGCTGGCGCAGCGGTTTTCTGTGCAGGAATGGCTGGCTTTGCCGCTGCGGGTGGATGCGCAACAGGCCGCGCGGGCGGCGCAGCCGCTTCCTTCTGCTGGGTAATCGCCTTCAGCACATCTCCAGGACGCGAGATATGCGAGAGATCAATTTTGGTTTTGATTTCTTCTTCGCCGCGAACCGAGCGGGCGGCGGTCTTTGCCGCTGCAGCCGGCGCTTCTGAAGAGCCGCGAAGGTACTGCCGCACCTTCTCCGCTTCATGCTCTTCGAGAGAACTGGAATGCGTCTTCTTTTCCGTCACTCCGACGATCGGGAGCACGTCAAGAATGGCTTTGCTTTTGACTTCCAGCTCTCTGGCGAGATCGTTGATTCGAACCTTACTCATCCGGCCTTTCTTGTACCCCGCGTTTGCCTAAGTCTTCATCGCAGCCTCACGGAGTCAATTTTTTTGCACGCACATCCTCGAAGATGAATCGAGTGTGCCATGACTATTCGGTTGATTCGGAAGCAGAGCCTTGATCGGGCTCATGCTTGTGTGCTTCTGTACGTGATTCCGCCGCGACTGCTTCCGATTCGGCGGCCTCTTCCGGCGCGGCGTGCTCGCCCTCTTGCCCAGACTCGCTAGCAGCCTCGGCAGACGCCTCTAAGTGCTCGGGCTCTTCTCCACCCGAGGCAGATTCCGCATCTGGAGCGACTTCCCCTTCAGCAACCGCCTCGCCGGCTTCCAGGCCGGCAAAGTAATTATTCACGGCCACGCTGATTTTTTCCACCGTTTTAGGCCCGATTCCCTCGATGGCCTCGAGTTGCTCCGGAGTCATATCCGCGAGCGCTTCGACAGTAGTCACACCCGCCGCCGCCAGTTTCTCTACCAGCCCTTCGCCCAGCCCGGGGACGTTCTCCAGTGGCGTTGTTGC
>DATKQB010000143.1:0-61335 GCA_035523795.1 Verrucomicrobiia bacterium | reverse complement strand
AACTCCCTCGCCCGGATGCGATTCTGCTGGTGCTCGATGTGACCAATCTGTCACGCCAACTCGTACTAGCGGCACCCGTAATCGCTTTGGGTTTGCCTACACTCGTTCTTTTGAATATGGCGGACGTCTTTACAAAAGGCGGTGGGTCGCTCGATGTCCTCAAACTCGCTGCGGAATTGGGCGCACCCGTTGCGATGGTGAGTGCGACACAGGGCAGCGGGTTGGACGTTGTGGAACGATTCCTGCGAGAAGGTCACGATCAGCGGCCAGATGCGTTGCTCCCCATTCTGCAAGACCTTCCGCAGTGCCGGCAATGGACGAACCAGCTTAGCCGTCGAATTGACTACCAGCGTCCACTCCCCAGCATTTGGACCCGCCGGCTGGACGACATTTTCTTGCACAAGCTGTGGGGCCCGCTCATCTTTGTGATCGTCGTAGGTGCCGTTTTCCAGACTGTGTTCGGACTCGGTCAGCCCCTGAGCACGGCATTTCAGGATCTGCTCACCAAGTTGGGACAGCAAGCGGCACCTTTCATTTCGAATAGTCTGCTTCGGTCACTTCTGCTCGATGGCCTGTGGAAGGGCGTCAGTTCCGTGCTCGTGTTCCTGCCCCAGATCCTTCTGCTCTTCCTCTTTATAGGGATACTGGAGGACTCGGGCTATTTAGCGCGGGCTGCTCTGATCGCGGATCGCACCATGCGAAGCGTTGGCTTGAACGGAAAAGCGTTCATTCCTCTTCTGTCCGCGTATGCTTGCGCCGTTCCCGCAATCATGGCCACCCGGACGATCGAGAACAAGCGCGACCGGATCGCGACGATTCTGATCGCGCCCTTCATGACCTGTTCGGCTCGCTTGCCAATCTACACGTTGCTCATTGCCGCATTTATTCCAGATCGCCCGGTCGTCGGCATACTGCTCGGAGCAAGAGCTTGTGCCATGCTTTTACTCTACGTGCTCGGTTTTCTTGCGGCTATCGCCACCGCGAAACTCCTCAAGTCTTCGGTGCTCAAATCTGTTGCTGCTCCATTTATGCTGGAACTTCCTGAGTATCGGCGCCCGACGTTGCAGTCTGTCGGCCTACGCCTGCTCGACCGCTCACGGGTCTTCCTGAGGCAGGCTGGAACGGTCATCCTGGCAGTGTCTTTACTGGTTTGGGTCCTGACGCATCTCCCACTGGACCATGGCCATTCTCCGGAACTGGAACACAGCGCGATCGCCTACCTCGGACATGGAATTGAGCCTCTCATCCGGCCACTTGGTTTCAATTGGAAGATCGGAGTCGGCCTGCTGACATCCGTGATCGCGCGCGAAGTCATCGTCGGCACGCTGGGCACGATTTATGGAACTGACCCAGCAACGCAATCGATGACGCTGCAGAATGCGCTACGGCAAGATCTCACTCCCGCCGGGGCAATGGCGCTACTGGTCTTCTTTGCTTTTGCGATGCAATGCGCGTCGACCTTGGCAGTCGTGCGCCGCGAGACCAACAGCTGGAAGTGGCCCATGATCCAATTTGCCTACATGACCGGGATGGCCTACGCTTCCGCCTTTTGTGTAAACGCGGTCCTTTCAAGGCTGTTGCGGTGACCGTATTTAGGACACAGTATCTACAACAACAGAACGCGAAACTACAGAAATGGAGATCGTAAGATGAACTTGGAGGCGAAACCCAAACAGATTTTATCTACGGCAGTTGCAATATTGGTTTCTTGCTCGTTTCTCTTAACTCCGGCGAAATCTCAAGAAAAACGTCACGCCAAAGTCGTCGAGCTCGACAGTCATGGCAAGGATTACCTACAGGTGCTGGCCGGTCCCCCGGAGAGCGTCACCATGAAGTCTGGACTGGAGGTTTTAGCACCCAACCAATCTGTGGGGAAACACAGCACAGGACAACACGAGGAATTGCTCGTTGTGCTTGAGGGGCGGGGCGTGATGACTTTCAAGGATGGTTCCAAGCTAGACGTCCAAGCCAACCATGCCCTCTACTGTCCGCCCGAGACGGAGCATAACGTCACAAACACTGGGAGCGGTGTGCTCCGCTACGTTTATGTCGTGGCGAGTACCAAATAAGTGTAAAGCCTGAGCTAATACAGGCCTTGCTCTCAGATGTTGGTCCAATCAACCCCGACGTAAAACGACGACGAATGACTGCCAACTTCAAGTATTCGACGCCGTGAGGCGCACTCGAAATTATGGTCCAATAACAGTCCACGAACTGTTTCCAAGGGTCGTTAAAACGTTTTTGTAGCGCCATCCGTGCCGCGTGTTTTCAGTAAGTTACGGGTGAAATCCTCGCTGTCACGGTAGAGGTTCGGTGGCTCACGTCTGGCCCGCCACAGATCCCGCTACGAAAAGAGTCGATCCTGAATCTGTGCGAGTTCCACGGGTGCGGAGCATTCTTCGTCGTTAGCCACGCGATTGATCCGCGTGCTCACTGGATAGCAACGCATCAGGCGAGCATCATAAGGCCTCAATAGTTCGACGGCCGCAGCCACATCCTTGCATGCCCGGACCAAGCCAGAGGTCGAAGTTGTCTGCCGGTGGTGCAAAACCTTTACCGGGCGGACTAGCAATTTTGCTAGTTTCCGTCTCACTCGATTCATGCACTTGCGGCTCTGCGGAAAACACCCTTTTGAACCGGCCGGCCTAAGTACTTACTTACGCCTGGCTTCGTGCCATCGAAACCGCCGACACCTCCAATATCGGTCAGGAGCGCGAAGATGGAAGAACTTGTAGCATCGGCTATTGCAGCTTCGCGTACTCGGCTTTGGCTTGCTTCAGGATGGGGATGTCAGGGTCGGCGTCTTTCCAGAAGGTGAGGAAGTCTTTGTAGGCGGCGAGTGCACGGACGCGGGCGGCATCGGCATCCGCTCCCTGCGAGGTTCTTGCTTGCAACGCATTGGCACGAGCCACCCCCAGATGCGCCAATGCTCCCGTCCAGCAGTTCCAGACGATGCCGCTGTGGTCGAGAATCTTCTGAAACTCGGCTGCAGCAGCACTACCTTGCCCGGCTGCCAAGTATGCCTCCCCACGAACATACACGTGATAGAGGCAGGAGATATTGGCAACGAACGCAATTTGCCCTAACTCGATGGGTGAAGCAGCTTGCAGCGTAGTCAGGGCAACAGCCGGATTCTTTTTGTCCAGCGCCAATTGCGCCTGAATCGCAGGGAGCCAAAGCGACTGCATCTGCGCGTCCAGCGGGAAACGTTTCCCCAAGTCTTGGGTCAATGATTCAGCTCGCGCTGTGTCGCCCGCCATGGCAAACGCAAGCGCGGCTTCGCTCTCGACGCCCTGACTTACGGGAGCGAGCTTCAGGGCGTTTGCCGCTGACTGCCGCGCATCTGTGGTGTTGCCGGAGGAGGCTTGTTGGAGAGCAGCATTCGCCTGCCAAATTGCCGCAGTTTCTTTGCTGTCGGCCCGGATGGCGGAGTGCACAGCCCGTTTGGTCAGTTCCCGTGCCTTGCCAAGATGACCAGCATACGCCTCAGTGTCGGATGCGAGCGCCAGTCCAAAATTCTCTTCAGGCTTGCCCGCAAACCACTGCTGCTGTTCAGCCATCGCCTTGGAGTCCGAGCCCAAAAAGGCAAGGGCGTAGAGATTTAGGTGTAATCCATAATCATCGAGTTTTCGCGCCTGCGCCTCATGGATGACCTGCAGGGTTTCGTCGAAGTGCTGCAAGGCAAGGGTGTCATTGGCGAGATTCTCGTAAGTAGTTACCCAATCCGGCTCAAGGGGCAGGCCTTGCCTTCCAATCTTCACGGCTTTCTCATACTGCCCCTGGAAGGCGAACAAAATGCCCAAGCCGTTGTAGGAAGCAGAACGTGGGTATTTCTCAATCCGCTCTTCATACGTCTGGGCCGCTTTATCTAGTTCTCCGGTTACATGCGAATAGTAGTCCGCGGTGAACCTCAGCCTTTCCGGTTCGCTGGCATGAGCCCGCAACTGGAATGCTTTGGCGAAGTACTCGCTGGCTCGCCCTACCTCGCCCAGATTGAAGTAGTCGTTACCCATGGCGTTGTAGCCCTGGGCAAAATTCGGATCAAGCTCGATGGCACGTTGGTCGTAAGGCAGGGCTGCGGCTTGACCTTCCTCATTACCAGCCTTTATGCCAAGGCTGTACGATTTCAGAGCTTCAAGCGAAGACGTGGTGGCCTGTGCGAGGGGGACATCAAACTTCTGCACCGTAGCCAGCGATTCGCCCAACTCTGTGCGCAGCTTCGACGCCGCATCGCCAAGCGTGTCCAGCACCTTCTCCTTGGACGCCGCCGTCACCTGTTCCTCGGCCAGTGTGTCTCCGCTCTGGCAATTCACCGCCTTCAATCCCAGCACATATTCGCTGCCCAGGCCGCCAATCGATCCGGCAAGGTAAGCTTTGCTGCCAGCCCGCTGGCAAAGCTCGCGGGCTACCTCGGGCGTGAGTTTTGTGTTGGCTGGACGAGTCATCAGTTGCAAGGTCTTCGCGACTCTGCTGTCGGAAAGCACATTCAGGAAAGGCGATTGCCGCAGGGAAACGTTGAGCGCCGTCTTCAGCGTGTCATCGAAGATCACATCGCCCGTGCTGTTGGCAAAATCGGCCAGAACGATGGTGTCCTTGTCAGTCAGCTTGGGCCAGCGGTGGAAATAGAAGTAACCCCCAACCGACAATGCCAACACAACTAGGGCAGCTGGAACAATCACCTTCCAGCGTCTCCCAGCACCAGTCGCGGCCTTCGCAGCCGTTGCCGGGTATGCCGACCCTCCAGACTCTGACAGCGCGTTCAGAGCGAACGCCAAGTCGGAAGCCGACTGGAAGCGCTGCTCAGGATTCTTTTCCAGACAGCGATGCACGACCCGCTGCAATGCTGGCGGAATGTCAGCTGCGACCTGCGAAATGCCTGGAGGGTCTTCGTTCAAGATCGCCGTCATCGTCTCCGGCGAAGTCGGCTTCTGAAACGCCCGCTTGCCCGCCAGCATCTCGTACAGAATCGCGCCGAACGCGAAGATGTCGGCGCGATGGTCGGCCGTTTGTCCCCGCACCTGCTCAGGCGACATGTAGCCCACCGTGCCCATTACCACTCCGGCTTCCGTTCCCTCAGTGAGCGTCGGTGCGTCGTGCTCTGAACCGGACTGCGGTTGCGTCAGCTTCGCCAGGCCGAAGTCCAGAATCTTCACCCTCCCATCCTTGGTGACAAACAGGTTCTCCGGCTTCAGATCGCGATGGACGATCCCTTTCTCATGGGCTGCGGCCAGACCTCTGGCGATTTGCACCCCATAATCAATCGCCTTGCGCACTGCCAGACGTCCGCGCCGGATCGGCTCCCGCAGCGTTTCCCCCTCCAGAAGCTCCGAGACCAGATAGGGCGCGCCTTCATAGGTGCCCATCTGAAACACCGCAAGAATGTTGGGATGGTTCAGCGCCGCCGCCGCCCTCGCCTCCTGCTCGAAGCGCCGCAGCCGTTCGGAATCCGCGGAGAGCAAAGGCGGCAGGACCTTGATCGCCACGTCCCGCCCCAGCCGTGAATCCCGGGCGCGATACACCTCGCCCATGCCGCCCGAACCCAGCAGCGACTTGACCTCATAGTCGCCCAGCTTCGTCCCGGACGTGAGCGTCACGCGCAGCATCGACGATTGCAGGAAGCTGGAGCGCACGTCGGGGCCGGAGGCGAGCAGGGTCTCGACCTCCTGCCGCAGGGATGGATCGGACGAGCAGGCCCACTCCAGAAAGGCGGAGCGCTCCCCCGGAGCCAGCTCCAGAGCCTTGTCCAGCACGTCGCGAATCTGTTGCCAGCGCTCGGGGGTCATGCTTCATCTGCCTTGCTCATCTGGTGGCGAAGCCAAAGCCGGGCCGTGGCCCAGTGTCTTTTTACCGTGCTGGGCGAGAGATTCAGCGCCCGCGAGGTTTCTTCGATGGAAAGGCCGCCGAAAAACCTCAGCTCGACGATGCGACTCTGCTGTTCATCAAGCTTCGCCAGTTCGTTTAGAGCGTCGTCGAGCGCGACCATGTCTACGCTCCGGCTCTTGAAGGCGAGTGCGTCGTCCAGCGTCAATCGGTAGCCGCCATCACGCCTAGCGGCATTGCGGCTGCGCGCGTAATCGACGAGAATCTGCCGCATCAATTGGGCGCAGATGGCCAGGAAATGCTCCCGGTTCTTGAACTCAGCGGCCCCTTGTTTCTCCAGGCGCATATAGGCCTCGTGCACCAGGGCGGTGCTTTGCAGGGTGTGACCAGGGCGTTCGTTCTGCAGGTAATGATGCGCGACCCGTCGCAGCTCGTCATAAACGAGAGGAACCGCGGAGCGCAACGCCTCGTCGTCACCGGCGTTCCAGTTCGCCAGTAACTTGCTGACGGTTTTGGGCGGAAGTTCCGACAACTAGCCCCCTAACACGCTTCCTCAGAAGCTTGGGCAACAAGTTAGCCGCGGCTGGTACCAATGTCAACCAATTGAAAAGGCGTGTACTTCGTCGGGTAAGCGCCGGGCTTCCCGCCTGGCTGCGTGTGGGACATCAATAAATTTTCTTTCCTGTGGACCAATTCCCCGCGAGATTTCGCTTTAGGTGATGACGAGGAATTCTGAAGCTAAAGTGGCGGAAACCAGTGACCTCGTTGCGGGACTCCGGTTTTGATTCTCGCTTAGGGGGCTACCTGTGAAGCGCAATTCCCAGCAGAAGGTGCTGCTCAACATTGATCGCGACCACATCACGCCGTCGTCCTTCCGCGCCCTGCGCGTCGCGGTGCTGAACGCCATCATGGTTCGCCTGCACGAGGAAGACGTGAGCCACCCTGAGGGCGCCAAGATCGGCGTCACCGAGGAACATAGTTCGCCCGCCATCGTCAACCGATTGCAACGTGCAAGCGCTAACAGTGTGGGCATCAACAACAAAATCGCAAAAAGAGAAGAACACCTGGAGCGTGTCATGAAAAACTCTAAGACGCAGTTGGCGGTACTTTTGCTTTCCACGCTATGTTTATTGACCAGCGCCTACGGGCAGGTTGGGCACGGTTCGCTCTCTGCAGCCCGGTCGACTCGGGGACTGTCTTTTCAGGCGGCCCGCCTCATCGTCGAGCCGGTCGATGAGACCAAGCGGATTATGCTGCCGGGCAACACCCGCGGCGAGGTCCGGCCCGAGTTCGACCGTGGCCCAGTAGACGACTCATTCCCGTTGAACGGCGTCCAGCTGCAGCTAAGGCGGTCTCCCGAGCGCGAGCAGGCCGCCGAAGCGCTGGCGGACGAGCTCCAGCAGAAAGGTTCCGCACGCTATCACCGGTGGCTCACCGCCGAACATTACGCCGAACAGTTCGGTGTCGCCCCAGAAGACATTGCCAAGATCAGCGAGTGGCTTCACGCCCACGGGTTCACGGTTAACGCCAGCCCAAGCCGGATGACCATTGATTTCTCCGGCACCGCCGGCCAGGTGCGCGAGGCCTTTGGCGCCGAGATCCACTTGCTAGACGTCAGAGGCGAGCGGCACATTGCCAACGTGGGCGCTCCTTCGATCCCGGCCGCCCTCGCGCCGGCCGTCGAAGGCATCGTGTCCCTCAACGACTTTCGTCCGCGCTCGATGGCCGTCCCCAAGCCGCAGTACACCTTCACCTTGGATGGCTCTCCGTTCTGGGCCGTGGTGCCTGCGGATCTCGCGACGATCTACCACTTCAACCCGCTCTTTTCGGCCGGGATCACGGGCCAGGGGCAGACCATTGCCTTGATCGAGGACAGCGACGCTTACACTTCTAATGACTGGACGATTTTCAGAAAGACGTTTGGTCTTGATGTCTACAAGGGGGCGTCGCTTAACACTGTGCATCCCGGGGGCTGTCCCGACCCCGGCGTTAACGGGGACGACCTGGAGGCGATCTTGGATGTCGAGTGGTCCAGCGCCGCGGCCCCCAGTGCCAACCTTCAGCTGGCCACCTGCGCCGATACCACCACCGTCTGGGGTGGGCTCATCGCCATCCAAAACCTCGTGAACCAGCGCCAAGTGCCGCCGATCATCAGCATCAGCTACGCTAATTGTGAGACTCAGAATGGCGCGGCAATGAATGCCGCATTCAAGGTAGCCTACCTTCAGGCCGTGCTTGAGGGGGTATCTGTCTTCGTGGCAGCGGGGGACAACGGCGCCGCCGAATGTGACTACCCCGGCGATGGCTTGGCCCTCCCCGAGGCTCAATCTGGAGTGGCAGTCAACGCCCTCGCTTCAACCGCCTACAACGTCGCGGTCGGCGGGACCGACTTCGGCGACACCTACGCTGGCACCAACGCCAATTACTGGTCGCAGAACAACGGCCCCAACTACGAGTCTGCCCTGAGCTACGTGCCCGAGATCCCCTGGAATGACACCTGCGCGAGCACTTTGATCACGAGCTTTGAGGGGTACGCGACGCCCTACGGAGAAAACGGCTTCTGCGCCAGTCCTCTCGGACAGTTTCTTCTCCAGTACCTCTACGCTGGCGGCGGAGGTCCCAGCAACTGCGCCACAGGGGTGTCGATCCCCGAGAGCAACGGAACGACGCCGTCTAACGGCACTTGCCGGGGCTGGGAGAAACCGAGCTGGCAGAACGTTCTTGGCAACCCGCAGGACGGCGTCCGGGATTTGCCAGATGTCGCGCTGTTCACAGGCAACGGCCTTTGGTCCCACGCCTACGTGATCTGCTACTCGGATGTGGATAATGGTGGCACGCCGTGCGTGGAAGCGCCGAGCAACTGGTTTTTGGTCGGAGGCACGTCGTCGTCGTCGCCGATCATGGCGGGTATGCAAGCACTAGTGAATGAGGTCTGGGGCGGGAGCCAAGGCAACCCGGCCCCGGTATACTACGCCCTCGCAAGGCAAGAGTACGGCACGCACGGCAATAAGAGCTGCCAAAGCTTCGCCGTCGGCGGCCCAGCCCTGACCTGCACGTTCAACGATGTCACCGTGGGCGACAACGATCTTGATTGCGTCGGCCCTTACAACTGCTACGACCCTGATGCCAGTGCGGGAGTCCCAGGAGTACTTTCGCTATCCGACAATTCATACCAGCCAGCCTTCACTGCGGGCGTGGGTTGGGACTTCGCGACGGGCATCGGTACTGTGAATGCCACCAATCTGGTCCTCAACCCGATCTGGCTTGAAGTCTGGGTTCCGTGATGCAAACCGTGCAACAGACCCGAACGCTTTAGGGCAAGGGGCGCGGTTCTCCGCGCCCTTTTCGGTCGAGGATCGCAGGGGCACCTTCATGCGCCATGGTGGATCTCTGCCTGTATACATCCTCGGAATAACTAACAAGAACGCATGGTCCTGCATAGGGGGGGTCAGCGTCAGCGCGGAAATGTTCGAATTCTCCAAGCCCCTGCGGAAGACATGTACGCCGATCTTGCGAAAGTCAGAGTAGACATCTAGCGGAATGCCAGTGGCGGAATATCCAGGATGATCTCGCAGCTCAGCGGCAGCCTGTGCGCCGTGCGCCTTAGAGAACGTTCCGGCACTGAAAGGGTAACTTCACCTCATCCTCGAAACCGAGGGAACGCCAGCATCACAACAATTGCTTAAGGGCGCCGCATGGGCGGAGCTTTCCGTCCAGGACCACTAACCACTACGGTTCTCGTTGCATAGGTGCATGGGTGCAACTGAGTTTGCACCCAAGATTCGTAAGCGATACCAGACCAATGAGTTAGCTGTTGACTCTACTGAATTCGGGACCAGGGGGTCGGAGGTTCAAATCCTCTCTCCCCGACCATCTATTCCCAAGCAGCTCATTGGATTAGCGAGGATGCCATTTTGTGGATTTCCACAATTTGGGTCCGTTTGGGTCCAGTTAGCAAATCTTCCACCTTCTGGACTGCTTCTTTAGCTCCCGCTGGCAACGAGTGAATATACGTCCCTCGTGTGATCTCTGGGGAAGAGTGCCCGAGGAGAGATTGCACCGTGCCAAGCGGAGTTCCTACTGCGTCCAGCAGCGTCGCGTTCGAATGCCGCAAGGAATGCCAGCCGATCTTGGGAATCTTCAACTCGTCGCATACCGGATCAAGCTGACGATTCCTGAGATTTCGACGACAAAGCGGAGTTCCTTTCTTCGAGCAGAAGACTAGGGCGTCCGGCTTCGGTGCCCCCGATCTGATACTCACTAGGATCTTCACTCCCTTTGCACTCAATGGCACCGTGCGAACGCTGGAACGAGTCTTGGGTTCGTCGAAACGCCCTTCGTACAGCGTGCGGCTTACCCGAAGGAGTCCAGCCTGCAAATCGATGTCTTGCCAGCGCAAGGCCAGCAATTCGCCGATCCGTAGGCCGGTCAAGACCAGCAGCCAAACTAGCGATCTGGACGGTTCCGGCAGCTTTTCCAGCAAGGAACTCAGTTGCTCAGGCGTCAAGATCGTTTTTTCGGGCTGAAGGCCGCGTCGCGGAAGTCTGGTTTTCCGCACGGGATTGTCTTCGATATACCCCCAGAATTCCGCTGTTCCCAAGATTGTGCCGAGCGTAGTTCGGAGATGCTTGACGGTGCGCCAGGAAAGCCCCTCTTTCAGTTTCGCCGCGAGAAACGTCTGAATGGACTCTCGCGAAATTAAGCGCAACTGGACATTTCCGAAAACAGGCAGTAGGTGAGAGTTGACCACGTACTTGTAATGCTCTTGCGTCGCGTATTTAAGAGTAGGGTGAGCTTGCTCTTCCCACTCCTTGACAAAGGAGCGAAACGAACAACACGAGCGCGGATGGTAATCGGCGCTGTTGACGCGGCGAAGCCGGTCCGACAGAACCTCTTTCGCGTCGCGTCGAGTCGGGAGATCCGTAACAGTGCCGAGGATCTCCGAACGGCGGACAAATTCAGTTTCGCCGCTTTCTCCGATAATCGGTTCCCGATATCTTGCTATCCACACTTTATTCCTCTTTCCGCGTTTGAAAAGAGAACCGCGCTGAAAGTGCTTTTTGCGAGCCAATTTGCCTCCTTTCAAGGCTCGCTCAGCCGGTTCTGCGTCGGCGGAAAGTTTAATCGTTGTGGAACAGGAGCGCAATTCAGATCTCCCGATATTGCTTTTGCAGCCATTGTTTGATTTCAGGCAATGAAAAGCGCAGGTATTTCCCCAATTTAACGTGCGGAATGCGTTCAAAATCGCGCCGTCGCGTGCGTTCGTACACCCAGGAAATAGGCACTTTGAGGAATGCCGCAATTTCCGAAACTGTCATCAATTCATCCGAAAGCGTTTGCATATTCGTTTAACCTCTTTCCGAATGCAATCTTTTCCCGAGTAATCGAAAGGACTTTCGGGGTTTAATTGCTAAGGAGTTTTGATTTGCGCATCCCCTTTTGCCAGTTGTTCAAGTTCTTTGAATAGATTCCGGAGTTTAACTTTCAATAACTGGCAAGCACGGATCTTGTCTGGATCGCGAAAGAGGAATCCCTTTTGCCTTTCCAGTCGTTCGATTTGTTGTTTCATTCCGTTTATTTCGCTCAAAAGAGCCTGGACTTTGTAAAGCTCTTCTCCTCTTTGGCGAAAGGGGATTTCATTCTTTGCGACATCACGGAGCAGGTTTTCCAAAAGTCTGATTCCGTGTTGCTTGCGAATGAACATTTGAATACCGCAAGGATTGCAAATGAAGTACGGTTTGCCGGTTTTGGCCGTTCGTCTCTCAAGCTTTGCAGCGCATAAAAAACAGGGTAAAAACTCCATTTTGGTCACCTCCAACGTTAACGTTGTGATCTGCGCATCGAGCGCTAGTTGCAATTCAAGATTGCAGTGAATGATTCGAGCATTTGATCCTCGTCGAACGACACCGCGCTGACGGCTCTTCCGTAAACCTCAAACAATCGAGAAATCGGGACCTTTACGAGCGTCCATGTTGTTTCTGTGGGAGCCTGCTTCAAAAGCTTTATCCCGCGAGAAGTCGTGACTCTCCGTGATCGCAGCGGAGCCGACATGAGCAATTCCTTTGTTAGGTACTTGGAGAGATAACGAGAAACCCGATGCACATCGACATAGCGGATATCGACCATGCGGCCTCCGCCGACCGCGACCCACGCAGCCTGAATCCATTCACGGGCGATGTATCGGTCGATCAAAATGTGCAAGTGCGGATTGCCGTTCTCATGGAATTCGAGAATCCGGATGTACTGGATAGGGTCTCTGTATTTGCGACCCAGGTAGACCCGCAGCATCGCGAAGAGCTTATTCAAGTACTGGACGGGATCACCCTGAATCTTCGATGGGTCGAGCGTCAGCAGTCACCACACACATTCGGTCCATTTTTCTTGATGCTTATGTTGCGTGCAACAGTTGTTGCATTGTTCATCTAGCGCGAAGGTTTTGAACGGAAAGAGGTGTATCATCAGCCAGCGCGTTCAGATTGTGCAACAGCCAAGCGTACATTCATGGGTTATCGACGCTCATCTGTCTCCACGGAAACTGCTGAAAAGAACTCTCAGTCGCCCTTCGCCAAAATTCCTATAGCCAGTCGGACCGAACGAGATCGGCAGCCTGGGCTTATCAGGGCCCTTGGACCCGCTGCTGCAATGTCCATCGTACTCGGCACGATGGTGGGCACTGGAATTTTCCTGAAGCCCAGTGAAGTGGCAGCGAATGCCGGCGTGGCCGGATGGGCGCTGATGGCGTGGTTCTTAGGCGGTGGCTTATCACTGCTCGGAGCGCTTTGCTATGTGGAGCTGGGAAGTTCCATGCCAGAAGCCGGAGGCGAATACATTTACCTGGGTCGAGGCTTGGGCGAAAAATGGGGATTTTTGTTTGGCTGGACTCACTGCATGCTGGCGCGTCCCGCCTCTGTTGCCGCGATTGCCGCCGGATGCATCCGCTTCGGCGGGTTCCTATGGCCGGCGTTGGGAATACCCATCGAGACATTGCATTTCGGAAAAAATGGATTCGATATCGATTACACCTGGGGCCAAGCCGCCAGCATCGTTGTCCTTCTCGCTATCACCTTGGTCAATTATCTTGGAGTGCGCGAGGGCGGTCGGTTGCAGATCGTACTCACTGCAGTCAAGATTGCTTCGGTTGTTGTCATCATTTGCGCAGGATTATTTCGCATTTTTGGCCAGAAAAGCACCTCTTTTGCTTGGACAAGATTTTCCTTCCATGGTGGATCATTTATGGGCTTTTGGACTGCTGTGGCTGCAACCGCCTGGGCCTACGACGGATGGAATGACCTGAACCTTGTTGGATCCGAGGTTGAGAATCCGGAGAGAAATTTTCGACGTGTCATTGTGGGCGGCGTCTTCTTCGTGATCGCTATTTTCCTGTTGTTCAACTCAGTTTGCCTGTTCGCCTTGCCGATACAGACGTTGAGTAGATCGCAAAATCCGGCTGCCGACGTTCTGGCTACGCTCGCAGGCCACCATGCTGCAATGTGGGTGACATTGATTCTGGCTGTCTCCTCTCTGGGCACGCTAAATTCCTCGATCTTGAGCGGGGCTCGCGTCGATTATGCTATGGCGCGAGATGGGGTTTTCTTCCGCTTTGCATCTCACATTCATCCAAGATTTCGTACTCCAATGAATGCGTTGTCGTTGCAATGTGTTCTGGCAATGGTTCTTGCTCTCACAGGAACATTTGAGGATCTAACGTCATTAGTAATGTTCGCTAATTGGATGTTTTACGCAATGGCGGTTGTGTCAATGATGCAGATGCGACGGACGCAACCCATGCTTAACCGTCCTTATCGAACATGGGGTTATCCATTCACTCCCGTCCTCTTTGTCATAGGAGCTTTCGGATTGTCGATTGGACTGTGGATGGCGCGCCCGGTGCGATCGTCACTCGGTTTGGCATTAATCCTCTCTGGACTTGTGCCTTACCATTTCTGGCAGAAAAACCGAACTGGCCCAAAGGGAGTTGCCTAGGCGTGAGCGCAAGCGTCCTCGGCAGTAGCTACATAATGCTCGGTCTTGGCAAAACGAGGCGCGGGCTTCGTGTACCAGCAGCGCACGACGGGATCGCCCGTATTCACAGCTTTGTGGGACCACACCAGGCCCGTTATGCCTCCTCTGGCTACCTGCACTTCTTCGATGATTCGCCCAAATACGTCCGAAATCTCGGCCACGACCTGACCATCTTTTATCTCTTCGCCCACGCCAACTTTCAATCGGAGAAGTCCTGCTCGCTTCGCTCGTGTCACTTCTCTGCCTGTTGCGGCGATTTGAGGCCCAGGAATAACAGGCTGGCCAACAACCATTCTTAAATACCGCATTACATTCCTGATGCCATGCAAATGGACGCGAACGTCTTCCTCTTCGAGCGTGCCGTTCCCTCCCGACTCAGCCAAAATCGAGACCACTCCGCGTTGTGCAGCGGAGTGTACAATCGATCCCGAAAACGGCGGGAGCGTGGCGCCATCCTGTGACAGGCAGATGAGCCGCGGGGAATACAATCTGGAAAGCGCCTCGCCTTCGAGATCGAGTTCAGAGTTCCCGGTGAGTGGATATCCCGCAAACGCCCACAACATTTCTCCCAAATCACCGGCATGCAGATCGATGTGATACTTGCATTTCGTAATCACTTCATCGAGCAGTGTTCTGACGAGCACTTCAGAAATAGAGCCATCGCCCCCGGGCGCAATCTTATTAAGGTTTAATCCATCAATGGGTGAAACAAAACCGCAGCGGCTGGCAAACATCTGCATGCTGACGACAGGAACCGCCACAATCGTGCCAGATAAGTCCTTGGGGTCGATTTCGGCGAGAAATCGCAGGACAGACTCGATTGGAGCGTATTCCGTAGCGTGCACGCCTGCCGTGAGACAGAGACTCGGACCTGGATTTGAACCGTTAACAATCACGATTGGGAACTGAACCGCTGAGGTTGCCGTTTCTCCAACCCTGATAAATCCCTGTCCAATTTCTCCTGGCTGAGCGGTGATGTCGCCGACAGTAATGGCATTCTTCCCCATGAGGACTCCTTTTTCTTCGATCATTGGTCGAATCAGCTAAGGGACGCAATCGTTCTGCGTGCCCACAAATCACCTGGGCGGTTTTCAATTCTGGTCGAGAGCAGAGACCGCGCAAGGGACAACCGTTCCGAGCGCAGGACCGCATCTATCAGCATCTGCTCAAAGAGATCGCGCTGAGCGTGACTGCCACCGATGCGATGAATGAGATCCCTGACTGGGAGGAGCAGATCGGCAGCTCCCCCATAGTCCCGCTTACGATGTGCGAGGACGGCTTTCGCGATTGGAAGACCAACATCCCGCATCACGTGGGCCTCTGTGCATTTCAGGTCCGAGGCGTAGTGAACGCATGACTCGAGAAAGTCTTGCGCGTGCCGTGGTGCATTCGCTGCTATTGCGACCAGCTTATGAAGATCGACAAACACAAAAAGATGTTCATCGGCATGCCGGCCGACTCTCTGAGCCAGTTCGTCCCAGCGCTGGCCAACATCCACCTCTGCCTGTTCGAGGCGCCAGAGCAGTGCCGCGGCATTCGCCAGGTCGAGATATTCGGCACTTCCATCCGCCCGAACCTTCCGGTCATAGAGTTCAAGTGCATCATCGTATTTCGACGCCGCGAGGTGAAGCAAAGCGCAGTGCCACCAAAGGTGATTGACGAAGTTCCCGCAGCCTTCCCAATGCTTTTCGCCGGATGCGATCCACTGAACGCCATCTTGCACTCTACCCTGCATCTCCATCACATGAGCTACAGCGTGTGCACCCCAGAGGTCTTTCGGGTTCATTTCCACGGCACGGCGCCCGAAGCGTTCCGCCATCTCGTATTCGCCAGCCTCTTCCAAGCCGTAGGCGTAACAGCTCACAACGAAACCATAGTCACGAAACCCCTCATCCCAAGCGGGGAACGCTCTGGCCACAGAATCCCGTATCCCTTGGCTGCGACCCAAGTAAGAGGTCATGAACTGGGCTAGCCGGAGCGCCAATACGTCAAGCGGGAAGTCGGCAAGGACTTGCTCCCAAGCGTCAACAGCCGCCACTAGGTCCCCTTTGCACCAAGCTTCCAGAGCTAGAATATGTAATCGTTCGCGGCCTGTGGCATTTGTGTCGTTCGCGGCGACTGCGGCTTGAGTCAATATCTGTTGAGCTTTCGCTCTTCCCTCGCGGGAACACGCATGCATGCTGAGATAACCATCCAAACAAAGCCCCAAAACACAAGAAGGATCAGCTTGGCCGACCGCTGCGCACAGCTCCGCTGTATCCTTCCGCATACCGAGGTAAGAAGTTACAGCTGAGTCGAGCAGTTCAACAGCGGTACAGTTCGAGGCTGTAACGGCGAGTCCACGCGAATCCAAATGCATTCGAATTCCAATATGTCGATCGAGACCTTTCGTCGGCACGCGGTACACCAAGATCCAACGTTCCCTTTCACGAAGAAACGGGGGGCGTTCGAATTTAGAGGTGATGCAACAAATGTTGCAACCTATGCAACAGAATGATAAAGTACCGCGCTACTAGATGGCTGTCAATATGGAGCGAATGTATGGAGGGGGCCACCTACCTTTCGCGTTCTAGCTCCGTTCGAATACGATTTATGGTAGGTTTCGAGGGAAGACTCAAGGTGCAACCCAATGGCTGCGAATTATTGTTCCTTGCTTGACGCTCGGTACACAACTGCTAGTATTCACGATGGCAGATGGAGTTCCGTTATCAAGCGACCTGGGCATCTTGTGACGGGCCAGGAAGGCGAATGAAGCATCGTATGACGCAAGCGCGACATTCAGGGTTGACACCAAATGGTTCGGCGGCCATGATTGACCGGCTAGCCCCTACGCGGCAGGAAATTATCCGCCGCATCCTGGCCGAACCGAAGACTTTCGTGCTTCTCAGCTTGAGAACCGCCTCGCGCCAGCTCAAGATCGACGCCGCTACTTTGTTGCGTACGGTCCAGGCGATGGGCTTCAAGCGCTACCACGATTTCCAGCAGTACCTGCATGAGCGCTCAATCGCATTCTCCACAGCTGCAGACACCTTGGAGCAGGGCACCGATCGCGGCAATAGTGTTGAGGCACTCATCGGAAAATCGATCGATCGCGACATTGAAAACCTGAGACAGTTACGAAGCGGACTGGATCGCAGCCGGGTTGTAGCGCTGGCAAATAAACTGCATGGTGCGCGACGCATCCTCGTATTTGCCGGCGACTTGTCGCGCAGTCTGGCTATGTATCTCGATTACAATCTCGGCACCCTCGGGCTGAATACTGTAGCTGCTCTTACTCCCGGCGAAATTGTTCACCGTGTAAGGCACGTCAATAGTAAAGACCTGATCATTGCAGTCAGCTACGGACGTGGTTTGCAGCAAACTGTGGAAGGGTTGAAAGGCGCTCGCGATAACGGGGCTTTCTGCGTCGCAATCAGCGATAGCTTTCTGTCGCCTCTAGCTCGATTTGCTCACCAGTTTTTCGTGACATCAACAGAACACCTGTCCTATGCCGATTCGTATGTCGCCGGTATGGCGTTCATCAACACTCTCCTGGTGGCGTGTACCAATGTTAACCGCCGGCGAAACGTAACGGTTCTCAAGAAAGTCGCCCAAGAGCAGCGCGCCGGGTTTCGCTGGTACAGCGAGACTCCGTAAATAGCTACTTTTCACCCGGTTTTTCTGGAAAGGTATACACGGGCTTGCCGCTGTCGTCCAGGAACTTCAGCGAGGCTACATCCGCACCATCAACAGACATCACAATGCGTGGTTTACCTTTCGTGTCGGAGAGCGTGACGGTGGCCTCATTCTTGGCTCCGCGGCCCACAAAGATCCTGGGTACTCCCCCCATGCCGCTCGATACGGCTTCCTCGCGCAGCTTTTTCATTGCTTCCATCTTCTCCGGTCCATCAGGCATCTGCTCGATATCTTCCACCTTGCGAGCGAACGGACCGATCGGGGTCAGCGATCTCTCCCATACATGCAATCCCGAGGTACGATCTCCACCTTCCTGGGAGTAGCTAATGCCTACCGTCTGGTCCTGGTCGTATTGGTCGAACATCAGCGCGGAGTCCGCTTCGACCTTGTCATTCGCCTTCTTGCCTTTCCAAGTCATCCCTCCGCATTCATCTCCTTCGTCATTAAAGAAGATGAACCCTGCGCCACGCTTGCCTTCGCGGGTCTTCATGTAATGTCCGCCCAGGATGGGACCCGGAGAGCGCTCATTGTTCGAAATGACTAGCCGTAACTTGCCGTTCTCTACAATATTGATCCGCTCCGCATCAATTTCATCGAATTTCGCGTTCCGATTTGGCTTCGCAGCCAAGAAGATCAGGATTGCAAATAATAACGAGGATACTGCCACGTAAGCCTTAAGAAATCTTAGTTCCTTTCGAATGGAAACCTTCATGATTAGCCTCGCTTCTTTTCGAAAAAGTGGAATTTACTACGCGCAAGATCTAACGAGCATTGTTTGCCGCGCTTGGATCGGAATCTTAATCTGTTACTGCAGATTCAATGTTGTCCCTGCTCGTTAGCTGCCGGCTGCAACACCATTACCCCATGATCTGCCAAGTATTTGTTCAATTCCGGCAGATCAGCGTTCTCCAGCTTGACCTCTTCGCCCAAAATCTCGTCGGCCTCGCCTTTCAAGGCTTGGAACACCTCATACGACTGAGGCGTGGGTTTTCTCTGTGAACGCTCAATGTTTGACTGCAGAATCACCAGTTTGCTATCGATCTTGATCGGCCGGCCGACCGGATCTTCTCCGGCCAACGATTCCGGATCCGTCAGTTTGTACAGTGTGTCCTTCAGTCGTCCATCGAGACTATTGAGTCGTTCGATAATCTCCTTCTCCTTAGCGTCATTTCCGAGCCGCTTTTTTAGTTGAGCGATTTGGTCGCGCACACTTATCAGGTGATTGGCCGCCGTTTCAACCCTATTGAGTTCGTCACCGGCACCTCGCGCAAGCTCGAACTGTTGCTGCAGGTCAGACAAACTCGCGTTTACGCGGGGATCAGAACGCAGTTCCAGAGGTTCTGCCATTGAGCGGCCGCCAACCGTGAGAAGAATCTGATATGTGCCCGGAACAGCCAGAAGGCCCTGCGGCTTCCCACCCCATAGTTCAACGTGAGGTACGTGCGCCGGCGCTTGATAATGCAGGTCCCAGACGAAGCGATTGGCGCCAGCCTCAAACGGTAGTTTCTCAGCCTTTTGTTCCTCTACTTCCTCGTCTGATTGCTCGGGTTCTTTCCCCTGACTCGCTTCCTCAGGCGACTGCGAGGAGAAGGAACGCACAAGATTTTTATTGGAGTCGAGAATCTCGAGCTTTATGGGGGTTTTCGGCGCCTCTTTCAGCCAATAATCGATCACAGCGCCATGCGGCGGATTCTTGCCAGCGTTTGGTCCCTCATCTTTGCCCGTGCTGCTTCGGAGACGGTACGCCACTTGAGGTGTAAAGAGATAAACGTCCGGATTGCCGGAAATGGCTGCGTACTGACGCAAAGGGGAGATGTTATCGAGCACCCAGAATGAGCGTCCATGCGTGGCTACAACAAGGTCATCGTTGTGGATAGTGAGATCGTAGATCGGGGCGTGCGGCAAATTCAGTTGCAGCGTTTCCCAATGAGCGCCGTTATCACGCGAACAGTAAATGCCGATTTCGGTACCGGCGAAGATGAGGCCCTTTTGCTTGGGATCTTCTTTGACCACGTGCACGTACGCATTGGACGGAAGACTGTCGACCAACTTCAGCCACGATTTCCCAAAATCAGAGGTGTGATAGATGTAGGGCTGAAAATTGTCTAGGGCATGGCAATCCACCGCAGCCCATGCACTCGCAGCATCAGAGTCTGAAGGCTCGATGCTATCGATAGAACACCACGCGGGAAAATCCTTGGGAGTAACGTTCGCCCAGTTTTTTCCGCCGTCTCTGGTGAGTTGGACGAGACCATCGTCGGTTCCCACCCAGATCTGATCTTTTTGAACGGGAGACTCGCCGATCGCAAAAATCGTGTCATAGTACTCGATGCTTGTATTGTCCTGAGTGATCGGGCCGCCGGAGGACTGCTGTTTCGACACGTCGTTACGGGTCAAATCCGGACTGATAACGCTCCATTTTGAACCCAGGTCGCTGCTTTTGAACAGCACTTGCGCCGCATGGTAAAGCACTTTTGGATCATGCGGCGAGAGCGCAATCGGCGCGGTCCACTGAAAGCGGTATTTGAGCCCTGCCGCCGCGTGGCCCATCGGGTTATCAGGCCACTCCGTGATGCTGTCCACTTCGCCGGTGTGCTGGTTGTAACGACTCAAAGAACCATCGTAGGAACCTGCGAATACGATGTCCGGGTCATCGTTGGCAGGAAAAACGAATCCGCTCTCTCCACCTGCCACAGCATACCAATCGGAATCGCCAATTCCAGAATCGTCCGAGCGAGACGCGATCGCGACCGTTCCGTTGTCTTGCTGAGACCCATAGAGGTGATAGTCGAAGCGATTGTCGGTTGAGACGTGATAGAACTGCGCCGTTGGCTGGTTATCCTGGCTGCTCCAGGTCTTCCCATCATCTACGCTGATGCTGGCGCCGCCGTCATTGGCAACGATCATCCGCTTTGGGTTCTTTGGGTCGATCCACAGGTCGTGGAAATCGCCGTGGGGCGCGTGCAGTTCAGTAAACTTCTCGCCTCCATCTGTGGATCTATAACACTCAACGCTCAGGATGTAGACCCGATCCGCATTCTGCGGGTCCGCATAGACATGGGTAAAATACCAGGGTCTTTGGCGCAAGCGATGATCGCCGTTGATGAAGCGCCAGCTTTCTCCACCATCCTCAGATCGGTAGAGGCCTCCTTTTTCTGCCTCTACGAGGGCATATACGCGCGACGGATTTCCTGAAGAGAGCGCGAGTCCAATGCGCCCTAACGGCCCTTTCGGTAATCCTTTCTCTAGTTGTTTCCAGGTGACCCCTTCGTCGAAAGATTTGTAAATGCCGCTACCGGGGCCACCACTTTCAAAATGCCAAGCTGAGCGCTGCGTCTGCCAGAGCGCTGCGTACAAGATGGATGAATTCTTGGGATCCATCTCCAGATCGATAGCGCCGGTGCGGTCGTCCTTATAGAGTACCTTTTGCCAGGTTTTACCGCCGTCCGTTGTGCGGAAGATACCACGTTCGGCATTTGGCCCCCACGCGTGTCCCAGTGCGGCGACGACAACCACGTCTGGATCTTTCGGATCAATGACAATTTTTCCGATGTACTGTGTATCTTTCAGACCGACATTTGCCCAATGTTGGCCGGCATCAGTGGACTTGTACACTCCGTCACCGAACGAGATGTCGCCGCGAATACATGTCTCTCCCGTGCCCACATAAATAATGTTGGGGTCAGAATCTGCGACCGCAATCGAACCGATGGAAGATACCGGCTGGGAATCAAAAAGAGGGTTCCAGGTGTTGCCGCCGTTGTTGCTGCGCCAAACACCCCCGGCAGCCGCGCCGAAATAATAGGCATTAGGGTCGTCTGGGACTCCGGCAACCGCTATTGAGCGACCGCCCCGAAAGGGGCCGACCAGTCGCCACTGCAGGCTGGCGGCCAACGACGCCGCAGTTCCCGGAATAGGCTTTTTCTGCGGCGATTCCTCAGGTGTCACAGGCGAAGTGCTGCTTGTGGCGGGATTCTGCAGCGCGCACAAGCATGAGCTAGCGATCAGGTGACATAAGGAAAGGACAATAATGAGTCCTAGTGCTCGGATGACTTTTGACATCACGCAGTAGTTTTCCCCAATTTATTTGTTCGAGACTCCATCTTCTAAGGCAAGCCTGGATTCTAATGCTGAGCCGGGCTAGGCTCTGAACCAGACGCCGTGGGACTTGCCTCCAGATAGCGATCGAACCACTTCACAGTGCGTCGAAGCGCATCAATCTGGTCTTCTCGCTTGCGCCATCCGTGGCCTTCTTGCGGGTAATAATGAACGTCGACAGTGTTTCCTTTAGCCCGCAGCGTGTCGACAATCTGCTCGGCTTCTTCTTTGGGAACGCGAATGTCGTTCTCACCCTGCAACAGCAGAAGCGGAGCTTTTTCCCCGCTGACATAATTCATAACCGAAGTCTTGTCATAAACGGCAGCATCGTGTTCCGGTGTTCCCAGCAGTCCCTTCACATATTCCTGCAGGAACGGATCAGCGTGCGTCAGCATAGTTCGCCAGTTCGATACTCCAAAGGCGGCCACTCCGGCGGCCCATACATCCGGGGTCTTGCTCACGGCCATCAGTGTCATGAAACCGCCGTACGATCCCCCCGTGATTCCAACCCGCTTGCTGTCCAGGTAGCCAGTCTGTTCGAGAAATTTGACGGCGAAGATTTCATCTTGAAGATCGCCGCCACCGAGATCCTGATAATTCGCTCTCTGGAACGGCATGCCGTAACCGGTCGAACCGCGCACGTTGGGAGCGAGGCAGACGTATCCCCGTGAAGTTAGGGCAGCCGCTGTCGGATTCCATCGATCCAGAGTCTGGCCCGTGGGCCCGCCATGTGGAATCACGATGGCGGGATTGGTCTGATCTCGTTTCAGATTGAAGGGAATCCAGAGGATCGCACTGATTACGGTTCCATCGAAACTTTTGTAGTGGACGATTTCTGAAGGCGGCACGTAGTCGGGATCGATCGACGCGATCGCCGAATGGGTCAGCTGTGTGCCCGAGTTCGAACCTAGATTATAGAGCCACAAATCGGCCGGCTGGCGAGAACTCTCGTGAAGCACCAGCAGCTTCTTGCTGTCAGGAGAAAAGGCACTTGGATCCGTTTCGAGAGAATTCAGACCCTCAAGCCCGCGCAGTTTGGAAGCCTTCAGACTCGCCGTGTCAACCAGGTAAACATCCTCCCGACTGTCCTGGTTTACGCTGTATGTGAACACACGGCCGTCGGGAGACCAATCGCCAGGTGTTGCGTCCCATTCGCCGTGAGTGAGCCATTTGACCTTGTGCGTCTTCAGATGGAGTATGCCGACGCGCGAATGCTCCACACCATCATTCGAGCTGATAAGCAAGCGATCGTCGTTGGGAGAGAGACCCGAAGCGGAGTTCAGAACTCGACCGCTATGCGGCGTAAGATTCTCACTTCTTCCGGTCGTTGCGTCGATGCGGTAGACGTCGGAATCCGCGAAACTGTTTTCCATGCGTGCAGCAAACACATAGCGACCGTCGTGGCTCCAGCAAATCCTGTTCCAATAGCGCTTGGGATCGGTTTCATTCGTGAGAGCGCGGACCGCATGGGTTTGCCAGTCCATGACCATCACATTAGTTGAGGGCGATTTCGAGGTCTTGGCATTGAACACAATCCATTTGCCGTCTGGAGAAAACCGCGCTGCAGTTTCGCGTACGTCCGGCGTATTCGTCAGATTGATCGACTGGCCGCCGCGAACAGGGATCGCGTAAAGGTCGTATTGTTCGTTGCCGCCCTTATCCTGTTGGTAAACGATCCATTTCCCATCTGGCGAAAAGGTCGGCGCATACTGGGCATCGTCGGATTGCGCCATCTGGATCGGCCAACCGCCGGAAGAACTGACTTTCCATAAATTCATGCGGCCAGTCAGGTTCGTGATAACCGCGATTTCCTCGCCGTCCGGAGACCAGGCCGAGCCACTGATGGACCGCGTATAGAAAAGATCGTCGATAGAGATGGCAGTCGCAGCGGGATTGTTAAGCGATTCTACCGCCTTCGGGTCGGTGGCCCGAAGATGAGTATCGATCTGCGCCGTAGCCGCGAGAAACGACGCCGTAGCAAAACAAAAGACGCAGACGATTCTTGGCATTGCTGCTCTCAGTATCGAAGCTCAGTTTACATCCTTTGATTTCGGTCCAATTCGTTCTTCGCCAGGCAGTTCACTCGAGTCCGGAATTAAAACATCCACTTTAGTGCAAACTGAATCACCCGCGGAGCAACGATTGTCGGGCCAGTGATTTCACCAAATCCTGCCCCAGTACATGGAGGCTGAGAGGGGCCTGCCAACCCGAGCGTGCACCCCGTATTGGGATCGTTAAAGATCGGGTGATTGAAAAGGTTGAAGAATTCCGAACGGAACTCAATATTTGAGCCTTCCTTCGGCAGCCGTAGTTTGAAATTCTTCACGACTGCAAAATCAAAGTCGACTTCGCCGGGTCCAGCAACATTTCCTATCGGCGCGTTCCCAAAAGCACTAGCTAGCGGGTCGACTGTCGGATCGAGAACTGGTGGGGCAGTGAAGCAGGCTGCATTGAAGTAACTACTGTTATTGTGGATCTTGTTTTGTATCGACCCAGAGCTAGCTGTCTTGCACCCTGGCGTGTAATCGGGGCGATCATAAGGGATCCCGTAGGCGTTGTTAGGGTTACTGAGAATAGCGGTCAACTGGTGCCCGTTTTGCAGCGTGGTGACGCCTGAAACTCCCCAGCCCCCAAGCACTTCACCCGTTAGGGATGAAAGGTTCGCGGGGTGAGGGAGTTGATAAGAATAGCTCACCACTAAACGCTGCGGTCGAATGAAAGCTTCCGGACCGTAGCTGGTTTGCCGGGCGGTGAATTGATTGCCAAAAATGCTGCCTCCAAAACCACCTCCGACCACGCCGCCTTGAGTGTCGGTCAGGTCGCGAGCATAGGTATACGCGATCAGAAAGTTGAGACCGTGACTGAAATGCTTGTTCAGGCTGGCCTGCAGAGCGTTATAGGACGCCTCACCTCCAGGTTCATTCAAAAGCAGTCCCGCTGGGTTCCATCCCTCATACGGAACGCGCAACGGAATGTTGGTTATAGTGTTTGTAGTCTGACCTCGAATCGGATTCGTTGCGCTAGCCAAATCGGCCTGATTGGCGTAAACGTTTTCGAACAACTTCGTTCCCCTGCCGCCCACAAATCCGACATCGAATATGAAGTCTTTCGCCACTTCAGACTGCACATCCATGCTATATCTCTGCCACACCGAGGGTTGATAATTCTGGCTTGGACCTTGGAAGGTCTGGCTGCTGGTTGAGGTATACGGAGTCCAGGACGGGAAACTTGGAATCGTTTGCGGAATCGGGTTCTGCAGCGATGCCGCCGCATTGGGCGAACCTATATTCAAAACCACAGATGCCCATGGCTGGGCGGTGAGTGACTGGATCAGACCGTTTCCATCAAACCGACTGCGAAAATAACCGTAGCCGCCCCGCAACACGACACGATTTGTCTCGGGAAGCTGCCACGCAAAGCCCAACCGCGGCTCTAAACTGTTTTGGCCCACCCCTTGAATTCCGAATTTATTACTTCCTTGCGCCACGCCAGTCGGCGGAGTTCCGGGATAGTTTGAAGGTACGATGTAGCCGGCCAGAGTTCCCGTGGCCGGCGGGTTTGGATTAACCAGATTCAGGTTTAGTCCAGTGTTGCGTCCCTGTGCTTCAGAGAAATCGCCGAGGTGCTCGAAGCGCAATCCCACATTTAGAGTGAATCGCGGCGTCAACTTGATGTCATCCTGTACGTAGGCATTCCCGTCCCAGTACCGATAATGCCTGCCCAAAAGACCGGGCAGGGCCAAGTCCAGATACTCATTGCTGTAAGGAACTCCGACGGCCGCAGTGCCGTTATCGTTCGCGTCGAGCCCCAGAAGGAAATCGGCAAAGGTCAGATAGATTCCGGCTCCGAAGTATTGGAAATTTGCTTCATTGGTTTGGGCCTTGGTGAAGCCGCCACCAAAACGCAAATTGTGATGTCCTCGGGTCCAGGCTAGAGAGTCTTCAAGGACATAGGTGTCTTGCCCGAACGGCGCTGTCTGCCCGTAGCCTCCGAGCCCGACTTGCGAGATACCGATACCAGGCATCGCATTCGCGAAACTCGGAACGGTGGCGCCAATATCGGACCAACTGAACAACTCGCCCTGAACTTTTTCGCCCAAGCTGTGGTTGAAACCAAATACCAACTGGTTCAGCAGGTTCGAACGGAACGTGTACGTGTGCGTGATGGAAGCATTCCTGAAATTCCCGACAATTCCATAAGGAAAGCCCGGAACGCCGGTACCGGCTGAGTTTGGAGCAGGAATTGTCTGCGTAGCTGTGCTGTTGGCGAAGAAGAACCGTCCTTGCAGGCGGCTTTTCGAATTCATGGAATAGTCGACATTCGTCATGAACTGATCTTCGGTGAATGGGCAGGGCACACTGAAACTCGCGCTTCCCTGCGTATCGGAATAAGGACCAGCAGTGATCGTCTGCGGAGTTGGGATCAGGAAGCCACCGTCAGGCCCCTTCATCTGCATTAATGTCAACGCGACGGGATTAATGTTGGAACCATCACTGGCAATCGCCGGTCCTACGCCACCAAGCAGGTTCTGAATTTCGCCGCGCTGCCCACCGAAAACCGCGCCCAATCCGGCGGCAGATCGGTCATTGGTCAGCGGGGGAAGCATCGTAGTGACCGCGCAACCGGAACTCACGCCGTTCCGCTGCCGCGTGCCTTGATAGGACCCAAAATAAAGCAGCTTATCTTTGATAATCGGGCCGCCAAGAGTAAAGCCGAACTGATTTTGCTTCAATACCTGCCGCGGTTGCGCGTTCATTTTGTTGAACCACTCATTCGCGTTCAGAGCATCGTTGCGGAAAAATTCGAACACCGAACCGTGAATGGCATTCGAGCCAGTCTTGGTAAGCACATCCACCACGGCGCCACCATTGCGTCCGTTGGCGGCGTCATATTGTCCTGTTAGAACTTTGAACTCCTGAAGTGTATCGGGATTCGGCACCGGCAATCCGCCGGTAAAAAGACCGGCGCCAAAATTGTCGTTCACCTCCACGCCATTCATTTGGAAGTTGTTGTCGTTAGTGGTGCTTCCGCCAGCGGAGAACCCATCGCCGGCAGACGCCAAACTGGCGTTTCCTCGGCCTAGATCACCCGCGTTGGTGATCTCGGTTGAGACCCCTGGGTTGAGTCCGATAATCTGCAGATAGTCTCTGCTAACGAGGGGAAGAGATTCGATTTCGCGGCTGTCCGTCACACTGCCCAATTGCGCCGATTCGGTCTGGACCTGAGACTCCGCTCCGGTAACCGTAACAACCTCGTTCACGGCACCCACAGCCAACTTTGGATTGATCGCACTCGTCTCTGTTACACCAACCGTGACGTCATTGGTTTCCCACGTGCGAAAACCAGTCGCGGTCACCCGTGCGCGATATTTCCCCGGTGGGAGGAGGGGGAACGAGAAACTTCCGTTGGAACTTGACGCCGTTGTCCGCTTGTCGCCGGTTGCCACGTTCGTGACCGTGATCTGAGCGTTGGAGACCACAGCTCCAGATTGATCCGTCACGATTCCGCTGACTGCGCCAGTCGAGGCGTTCTGCCCTACCGCAGGCAGCAACAACAACGCACTTACCATCAAGAGCAACGTTAGAGATCGTCGCAGCATGAGACCCCCTTGCCGAGTTTTGTCGTATGCAACGTTCATTGCATGACCACCAGTTATTCAAGTAGGCCGCAATTATGGTACCGCGTTCTACTCTTTGTCAATGCACAATTTGTACCGGTATTTCTCGCTAAAACGGCGTGCAACGCACGTTGCGACTCGCTAGAATTCAAAATTATTCACACGCGACCCGACAGGCCACGGACCGCGCGGGTGGCGTTAAGCGGCAAGCAGCAGTGCTGACAGTCTGGATGTGGAGTGTGTCGGAAATGTGCTGGCGCCCTTCGGCACCATCCGAAAGAGCTAGACGGAAAATGATGCTCCAGCGGGGCAGCATGCTGGGTGCTGAAGGGATAAGGCCAATTATCGAATGACTGCAGGCGAAGCATACTGGTTCTTAAAGACAACGCCTGCCTTCATCACGAAAGTCACATGTTCGAGAGTCCGAACATCAATGGTGGGATCTCCGTCGACGGCAATGATGTCCGCCCATTTCCCGGGCTCAATGGCTCCTGCCTTGTTCTTGAGCCCAAGCAGGTCGGCGGCATTGATCGTTGCCGTCTGAATCGCTTGCAATGGTGTCATGCCAAGTTGCACATATTCAGAGAACTCGCGCGCGTTCAGACCATGGGGAAAAACGGCAGCGTCCGTGCCGAAGGCAACTTTGACGCCGGCTTGGAAGGCACGGCGCTGGTTGACCTTCGCCTCAGCCAATACATCACGCAACGTTTTCGCCATCTCTGGTGACAGGTGCAAATCGTCCTCGTGTTCCAATAGCCAGTCGCTAACATAGGTCGTGGGGACGAGGTAAGTACCATTCTTCTTCAATGCCGCGATGGCGGCATCATCCATAAGATACCCATGTTCGACGGAATCCACTCCCGCATCGGATGCCATTCGGACACCTTCGGCACCATGAGCATGTGCGGCCACACGGCGGCCAAGACGATGGGCTTCGGCGACGATAGTTTGCATTTCCGCCATGCTGTACTGAACCCCGCCTGGATCGGTCGTCGACAGCAGGCCTCCAGTCGCGCACATCTTGACGACGTCAGCGCCATACTTAATCACCTCGCGCACCTTGTGCTGAACAGCCTCTACACCGTCGGCGACGCCCGGCGAAGTGTAGTGATACTGATAAGCCATTCGGATGTTGTCGCACGATCCGCCATCAATTGTGATCGCGGGACCACTAGCGAGGATGTGGGGACCGATCACGTCGCCATCGTTGATCGCGTCGCGCAGAGCCACGTCAGGATAACCATCGGCGCCAACGTTGCGGATGGTCGTGAAGCCAGCCTCGAGCGTGAGTCGTGCGTTTCTTGCGCCTTTCAACGCCCGCCGCGCATCGGAAATCGCTACCTTATCCAAGTCACTGATCTCGGGATCGCCTGTGATGTGTTCGTGCGCATCGATCAGGCCGGGGAGGACAGTTGCCTGGCGCAGGTCGACCACCGTACTCGATTTCGGCGCTCCGGAATCCGGAACTACATCGATGATGAGACCATCTCGAATAATGATTTGCTGGTCGCGCAGCATGCGCCCGGTACGCACGTCGAGGAGGCGCCCAGCGCGAATCACGACTTCCTGCGCCGAATTCGGTGCCTTCTGGGCCCAACTTACGCCGCCTACGAGCAGAGTCGCTAAGATGCATATCGCTTTCTGAATTTCTGATCGATTCGTCATTAGTAATTCCAGGACTCTGCACTCTCGGCGCTCGGGACATTGCGCTCGATTTCCGTGGCCATTGCGCGCAACATATCTGCGGTCGGTGTCGGACGAATTCCATGGCCTTTTAACGGGCGGCCATATAGAAAGGATCCCGCATAATAAGGATTCTTCGTGTTCGAAAGAAATTCATCCGTGCGATACACGGCAAGGTTCAAATAAAAGTTGTCCATGTCGCCGACGTAAAAATGCAGCTTGCCCACCAATCGAGGACCTATACGTTGCCAGTTCTCCCGCAAGTAATAGTCAAGGTCATAGCCGTGATCGCGCATATACAAGGCAACCTTGTGATCGATTTGGCCCGTTTGTTTGTTCCACAGCGGCACGGGGTAACCATCGTCGCCGACCGGGCCATAGATCGCCTGCCATGCGTCACTCTGTTCCCCAGAGCGTCCTCGGCTGCCAAGTACTGCTTCAAGTTGTGATTCTTGCTCCTCGTCCACGATTACTTGGCCGTTGGGCAGTCGCATGAATGGACGCCGCACCTGCTGCCAATCGGTGCTGCCGAGCGTGAGACCGACGCCGCTTGTCGCCGGCGCATAGAACATGTTCTCGTCTTCGTAGATATCAGTTAAACCCCAATAGTGAAAGTCGATTGGGTCAGGATAGTACACCCACGCGCCGCCAAAAAAATCTGGATGCTGCACCTGCAGCGCAAGAGATTCCCAGCCACCTGTAGAGCCGCCTGATAGCACGCGGGCATACGACTGATGAATGATGCGGAAGTGCGATTCGATATAAGGGATCAGCTCTGCCATGATTGCGTCGCCGTATGGGCCGTTATTGGCTGAGTTGACCGCGTAGGAATTGTCGTAATAGGGCGTCGGATGAAGGAAAGTCACAAGTAGCATGCGAGGGAAGTGGTCCGAGGTCCAATCTTTGAAAAGCTTAAAGCCCTCGCCCTGACGCATCGCCAAAACTGAGCCTTCAGGTGCGTCAGGCGCCTGCTCGCGGAAGTGATACGCCGGTGAAAGGCTGAAATGATCTTGCTCGTAATCGACCGGATAGTAAACATTCGGATGTTCATCGTAGCCTTTCGGCAATAGCACGACCGCACCGAGATAGATTGGCTCGCCCCAAAATTCCGTCAACAATTTGCTCTGGATTTTGAGATGTTTAACCCAGGGAGTATCCGCCGGAACCGTAGTCGGTGAAATGACCTGCGTCAGTTCTATTCGTACCGAGTATCCGGCAGGATCGAGGTGAACCTTCTCTACCCGGCTATAAAGATTGCCGGGTGAAGAAAACATGTTTTGCCCTTCCCATTGATCCATGTGGGCCCACACCCTGTGGCCATCGGCGCGGTGAAACTCTGTGTAGACGTTAAGAAATGCTTGGACGAAATAGTCGCCCGGTGGAACGTCGCGCAGGCTGCGTGTGGGGTAGCCGAGCGCAGAGGAATCGATGACAGCAGGACTTCCGGGCTGCAATTGCTCAACATTGACAGCAAAGAACGGCGCGCCCAAATAGCGCGCCCCAGCCTGAAAACGAGGCTCTTTGTTTGGATCATGAGTAATGATGACGAAAACTCGTCCGGTCACTGGCTTATTGAGAACGGCTGTGGGAACCGAAATCTCAAACCTAGGGCCGACCTGCTGAGCGAATGCGTTCGGCGCCCACGCACAGAATGCCAGCGCCAGCCATACGATTTTTGTGGCTGCCCAATCCATTCGCATCTCAGTTGTCATCCTCACCTGATTTCTCCTCACTCTCGACCGTCTTGGCGGGCACTGTAATGTATGGCAGTTGAGCCTCGCGCATGGCGGCGTTCAGCGCATCGAGATCTGATCCCGCAGCTTTCTCCAGACGAGCAGAAAATCGCGTGAGTTCATCCTCCAGGCTCGCAAGTTTCTCCTTTTGAGTCGGCGTCGGTGCAGCAGCATGGGCTTCGAATGAATAAAGTAGTTCCGCAAGCTGGCGGATGAGAGGAGTAGAGGTTTGATGTAAGGGATCCCGCTTCTTGGGACCTTTGATTTCCGTCAGCAGTTCTGACACTTCATGTGAGAGAGCATCGGCAGGCGACTGTACTGAAGCCGGGATCTTCACCCCGTTTTTCTTCCACACTTCGGACGCCTCACTAAGAGCGCGATCGAGAGCCGTCACTTTGCTTTGGGCCGACATGCCGCGCTCGTAGAGTTCAAATGCCTGCATCGTGAGTTCGTCGTGCGCCTGGCGATCTCCGGGGCTGAGCGTGACGTTTGGGTCGTCTTGAACGCTCACGCTTCCACTCGCAACGGCACTCCCAGCTTTTACTTCCACCGAATATTCGCCCGGAGGGACTATTGGCCCGGGCATTCCAAGGTGAGGAAGCGAGTGGTAAATCAGAAAACCCTGCTCTGCGCCCCAAACCTGCAAATCGAGCGGCTTGTTCGCCGTTGTATAACGCAGGTCCCAATTCACGCGATGGAGTCCCGCATGGCCGCTGCCTTCGATCTGCTGCACCGGCTTGCCTGCATGGTCGCGAACGGTTAGTGTCACCTTCTCTGCATCTTGCTTGAGGTAATACCAGATCAGCGCTCCGTAAGGCGGGTTCGGCGCGGTGAAATAGTGATCACCATTGTAGGCATTACTCGAAATAAATAGGCGCCAGGAGATAGCAGGCCGCATATGAAAGAGGTGAAGGTCGGAATCGAGAACAGTTTGATTCAGTTCTTCGAGTGGCCGGATGTCATCCAGAACGTAGAAGGACCGCCCGTGAGTGGCTAGGATGAGATCGTGTTCGCGGGGCTGAATGCGAATATCGTCGACCGGAACGTTAGGAAGACCAGATCCAAACTTATGCCAGGACGCGCCGCGATCGAATGTGATGTAGGCACCGTACTCCGTTCCTGCAAACAAAAGATTCGGATTGGCGGGATCTTCTCTCAGTACTTGGACCGTACCGCCGTTCGGAATGCCGTTCGCAACTGACGTCCAAGAACGGCCGAAGTCATTCGTGCGAAAAATGTAGGTCTTGAAATCGTCGGAGCGATGCCCGTCAAAAGCGACATACGCTACATTGGGTGCGGCATTAGAGGCAACAATGCTGCTGCCCCATAAGCCTTGCGGCAGATCTGGAATGGCGCTGGCTACATTCTTCCAAGTTTGCCCACGATCCCGGGACAATTGAACATTCCCGTCCTCAGTGCCGACCCAAAGTATGTTCGGATCAAGCGGCGATTCAGCGATCGTCGAAATCGAAGGATAAGCAGCTACTCCATAATTCAATGACACAGTGTCAGCACTGGGAGACTTCCCAAGGATCAGCAGCTTGTTGCGATCTGCCGCGGTCGTCAGATCATCGCCGAGTCTTGTCCAGCTGTTGCCGCGATCGGTTGACCTGAACAGGAAATTCGCTCCGAAGTACAAAACCTTTGGATCGTGCGATGACTCGATCAGCGGCGCTTCCCATCCAAACCGGTACAGCGGCTCGCCTGCTTTCGCCTCTGGCGCGATCGGGAACCATTCATGAGACTTCAGGTCGAGACGCGTCAGGCCTCCATCTTGAGATTCGGAGTAAATGATGTCCGGGTCTGAAGAGTCGAGCACAACGTCGAAACCATCGGCGGTGAGTATGCGCTGCCAGTCGGTGTTTGCAATCCCTTCTGCCGATCGATTGCGAGAGGTAGAGCACAAAACGCCGTTGTCCTGAAAACCACCGCAAATGTGATAAGGCGTGGCGGAATCGTAAGCGGCTCGGTAGATTTGACCCAGCGGCAGAATGTCAAGATACTCCCAAGTCTTGGCCCCGTCCCGGCTGCGATAAATACCGCCATCAGTTGCCGCCAATATATGCCGGGAATCGTGAAGATCAATCCAAAGATCATGGAAATCCCAATGCGCGTCGGTTCTCATATCGGGGGTGAAGTTTTTCCCGCCGTCTTCTGACTTCATGAGGAAGTCAAGCAACCCCCAAACACGTAGATCATTGTTTGGATCGATGCGGATCTGACTGAAGTAGGCCGAGCCCAGACCCTCGCCACTCATCTTTTTCCAAGTCTCACCCCGATCATCGCTGCGAAACACTCCGCCTTCTTTGCCTTCAATCACGCAATAAACAATTTCGGGATTCTTGCGATAAACAGCGATCCCAATCCGGCCGAGATTGCCTGTTCCGGGCAGGCCAGCAGTCAGCTTCTTCCAAGTGAGGCCTCTATCTACGCTTTTGTAAAGAGCGGAACCGGGACCGCCGCCATCGAATCCCCAAGCTGTTCTTCGACGTTCGTACGCTGCGGCATAAAGAATGTTCGGGCTGCCGGGATCAACTGCTACGTCGACCACGCCGGTGTCATTGTCGATGAACAACACCTTCGACCACGTCTTGCCGCCGTCCGTAGTTTTGAACAACCCGCGCTCGGAATTTGATCCCCAAAGATGACCGAGAGCGGCAACATAAACCACGTTCGCATCGATGGGATCGATGACCACCCGGCCAATCGCTTGCGTATCGTCAAGGCCGACATGCTCCCACGTGTGACCGGCGTCCAGCGACTTATAAACACCTGTGCCCCAGGATGAACTCTGTCGATTGTTCGGCTCGCCACTTCCCACCCACACGATCGAGGGATTCGAGGGTGCCACAGCGACCGCGCCAACGGTCAGCCCCGGAAGCGAGTCAAAAACAGGCTCAAACGTCGTACCGCCATTCGTAGTCTTCCACAAGCCGCCCGTCGCAGCCCCAACGTAGAATGTGTCCGGAGATTGCTCCACGACTGCCAACTCGTCGATCCTGCCTCCCTGTAAAGCAGGACCAAGCGCGCGGAACTCCAATCCCGATAGCACTGCTTCGTATCTTGGCGCGATGGGAGTAGTGGATGCACTCGGCGCGGAAGAGTTTCCTGCCACTACCGAGACCGTAAAGGCGAAGTACGCTACAACGATTCGACTACAATACCGGAGCATCATTTCAAGATTCGCAAGCCCAAATACTACACTCGCTTCCTCCCCAATCGCTGCAACAAATGTTGTAGTATCGCGAATGCGCCAGCAAAGGATACAATTCATCTTCCTATCGCGTCAAAATGCTAACGCAATACAACTCTTGCAACACTTGTTGCCGTACTACAAAAGAACGCAAACACACACAAATTGAGAGGAAAACATGGCGAACCCGGTTAGCGGATTAGTTGTCGCGGTATTGAGCAGGCGTCTTTGGACGCGGACCGGTTTGGTCTTCGTGATTGCGGTTGCTCTGTGCATCTGCGGCCAAGCCCAGCAGCGGGCCGGGACCGCCGAAGAATTTCAGATCTCGTATTCTCGATCTGCGAGTACGGGCCCGATCACAGGGCGACTCGTCTTGGTGATTGCAACCAAAGAAACGCCGGAACCGAGACTCACCGTCAGTCCCAACGGACCCGCAATCTTCGGAGTCGATGTAGAGCAGCTTCAACCCGGACAGACTGCAACAGTTGACGACAGCGCCCCTGGGTTTCCACGAAAAGTATCCGAGCTTCCTGCGGGAGATTATTTTGCTCAGGCCATTCTCCAGGTCTACACCCAGGTCCACCGTTCCGATGGTCACATAATCTGGGTGCACCTGAATGACGGCGAACAGGAGTTCTTTAACACTGCCGCCGGGAATCTTTACAGCAGTGTCGAGAAGATTCATCTCGGGTCGGGCGGAAGTTTCAACCTCGCGCTGGACCACGTCATCCCGGCAGCCGAGCCACCCAAAGACACCGAATGGGTGAAGCACGTTCGCATTCGTAGCGAGAAGCTGTCGGCGTTCTGGGGGCACCCGATTTATATCAATGCCACCGTGCTGCTTCCCAAGGGATACGCGGACCATCCTGATTCTCGTTATCCGACTGTGTTTACCATGGGGCACGACGTTCCCTTTACGTTCAATCCCTCGCCAGAGCCAGCGCCGACAGAAAAACAGATTCAAGAACGCGGACTTGAGAGCGGCTACCAGTTCTATCAGTCGTGGACAAGCGATCAGTTTCCCCGCATGATCGCGGTGTCGTTCCAACAGCAAACTCCGTTTTTCCCGGACTCTTACTCGGTGAATTCAGTGAACCAGGGTCCCTACGGCGATGCAATGATCGAAGAGGTAATCCCATACCTTGAATCGCATTTCCGCATGATCCCCGCGTCCTACGCGCGCCTGGTAGAAGGGGCATCAACGGGGGGCTGGCAAACTCTGGCGTTGCAGCTTTATCATCCCGATGTCTTCGGTGGGGCCTGGGTTCTGCAGCCCGACCCTATTTCTTTTCGCCACTACCAGATGGTGAATGCCTATGAAGATGCCAATGCGTTTTCGGTTCCCGCTGGGCCCTTCATCACCGCAACACGGCCGATGCGCCGCTCCACCGAAGGCCAAGTCACAATCACGGTGCACGATCTGAGCCTGTTTGAAGCCGTGCTTGGAAGCCGTGGCCGCTCCGGATTTCAATTCGAGGCTTGGGAAGCCATCTACGGTCCTATTGGGGCTGATGGCTATCCGGTGCCTCTCTGGGATAAACAAACGGGTCAGATCGATCATTCCGTCGCGAACTACATGCGAGATCACGGCTACGATTTGCTCGAATATAGCAAGCAGAACTGGGCGACGCTCGGTCCGAAGATTGTCGGGAAACTGCACTTCTTTTGCGGCGACATGGACAATTTTTATCTGAATCTCGCGGTTTATGATTACCAAGCATTTCTTAAGGCCACTGCCAACCCGCACTATGAGGCGGAATTCACGTTTGGCCGCCCCATGAAGGGCCATGGTTGGCACGCGTTCACCTGGGCTGAAATGCTCAGGCACATGGCGAGTCAGGTAAAGGAGAATGCGCCTAAAGGCGAAGATACCGGTGCTTGGAATTACTGATCTGTTGCCGCCCTCGCATCGCACGCCTGGACACCGACGAACGCCGGCCTTCATCGTGCGGACGAGAGGTGGTTAAGAGGGGCATCATGGGTACTTTCCGATTCTTTTTGAAACTGTTCATTTTGATAGCCGCACTCGCCAGCGCGGTTGCATTGTCGTCGGCCCAAAGCTCGCCCGAATTTGCTCTGCGGTGCGACAACATGTGGGACGGTCGTTCGAGTGCTACGCAAGCAGCCACGATCATTGTGGTCTCTGGAGAGCGGATCAAGAGCATTCTACCGCCGGATAAAGCTCCCGCTGGATCGACCCCGGTCAATGCACATGGCACTTGCATGCCCGGAATGATCGACGTTCATACCCACGTTTTTCTGCAGCAAGATGCAATTTCCCCCACCTACGATGATCAATTGCTGAAGCAATCGGTTGCGTTCCGGACTATCCGCGCAGTGCGGTCCGCAAGTTTGGCGCTGGAACATGGATTCACCACCATTCGCGATCTTGAAACGGAAGGCGCTGGTTACGCTGACGTGGACCTGAGGGACGCGATCGCAGACGGCATTGTCCCGGGACCAACCATGCAAGTCGCCGGACGTGCGCTGGACGTCACAGGAGCTTACCCGCTCGAAGGCTATGCCCCGGAGATTCAGCCTCTGCTCCCGCACGGTGTGGAAGTTGTGGACGGAGTGGAGGCGGCGCGCAAGGCGGTTCGCGAACAGATCAGTTATGGCATCGATTGGATCAAGATGTATGCGGATCGAGGTGCGCGACTCGACGGTGACACGGTGCATGGAATTCCCACATTCACAGTGGAAGAGGCTAAGGCTATCGTCGATGAAGCGCATCGCGAACGCCATCGCGTTGCGTGCCATGCCAGGAGCACCGAGGGCGTGGAACTGGCCTTGCTCGCGGGAGTGGACACCATCGAGCACGGTGAGTACATCACCGATCAGCAACTCTCTGAAATGAAGCAGCGCGGTATTTACTACGTCCCCACATTGTGGGACCTCAAATACACCGCCGGGCGCCGTCATAACCCTCAAATCGAGAGAGAGTTTCAAATCGCGCAGCAAACGTTGGTTCGCGCGATGAATTCAGGAGTCAAGATTGCTTTCGGTACGGACATCGGGGGCTTCGATTGGAAGATCACACCCGCTAAGCAGATGGAGGTTTTCGTTGCTGCGGGCATGACCCCCGAGCAGGCTCTCCTTACATCGATTCAGACGGGGGCTGAACTCATGGGGATCAGCGGCGATGCTGGATCGCTAACTTCCGGACAGTTCGCCGACATCATAGTGGTCTCCGGCGATCCGTTGAAGAACGTGATTTCCGTTGAACAGGTCGAAATGACCATTAAGCATGGCCGCATTTATCAACAGAATCGGAACTGAATGAGGCCGGATTACTCGAGTCGCTCGATTACAATTTGGCGGCCTGTTGCGTAGGTCATCATGCGAAGCGCCCCTGTGTGGATGACGCCGGTCGCAACAAACGCTACGGAAAATGACAGCGCGAACGAGTGGCGCACCATAAGAAGGTCCAGGACGAGAAAGAAGGAAGAATAGCCGAAAAGCCCGTACAACAATCCTCGCAGTACGGCTACTCCTGATTCCGGACCGGAAGATTGGTGTGCAAAGGCTGCGAGAGTTCCCGCATAAACTGGCATAGAAGCAAGCGCTCCGCTCAGCGCGGGACCAAGCTCTCTGCCGGTCGCGGTCAAAAGCAAAATCACGGCAGTTGCCGCACTCATCCGAAAAAGTAATCCCCACGTTCCTGGCGAGTTTGGGGAGTACCGGGGTGGCTGGTCTGGAATGAGTCGCAAGACGGCGGCCACAACTACCAGCACAATTCCGATCATCAGAGTTGGGCGGACTGTGATCCGGGATAGTAGATAGGCGAGCGCAACGAAACCCGCAGAACCTATTCCCACGCTTAGAATCCAGCCAAGACGAGCGCACCATGCGTACAACAAGCAAAAACCAGCCAAAGCGACAGCACCTGACAAACAACCGCGTGCTGCGGCAACTCCGAACTGGCGACCATTCTCGATGGCGAGGAAAAGCACGACTGGCCCGCCGGTAACTGGCAAAGCAACGAGCCATCCGCCAATGCTATCCCCCCACCTCCTGCTCGCTAAAGTGGCTAAACAAATTACCAATGGGGCGATGGCAAGCTTAAGAACGAGCATCGTTTGCAGTTTGAGTGTATACGACGGCTATTAGCCGAAACTTGCTGATCACTTGGCCATGTTGTGCTCAGACATTACTGTCGGGTTGATGTTGGTTGGACCAACTAATGCTAAAGCAACGCACGTTGAATCAGCTCCGGAGGTCTAGCATTGTCATATGCTAACGAATGCCTTGACATGCGCTATTTTACGGCATAACGTTTGTATGCAACATTCGTTGCATTTAATATCGACGAGTTTGATATCGAACGTGAGTTGCTCACAGGGGGTAAATATGACTACGTCCACAACGGGTCTGCGGGTACAACTAGCCCGACGCGCGACGCGACTTGCAACGGGCCTGCCCAGCGGCGATGCGCACGACATAATCTCACTCGGATCAGGGCACGGTTTCCCTGGTGTCTTCCCAGATTTAACTGAAATGGCCCGCGTAGCTTTGAACAATTACCGTTCCGAAACTCTTCAATATGGACCTACCTTAGGACTTCCGGAAATGCGCGAGTGGATCGCCGGATACATGAGGGAAAACGGGGCGAAAGTCACCGACCAAAATGTCCTCATCGTGAACGGTGCGAAACATGGCTTGGACCTGATCTCTCGTCTCTTGCTCGACGAGGGCGACACAGTCGTCGTAACCGCACCGACGTACTTTACTGGCATTCCCATTTTCAAGACCTTTGGAGCAAATTTCATCGAGGTCTCGCAGGACGTTGATGGCATCGTCGTAAAGGAATTGGAGGAGGTGCTTGAACGGCGAACCCGCGCCGGTGAGCCGCTTCCGAAACTCATTTACAACGTTCCTGACTACCACAATCCGGCCGGCGTCACCATGTCGAGGGAGCGACGCCAGGCGCTTGTGGACCTTGCCGACGCGTACGGTATCTACATCGTCGAGGACAGCCCTTATCGGCGCGTGCGATTCGAAGGCGAACAACTGCCGATGATCAAAGCCTTCGATCGCGCCGACACCGTCTTCGTCTTAGGTACGTTCTCGAAGTTGGTGGCACCAGGTCTGCGCATCGGATGGGTTGTCACCTCTTCGGAGATGGTGGCCCGCCTCGCCCAATTGAAATCTGACTTGGGTTCCTGCCCGCTCACGCAAAGGATCATCCTGGAATTCTGCAAAGGGAATCATCTGGCGGAACATACGGAACGGGTGCAAGCCCTATACCGCAGTCATCGAGACGCGATGGTGAAGGCATTGCGTGAGCATCTGCCCGAGGCTTCGTTTCACGTTCCCCAGGGAGGCTACTATCTTTGGCTTACGCTGCCCGCACACGTCGATGCCGATAAGCTGACGGCCCGCGCCCTTGAAGAGAAAGTCGGTATTATCCCCGGCAGCAAGTTTTTTGCGGGGAATGGGCCAAAGGGAACCGGTGCGCCGAAGAATCATATTCGACTTTGTTACAGCCATGCCAATCCGACGGAGATTGTTGAGGGCGTCAAGCGGCTGGCGCGAGCTGTTCATTCCATGATCGCGTGATGAATCCAGAAGGCGATCCTTATGCCAGTCAAGGAAACAACAACGATCGAAGTAGGCCCGGTCAGCGCTGAAACTGGTGAGGTGGCGCGCGGATTCTTAAATATCGGCGAGACCGCAACCGGCCCGGTTCAACTACCGCTCGTCATCGTCAACGGAGTTGAGCCCGGCCCCACGCTTTGTCTTACTGCGGGGGTCCACGCGACCGAGTACGCCTCGATTGCCGCGCTCATGAAACTGACCAACGAGGTGCAACCGAATCAGCTTCGGGGATCGATCATTGCGGTGCCCATCGTCAATCTGCACATGTTCGCCGCGCGCACCCCATTTACGTCGCCTCTAGATGGAGTCAATCTGAACAAAATTGCGCCCGGGGGTGAAGGTTCCATTTCCGAGATCTTGGCGCGGGCGCTGTTTGAACAGGTCCTGAGTAAGGCTCAATACCACATCGACATGCACGCCGGGGATTTTGGTGAGATGTTGCTGGCTTTCGCGGGCTACAGCTTAACTGGGAATCATGAACGCGACCTTCAGGGTGAGACCCTGGCTCGCCTGTGGACGCCACAAGTTTTTTGTCTCGCGCCCGCCGGAACGGGCTTGCCTCCCTCGCCTGGATTTGTGGCGTACGCGGGTGCCCGCAAAGGTGTGGTTTCAATTCTCGCAGAGGCCGGAGGAAACGGTGGATTGGACGATGCCGATATCCGCACACACTATGACGGCGTGCGGAATGTGATGCGCTATCTCGGAATGATCGACGGCAACCCGCAACTTCGTCCAAACCTGCTCTCGGCAACTGGCTGGCACAACACTCGAGCCAAACGAGCCGGGTTGTTACGATTGAAAGTGAGTGTCGGCGACAAAATCGCAGCGGGTCAGGGAGTAGCAGAGGTTTGCGATGTCTTCGGCCGTGTTGTCGAAACCGTGCGAGCCGCGAAACCCGGTTTGGCGATGCTCGTATGGAGTCACAAGGCGGTGAATACGGGTGATCCTATCGTCAGATGCTGGTCCACAAAACCGGCGGGACCGTTTGCAGAAACGGATCGATTCGGCCCGGGAGCTTAACGTTGCCTGTTATAACGAACGGCGCTTCTGCGGAGTAAGGAGCAAATGTGAAGAATTTTCTTGCTAGCCAACGTTTTCTCGTTATCTATTCGGGAGTTTTGACAATCGTTTTTGTAGTCGTTGTTGCGGCCGGCTTCGCGGCTGAGCAGGAGAGGACGAATTTTCGCGAGATCACAGTTCAGCGCATCAATCTTGTGGAACCCGACGGCACCTTGCGCATGGTGATATCGGATAAAGCCCTCTTTCCCGGTATTTTCCTTAAAGGCAAGGAACACCCCCATCCTAATCGGAAAACCGCTGGCATGCTCTTCCTGAATGACGAGGGCACGGAGAACGGTGGCCTCACTTTCGGTGGCGAAAAAGACAAGGACGGAAAGACAAGCAGTTACGGACATTTGAGCTTCGACGCGTACGAGCAGGATCAGGTGTTCACTGTTGACGCCCAGCAGGAGGGAGATCAAAGTGGCTCGGCGCTGACCCTCGTTGATCGTCCCAATTATCCCATTGGCGAACTGATTGAGCTCACCGATCGGATCAAGGATTTTTCACCGGAGCAGAAAAAAGCGGAAATCGCAAAATTCATGCAATCACATCCCGCGCCGCATAGCCGCCTCTATCTCGGCCGTGGCGGCGACAAGTCAGTAGCTTTGAAACTCAGAGATGCCGAGGGGCGCGATCGCATCGTGGTCGAAGTGAGTGCCGATGGATCTCCTGTGATGCGATTTCTTGACCCGGATGGCAAGGTGATAAACCAGTTGCCGCCAGCTCCAGCAAAATGAAATCAAGACGCTACCAGAGGAAACGAATTCTGGCCCATCGATTCGGGAAATGCAACATGTGTTGCACAAGAGAGTCTAGTCATGGCGCTTAGTCCCGCATGTCGGCCGTTGGACGATTTAGCTCTCCAATACCGGCAATTTTTCCCAGTGACGCAGAGATATGTTTATCTCAACCATTGCAGTGTGTCTCCGTTGTCTTCGCGCGTCTATAACAGCATGGTAGAAATGCTTCACGGTGTTTCGCACTATGCCGATCGAAAGTTTGAAGAGTGGGAGCAGACCACCGCACTGGCTAGAGCGGCGGCCGCACGCCTCGTAAATGCAAAACCCCATCAGATCGCATTCCCACGCAATACTTCGGAAGGGTTGTCAGTCGTCGCCAATGGGTTGAAATGGCAGCCTGGCGACAATATCGTCACTGCCACGACGGAATTTCCTGCCAATATATATCCTTGGATGCGACTTCGAGAGTACGGTGTTGAGCTTCGCCTCCAGGGGGAAAGCGGTGGTCTCGTCGATACCGACGAACTCCTGTCATTAGTCGATGAGCGCACGCGGATGGTGGCGATCAGTTGGGTGCAATTTGCGACCGGCCAACGGCTCGACCTCAAGCGGATCGGCCAGTTTTGCCGGGAGCGCGGCATCCTGCATGTAGTTGATGCGGTGCAAGGCTTGGGAGCATTGCAGATGGATGTTGAGCGCGATTGCGTCGATGTCTTTGCTGCCGGCGGTCACAAATTTCTGCTGGGACCAAAGGGCCTTGGATTGCTTTACGTGTCGGATCATGCGCTAGAGAAAATATCGCCGGTGTTCGTCGGTTGGACCTCGGTGAAGGACTATCACGATTATCTGATTCATGACCTTCATTACCGCGATGGGGCGGTTCGCTTCGAGGGTGGCAGTTTGAATGAGGTCGGAATTACAGGATTGGGACAGGCTCTCGAGCTTTTTCTCTTGGCTGGACCGGACAAAATCGAACAACACCTTTTATCGCTCAATCTGTACATCACGCAGAAGTTGGAAGAACGTGGATTCCGAGTGATGAATTCTGAAAACCGGCAACAAGCTTCGGCCATTATTGTGTTCGAGGGGAAGCCCTGCTCCTCGGAAGAAATCTGCCGTGTTTTAGCGTCGCACGACATCATCATCTCCGCCCGACTAGGCAGAGTCAGGGTTGCACCTCATTTCTACAACTCGCGGGAGGATATCGACAGGATGATGGAAGCCCTCCCACCGGTCTAGTTCCGAATTTACTTCTATGCATAAACGACCTATGACTGCCATGGCACGTCTTATCCGATTTGTAGTTCTATCTTTGTTCTGCTGGGCGTCTCTCGTTGCCTACGGCGATGACACTCCCAAACAGCTCACTCACGACCAAGCAGTGAAGGACACAAAGGCATTCATCTCGTTCCTGGAAGCTACACATCCCGACCCGTATACAAATCTGGGTGGGAAAGTTGCGTTCAAGAAAAACGCGGAGAAACTTATTCACGACCTGCCGCCTGATGGCTTGTCGGTTCCCGACCTGACTGAGCGAATGGGCGAGTTCCTGGCACCGCTGCGAGATGGACACACGCGGGTCCGCGGTAGCCGCTCGAATTGGGAAGACCCCACGCCTCGCTTGGCGGTTCAGTTTGGAATCGTGTCTGACGGTTTAGTCATCACCGCGTCGGATCTTGCGGAATTGAAAGGTACGCAAGGTGATCAACTACTGGCCGTGAACGGGCATCCCATCCCCGAACTCATGAGCCGAATGTCCCAACAAGTCGCTACGGAGAACGAGTACGGGACGTATTACGGTATGACCCTGGCGCTCCGGAGTTTCAAACTTCTTAAGAATCTTATTCCTGACCTTGATCGTTCCCAGGGAGTTCAATACACACTCGTGGACGAAAAGAAAAACAAACTGGAGCGAACCATTCATTGGGATGGCGATCACCACCCGGAAGATCCCGAAAAGTGGTCGGAAAGCCCGCGTCAATGGAGTGGCATGGCGCGATCGGATCAACCTTTTTATTACCGTTTCCTCGACAATCGCACCGCCTATCTGCGTGTCGCAAACATGATGCCGCGTGAAGGCTATGAAGTCATGAAAGGCTACAAGGTGGGTGATCTCAAGGCAACACTCGAGGATTATTACAAAAAACATAATCGAGAAATGCCCGCAGATCTGGACTCGGCTATCCAAGGAATCCCTTCCCTCACCGAGCCCGCGACCGAGATGCTCGAGAAAATGAAGCAGCAGGGCACGCCTAACGTGATCGTCGATTTGAGAGGGAACGGTGGCGGATCAACCCCCGTGATTATCCCTTTTTTTTATGAGATGTACGGCGACGATTATTTCGGCCGCAATGATGACGCGGAGTTTGTGACCGTCAAGTCTCAACTTTATTTGGACAAATATCACTCCAGCGTCGAAGAAGAACGCAAGAAAGATCCTGGTTTCGAAGTTGGGGAATACGTATTCGAAAGCGGCAACGAACCGGGCACCGCTGTGGAGAAGCGCAATAAGAAATTCGGTGAATGGAACAGTAAGGGTTTGAACTGGGCGAAACCACTTGAAGCACAGAATGGAAAACCTTTATACCGTCCGGCGAAGGTAATTGTTCTCTGCGATCCCGGCACATTCAGTGCTGCATTTCAGGCCATGTTCCTGCTGCATCAGATGAAGGCAACAGTCGTGGGAGTTCCGTCCGCGCAATCTCCGAACGCATTCATGGAAGCTACGGAATTTGTGCTGCCAGAGTCAGGGATCAAGGGGTATATCTCCAACGGAATGCAGCTGTTCATGCCCCACGACCCCACGGCAAATGTCTACCATCCTGATTTTGAATTAACGTACACGATTTTTTCGAAGTATGGCGCCGATACGGATGCGAGTCTCCGGTACGCACTCGATCTGATTAAGGCAGGGAAAATCTGATAGTGGTTTGCGGATGAGAGTCAAAATCGTCTCCGTCGTGGCCGACATTCTTACCGGATTGGCGGCCTTTCTTCTCTTCATACTTGGTGATGCCTTCATTCATTTGGCCGCTGACCTACGCCTTTGTATCTTAACTCTTGCCGTTCTGTTTCTCGCGGCGGGTTTCGTGCGCGGCCAGGGCCGCCCTGGAAACTGCTGGTTGAAGGGAATTCTGGTGAGTTCCGGCGGCTCGCTCCTCCTGCTCATTCTGTTCTGGGGGCAGTTGTTTCATTTGGTCGTCGCCATGCTGTCTTTGATTGCGAATCTGTCCGCCATCTGCGGTGTGCGCGCCCGCCATCTCTGGCGGCTTTCTGCAACCCGAGCAGGCGTGACACTCCTTGTACCTCTTGCAACACTTGCTTTAGTGGTTGTGACCACCGTTCCTGGACTTGCTACCCGGATTGCGACGCACCAGATGAGTGCTGCCGCCCCCGTCTTTTCCATCAGGAAACTCGACGGCACGGCAGTGAGTCCGGCGGAATTTCGAGGGCGAGTCATCGTCCTGGATTACTGGGCCACCTGGTGCCCGGCTTGTCGCCGGGAGATGCCAGAGCTTCAGAAGCTCTACCGGCGGTACCAGGGAAACTCGAGGGTCAGCTTCTGGGCCGTCGATGTGCAGAGCGGCGGCGAGAACCCGGAAAAGGCTCGAGCCTTCATGCAGAACGCGGGATACACTCTGCCAATTGCTTTAGGCAGCGAGAACTCTAGCGAAGCACTCAATCCGGAAGGGTTCCCTTCACTGGTGATTATCGACACAGCTGGACGGGTACGTTTGATCCATACCGGCTATGACCGCTCTGAAGAGTTCCAATCTAAACTTTCCGGGGAGATTGACACCTTGCTCGCCGAGCATCCTTGAGCGCTGGAATAGGCGTAATCGGGTATACACCTTGCGATCGCAAGGACACGAAGAGAAAGTGGCTCATGCCCCACCCAAATGACGCAGAAACTTGAAACACATTCACTGTCTCAGCTATCGCTCGGCGGGTATTTGCGCTGCACCATGCGAACAACGACGTTTGCCAGGACGGTCCCTGCCTGGCTTACTTCGAAAAACGTTCCCTATGTCGAACAGGGAGCGATCGCGCACAATCCGGAGTCTCTCGAATGCGTTCACTTCGGCATTCAAGGAACTGGAGCCGATTCCGCAATTCAAGGCTACTGCGAGACTGGCAGAGTTTCTGGAGGCTCGTTTCTCGCAAGCTTTTTGACGGAGCATGGCGGTGCCGGTCGAGCCCGCCGACCTTCTGTCTTTCTACTTTTTCCGGCAGTATGGTTGAAGCGCCCGGACCTAGGCAACGATGTCGACCGTTCCACATAAGACTTTCCTTATCAGTCGATTGCAACGTTTTTAACAGATCTAATGCAGAATTATCTTGACAGCTATGAACGATGGAATGTAAGTTAACGATGCTAACTTAACATTGTTAAGCGAGAGATCATGGTAAAGGAAACGACCATGGGAGTCAAAGAACGGCGCGAACGGGAGAAGTCAGAAACCCGTGACAAGATTCTCGATGCAGCTCGCGAGCTGTTCATCAGCGAAGGTTACGAAGGGGTCTCGATGCGCAAAGTGGCCGAAAAGATCGAGTACTCGCCAACCGCTATCTACGTCCACTTCGCCGACAAGAATGAGCTCTTCCACGAGCTCTGCCATCAGGATTACGCGCGCTTGGCTGAAGTTTTCCGGAGTTCCGTGATGTCGTCCGATCCTATAGAGCGCCTGAAGCAGATTGGTGCGATCTATGTGGAGTTCGGCACGCGCTATCCCAATCACTATAAGTTCATGTTCATGACGCCCCATCCGGCGCTGGGACCCCATGAAGACGACGAGGAGATCAAAGGGAATCCCGAAGAAGATGCCTACGCCTTCCTGAAGTGGGCGGTCGAGCAGGCGATTGATGCGGGATGCCTCCACGAAGAATTGAAAGACTCCGAGATCATTTCGCAGACGTTGTGGGCTGCCGTCCACGGGGTAATTTCTCTGCACATTGCCAAGTGCAAGGATGCTTGGGTGCAATGGCGTCCGCTAGCGGAACGCGCGCAGATGATGCTCGATGTGACGCTGCGCGGGATGGTACGCGAGAAATCTTCGCTTCCAGGCCAACCGGTCCGAAATGAGGCACACGATTCTGACGCGCGGGCGGAGAAATAGATCATGCCTCCGCTGGCTCAAAGAAATCTGTTTCACGACAAGATTCGGCTCGCGGTCACGTTGACCGGCATTGTGTTTGCCGTCGTGCTGATCGTGGTTGAGCTGGGATTGTTTGTCGGCTTTACGGTCACGACGTCCGGACTCATCGATCATTCGGGCGCTGATTTGTGGATTACTTCGAAAAACGTTCCCTATGTCGAACAGGGAGTCGCCTTCAGTGAGCGCAAGCTGAATCAGGTGCGGGCCGTACCCGGGGTCGCCGATGCGCAGAAGATCATTGCTCACTGGACGCAGTGGAAACGCCACGATGGCAGCGAAGAATCCGTGCAGATCGTGGGCACTAACGTTGACGATCCCCTGGAGCGCCCGTGGAATCTGGTCGAGGGAAATGTGCGGGATTTGAAAGATCCGGACGGCATCATTCTTGACGAACTCTACAAACAGAAACTCGGCGTCACGCGAGTGGGCGAAGTGTTCGAGATCGGCGGCTACCGGGCGCGGGTAGTCGGATTTACACGCGGCATTCGGTCATTCACGACTTCTCCCTATGTGTTTACTAGCTTCAAGAACGCGCAGGACTTCACCAACCTGCGCGAGGATCAGACGCTGTTCATTCTGGTGAAGCTTTCGCCGGGAGCGAATCTCGAGCAGGTCCGGCGCGACTTGCTCGCGCACGTGAAAGACGTTGACGTCCTGACCAGCGAGCAATTCAGCCGCATGACGCGCTTCTACTGGATGTTCACCACCGGCGCTGGCGTGGCTGTGCTGATTGCAGCTTTACTCGGCATGGTGGTCGGATTCGTTGTCGTCGCGCAGACAATTTATGCCACCACGATGGATCACATCCGCGAGTACGGAACACTGAAAGCGATGGGCGCACCGAATAGCTACGTCTACAAAGTCATCATGAAGCAGGCCGCGATCAGCGCCGTGATCGGGTATGTGATGGGAATGATCGTCAGCGTGTTCGTAGTCCATGCCAGCCAGAAGGGTGGCGCAGCCATCATGTTGCCTGCGCCCATGGCCGTGGGAATGCTCTTTCTCACACTGACGATGTGCATTGGGGCCGCGCTGGTTTCAATCAACAAAGTAACCCGCATCGATCCGGCGATGGTGTTCAAGGGGTGAATGCTGTCGTCATTCGACGAGCGTGAAAAGGAATCTGGTTCTAGTTTCAAAAAATAAAAAAGAGGGTTCCTCTGCGTCGTACTCCTCGGAATGACATGAGATAGAACAGGAGATGAAAGATGCAGTCCGCAATCGCAGTTCGTGAGCTGACGAAGAAATATGACGAGGGCACGTCGGGAACGCTGGCGCTGCGCGGCGTCGATGTCGATGTGCATCCTGGTGAGATGCTCATGCTGATGGGGCCGTCGGGCAGTGGCAAGACGACACTGCTCTCCATTATGGGATGCATCCTGACTGCGACTTCCGGCAGCGTCCGCATTGCGGGCGTGGAAGTCGTCGGCCTGCGCGAAAAAGAATTGCCGGCGCTGCGGCTGGCGCACATCGGATTTGTGTTTCAGGGATTCAATCTGTTTCCGACGTTGACTGCCGGTGAAAACGTCGAGCTCATGCTTGACCTCAAGGGGATCTCGGCGGCGAAGGCGAAGAGGCGCGCCCACGAATTGCTCGAGCAGGTCGGACTGGGAGAAAAATATGCGAGCTTTCCTGCCGACCTGAGCGGGGGGCAGAAGCAGCGGGTGGCGATTGCGCGGGCTCTGGCTGGCGATCCAGGAATCATTCTCGCGGATGAGCCGACCGCCGCGCTCGATTCCCATACCGGCCGCACGGTGATGGAGATGATGACGGAGCTTGCCCATCAGCACGGACGCGCGGTCGTCATGGTGACCCATGATTCGCGCGTGCTGCACTTTGCCGATCGCATCGTGAAAATCGAAGACGGCGCGATCGCTACGCAGAACGAATCCGAAATCGTGCCGGCCGGTTTGTTGGCACATAATTGTTCCCAGACTCCGGTGAGCCTGGCCTGATCGCACCTGAACCGCTTTGAATTGCGCACGATCCGCATGTGCATTGGAGATGTTTTTATGAGTAGCGAATTCTCGATCCAAAACTCGCTGAAGAGTCGCATCGTATGGACGGCCGGGCTGGGCATCTTCCTGCTGACTGCTTCATTGATGATCGCATCGCGGCACGCGCACGCCCCCCAGGCGGTGAACGCTGCGGTTTCGAATCGCGAGCCGGAACTGATCGCTGGGCCGGGATGCGTCGAGCCGTATTCGGAGGACGTCAAGATCGGCTCGGAACTGAGTGGGCGGCTGAGGTCGGTCAATGTCGAGGAGGGAGACGCCATCCATCGCGGCGAAGTGCTGGCGGAGCTCGAGAATGCGGATTACGCTGCGGAGGTCGAATCGTCGCGAGCGAACGTGGCCGCGAAGGAAGCCGTTCTGCGTAAGGTCATCAACGGTGCCCGGCATCAGGAGCGCGCAGAGGCGTGGTCGTCGGTCGATGAAGCCAAGGCCGTCATGCAAAACGCGCAGTCGGAATTGCATCGTCGCCAGGAGTTATTTAAAGCTGGGGTGGTGTCGCGCGAGGAACTCGATCGCTACGCGAGCGACGCGGACGTCGCCAAAGCGAAATACGACGCAGCCGTCGAGCAGCACGCGCTGGTCGATGATCGCGCACGCGAAGAAGATCAATCGCTAGCCGAAGCCGATGTGAAGCTGGCGCAGGCGCAACTCGAAGAAGCAGAGGCGCGCTACGAAAAGACGTTCATCCGTTCGCCGATGGATGGCATCGTGCTGCGCAAGCATCATCGCAGCGGAGAGAGCGTGTCGAACTCCTCGACGACCCCAGATCCGGTCGTGACCATCGGCGATCGTAAGACTCTGCGCGTGCGCGTTGACGTCGATGAGAGCGACGTTAGCAAAGTGCGCGTCGGGCAGCGCGCCTACTTTACCGCCGACGCCTATGGCACACGGAAATTCTGGGGACACGTGGTGCGTGTTGGCCAGCAGCTTGGACCGAAAAATGTCCGCACCGACGAGCCAACAGAAAAGATCGACACCAAGATTCTGGAAACGTTGGTCGAACTCGATTCCGGTGCGCAACTACCGGACGGCCTGCGGGTCGATGCCTTCATCGTACCTGAGGGCGGTGAACTCGCCGACAATCGCTAACTCCAATCTGCTTTCACAATCACAAGCCGGAGGATCTCATGACACGTGATGCCCGCATAATGGCAGGAGTTATTCTCATTACCGTTCCCACCATTCAGTACGGCGGATACTTTCTGCTGACTCAGCTTGTCGATCGTGCCAGCGGTTACATGCAGAATCCGCTACGGCAGAATTTCTTTCGCGCGGGTCATGCCCATGCGGGCGTGATCGTCGTGTTGTCTCTGATTTGCCAGTTGCTCGCCGATGGTACCGCGCTTCCTCCATCTCTTCTTTGGCTAGCGCGTGTTGGCGTGCCCGCGGCGGCGATCCTGATTCCCGCCGGCTTTTTCTTCTCCATGCTTTCTCCTTCGGCCACGCAGCCGAATGGATTCATCTCGCTGATTTACGTTGGCGCCGCAGTGTTGGCCGCATCGGTCGTCACGCTCGGCGTCGGACTGCTGCGCGCAGCCCTTATGTAGCGCGGTCTGAACCTTGGGCTACGTGGGTTGCCATTGAAACTGGGGCGGTCCAGGAGGGCCTTTTAAGAAATCTGGCTTTCACGGAACACCAATTTTGGAAACATTGTCACTGGCGCGTTTACGCCAGTGCTCGAAGCACTCGAAATCCTTTTACTGATTGACTGTGTGTGGGTGGCCATCGACCCGGATGCAGCGGAATTTTCGATTCCATGCGCAGGCAGGTCGAGGCATGGCAGGGGGTAGTGACTGGTGTCGCCATAGAATCCTCATTGCCCGTGGCCCGGAGCCGGCTTCTTTCTATCTGGCGGCGTCGAACACTATTCTTCCTCCAACAAAAGTTTTCACGACTCGAACGTCACGAATTTTCTCCGGCGCAATTGAGAATATGTCGTCACTGAGAAGCACCATGTCGGCCAACTTCCCAGGCGTGATCGAGCCTTTCTCTTTCTCCTGGAATTCGGCATACGCCGATCCCATCGTGTATGCTTCGATCGCCTCGGCAACCGAGAGTTTCTGCTCAGGGAACCAGCCATTGGGATTTTTTCCATCGAGAGTAGCCCGGGTCACAGCGGCATAAACACTCAGCAATGGATCGAGCGGCGCCACTTCCCAATCGGTGCCGAAAGCCAACCGCACACCATGGTTCAAGAAAGTACGGAAAGCATAAGTACGGCTTGCGCGATCGTGCCCGATGTGCGCCTCAGCAAACCGGCCATCGTCGATCGCATGATAAGGCTGGACAGAGGCGATCACGTGCATCTGCGCGAAGCGCTCGAAATCCTTGGCCGCCATGTGTTGTGCGTGCTCGATGCGCAACCGCCGATCGCTTTCGCCGTGCGCTTTGATCACATCGCCATAAAGATCGAGTATGGTCGAGATGCCCTCATCACCGATGGCATGCGTGCAGAGTTGCAATCCCGCCGCATCCGCCTTCATGTAGCGATCACGCATCAGCGAGATCGGATGCATTTCATCCGACAGCAACCCCCTGTTGTTCCCTTGGTTCAGGAACGGTTCGTAAAAATAGGCTGTTCCCGAACCCAGCGAGCCATCTGCGAAGGCTTTGAGAGCGCCAATGCGCAGGTAAGATCCTCCAAAAGCGTGGCGGATCCCAAGTTGCGCCAAGTCGTCGACGTGGGTGATTGAGGGCGCAACGTACATGCGCACCGTCAATTCACCGTGCTGCAGTAGTTCGGAGTAGACTCCGATATCTTCATAGCTGGCGCTCATGTGTTGCACGCTGGTGACGCCCACCGACGCCGCATACGCCATGGCGCGCTTCACGATCTTCATTCGCTGATCATGAGTCAGCGGCGGAATCACTTTGTCCACGTAAGCCATCGCCGCGTCCTTCAGCGCGCCCGTAGGATTTCCCTGGGCATCGCGGACGACGGTTCCACCGGGCGGATCGGGAGTCTTCGCCGTAATGCCGGCAAGTCGCAAAGCAACGGAATTGGCCAAAACCATGTGGCCGTCGTAACGGCTGACCGACACAGGCGTATCCGGCGTGATCGCGTCTATCAGTTCTTTGGTCGGCATGTTGGGTGGATTCCATTTGGTTTCATCCCAGTTGCCGCCAAGAATCCACTCCCCTCTCGGCGTGGTCTTCGCACGCTCGCCAATCAGCCGCGCGAACTCTTCTGCGCTCCGAGCATCCTTAAGTTGAACGTTGTCGAGTTGCATCCCGCCGGACACAAAATGCACGTGCGCATCGTTAAACCCCGGCAACAGGAGCTTCCCGGCTGCGTCAATTACCTGTGTTCGCGGACCGCGCCACGCATCAACTTCGGCCGCCGAGCCGACAGCCACAAAACGGTCTCCGAGAACCGCGACGGCCTGTGCGGTCGGCAACGATTTGTCCACGGTCCAGACCTTCGCGTTGGTAATAATGAGGTCGGCAGCCGGCTTGGATTGCGCCCAGCTTTCATTGGGTATCATCACCCAGCAGGCAAAGACCCACACAAAGACGAAGAGCCACAATGGCGTTTTTTGACGATTCATGATCATTGACCTCGTATTCGGCGGCGCTGCGCCGGTTCGAAGACGTGCGCCTTTATCAGCATCGCCGGGCTGTATCGCGTGAAGGGCTTGCAAGTTAGAATTCGTAGCGTAAGGCAAACTGCATCACCCGCGGGTTCGTCATCAGGTGCGTATAGTTGCCGAAAGTTGTGGTGGCGATAGAGTTGTTGCTTTCGCTTGCGCTGCCGGAATTCAGGTCGTTGAAGTCGAAGCGAGTCGAATTGGTCACGTTGAAGACTTCCCAGCGCAACGCCAGATTCTCTTTTTCGTTCCAAGGCATCTTCCAACGTTTTGAAAGTCCGAGATCAACGCCGAAGAAGCCGTCTCCGCGAACAAAATTGCGCACTCCCACCTGGCCCGGCAGCGCCGGATTGAACGATGCTTCGGCTGCGGACGGATTGGGAAAGATATTCACGTTGCCGTCCGCTTGATGATAAGCCCCGCTTTGCAAGTGCGAGACCGTCGGCATTGCCGCGCCTTCCCAATACCAGTCTGTTGGATAATCGGCGGGATTGTTATAGATCGTATACGGGAAACCGCTCGTCCACCGGAACAGTCCGGAAAGCTGCCAGCCTCCGATCGCGGCATCCACAGCGCGATTCACATGAGGCGCCAACAGGCGGCCTTGGCCGAAAGGCAAATCAATGATCCAGTTTGAATTCAACTGATGGGTCGTATCGAAATCGGAGACGGCACGGAAAAGATAAGGCTGCCAGGCATTGAACATCTGACAACCGCCGTTGAAGTTGAGAGCCCCGGAATTTCCGAGCCGCTCCGCATCTGAGCACAGGTCGATCGATTTCGAATAGGTGTAGTTGAAATCAAACTGCACACCGTGGCTCATCTGATGTCTGAGCGAGACTTGCAGAGCGTTGTAGTTCGAGAATCCGATCGACCGCAACGCGAACAACGATACATATTGCTGGTTGTAGAAGGCGTTCGGCCCTCCAACCGCGGTGTACTGTTGATTATTGTTGGTATAGTCCGGTATTCCAGTGAATGGGAACCCGGAAACAGAATTCGGCAAATCCAAAGCCGTAAGCGCCGTGGTCTCAACACCCGCGTTTCCGCAGAAAAGGTCGAAGATCGCTAGCACGGGATCGGTGGTCGAGGCAGGAGCATTGGCGCCAGGGCAACCTCCATTCTGCGCACCCAGCGCATACGATCCGCCGGGAACCAGCGGTTGAAGCATGTCCGTCCAATACTGAACCACGGCCGGACTCACCATGGAATCACTGAAGGTCGAATCGTTTACACCCTGCAGCTCATAAAGTCTTGCCAGAGGCTGAATCGCGGAATAGTAATCCAGACCCGATTTCTTATCCCTCAGATCGAGCGGTTGAGCCACGTCCTGTGAACTGAGCAGACGATGCGAGAGTCTGCCCACGTAAGCAACATCCAATGAGAATCCTTTCCCCAGATCGCGCTCCACGGAAAAGTCCAACGTGTATGAATATGGAGTCTTTATCGAAGTATCCAGGCTGTTGCCGAAATCGGACGCACCCAGCGCCTGCATGGACGGTATCGCCTCTGGGAAACTTGGCGCCCCAGGAGCTGGCTGGATAAGGCTTGGTGGAATCGCATTCACACTCGTCAACCGAGGATAAGTGTCTATCGGGAGCGTCCCGTTGGTGAGATTCGTCGTCAGACCGAAGGAATTTCCGCTGAACTCATCCACGATGCCCTGCCCGAATCGGTCGTACACAATTCCAAAGCCGCCTCGGATAGACGACCTGTTATTGCTGCCCAAAACTTTGCTCAGGAAACCCTCGGTCCTGTTCGGCGCCCAGGCAAAGGCGATATGAGGACCCAAATCCTTATAGTCCCAGTTCCAATATCCACTCTTGTGGTTCGCGGGACCACACCAGTTGACTTGCAGTGGAGTATCCATATTGGATGGGATCCCATTCGCGCCTGCACTTGCTCGGCTGTTGTACAAGCTTCCCAAAGATGGGCCGGGACAAACCTGCAGACCGTTGGTCTCCCACACAGGAGAGAACAGCGAATAGCGCAGGCCCAGAGTCAGCGTGAGGTTCGGTTTCACCTTCCAGATGTCCTGCACGTACGGCTCGTAGCTGTTCTGCGCAAATCGGCGGGAGATCGGCGTTCCATTGGAAATGAGCTGAAGTTGCCGATTGTAATTAAAAACTGTAGTGGCATTAGTGACCATTCCTAACAAATCAGTGATGGGATAGTCATAAAACACGTCGAAACTCTGATCCACCGCGGGGTAGCAACCGGCTCCTGTGGTTGGATCACAGGGACCCGAGCCGCTTGGGTTATTCTCCGGATTGAACTTGCTTGGGTTGCCGGGACTGGAGAAACCTGAGGTTACGGTGAAGGATGAATTTGTGCTTCCCGTGTTGTAGGAAGAGCTGTAGCTGACTCGCGGGTTGCGCATGAACAAAAGATATCCGCCAAATTGCAGCGTGTGCTTCCCATGAATCCAGGACAAATCTTCCGAAAAATTGTGCATCGGACGCTGGAAATCCTGGGTGCGGGTAACTGCCTGCGTGAAATTGAAAATGATCCACGGTTGGTACGAATTTCCCAGGCTTCCGAAACTCTCTCGAATGAACCCGTAGTGGAAATTGCTCATCAGGTTTGGGCGGATGACTGCCGAGTAGCCCGCGATCAGACCCTTGTTGTGGTAGACGGTCTGGGCTTGCGGAACTTCCCCGGGAAAGTATGGCTGGCAGGCAGCGCAGGTATCGTCTGAATCGTCCTGCGAAGCTCCCGTCAGCGAAAGACGCTGCTTGCCGTCTTGCGTGATGTTGTAGTCGGCACGCGCGATGTAGACGTTCTGCGTTTGATGCGTCGGCGCTGCGAATACGAATCCTTGATAGTTATAACCATCTCCCGTCACATTGCTGTTCGCTACAGGCAGGGTTTGGAAGTATGCCATCGACGCCGCGTCGGGGCCCGCGCCTGTTGGATCGATCCCTTGCAGCTGCTTCACACCGAGCGCATAGTATCCCGGCGCTGGCGTGTACGTCTGGCCGCTCACGCCTTGCACCCCGTAGCTCGCTCCGCCAGGACATTTAGATGGGTCCGCGCACAAATATTGCAGGACCCCATCCCGCATCGCCAGGCTCGGGACTTCTTCTCCCGAACTCACAGTCTGCTCTGCGCGCCGCGTTCCTTCAAAATTCATGAAGAGAAACAAACGATCCTTTTTTATCGGGCCGCCCAGCGAAGCTCCGAAAATATTGCGGATCAGCTTGGGAGGCGTGTTGCATTCATTCGGATTGGGCAGTGTGCAAGTGGAGACCTGCGTCAGCTTGTTAAAGTAATCGTTGGCGCTTGTATAGGTGTTGCGCAGGTACTCGTAGACCGATCCGTGGATGCTATTCGTCCCGCTTTTCGTCACCAGAGCTACTTGTGCGCCGCTTGTTCCTCCCTCGTCGGCGTTGGCGTTCGAGGTGGTCACGCGAAATTCCTGTACCGAGTCCAGCGTCACTGGCAATACGGATTGAAACGCCTGCCCGCCTTCCTCGTTTACGCGAATGCCATCAAGGCTGATATTCCCCTGGTCGCTGCGTGCACCGTTTACGGCGCCGCTTCGGCTGTCGTCGGGGCTCGTGTCTGATCGATTGCCGGTGTAGGCAACTCCCGGCTGCAGCGTCAGCAGGTCCGGGACGTTGCGGCCCTCGAGCGGCAACTCCTTCACCTGGTTCTCGTCAAATGCGATCCCCATGCTCGCATCCTCAGTATTGATGGGTGGCGCTTCCCCCGAAACCTCGATTTCCGTCGTGATCCCGCCCACCTGCAGCTGCACGTTCACGGTGGTGGGCACGTTAACGAGCAGCTGCAGATTCTTCTGTTCGTATTTCTTGAAGCCAGCCTTTTCCACCGTCAGCGCATAATTGCCCGGGGAAAGCCCGAGAAACTCAAACTCTCCGCTCGAAGTCGTGGTCACATCGCGGCTGATGCCTTGGGCCGGATTAGCAAGAGTTATAGTCGCCCCGGCTACCACCGCGTGCGAACTATCAACAACCTTGCCATGCAACGATGTAGTGCCGGTTTGCGCCCACATGCAGGGAATGAATAATAGAAGACCAACCGGAAACAGGCAGAGAATTCGCTTTCTTGTGACAGATCTCATCGTGCGTCCCCCTCGGAGCCTGTACTCACTTTGTGCTTGCTCAGAAAATGAAGCGGACGGTCCGAAAGCGAACGTCACGAAAGGCGATGGTACGAAGGCAAACTCTGACTGTCGACCCTCCCGCACAGACCGACACGCTCCTCGCCGCTTTTGGTTGAGAAGATTATGGTGACGGTGCGTCCGAAGTCAAGAAAACTAACACGCTACGTTGTCCGGGCACAAAGGCCGACGCTGATCGCGAGCTTGGGAGGAACGGTGCCTGGCCGCACCGCTGAATCTTCTTTTTCCCATGCGCCCTTGAACGGGGAGGGCACATCCGCTGCTCACTGCAGGGATACTTTCGGGGAACTTCCAGGAGAGACGAAGGACTCCGGGTAACGACATGGGCTAAGACTTTCCGGTCTTTGTAACAAAACATCTTTTCCGTGTTGCAAGCCTGTAGAACCGTTGTACAATTTGCGCGTTTTGACTCCAAGGCCACTTCTCTACGGTCGCTCGAAAATCCAAGAAGGAAAAATCTGAAAAATAGAAGGAGAAGTTATGCTGAGAAGGTTCAGTATATCTCTGCTGACGATCGTTGCCAGCGTGTCGATCGTGGCTAGCATTGCTCATGCCCAGTCTCCACTGCTCACGCGTCACGTGCGTGAAGAAGTGGCAAGCGGGCAGGCGCCGTTAGTGGGGCACCTGCCGGCAATCCAAACTCTGCGCTTCGACATGGTCCTGCCCCTGCGTGATCGCGCGGGATTGCAAAGTTTCCTGCAGGAACTCCAGGATCCCTCAAGCCCCTCCTACCACCAGTTCCTCACGCCCCAGGAATTTACCGCCCGGTTCGGCCCCAGCCAGGAAGATTGGGACGCTCTGGTTGCTTTCGCCAAAGCCAGCGGCTTTCAAGTCGTCGGTGGAAACCGTGACGGCAGAGACCTATGGCTCAGCGGCACGGTGGCCAATATAGAGAAGGCATTCCACGTCAACCTTAATCTCTATCAGGATCCTACGGAAGCCCGGACATTCTTTGCGGTAGACCGCGAGCCCACGGTCGACCTTCCTTTCCAGCTCTGGCACATCTCTGGTTTGGACAATGATTCCAAGCCGCATCCGCTGTATGTCAAGAAGAGCGATTACGCCAAGGCTCACGGGATCGATGCCGATAAGGTCGTCTCTCATGCCACGACTGGCTCCGGCCCTTCGGCGTCCTTCCTGGGCAGTGATATGCGCGCTGCCTACTATGGCGGGACCGCGCTCACCGGCTCGGGCCAAAACCTTGCCCTGTTCGAATTCGCGGGCACCGATCTGTCGGATCTGTCCACGTATTACAAGAACGCCGGTCAAACCGAACCGTACACGCCAACCCTGATTTCCACGGGTGGCTACGGCACCAGCTGCGTCGACAGCGGCAGCAGTGCTTGCGACGATACCGAGCAGACCCTCGACATGACCCAGTCCATGGGCATGGCTCCTGGCTCCAGCATGCTCTACATGTATGTGTGCGGTGATGTCCTCGCCAACGGATCGGGAAATATCAGCGATACGGCCTGCATCAGCGCGATGGTTTCGACGACGGATGCTCCCTTGTCGAAGCAGATCAGCTGCTCGTGGGGCTGGACACCGGCAGACCCCAGCACTCTGGATCCGTACTTTGAGCAGATGGCGGCGCAAGGCCAGAACTTCTTTGCCGCTTCCGGCGACAGTTCGGCCTGGTCTTCGTCGAACGAGGCGTGGCCGGCGGACGATGCGAACATCGTATCGGTCGGCGGCACAGACCTGACGACGTCGAAAGCAGGCGGTCCGTGGGCTTCAGAAACGGCATGGGCAGATAGCGGCGGCGGCGTTTCTCCAGACGGGATCGCGATCCCCTCCTGGCAAACGCCCGTGGATGGCTGCTCCGGGTGCTCCAAGACGGACCGAAACGGCCCGGACGTTTCGGGCAACGCAAACTTCACTTATTACGTCTGCGCCGACCAAACCAGTTGTACCGCCAACGAATATGGTGGAACCAGCTTTGCCGCTCCCATGTGGGCCGGCTACCTCGCTCTAGCCAACCAACAGGCAGCCGCCAATGGCACCTCGATCGGCTACATCAATCCCAACCTTTACCCGGCTGCCGAAGGATCAAGCTACAGCACGTACCTCCACGACATCACCAGCGGAAGCTGCGGCAAGTACTCGGCAGCAACCGGCTTCGATCTGTGCACTGGCTGGGGCAGTCCGAACACAACCGGACTGATCACCCTGTTGGCTGGATCGTCCACGCCCAGCTTTACGCTCTCCGCATCGCCGAGCAGCGTAACCATCACACAAGGCAATAGCGGCACCAGCACGATCACAGTCACTGATGTAGGCGGATTCTCTGGTAGCGTGACTCTCTCAGCCTCTGGCCTGCCCAGCGGAGTTACGGCCACGTTCGGCACGAATCCGACAACCTCAACCAGCACACTGACTCTGACGGCGAGCAGCACCGCGACCACTGGAACGGCTACCGTCACCATCACTGGAACATCGGGAACCCTGACGGCGACCACCACCGTCTCGCTCACCGTGAACTCGACGACGACGCCGAACTTCAGCGTAAGCGCGTCGCCCACCTCCGTGACCGTGACGCAGGGCAGCAGCGGGACGAGCACGATTACCGTTACGAGCACCGGCGGATTTAATTCTGCGACAACACTTAGCGCCAGCGGATTGCCGAGCGGTGTGACCGCATCGTTTGCGACCAATCCTGTCACTCCGCCGGCAAACGGCACCGCGACCTCCGTACTCACGCTGACTGCATCCTCCTCAGCAACGGTCGGAACGGCTACGGTGACGATCACCGGAACCTCCGGCTCAACCAGTCACAGCACAACCATTTCTCTCACTGTGAATGCTTCTTCGGGAACGAAGAACTTTACCCTGTCGTTGTCCCCGTCTTCGTTCACCGTGGATGAGGGCCGCACTGTAGGCACCACACTCACGATCACCAGCGTGAATGGGTTCAGCGGTTCGGTGGATTTGAGCGTGAACGAATTCCCAAGTGGCGTTTCGGCCACGGCTTCCTCGAACCCTGTATCGGTCCCGGCCAACGGCACCGCAACGGTAACCATTAATTGGAGCGCTTCACGGCGTGCGCCAACCGGAACCACAACGATTGAGCTGATCGGAACTTCGGGATCACTTACGAACGAAATTCCGGTCGCGATCACCGTTGCACCTTGACGGAGTTTACCAACGAGCAACTGCCCAACGCTCTACGCTGGGCAGCATAAAAAAAGCCCGGACCGTATGGTCCGGGCTTTGTCGTACCGTCGAAAGTCGCCGGAGAATCGAAGCTGATAAAACCGGCCACTCAGGCGGCTGCCTCAATGGAGAGCAAACAGATTTATGCGCATATTGATTTAGGTTGACGACCTCCGCATACTTCTCTATATTCGCTACATGACTTCGCTGTCACACCGCCACCATCATCATCACGTGGCACACGTGTCAGCGGAGGTCTACACCTAGAAACCAGCAATCATTCAAGGTTGAGCCCGCTGACGCGATAAGCGTAAGCGGGCTTTTTTGTTTTGGTTGGCAAATCACGATGAGGACATCAGCCATGCTTGATCTCGATTTCGACAAAATGCAAGGCATCTTGCCGGCGGTTCTTCAGGATTCCGACAGCGGCGAGGTTCTCATGCTGGGATTCATGAATCGCGAAGCGCTTGCGAAGACGCTGCGTACCGGGCATGCCACGTTCTTCAGCCGCACCCGTAACCAGCTTTGGACCAAGGGCGAGACGTCCGGCAACGTTGCCGTGGTGGAATCGATCGCAACCGACTGCGACCGCGACACGTTGCTGCTTCGTGTGCGTGTGCAGGGCGACGGCCGAATCTGCCACCAGGGAACGGTTTCGTGCTTTACCGCGGCCATTGAGATTCTCACCGCGGCGGGAAGTAAGGTGGCGCGATGAGCATCCGTCTCGGTCTTCCCAAAGGCAGTCTGCAGGAGTCGACACTCCGGCTTCTCTCCGCCGCTGGTTTGGACGTCTTCACCAATGGCAGGTCCTATTTCGCCAGAACAAGTGATCCGCAGATCGAGTGCATGCTGATTCGCGCTCAGGAAATGGCGCGCTATGTTTCGCATGGCGCGCTTGATGCCGGAATTACCGGCCTGGACTGGGTTCTTGAAAGCAACCTCGACGTCGCGACGGTGAGCGATCTGGTTTACGCGAAGCAAAGTCGTGCAAAGGTACGCTGGGTGCTGGCTGCTCCCGAAAACTCGCGTTTCAAAAAACCCGATGACCTGGAAGGATGCACCGTCGCCACTGAGTTGGTTGGTGTCACCCGGAGATATTTCGAAGAAAAGGGCATCAACGTGAACGTTGAGTTTTCCTGGGGCGCCACCGAAGTGAAGCCTCCCGAACTCGCTGACGCAATCGTCGAGATCACAGAGACGGGAAGTTCTCTTCGGGCGAACCATCTGTCCATTCTTGACACCGTTATCGAGTCCAACACGCAGCTCATCGCCAACTGCAGAGCCTGGGAGGATGAAACCAAGCGCTCGAAGATCGAGAACCTTGCTCTGATGTTGCTCGGAGCTCTACGGGCCAAAGGCAGGGTCGGGTTGATGCTGAATGTTCGCCGCGACCACCTGGATGCCGTTCTCGCCGTCCTGCCCGCATTGAACAAGCCGACCATAGCGCCGCTCAGCGACGACATCTGGGTCGCAGTGAACACGGTGATCGATGAACGTATTGCCTGGGACGTGATCCCCAGACTGAAGGCGGCGAAAGCCGAAGGAATTGTCGAGTACCCGCTCAACAAGGTGGTGGCGTGATGCAGATTCTCGAATGTCAACGCGCAGCAAAGATGGTAGCCAGGTTAGCTGCACGCTCACAGCCGACAACGCGTCAAGAGCGAAAAGTGAAACGAATTATTTCTGAGATACAACGACGCGGCGATAGAGCCTTGCGACAGTTTGCCCAGCGATGGGACAACCTGGGAAGAAAAGCTCTGCGTGTCACAGAGACCGAACTGCGCCAGGCGGCGCGCTCGATTTCTAAGGAACTCGGGTCTTCGGTTCGCTTGGCCGCAAAGAATATTCGCAGCTTCGCTGAACAGCAGAAGCCGGTTGAATGGACGAGTAGAAATGGTGGGCTTACAGTCGGGCAACTCGTTCGTGCGCTGGACTCAGTTGGATGCTATGTGCCCGGCGGGCGATATCCGCTGATCTCCACGCTCTTGATGACCACCATTCCAGCGCAAGTCGCGGGGGTTTCACGCATCTGCGTCGTT
>DATKQB010000142.1:0-30299 GCA_035523795.1 Verrucomicrobiia bacterium | reverse complement strand
GCGATGGACTATTGCACGACGGAATGCGCGGGTCTGCATGCGGCCAGGAAAGTCACGCGGCTATGGCATCAACCAGATCGTGTGAAAGGCCTTCGATCGACGAATTGCGCCGTCGGCCGTGAGTAGAGACATCCCCTCGACGAGTGCAGTTGCGGTGATGATACGGTCTGCAGGATCCTTGGGGTCGGAAAAGTTGATGTAGTTTCTCGAATAGGCTGCCGCAAAGAGGTTTTTCCAGGGATGTGGGCTCGCATGGCGCACCTAGATCCGACCGGCGTCGGGGCCGAAATACATGCCACCTCCTCACTGCGTATGGTCCCTGGGAGGCAGCGCTGCTTCGTCTTTGGCGGGAAGCACGATCGGTCCGAGCTTTAGCGGTTGGGGGTTACTGAGGGATCGCAAAATCAACTCGACGCGACTCGAAATTCCCATCTTTTCAAAGATGCGGCAGAGGTAGTTCCTCACGGTGTGTTCGCTCAGGTTCAGCTGCACGGAAATCTCTTTGTTGGACAATCCTTCACCCGCAAGGCGGACTACTTCTTCTTCGCGTGGGGTGAGCAGATTGTCATTTCTGCCACAGGAAATCTGGGCAGAGGAAGGCTGGCTCAACGCTTCCAGCAAGAAGCGAATTTCCTTGGTCGACGCCCAGATTTGGCCACGGGAAACCGCTTCAACGCACTTGCAAAGCGCATCGAGCGATTCGTCACCGCAAAAGACTCCGTGAGCGCCGTACCGAAAAGCTTCGACGACGCGATCACGATGACTACTATCGAGAAGGAGAATCACATGGACTTCCGGATGACTCATGCAAATCTGTCGCACAATGCGCAAACCCGTATGAATCCCATCTCGAAGGTCGGTATGCGTAATCACGACCTCCGGTTTTGCCTCGGCAACGGCCTTCAAGAGCCCCTGGGAGTCAAAGACAGTCCGCACGATCTCAATACCACAGCGGCGGCGCTTGAACTCTTTGTACAGGAGTTGGCACGTCATTGTGCTCGCATCTGCCAAAATGACGCGAATCGTAGAGGCAAATCTGCGAGGAAAGGAATTCATTCTTGCCCTTTCACCCCTAAGGGAAGTTTTATGCTTGGTTGCGGGATTGTGACTGTAAGGTTGAAATTTAACAAGAGCTTTTTGCAAAATCAGTTCAATTCAAAAAGCGAATGGGTGGTACTGTTGCTACCATAGTTGGAGTAATTTAGACCGCGAGTGAATCACTAAAGACCTTCATTCACTTTTCAGCGAATCCTGGGTCACTGAGAATCTCAGGCCGCGATAGACGTGGACCCAATTTTATAATCTGAACCGGTCAAATTTGTCATGTCAAATAAGACTCGAACTGAATCACTCTTCTTGCTAAGTACCTTGTTTGTGCAGAGCTAGGAAACAACAGGACCATTACAACCGCTAGTCTCCTGTACCTCATTCTCGCCGGGCCAGTCGAGCCGTGGAATGCGGACCTCTCAGCACGCTGCCGCCAGCCCTTCAGAAGCCGACCGGCAAGGCAGGTACTATTACTGGTCAAATGTCCCCTGGACATTATTCTCCATTTATGAGCTACCACCATTGGGGGTGGATGCATCGCACCGCCAGGAGTCAATTGGTCTCTTGTTCCAATTTTTGATCCTGCTAGGCTGCGTGTACTTTTTTTCTGGGATCGATGTCGACCGCACGGAGTTGGTTCGAATTCGTATCGACTTGAGTGGTGCATCTTTGGAATCGCGCAGAGCTCCCCGCTATCCAGTGCAGGCTCCCGTGACATTTACGTGGAGCGAAGAAGGTCAGCCGAAGACTGGAGAAGGCTGGACGCGCGATATCAGCGAAATTGGCGTGTTTGTGTATTCCTCCTGCTCTCCGCCACACGGGGCACGGACGCATCTCGAAGTTGTGCTGCCGCCGCTCGGGGCAAACGGGCGGATCCTCCGAATTGGAATGGAGGCGGCAGTTCTTCGTGTTTCCGGAGAGCCGACGCAGGGTGAATATAGCGGATTTGCTTTGAAGAGTTGTCACGGCATTCTGATGACAGGCGAAGAACTCGGATATGAAATCGCCCTAGAGACAGATGGCTCGCAACAAGAAATCTTTGGCGAAATTGCCCGTTCACAAGGAACCAAGCGATGGAATCACTCAGGCCTTCTGGGAAGGAAAAAGGAAGAGGAGGAACAGTGATGGGTGCAAGAACATTCCTGCCGGGGACTCTGACTTTATTAGGTTTCGCACTTATGGTCCTGCCCGCGCGAGGGCAGAAACTGGATATTGGCACCGCCGCGGCCGTTCCCGGCGGGAGTGTTGTGAGCTCCGCATCGACTCCCGCGGCGATCGACCATCCCGTCGCGGCGGAGAGAAATCCTCGCTACACCCTCAACCGTGACGACATTCTTTCCATCACATTTCCGATTGCACCGGAATTGGACCAGCCGAGAGTTTCCGTCCAGCCCGACGGCTACGTTACGCTGCTTAGCGCGAATCCAGTGTTCATTCTCGGGATGACGGTTCCGGAAGCGGTCGAAGCCGTCAAGAAGGCGTATGCAAACATCTTGCACGATCCAATTGTGAACATCGACCTTGTCGATTTTCAAAGGGCTTATTTCATGGTTCTCGGGCAAGTCGGCAAGCCCGGCCAGTACGATCTCCGTTACGACATGACCGTCACCGAAGGCGTCGCCTTGGGCGGCGGTTTTTTGCCTACCGCGAAGACGCGTGTGTACCTCTATCGCCGCGAGGCCGCCGGCTGGAAAGAAGTAAAAGAATTGAATCTCCGCGATGTCTTGACCGCCAAAAATCTTGAGGAGCCCCATCTTCAGCCTGGGGACATGATTTTCGTTCCGGAAAAGGGGATTACAAAGTTTCGAAGGTACGTGCCCTATAGTTTCGGGCTTGGTTTCAATCCCTATGTACCTTTTTAATGGCCGGTCCGATGGATGACCAAAACAATCCAAAGAGGTGATTGAAAAATGAACACTCAAAATCGGCGGGGGCGGCCAGAGGACGATTCGAAAGAACTCACTTTGCGTGACATGGCCGCCCCGCTGTTTCGCCAGCGACGCGTTGTGATAATCACGTTTTGCTCCCTGTTCGTCGCCACGCTACTCGTCACCTTCGTCTGGGCGGCGCGCTACTACGTGGCAACCATGCAAGTGGTCGTGGAAGCCGACCGGTCGGACCCGGCCGTAACCTCCGCTGAAAATGGAATGGTCCTCAACAACAAAGCCGTAACCCTGGATCAAGTGACTTCGGAGATGGCTTTGCTGCAGGGCGTGGACATGATGCGGACTACGGTCAAGGCTTGTGACCTGGCTTCCGACTGGTCGCTTTCCGATGTCTTTTTGCCGAGGGATCCCGCGCAGCGAATGGCGATCAAGGAAGAGGCTGCTGCTCGGCGTTTGGTTAAAAAGCTAAATGTCGAGGCGGAAAAGGCTTCCGACGTCATCGACGTCAGCTACGGCCGGGCCGGAGAGCCCAAGACCCCGGCATGCGTTCTACAAACTCTCAGCAAACTCTATCTGGAAAAGCACCTCCAACTGGTGCGTCCGGCAGGCACTGCCAGCTTTTTTTCTGACGAAACCAACAAATACCAGAAGGCGCTTGCGGACGCCGAGACGCGCCTGACGGATTTCAGCAAAAACGCAGGAGTGGCTGCGCCGGACATTCTACGCACGGACATGGCGCTGCAGGTAGCTACGGCCGAGGGCGCCCTGGGTCAGGCTCGGCAGATGGCCGCGGCCGACGAAGAGCGCATCGCAGACCTCAAGAAGCAAATGGCCGCAACCCCGTCCCGATCCACGACTTCGGAAGCCTCCATGGCCGCCAACCTGCTTTTGGACAACTTGAACGCCTCCCTGCTGGCGGCCGAAGTGAAGCGGTCGCAATTGCTGATGAAATACGACCCTTCCTACCCGCTGGTTCAGGAAGCCGAACAGGAAATCCAGGAAACGAAGGAAGCCGTTGCCAGGGCCGAGAAGGATAAATATCTGAACGTGACGACCGATCGAGATCCCACGTACGAACTCCTCCGGGAGGATCAGGCCAAGACTGAAGCGGACCTGGCTTCGCAGAAAGCCACGGCTGGTGCGCTGGTCATCAGCTTGCACAATTTGCAGGCGCAGATGGTGGACCTGGACGGAAAGGCCGTGAGGCAGGCGGCGCTGGTTCGCGAGGCGAAAGCCGATGAAGAAAGCTATCTTCTCTACTTGACCAAGCGCGAGCAGGAGCGCACGTCCGATGCTCTCGACAAGAGGGGGATCGCCAGCGTCGCAATCGCGGTGCCACCGGTCGTTCCCGTTTTGCCGGCGCACAGCCCGCTTCTTGTATTGATTCTGGGTCTCATGGCCACGGTAGTTCTCAGCATCGGTGCTGGCTTTGTCGCCGAGCATCTCGACCCATCCTTCCGCGCTCCGGATGAAGTCGCGGAATTGCTCAGCATTCCGGTGCTTGCGTGCGTTCCCAAGAGGGCGGCATAGAACCCATGTTTTTGGAGCACTACAAGCTTATCGAGCAGCCATTCGGGGTCACTCCCGATTCGCGCTTTCTCTACCTGGGGCCGAAGCACCGCGAGGCGCTCGCTTCGCTTCTCTATGCTACGGAGAGCAACCGGGGGTTCGTGGCGCTGGTTGCCAAGCCGGGGATGGGCAAGACAACTTTGCTCTATCACTATCTTTCCTATCTGCGAGGGAAAGCTCGCACCGCGTTTGTTTTCCACACGGACTGCGACTCGCGCGATTTTATCCGCCACGTCCTGCTCGACCTGGGCATCGACGTTTCCAGGATGGATCTTCCGGCCATGCATGAGGCGTTGAATCGCGTTTTGACGGAAGAGATGCGGGCGGGCCGGCGATTCGTGCTAGTGGTGGATGAAGCTCAAAACCTAGAGGAAAAAGTCCTCGAATCGATTCGGTTGCTTTCCAATTTCGAGACACCTTGCGCCAAATTGATGCAAATCATCCTCGCGGGCCAGCCACAGCTGGCCGACCATTTAGCCAGCCCCTCGATGGCGCAACTCTGCCAGCGCATCTCCATGGTGGTGCCGATTGAGGCTTTAACGCCTCAGGAGGCGAACGCGTACATCGATCACCGACTCTGGGTCGCGGGCAGCGACAAGCGTTCCATTTTTACAGTGGGCGCACGGAAATTGGTCGCCGAGCACAGCGAAGGAATACCCCGCAACATCAACAATCTTTGTTTCCACGCCATGTCGGCCGGCTACGCCCTGAAACGCTCGACCATTGACCGCGACATCATCCTCGACGTGATTGCCGATTTGGATCTTGAACGTCTCCGGGCCAAGCCCATAGCCGCAAAGCCATCGGCATTCGAAGCAAAGTCGCTTCCCATAAGGCTTTCGGTTCCCACAATCAAGGCCTCGGCTAGTGCGCGGTGGGCGCCACAGGTCGCGGTTGCAGCGGGCATTTTGCTGCTGTTGGGCTGGCCGCTCTTCCGCGTAAGCCGGGGCGCACACGGGCCCAGCGCTTTGCCTTCCGTGACATTCAGCGCGCCGTCAGCTGGCCTTTTGTCCCCCACCCCGATTCCCCTATCAGTCGCACCTCCGCAGCCGCCATTTCCGTCAGTAAAGGCCCTAGTTCCGCAGGTGCCGGATTTGATTCAGATGAAGCCCGGCCAGACGCTGTATCAGATCAGTTTAAGGAGATTCGGCAGGTACGATCAAGACGTGCTTTCGCAGTTTCGCGAACTCAACCCTTGGTTGACCAATCCCGATCACATCGAGTCGGGGCGCAAGATTTTGGTTCCCCCCGCTGTTATTTCCGGCAACGAACAGCGCGCGGCGGAGCAATCAACGAATGTTCCGCCCGCGGAGGCAGACAAGCCATGAGCAAGAACTTTGAATTGATGCAGCAAGCCGGCAGGGACCAGGAGTTTCTCGCGGGGCGCCCGATACGGGCGGCGGCTCCCGCGCCCGGAGTTGGAAACGGCGGCAATGGCCGGAACGCCTCTCCGCGCAACGGCTCAGGGCTGGATGTCACCCAACTGGCTGCTGAGGAGGCGTTGCGCCTCGTTCACCGAGTGTTCCTGAACCACGTGCAGGATCCAGCGCGGGCAGTGGTTTTTGCCGGAGTGGACGGCGGAAACGGCTGCAGCCTTATCTGCGTGGATGTCGCCATAGCCCTGGCGAAGAATATGCAAGGATCAGTTTGCCTGGTCGAGGCTAACCTGCATTCGCCTTCCTTGCCGGGCATGTTCGGCACGACCAATCATCACGGCCTCACCGACGCGCTTTCGACCGAAGGGCCCATCCGGACGTTCGCGAAGCTGGTCCACGGCCAGAACCTTTGGTTGCTCTCCACGGGATCGATGGACGGAAGCACGGGAAGTGTTCTGCACCTGGAAAAAATGAAAACGCGCGTTGCCGAGCTGCGCAAGGAATTCGACTATGTGCTGATCGACGCACCGCCGCTGAACGAGTACTCCGAAGCCATGGCGCTCGGGCAGCTCGCCGACGGTTTGATTCTGGTGCTCGAGGCCAATTCGACGCGTCGCGAAGCGGCCGTGCGGATCGTAGAGAATTTGCGGGCTACGCAGATTCGGTTGCTGGGAGCTGTATTGAACAAGCGCACGTTTCCGATTCCGCAGTCCTTGTACAAGTTGCTCTAGGGGTCAGGCAGCAGCATTTCCGGCTCGCGTTTGAAAAAAGGATTCCCCAGCCCCGGGACTCAGAATGGCGGAGCCTTGATTATGAGTGAATTTCAAACACTGGCAAATGGCTGGCACCCAGCGGTATCGCAGGCGCTGCCCCCGGAACTCCGCTGGTTCGCGGTTCAGACACGCTCGCGACACGAAAAGAAGGTTTTGACGGAACTCAATATCAAGGGATTCACGACGTTTCTCCCATTGTATTCCGAGCTGCGGCAATGGAGCGACCGTCGGCAACGGGTTGATCTCCCGCTGTTTTCCCAGTACGTCTTTGTCCAGTTTGCCCCATCCCCGGCGGCTCGTGTTTCGGTCTTGCAGACAAATGGCATCATCCATTTCGTCGGATCGCATGGCAACGGTACCCCCATCCCTGATGAGGAGATCGATTCGATCCACACGCTCTTCCGGCAAAGAGCTCCGGTCGAGCCGTGTTCCTTTCTTAAAACGGGCCAGAGGGTTCGGATTCGCGGGGGGAGCCTCGATGGAGTCACAGGGGTTTTGGCAGCGATTCACGGCGACCGCAGATTGATCGTCTCCGTCGAGCTTATTCAGAGATCGGTGGCGCTCACAATTTCCGGCTACCAGGTGGAGTCGGCTTAGCTTTTCCTCAATCGCAGCTTTACAGTTTTCAAAACTGTACTAAGCGATTCGCAACGTCGGTTTGCAGGCGCCGGAAGAACGCTTGCCTCGCAGAAGATCCTCCAAGATGGAGTCGACCTCGTGAATGAAGCCAGGCGCAATTTCTTACTGAACGCGCTCAAGCTGTTTGATCTTAGCTTGCTGGTTTTGTCCTATGGGTTTGCGACCGCTCTGATCGTGTCTACTCGCCAGGGTCCTTCTCTCGCTGATTATCTCGGCATGCGGGTGAAGGTGTCGAACTTTGCCATCTTCCTAGGCATGATCCTGGCATGGGATGTCGCCTTTTCGGTCTGCGGAATGTATGGATCGAAGAGACTTTCCACCGGGCGGTCCATCCTTATCGACTCCTTAAAGGCAACTTCGTTTTCCGTCGTATGCCTCGCCATCGCTTCCACCCTCTTCACCATCACAATGGTCACGCTGCATTTTCTGGCGCTGTTTTGGATTTTGAGTTTTCTCCTGGTTTCCGCCGGGCGCTTGATTCTCCGACAATTACTGGGGAACGTCCGCCGGCGCGGCCGCAATCTTCGCTACTTGCTCATCCTGGGCACGAATCAGCGAGCCCTGGATTTTGCGGCCAGGATCGAATCCCGCCCGGAACTCGGGTACCGCATCCTCGGATTTGCCGACGACTACTGGCCGGCGATGGAAACATTCCACCGGAGCGGACGCACACTAGTCTGCAATATCGAGATGCTGCCGGAATTCCTCCGCCACAATGTGGTCGACGAAATTGCCAATTATCTTCCCTTGCGCTCCTTCTACGAACATACCTCGCAAGTGGCGGCTTTGTGCGAGGTGCACGGCGTCATGCTTCGATGCGACACGGACCTCTTTGGGCTGAAGACGTCCCGGCCGCAAGCGGCGGAGTTTGAGGGGAATCACTACATCACGTACTCCTCCGGCATTCGCGATGCCTGGCCGCTGCTGATCAAGCGCTCCGTGGACATCATCGCGTCGTTGATCCTGCTGATTTTGTTCAGCCCCCTGTTTCTGGTCACCGCCATCCTAATCAAATGGACATCGGATGGTCCTATCTTCTTCTTGCAGGAGCGCATCGGTTACAACAAGCGCCGGTTCTGGATCTACAAGTTCCGCACGATGATTCCGGGCGCAGAGAAAATGATGACCGAGCTCGAAAGCTTGAATGAGATCTCCGGCCCCGTTTTCAAAATTAAGAACGACCCCAGAATTACTCCCCTGGGTAAATTTCTGCGCCGCGCCAGCATTGACGAATTGCCACAACTCATCAACGTTTTCACGGGTGAAATGAGCCTCGTCGGACCCCGCCCGCTTCCCGTGCGCGATTACCAGGGATTCAGCGTGGACTGGCAACGGAGGCGTTTCAGCGTGCGTCCGGGGATCACGTGCCTCTGGCAGGTCAAGGGGCGCAGCTCCATAACGTTCGAACAATGGATGAGGCTCGACATGCAATACCTGGACGAATGGTCGCTCTGGCTCGACATGAAAATTTTGGCGAGAACGATTCCTGCCGTCCTGCGGGGCTCCGGCGCCGTCTGAGCGCTGGGCTCGATTCGCCGACGATTTGTGCGGAAATTTTTGAGTTGTTGGTTTCGTAGTGTGGATCGGCAATGCTTATTTCATCGAGGAGGAGCAACCGATATGTCGGCGTCGCGAATCCTGGTCACCGGGGCAGGCGGCTTCATCGGCCATCATCTCCTGAAAAGGCTCAAGGCGGAGGGCCACTGGGTCCGTGGCGCCGACATCAAACAGCCTGAGTACGAGCCTTCTCCGGCCGACGAATTCGACATCCTCGACCTGCGCGAATTTCAGAATTGCCTTCTCGCCACGCGCGGCGGCATCGACCAGGTCTACAACTTCGCCGCCGACATGGGCGGCATCGGCTACATCACGGCCTACCTCGCCGATATTTCTCGCAACAATATTCTGATTAACGCTCACATGCTCGAAGCCAGCCGCACAAATTCCGTCCCGCGCTTCCTGTTTTCTTCTTCGGCCTGTGTCTACGCCAGCAGCAAGCAAATCTCTCCGGACGTCAAGCCGCTGGTGGAAGAAGACGCCTACCCGGCCGAACCTGAGCCGGGGTACGGTTGGGAAAAGCTGTTTGCGGAAGAGCTCTGCAAGTATTACCTCCGCGACTACGGCCTACACACGTTCTCGGTGCGCTTCCACAATGTCTACGGGCCGCTCGGCACCTACGAAGGCGGGAAAGAGAAGGCGCCGGCGGCGATTTCACGGAAAGTTGCGCTGGCTCCCGACGGCGGCGAAATCGAAATCTGGGGCGACGGCCAGCAGACGCGTTCGTTCATGTACATCGACGATTGCGTCGAAGGGCTGGTCCGGCTGATGGCCTCCGGCTACCACGAACCTCTCAATCTCGGCACCAGCGAGTTGGTCACCATCAATGAGTTAGTCGACCTGGTCTGCAGCGTTGCGGATAAAAAGCTCGTCAAGCATCACGACTTGACCAAGCCGCAGGGCGTTCGCGGCCGCAATAGCGACAACACGCGGCTGCATACAGTTCTCGGCTGGGAACCCAGCATCTCTCTCGAAGCCGGACTCCGAATCACATACAAGTGGATCGAATCCGAGCTCAAGAAGGCGGGACGCGTTCCCACGCAGTCCCACACCGCGAGGGCCTGAATTGGATCGAGCAAACGTCCTGGGTGTTGGCGTTCACGCAGTCAATCTGACGCTGGCCGCTTCGCTCATAGATCAAGCCGTGAGTCAAGGCCGCAAGGGTTACGTTTGCGTGACCGGAGTCCACGGGGTCATGGAGGCCCAGCGCAACGTCCGGTTCAAAGAGACTCTCGATCGCGCGATGCTGGTTGTTCCCGATGGCGTGCCGACTGTCTGGATCGGCCGCTGGGAAGGTTTCCGCGATATGAGCCGTGTCTTCGGACCCGATCTGATGAGGGAGGTCTGCCGGCAATCGGTCTCAACGGGCCGCACCCATTTTCTTTATGGAGGCCGCCCCGGAATTGCAGAGGCGCTGAGGAGGAATCTCGAGAAGTCGTATCACGGCATCCGCATTGCCGGCACCTATACGCCCCCGTTTCAACCGCTTTCCGCGGACGAGAAAGCTGAATTGCACCAGATGTTTTTGGAACTCGCTCCGGATGTCGTCTGGATTGGCTTGAGCACGCCGAAGCAGGAGCAGTTCATGGCGGAACATCTCGGCTCGCTGAACTGCAAAGTGATGATCGGAGTGGGCGCGGCTTTTGATCTTCTTACCGGCAACACGAAAGACGCGCCGGAATGGATCAAGTCCGCGGGCTTACAGTGGTTTCATCGGCTGTTCCAGGAGCCCTCTCGCCTATGGAAGCGCTATTTGATCAACAATTCGAGTTTTCTCATTCAAGTCACGTTGCAATTCACGGGGATCAAGCGTTACCAGCTATCTTCCCGCGGAATGGCCAGCGATTGAAGACCGTTCATGACTCCCAATCAAATATTCTTCTTTCAGCCCTTCTCGGGTTTCACCCACTAAATCCGGAGGACCGTTGATGCGAATCGCGGTGGTCGGCTCAGGCTACGTTGGTTTGGTTTCGGCAGCTTGCTTTGCCGAACTCGGTCATGAAGTTATCTCGGTCGACAACGATGAGAAGAAAATCGCCGCCTTGCAGGGCGGCGAAGTCCCGATTCACGAGCGCCATCTCCCCGAACTCTTGGCTCGCCACCGTGGAGGGCGCCTCCATTTCTCGACGTCGCTCAACGAAGCGGTGCACGCTTCCGGCGCGATCTTCATCACCGTCGGCACGCCGCAATCGGAGACCGGTGAGGCGGATCTCTCCTTCGTCGAAGCGGTCGCTCACGAAATGGCCTCCGCCATTCACAGCCAAAAGGTCGTGGTGGAAAAGAGCACGGTGCCTGTCCGCACATGCGAATGGCTCCGCAAGTCACTCGTCTTGAACGGCGCGCAGCCCGGCTCTTTCTCGGTGGCTTCCAATCCGGAATTTCTGCGCGAAGGAACAGCCGTCACTGATTTCCTCTATCCCGACCGCATCGTGATCGGCGCCGACGACGAATTGAGCACGTTGCTCCTCCAAGAAATCTACGCGCCCCTTACCTCCGGTAGCTACTATTCCGAGCCCCACACCGTTCCCTCGGCCGGATACAAGCACGCGATGGTTCCGCTTATCGTCACAAACACGAAGAGCGCGGAGCTCATCAAGCATGCTTCCAACGCGTTTCTCGCCATGAAAATTTCCTTCATCAACGCCGTCGCGAATATCTCCGAGGCTGTGGGCGCCGATATTGATCAGGTGTGCGCTGGCATCGGGTCAGATTCGCGCATCGGGTCGAAGTTCCTGAACGCCGGCATCGGCTACGGCGGTTCGTGCTTCCCCAAGGATGTGAAAGCCTTCCATCTCGTTGCTCGCCAGTGCGGCTACGATTTCGGCCTGCTCTCCGAAGTCATGCAGATCAACGACGATCAACGGGCGAGCTTTCTAAAAAAAGTTCGCAGCGCCATGTGGAACTTGCGCGGCAAACAACTCGGCGTTCTCGGTCTTGCCTTCAAGGGCGATACCGACGACATCCGCGAATCGCCCGCCATCACCATCATCCAAGCGCTCGTCAAAGAAGGTGCGTGCGTCCGCGTCTACGATCCCGCGGCCATGCAGCGCGCCAAAGAGGTCTTGCCGGAGCACGGCGTTGTTTTCACCGACGATTCTTACGCCGCTGCGGCACAGTCTGACGCGCTTTTGATTCTTACCGATTGGAAACAGTTCGCCGTTCTCGATCTTCCTCGCTTGAAGTCGCTTCTCAAGTACCCGATCGTCATCGATGGCCGCAATCTCTACGACCCCGGGCGCATGAGGGAGGCCGGCCTTCTCTATCACAGCGTTGGACGCATCACCGCTATTCCCGAACACATTTCTGCCGATGTTGCTCCCCCGGAAATCGGAGCCTTGTTACCGGTGACACCGCCCTCGCGGCTTACCGTCCCCGTCCCGTGATGTGCGCTTTGATCCAGAATGTTCCGGTTGGCGCGCTCGTACTTGCTGGAAAATCTTTTTTCAAAGGCCAACGTCCGTGATTCATCACGCCAAACAACTCTTTCAGCGCGCAAAGTACAGTACGGTGGCGCGCAATTCCGGCTGGATGTTCCTGGGTTATGGATTGCGGATCATCGTCCAGGCGGGGTATTTCATACTGATCGCGCGGGCGCTGGGGCCGGAACAATACGGCGCTTTTGTGGGCGTGGTGGCGCTGGTCGCGCTGGTGGCGCCATACGTCAGCCTCGGCGCCGGCAATTTACTCGTCAAGAATGTTTCGCGCGACAAAAGCCTCTTCTCCGAGTACTGGGGCAACGCTCTGTTTCTGATCGTTGTGACGGGAGCCGTGCTCCTCGGCGTCATCCTGGCGACGGCGCGATTTCTGCTTCCCCGCTCAATTCCGTGGTCGCTGGTTTTTCTCATCTGTATTGCCGACCTGGTCGCGGTGAAGGGCTCCGAAATCGGCAGCCAATGTTTTCAGGCCTCCGACGAACTCCGTCACACCGCCGCACTTACGCTTCTCCCCGCAATTCTGCGGCTTGTGGGGGCCGCAATTGTATTCGCCGCCTGGCGTCATGCGTCGGCGCTCATTTGGGGTTGGTTCTACATGGGCGCGGCCATGGTCTCGAGCGCCGTCGCCGTCGGTCTCACACACGTCAAGATGGGTAGGCCGCGGCTGGCGCTCGCGCGAATTCCCGGCGAGATCGCCGAAGGTTTCTATTTCGGCACCAGCATGTGCGCGCAGACGGTGTACAACGACATCGATAAGACCATGCTGGCACGGCTTTCCACGCTTGGCGCCACGGGCATTTACGCCGCCGCGTACCGGGTCATCGATGTCGCGTTCACTCCCGTACGCTCCGTTCTCAACGCCGCTTACGCGAATTTTTTCCGGCACGGCAAGTCGGGTATCGCGTCTACTTTTTCCTATGCGCGCAAGCTGCTGCCCAAAATGATGGGATATTCGTTTTTGATTTTTGCGGCTCTATTCGCTGCCGCGCCCGTGGTTCCCCACGTTCTGGGAGCGGAATACGCGCGCACGGTGGAGGCGCTTCGCTGGCTGGCGCTGCTGCCGTTCTTCAAATCCATTCACTATTTTCTGGCGGATTCGCTGACCGGCGCGGGTTATCAGGGCGTGCGCACAGCAGGGCAGATTGCAGTGGCACTGTTCAATATTGGGCTGAACTTCTGGCTGATTCCGGCGTATTCCTGGCGCGGGGCGGCGTGGGCGAGCCTGGCGAGCGACGGCGCGCTGGTCGCGGCGATGTATGGCGCCGTGATGGTGATGATCAGCCGGGAGGCGCGGCTGCGAACGAGCTCGCCATCCGCGGAAGCTGCGGCCGTCTGATAGAACTTTCGCGGATGGTGAAGCGTAATTGGGGAATTGCGAGAGGCGAATTCAAGGCGAAGTGAATTTTTGTTGGATCTGCGTCAGTTTCTTGATTCAAATCAGGCCTTAGAAATCCAATTTTGGGCGTTTGGCGGGCGGTAAGTGGCCATTCCAGGTGAATACGGGGATCACAATCTCGAGTAAAGCTTTGCAGTACGGACGAGCGGTCACGAGGCGATGAATTTTATGAGGCGCGATTCAACAAACGTGAAATGGCGTACGGCGCGCAACACGGCTCCGCTGATTTTGACTTTGGTCCTCGCAGGATTTCTCATGTTTTCGTTGATCAGTGCCGCGGATTCGACTATGACACTTACACCCAGCCAGGAACCGATCCCGGCGTCGTATTTCGACTTCAATATTCTCTTTCACCCAGCGACAAAGGTTCCCTGGCCTTCGGAGCCTTTCTACGGTTGGCGCGTCTGGCACGCCTTGTGGTACGACCTAGAACCGCGAAAGGGGCAATGGAACTTTGGTTATCTGGATGGATTGGTCAGCATGGCCCAGCAGCACAATTCCGAAATGCTTCTGATCCTAGCCTATTGTCCGCAATGGGCTTCAAGCAATCCAGACGCGCAAGGCGACTGGGGTCCCGGCACTGCCGGACCGTTGCGCGACATGGACGACTGGGGGAACTACGTTCGCACGGTCGCGACTCGCTACAAGGGCAAAATCCACGCTTATGAGATCTGGAATGAGCCGAATCGCACCCGAGCGTGGGCTGGCGACATGGGCATGATGGTTGAAATGGTCCGCGAGGCGTCGTCGATCTTGAAACAGGTGGATCCAACAACAATCGTTGTTAGCCCAAGTGCAACCGGTCCGCAAGGAGTTTCATGGCTGCGTGATTTCCTGAAGAATGGTGGCAGCCAGTATGTTGATGTGATTGGGTATCATTTTTATCTTCCTCCCAAGAGCTCTCCAGAGGGGGCGGTCCCGCTCATTCAACAGGTAGGAGAGTTGATGCAACAGGGTGGTATCGGAGGAAGGCCTCTTTGGAACACGGAGGATGGATGGTTGGGGCCTGATTTGTTTTCTGATGATCAAGCCGCGGCCTATGTCGCGCGTACCTACGTATTGAACTGGGCTGCCGGCGTGGCCCGTTACTATTGGTATGCGTGGGACTTGCATCGAGGCTCGAACATCGAAATCGTATTGCCTGACAATATGACGCTTACTCCCGCTGGCCGAGCTTTTGCGAGGATTCAAGGGTGGATGACTGGAACCGTCATGAAACACTGCCTAACCTCGGAGAATAAGAATTGGGTGTGTGAGATTGATCGGAGCGGAACGCCGGAATATATCGTATGGAATGAGGACGGCGAGCGCTCATTCCGCTTGTCGAAGGATTGGCGCGTCACCCGGGTGACAGGCCTTTCCGGCGGGACGAGATCCATCCAGGGTGATTCGATCCAGGTCGGAATTTTGCCCGTTCTCATTCAGTGATGGGGATGCAGCAGCACGAGATTCGCACCTGGAATCTGCAAGTGTGTAATTGAAAGGCAGACATTTGAAATGTGGCGCCTGTTTGAACGAACCGTCATATTCACCTTGATCCTGCTTGCAAGCGGAGCCGGCGTGGGTGCTTACTTCGGAAGCCAGAACACCACCGACGTTCCGACTGCCGGGGGCGGGGGTCTCCCCATTCAGCTCACTATGGGCGTGCTCTATGTTTGCTTCTTTGCGCTACTACTCCGAAAGCGCAAATCGGCTGTATCTCTGATTGTAAGCGAAAGGTGGATGGTTGCGCTGTGGCTTCTGGCGATGGCCTCCGTTTTGTGGTCCGTGGACGGGGGGGAGACGCTGAGGAAGTCGGTTGCATTGCTGGGGACCACGGTGGCGGGACTCTACATCGGGATGCGTTACGAGCCAAGGCAGCAAATCAAATTGGTCGCCACCTGCACCGCGATTGGGGCCCTCGCTAGCCTGGTGGTTTGCCTGCTGGTACCCGGCATTGGAGTAATGCCAGACCACACATGGCAAGGCGTCTACTATCCCAAGAATGCACTCGCGCGAATGATGGTATTGGGCGTTCTCAGTTGCGGGTGGCTTGCGATTCGGCAGCGGCATCGCCGAATCTTGTATAGCGGCATTGTTGTGCTTTGCCTCTTCTTGCTGTGGATGGCCGGCTCGGCTACGGGTATCGTCGTTTCGGCGGCGTTGTTGGCCCTCCTCCCATTCCGCCGGGCATTTTCATGGCCCAGGAGACGTCTCGTTGCTCTCATTGTGGTGGCCGCTCTCGTTGTTGTTCCCGTTGGCACTTGGGCCTTGCATCATATAGAAGTCGTTACGGATTATCTATCCCGAACCCCGAGTTTAACTGGGCGCTTGCCTCTTTGGCATATGGTAAAGCTGGAGATTTCGACTCGTCCCTATCTCGGTTTCGGGTATGGTGCATATTGGACAAGTCCAGATGCGGACCGCGTTCGGCGCATAGTGGAATGGGAGGCTCCGAATGCCCACAACGGATTCCTTGAAATGGAATTGGGCCTCGGATCTGTCGGGCTGTTGATATTCCTAGCGGGCATCTTGCGAAATCTCATCGTCGGGATTCGGGTCGCAGGAGCGACCGGAGACATGGATGATGCTTGGCCGGTCTTCTTCTTGGTCTTTGCAATGCTGTATAACCTCACTGAGACCACTCTCATCGTCTCGAATTCCATTTTCACGATCCTTTACATCGCAAACTCCTATTGGCTGGTCCGAACTAGCCTCCAACCGTTTACGGAGGAGGAAAACGACACGGAGCCAGCATCGGCGATGGCACTAGAAACTCCAATCGGGTTCAAACCTGCCGAATCTTGATGGAGGCGCGGGAGAGTCACGAGGGAAGATGCGCATACTTGCGTGGCCAAAAGCAACACCGTGGAACCCATATACGGCGATGGTCTATTCCCATCTGCCTGTCGATGTCCAGGTGGATGGATGGCCCGGGAACCTCCTTCGCAAGTATTCCGTGTGGCACATGCACTGGCCTGACGCACTTCTGAATATTCCCAACACTGTGCATGCCACATGTAAGATTTCCGGAATGTTTGCCACGATGGATTGCCTGCGAGCGCGGGGGACGAAGATTGTTTGGACAATGCACAATTTCGCCTCGCACGAAGCTTTTCATCCGCGGCTGGAGCCGTGGTTCTGGCGGCGGTTCATTCCCCGCGTGGATGGGGCGATCAGCCTGAGCGCGGCGGGCCTCTCGATGGCTCTCGAACGATTCCTCCAGCTGCGGAGGGTGCCGACGACGGTCATCCCGCACGGGCATTACCGCGAGCGATATCTTGCTGCCCCCGCCGACGCGCGGCGCGTGCTTGGCATTCCTGAAAACGCAAATGTCTTGATGTTTTTTGGAGCGGTGCGCGCGTATAAGAACGTGGACGTGCTGGTTCGCGCGTTTCGAGATGTGAAGCGAGATGATTCCACTCTTTACGTTGTGGGTAAGCCGAACTCCTCCGAACTTGCCGATCGAATTATGAAGGAGGCGTTTCAGGACCGCCGCGTAGCCCTTAAATTCGAATTCGCGAACGACAAGGACGTGTCCGCGTATATCTCTGCTGCCGATCTGGTGGTTCTTCCCTACCGCGAGGTTCTCAACTCGGGTTCGGCGCTGCTGGCGCTTTCCTGCAACCGGCCGATAATGGTTCCCGACCGCGGGTCCATGGGCGAGTTGAAAGCCGAGTTCGGCGACGCATGGGTGAGGACTTTCCGCGGAGAGGTAGACGGCTCGATGCTCGAGTCGGGGCTCGAATGGGCAAAGCAGCTGAGGCCGGCGGTGTGCCCGATGCCCGAAAAATATAATTGGGATCACGTGGGTTCGGAGACCGTGCGATTTTTCGAAGTGGTAGTAAGCGGCGCAAAAAGCGGCGAGCACGCGACGGCGCCGCTGGTGAGCGCGGACGAGGGCGCCTCACGGTAGTGGCGGCGTCCGATTCAGTGTCACAAATTCCCGGGATCACGAAGGCTCACGCCCCTATGAACATCCTGATGCTCCACAATAGCTACCAGTTTTTCGGCGGCGAGGACGAAAGCTTTGCAGCGGAAGTGCGCATGCTCACCGACGCCGGACATTTCGTGGACACGATTCACGTGAAGAACGAAAACGTCGAGGGCCTCAAGGCGGTCAACGTCGCGCTGCAATCCATTTGGTCCAAACCCTCCTACGATCTCGTCGACCAGAAACTGCGCGCGCGGACGTTCGACGTCCTGCATGTCCAGAATTTTTATCCGCTGCTTTCGCCCTCGGTCTATTCGGCGGCCAAAAAAAATCGCGTGCCCGTGGTGCAGACGCTACGGAATTACCGCCTGCTTTGCCCCAGTACCGTCCTCTATCGCGACGGGCACGTCTGCCAAGAGTGCTTGCACAAGACGGTGAAATGGCCGGGCGCGCTTCACGCCTGCTACCGGGGGAGCATTTTGAGCAGCGCTGCCACTGCCGCGATGACCGCTTTTCATACCGTCAGGGGAACCTGGCACCGCGACGTGGACCTCTACATCAGTCTGACGGAATTTTCCCGGCAGAAATTCATTGAAGGGGGCATCGCGCCGGAGAAAATCATCGTGAAAAGCAACTTCGTCTACCCCGATCCCGGGCTCGGCGACGGCTCGGGAGATTACTTGCTCTTCGCCGGGCGGTTCACCCAGGAAAAAGGGATCGAAACGCTGCTTTCCGCGTGGGAGCGGGTGAAGTTGCCGGGACGCCTGAAGATTGTGGGGGAAGGGCCCCTCGCCCCGCGAATCGAATCCTTCTGCCGCGCGCACCCCAACGTGGAATGGCTGGGGCAGAAGAGCTCTGTCGATGTGAAGGAGCTGATGGGCGCGGCCTCGGCGCTGGTATTTCCGTCGGAGTGGTACGAGCCTTTTGGGCGCGTCGCGATCGAGAGTTTCGCCAAGGGCACTCCTGTGATCGCATCGCGAATTGCGGGTCTCGCGGAAATGGTGCGCGACATGGAGACCGGTCTTCATTTTCGGCCGGGCGATTCTCAGGATCTGGCGGCGAAGCTCGATTGGGCGCTCGAACACCCTGCGCAGATGCGAGCGATGCGCCCCGCGGCCCGCCGCTGCTACGAGTCCACATACACGGCGGCTGAAAACTGCCGCGTATTGATCCGGGCGTATCACAAGGCGCGACAAACCTTCCATGTTGCCAATGAGCCTTGCGTCTCATTCAGCTCCACGAATTGAAGAAGTGGCGGCCACGGGATTTTTCTTGCAGGAATGATCTCGCCGCAGCCGCTCGGCCGGATGCAGCGAGTCAACGCCAGGTCATGGGCTCAACATCCCCAGGAGACCATTTACTCGGAGTACGACGCGCAGTTTTGAGGAGAGAAATATGGCAATGCCGCAATTAGCCCTTGCCCAGCCCATTCCCGCAGCAGCGGGAGATCTGCACCTTGACGAAGCGCGGGTTCAATCCTTCCGCGATGCCGGATTTCTCCGCCTGGAAGCCTTAACCACGGCGGAGGAGATTGCCGAAATTCGGGCGGCGCTCGAGCCCCTGTTTGAAAAGCATGCCGGCGAAAAGGAGGGTGCGTTTGCCGACCAGGTGGCTGGCTCGGAAGCGAAGGTGATGAGTTCACCTCAGATTCTGAACCCGGTGAACTACGTGCCGAGATTGCATCAAACGAAGTGCTTCAAGAATGCTCTGCACATCGCGCGGCAGATTCTCGGCCCGGAAGCGCGGTGCTTCTTCGATCTTTCCATTCTTAAGAAGCCGCGCATCGGAGCGCCCACTCCCTGGCATCAGGACGAAGCCTTCCGCGACCCCAATTTCGCGTACAACGAATTGACCGTCTGGGTGCCGCTGCAGGAGGTCGTGCCGGAAAACGGCTGCCTTCAGTTCATACCGGGGTCGCATTTGGCGCCGGTGCTCGAGCATCGGTCGGCGAACAACGATCCCACGTCCCAGGCGGTCGAATGCATTGCGCCGATCGACGAATCGTCGGCCGTCACCTGCCCCTTGAAGCCGGGCGGCGCGACTCTGCACCACCATCGCACGCTGCATCGCAGCGCGCCGAATGTTTCAACCGTGCCTCGATTCACCTACATCATGACCTTTGGCGTCACCCCCGTCCCCGCCAGCCAGCCTCGGTCGTTTCCCTGGCTGAACCAGAAGGAGACTCCGATTCAGGAACGCAAGCGGCGTTGGATGCGCCGCGGCGGCGTCGTGGTGACCGTGTGGAGGCGCTTGCGGCGCGGCGACCTTACGAATTGGCGCGCGGCTCTTTATGGCCTGCGGCGGTCCATCCGGATTCTGCGCCGGGGTTTGTGATACGCCGCTCTTCAAGCCATATGTAACAGTTCCTTTACGGCGCGCCACGAATCCGGAAGCAAATTTTTGAAACTAACCAAAAGGGCTGGTGCCGGGAATGCTCAGCAGGGGCAAACAGAATATCGTTGGGATCTTGATCGACGCCGTGGACTACGACGCGGCGATAGACTTCGTCCTGCGCGCGGCTCGCGAAAAGCGCGCCGCGGCAATCTCCGCCTTAGCGGTCCACGGTCTAATGACGGGTGCGCTCGACCGCGAGCAAAAGTTCCGCCTCAACCATTTTGACCTTTTGGTGCCCGACGGACAGGCAGTCCGATGGGCAATCAACGGACTTCATCGCGCTGGCCTTCCCGATCGGGTCTATGGGCCGAGCCTGGTATTGAAATTGTGCGCTCGCGCCGCTGCGGAAGGAGTCCCCGTTTATTTCTACGGCAGCACTCCCGAAGTTCTCAGCTCCTTGAAACAAGCTCTCGAGAAAAGATTTCCCGAACTCTTGATCGTCGGGATGCAGTGCTCCAAATTCCGGCGCCTCGCGCCGGAGGAGAAGCCCGTACTCGCCGCGCAGATCCGCGATTCGGGGGCCGCCATCGTCTTTGTCGGGCTGGGGTGCCCGAGGCAGGAGGTTTTCGCCTACGAGTTTCGCGAAATTCTGCCCATGCCCATTGTCGCGATCGGCGCGGCATTTCCATTTCTGGCGGGAACGCTCCCGGAAGCGCCTCGGTGGATGCAGGACGCCGGCCTCCAATGGCTTTTTCGGCTGGCAGCGGAGCCACGGCGGCTATGGCGCCGCTATGTCCTCCTTAACCCAACCTATGTGCTGTTGGTGATGTTGCAAGCCCTCGGACTTTCAAGTTTCTCAACCAACGGGCAAGCTCCCACCGATGAGCTGCTATACGGCTAATTGTCTACAGCACTACGCTTTGTCGGAAAAAGCAGGCTGATGGCCCCGTCCTCTAAGGCACCAAAGGTCAGCAAGACCACGTGCTGTGTGCTGTACAATCGAGCAGTGGGAACGATCAAGGGAGCACAGTAAAGTAGAGCGTAGCTATGAGCGCTGCAATCATCACCGGTTCAGCTGGGCTCGTCGGTTCAGAGGCCGTCACCTACTTTGCGGCGCTGGGAATGGATGTCGTCGGAATCGACAACGGCATGCGCGGCGAATTTTTCGGCCAGGAAGCTTCCACGAACTGGGTCCGAAATCGTCTCTGTGCGGAAGTTCCGGGCTACAAACATCATGATGTGGACATACGCGACACCGAGGCCATTTCTCATATCTTTGCGCGCTACGGAGGCGACATCAGTTTGATTATCCACGCCGCCGCCCAGCCATCCCACGATTGGGCAGCCACCAATCCCCATGTCGACTTCACGGTCAACGCTAACGGAACTTCCACGCTGCTCGAGGCGGCGCGGCGCTTTGCTCCCAATGCCGTTTTCATTTTCATGTCAACCAACAAGGTTTACGGCGACCGCCCCAACCTACTTCCGTTGGTCGAACACGAAACCCGCTGGGAAGTCGATCCTGCCCACCCTTATGCGGCGCGGGGCATTCCCGAAACCATGTCCGTTGACCATACGATGCACAGCCTGTTTGGGGTCTCCAAGGTCTCGGCGGACCTCCTGGTACAGGAGTACGGACGATACTTTGGAATGAGGACCGCGTCGTTTCGCGGCGGCTGCCTCACCGGACCCAACCACTCCGGGACTCAGCTCCACGGCTTCCTCGCCTACTTAATGAAGTGCGCGATCACGGAATCGCCCTACACAATATTTGGGTACCGGAAAAAACAGGTCCGCGACAACATCCACAGCGCCGATCTGATCCGCGCGTTCGATGAATTCTTCCGCCAACCCCGCGCAGGGGAAGTCTACAACATGGGCGGTGGGCGGCGGAGCAACTGCTCCATGCTCGAAGCAATCTCGCTGTGCGAAAAAATCACTGGCAAGGAGTTCCACTGGAAATATGTCGAAGAGAACCGCCGCGGCGATCACATCTGGTGGATTAGTGATCTCTCTCATTTCCAGGAGCACTACCCCGGCTGGAAGCCCCAGTACGATGTCCCGCGGATCTTGCAGGAAATCTATGAAATGAACGTCGAACGATGGAGCGAAGAAGCGCTTGCCTTGGCAAAGAATCCCGCATCGGCGCTTTGATCAACGCCCCCCAGGGTCCGTAACACGCAGATCTTCCGGTTCTCGCATCGCACTCTTCCCTGAGCGATTTCTCGCATGCGGACCCGGAGTGCCGTCCGTGAATCCTTATGTGTGCGATATCGAAACCTTCCTCGTTCTAGCCGGGCGACCCTGCACGCACGCCTCTCGCTCCAGATACACAACTTGGCACTTGTGAAACCGGCGTACCGCTCGGCGCGGGTGGGATGCGCGAAATGTATCGCGCGAAAGATAGGCGTCTGGCCCGCACGGTCGCAATTGAGATTGCCCCACGGCAGAGCGCGGCTCTGCTGACGTCATCCTTACTTGCTCTTCGATAGAATTTGCGACACGGACTCGATCCTGCTCTGTGCCAAACGCTCATTCAGGAAGAGAAAGTTATTGATGTAGTTCGCTCCGCCCAAGTTTTGAACGTCTTGATCGCGTCCCACGGAAAAGTCTTTCACTGGCCGTAGCGACATCGTCTGGGGGTCAAAAAAGAAGCCGGAATAGCCCTGCCCCTGTATCCAGGAAAACATTTCTGTTATCGATTCCGTGTGGTGCCTCTGCTCCATTTCCACTTGAAGGACAGGACGACACGCTTGCAGAATTTTCGACGCACCCGAAAGAACCTTGCCTTCGTGGCCTTCCACGTCGATTTTTATGAGTTGGACATCGGATATATGCAATCGCTCGCAAAGCTGGTCGAGTGGCAGTACAGGGACGTCTTGGAATAGGGCCCCGGTTTCGCCGTCTTCCACAAACCGTTCCAGCGTGCTCCTTGTCCAAATTGGCCCTCCCTGGATGATCGGAATTTTGAGGGTCAATGTTCCTGCCTCGTCCGACAGGGCCATGTGCAAGACGTGGGCTTTGGGAAACAGGCCCTTGAGCCGGGAGATTAGTTGGGGGACGGGCTCGATGGCATAGGTGTTTTCTGGCCCGACAGCCTTCTCCAAGACGTACGTGTATTCCCCGATATTCGCTCCGACATCGAATACGATCCCAGGTTTTGAAAAGAATAGGGGCAAGAGTTTTAATTCCGGCTCGAAAGGCCTGCTGTTTGAAAATGCGCTGAGGGGTGTTTGATCGATGTGGCGGAAAGCGATCGCCTTCCAACGAGACCCCAGAACGTGCCGCAATGCCGACGAAACAATTTCCCTGGGAGTTGACGGTACGACGCGGTGCATCCAGGATCGCAGAGACGTATTCATCATGAGCCCCCGATTCTTGGGCCTCTGTCTCGCGCATCGTATGCTTCTCCTGCCATCGACACAACGATTTTGCCACCGAAGCTGGCCCCTGCAAGATCACGGCAAAGGTCCCGCAAAGGAATACATGGGTGGGTGAGCCACCCTTGGCGACCAAAGGCAATTCCGAGCCATCCTCACCCCAGACTCCCTTACGCTTCGCTCCAAATTTTCGGCGTGCGGCATCCTTGCCATGTCCGCAAGGGTGCGTGCTTGGCATGCATTGCGCTGGCGTCAAATCAACAATCCATCTCCGTCTTGCGAAACCTCGCTGATTTCAAATCTACAGTTTCAAACCAACGCAACCTCGCGATCAAAATGCGGTTTCTTCTCGGCGTGGAGCTTTAAGGCCACGCCGCAGACCGCAGCGATACGCTCCAGCATCCTGAGCGAGTGCCCGGTGTATTCGGCATCCTCCAATCGGGCAATCACGGACTGGCTGGTGCCAGCCTTCCGGGCAAGCTCAGCCTGAGTCAGCCTCGCATCCTCCCGCATCTCCCGCAGCAGCAGGGCCAGATCGATCTGGTGTAAAGTCCGCGCGAAGGTCTTCCGATAGGTTGCGCACTTGCGCGCGCGCCTTTCCACAATTTCACTGTGTTTGTCGCGTTTCATAGTCCCAACTCCTTCAGGATGGCCTCCCTCTCTTTCGGCGACCCTGTATAGCGGTTTCGATACTCAATCCATAGCTTTCTGAGCTGTTCCGCCCTTGTAATTTCATCAGGTGGAGTTTGTTCCGTCTTCTTCTGAAATCCTGACGTGATCACAATCAACATTCCTGGTTGGTAGAAGAAGAGAACTCGGAAAATCCGGTCGAATTGCTTGACTCTTAGTTCGAAGACATCGTCCGTCAGCTTCCTAACGAATTTCCCTTGCATCCGGTTGCCGTAGACGCGCAGCCACTCGACAAACGCGTCTATCCGCGCGGCCGCTTTGTCATCCAGCGAATCCATGAACTCTCGGGCGGCACTCGCCCGTTGGGAAGCTCGACGTACTCAATCCTGAATTCGCCGCTTAGTGGCCTGAAATCTCTCGCCTTGGATCAGCGCATAATTGCTATAAAACTCAACCGAATCCCTGGCCTGGCTGCAGGCGGGTAGGCCGCCAGGTGCCGCCCTCCTTGCGGAAGAAGCGCGCGTGCTATTATCCCGCCATCGCACTGCAGTGACCTGTCGCGGCTTGCAGCGATGGAGGAATGATGCCGTGGTACGCGTATCTCGCCTACTTTTTCGGGGGCGCTTTTCTGGTGAACGATATCCCGCATTTCACGAGCGGCGTGTGCGGGCGGCTCTTCCCCAGGCCTTTCGCCTGTCCGCCCGGTAGGGGAGAGCCTCCGCCATTGGTCAACGTCCTCTGGGGCGATTTCGAAAACGGCTGTCGGCGGCGAGATCGACGTCCTTGATCCGCGAGTTCGATGTCGATCATTGTCGAGACCATCGGCCGCTTCGGATCAGCGATCTACTCTCGCTTGCGTTGGAAGCGCCGGTCGAAGACAATCTGGCCATCGCCATCCAATTCGAGCCACGGCTGCAATTCAGAGGTCTTCTGAATGCAGCAGAAGAACTTGTTCCCCTGTCGTCGGAGGATAGGAGTTCCGTTCAAGATGCGCTGCGCACCGTGGAGTATCCGGATAAAATTCTTTGCACCCATCAGCCCAGTGATTAGGCTAATTTTTGTTTGTTCACGGTCGGCGAGGCTTCTTTCATCGGCATTGAAATCCCAGTAGGGGTCGGTGTACAAGCGCAATATGTTTTCCGCAAGGAACGAAGAAGCTAGCTTATGAACTTCGCGTTCGTTCCACCGGAAAATAAAATTCGGGATCTGAGAGTTTCGAACTCCACCGCGTACATAGTCATTATTCACAACAGCCGCCAATTCAAACGGAAAGGAGAGCCGCAGCCAACAGAGAAGCCTCATGAAGACAGAATCGTTGGGTTCCATTATTACCACGTAATGTTCCGCCACTCGCAACATTTCGCACAGAGCGCGATGAGGACTGCGGCAGTGATGGATCACCTCATGAACAAAAACAATCTCGTAGGAATTATCAGGAAGGCACGTATCCTCAGCGTCAACAGCTACCACCGGCAGGTCGATCGGCGCTCCCGAATCATCCGGAACCCCGTTGATATTCGACAACGTGATGTGACGAAAACCGCAGCGGCGCAGCCCCTCTGCATCCTCTTGCATCCCTCCGATCACGAGGACTCGGGACGTGACATCGATTCGGGCTCTTTCAACACACTTACGCAGGACTGAGAGGAACTGGGATCGATCCTTAGGCGACCGTTTCGGCAGCGCAGGCCTGGCACTCCCGAATTCGACATTATCTTCGCGCAAGGCTCGGAACCTCATTCTGGACTTGGATATGGCGCCGGCGCTCGACTGGTTACCGCTTTCGACGTCTCCCAGGGTGGAGAGCTACCTCGAGAGCCGCTGGGAACTCGAGATTGAAGCGCGACTTCTTTCTTGAAGTATAAGAGACGCATTTGAGAAACACACGACTTATTTTTCGAGAAGGAATCGTGATGAAACGGAGGGATGAGAGTAAGACGCCTTTGCAGAGCACGAAGAGAGGGCCGCAACTCCCGTCGCCGAAAGGAATGAGTGACGCAGGTGAAGAATATTGCCCTCTGTGCCAAAATCTTTGAAGTAGGAAAAGTACTGTTAATCATATCTTTACTTCCTGCGTAATCGCGCTAAGGGGAAATCTGACCTATTGGAATGGACCCATCCCGTTAGCAAGAGCTTCGAAGGCTGACGCTTTTAGAAAGAGACGCGTGCATATATCCGGCCTCGAACAACTGAGGAGCGGGCTGCTCCTCGGGCCCGGATGGAATCTGCGCTTCTTCTCTTAATCAGGTCATCGGCCTGTTACAGCCCTTCCCCCTCAGGTTTTGAAGAAGCTGGTCTCAGCCATTTGCGCCATCTTCAGCGGTTCCACCATCTCTACAGGAAACTTTTCCGACTATGCCGCGTGACGGTAGGCTTCTCCACGCGCAATCAGCGACCACACGATTCGAGCGTTCTTGTTCGCGACAGCCACGCAGGCTTTCGATGTACCTAAACGGCGCTGCTTGTCAGCAATCCAGAGACTGCGCCGATCGGTTTTTCGGCTGGCGCGGCACACCACTTAGCGCGCGCCATGGATCAAAAGAGTTCGCAGATAAGGATCGCCACGCTTGCTGATGCCGAGCAGTCGCTCTTTCCCGCCACTGGAATGCTGGCGGGGTACGAGGCCCAGCCAAGCGGCGAACTGCCGGCCGTTCTTAAAAGTCTTTCCGTCGCTCGTGCCCGCAACAAGAGCTGTTGCGATCAGCGGACTGATTCCTTCTACCGCTGCGATTCGTCAGCAGGGCTCGCTGGCTTGATAGATGGCCCAGATTTGCTCGTCGATGGCCTGGATCCTTTCTTCCAAAGACAACGGTTCGTTGTAGAGAGAAGCAAATAGGCGTCGACTGAAAACGGTCAGCTCGTTAGTCGCATCCTCTAGAATGAGCGGCAAGCCGCGCCGCAGTCGGCGGACATGCTGGGGCAGGACGATTCAGTATTCGGTCACCAGGCCGCGGATCTGATTGGCCAACTGCGTCCGCGAGCTCACCAGGCGGCTCCGCACGCGGTGCAGTGACTGAATATCTTGCTGCTCAACCGACTTCGCGGGCACGAAGCGCATCTGCGGACGGCTCACGGCTTCACAGATGGCTTCAGCATCGTTGGCGTCGTTCTTGTTGGATTTCACGTAGGGCTTTACAAATTGCGGAGCGATCAGCCGCACGATGTGGCCAAACCGTCCGATCACACGACTCCAATAGTGCGCGCCGCAACAGGCTTCCATCCCGGCCACACACGGCGGCAGGTTGGCGAAGGAACGAGCCACCTGGATCCGGCGTAACCGCCTTCGTAGGAGCGGACGCCCTTCACCATCCGCACCGTGAACTTGAAAGATCTGCTTTGCGAGGTCAAGACCGATAGTCGCAAGTTTCATAGAAGTCCCTCCCCGGACTGCCACGAAGCTTATCGCTTGCGGCAAGAACCGAAATGGGTCCATTCCATTAGGTCACATCCACTCGCGTGCGGGTAAGGAAGCGATCCAGTCCTTCTTGCAAGCCAAACTGGCAACTAATGGTGCTCAGCCAAAATCCGGAGTAGTTTAGATTTTACGTTCTCCACACCTGAAGTCAATTCATGTCCGGAGCCGACACTCCCGCTTCCGGTTTCGTCGCGCAGACTTGGCGCTGGCTCAAAGGCCAAATCGTGGGTGAGGTTCCTCCGGAAGTCGCTCTTTGCGAATTCGATTGCCGCAAGAGGCAATGTACGCAGGAGGAGTAGGCTAACTGCGAGCGTCGCCTTTCCCGCGCCGCGGGTGAACTGATGCCTCGCGAGCATGGTGCTCCTAAGCCCTCTGCCAAGTCCTGACGGAAGCGGGTACCGAACGTGTTCGCTTGCGCGACGCTTTTGTAGAACTGACCGGTTGTTATGGTGATCTTTCAACCTTAAATGAGATTTGGGTTACAAAGCTAGACGTGACCGGCGCCGCGCCCTCGGCCTGGGAAGCACTTCGAGGATGGGTTGCTCGGCTTTATGAGCGAGATACTCCCCGAGCAGAAATTTGCGAGGCGCTAGCTGGAGATTTCGCGGCCGTCCTCTGGTAACAAAACTTCGACCACGGTATCCCCAGGATCGGACACATGAATTTCTGGTCCGTCGATCATCTTAATCACAATCGAACCGTCTTCGTTTTTCTCCGCCGACATGACGTTGTCTCGGTTGATAGCTACCGAGACGGACGGTCTTGAGGGTTTTCCTGGCAGTTGCCGAGTAAATGTTGCGGTATTGATCTTCGCACCTTCCAAATCCCGCCTCTCCTCGTGACGGCGGAACCCCAAGCTGGACTCGCACGATCATTCTCGATCTTACCGTGCTGAAAGGAAATGACTTTCCTACGTAGGGCACCGGAAACGGTGCAGATATTTGTCCAATTTGAGCGAAGTATTGCCATGCTGTTTAAATCTACAGTGCCGATCCCGATTGACTCTGCCGTCCGGCGTGAGGCCAAGAAAATACTCCAAGTGTCCCCGGTACCTGCGGGGTAAAAGTCAAAATGGAATTCCCGTCTGAAACTCTAAATGCGAAGTCGAAATACATGCTAATTTGTTGAACGAATTCCTGAGGCAGGAGAGCGCAGATATGGACGTCGAACGCGGGCGGATCCCGGCCGGTCCCCAAGAGGAATATAGCGCCACGGACGACCTCCTGGAATGGATGAGGCGCCAGTTCGAAATCTTTGGCGATATCTATAAAGCCTCCGTGTATGGGACCAGCACGTACGCGATCAGGGACGTCGAATTTGGATACCGCGTCCTGGTCGAGAACTGGCAGAATTATGTGAAAGGCCAGGACATCGGACGTGTCGCCTTGCTCCTCGGCACTGGCCTCGTGACGAGCGAAGGGGAACTCTGGAAGCGCCAGCGGCGGATGATTCAGCCGTCGTTCAATCATGAATCAATCGCCGCAGCGACTAAAATCATTACCTCCGTCAACTCTGCTCTCCTGCGGAAATGGCAACTAGCTGCCCAGAAAAACGAAAGCGTGAATATTACGCGTGACATCAGCGCCATGGCCCTCGAGATTATTCTTCGGTTCCTCTTCGGCGACGATTACGATCGCGTGGGATCTCATTTCGATCTCCTTACTCAGGAAAAAGCGCGGGACATGGCGCTGGCCCGCTCCTTTCGGCAATTGGGGAAGATTGTCCTTCAGGTCATGGAGCAGAGACGAAAAGGTTCAGCGCCATCCGCGGACGCTTTGGGAATGTTCATGCAAGCCCGCGACCCACAGACCGGTCAATTCATGGAAGACCGGCAACTGGTCGACGAGATTCTCACGATGGTCGTGGCGGGTCACGAGACTTCGGCGAGCACTCTCAGTTGGGCCTGGTATCTTATCTCGCAGCACCCTGAAGTCGAACGGAAGCTTTCTAACGAGATCAATCACGCGGTTTTTTCCAAATTCGAAGATCCGCCTAACCTTCCCTATACACGGCAGATCGTCGAAGAGGTTATGCGCTTATATCCATCTGTTTGGTTGATGTCCCGTAGAGCGCTCCGCGACGACCAGCTCGGTGAATTTTTCGTTCCTGCTGGAACTGAAATCTATATTCCACCCTACTTCATTCAGCGGAACCCAAAAATCTGGGAAGAGCCAGACCGCTTCAATCCGGATCGCTTTCAGCCCGAAAAGTCAAAGCTCCGGCATCGACTCGCGGTGATTCCTTTTGGCGCAGGCCCGAGAACTTGCATTGGGTCCCATTTTGCCCGGGTTGAAATGCAGATTCATCTCATCACAATTGCCCGACACCTAAGGTTGCGCTTCGTTCCGTCCACGCCGATTGGCCTCGACGCCGGCGTAAACCTGCGAAGTAAAGATGACTTCATCATGTACCCACAGGCCAAAAAGGCCGGAAATTCGGAACTGGCTGCCTTAGACTTGGGTTCGTAAGGGCCCCGTGATCCCCTCAATTACCCACGAGCAGGAGACTCGATTTACAGAACTATTTCCCTGAGGTGCTTGTTTTCCTCATTAGCATCGGCGAAGGCCGGTGGGTGTTGTCGCCCATGATGATATTTGGTGGTAATGTCTGAGGTAGAGGCCCCGCGGGACACGGGATTAATGTTAAAAATACTTTGATCAGGAGATCCTCAGCCGCTCCAAAAAAAAGAGGGTATAAGATTCACAAATTGGTTTGTTCTTGCCTTCTCTGTGCTAGAAAACGCTGAAGGAACCTCGCTCCTCCCCTCTTGTAGCCCGCCGAACCTGATCTAAGGAAGGCCTCACAAATCTGAGCCACGCTGCGACCCTCGCGCGCAGCAATGCTCTGCAATTCCTTCTTTAGATCTGACGGGATTCGGAAAGTGAATTGTGCTTCTTTTTTCATTCGCTACAGGCTAGTCGCACCGAGCACCCAGTCTGCGCCACGGTGA
>DATKQB010000141.1:0-44302 GCA_035523795.1 Verrucomicrobiia bacterium | reverse complement strand
TTCTTCTCTCGCGCTGCAGGCTGACGGGAGGAAGTCATCGGACGATAGACCCCCATGCCTTGAAAATCCCCGCCCGCAGGGCGGAATACTCACTAACGGAGAACGTCACTTCTCCATTTCAGGCTGAACCAAGACAGCAATCGCCGGTAGCAGAAACCAGCGATAAAGTGCAGATGCTGCGTCCCACAAGAGCGAGACAAGTCACCGAGCGAATTGCTCCCAAACTTTTCCACACCCCCTTTGTGACATCTGCCCTTGTCTTCCACAGCCAAAGTCCGCAATCATCGCGGAGGCCGTATCCCTCGCGAAGCGCGAGATGGTCCGGCCCTAAATCCTTTGTTTCACGGATTTTAGTATCTAACCTCTTTAAAAGGCGGATTTTGCCGGGATTTTCGCGCTAACTCTCTGATTCCAGAGATTACGGGGGGGAGGGGGGTATCCCGCGAATTGCACTCTGCGGTCACAGGCCGGAGGAAGCAGCGGAAGAAAATTATGGGGTTCGAAGACCTCGCACGATGTCGGCACGTAAAAACCAACGTCACGCAGGCGCGGCTCTCTCGCGCTGCGGAGAGGGGGTGGCCCCAGGCTTCTCCTATCCGTATCTTTGCCACAGCGGCTACTCTGCCGCGGCTTCTTCTTTCTCGATAACGACTTTCAAATGCGCGGTGACGTCCTTGTGCAGTTTGATCGGGACGGTGAATTCGCCCAGAGTCTTCAGCGGCTCGTGCAACTGGATCTTGCGGCGATCGACATTGAATCCCTTTTTCGACAAGCTGTCGGCCAGATCGCCCGATGTGACCGATCCGAAAAGTTGATCGTGTTCGCCCGACTTGCGCTGGAAGGCGATCGACACGCCATCGAATTGTTTGGCCAGTTCTTCGGCCTGGGCTTTTTCTTTCGCCGAGCGGCGCACGGCGGCGGCCTTCATCTGCGCGATGACGGCCTTGTTGCCCTCGTTGGCCTCAATGGCCAGCTTGCGGGGAAGAAGAAAATTGCGTCCGTATCCTTCGGCGACCTTGACCACGTCGCCCCGCGAGCCCAGTTTCGCTACATCTTCTTTCAGGATGACTTCCATGGATCACTCCGTCAAATTCAAATTCTTTTCGCCGCGGATTCACGCGGATCGACACGGATAAAACGATTTGATTCTGAAAAAGCTCGATCCGCGAATGCCCGTGTTCATCCGCGAATGAGAAATTCTTACGACGCCCTTCCCGCAAACGGCAGTAATGCGATGTTGCGGGCCTGCTTGATGGCCGAGGACAGACGGTGCTGATGCGGCGCGCAAACCCCGGTCAGCCGGCGCGGGACAATCTTGCCGCTCTCGGCGACGAACTGGCCGAGCAGGCGATAGTCCTTGTAGTTGATATCTTCGATTTTCTCCACGCAGAACTTGCACACTTTCTTGCGCCGGAAAAACTTGCGTCCGCCAGGTCCTCCCTCGCGGGGGCCTCCGGGACCACGTCCGCCGAAGCGGCCACGGTCGCCACCCGGACGTCCTTCACTGCGTGGTCGTTCGCTGGATGCTGCTGCTTGCTCTGGTGCTTTCGTTTCGTCTGCCATTGCTGGATGCTCCTCTAATCTCTTTACAATTTTCGGATGCGAGCCCAACGCGCGTGACGCAATCAACGCCGGTACGCCGGTACGCGCGTGGCTTGCCCACTATCCTTCGCTCACGCAAATCCGGGCTCGCTCATTGATATCGCTCTTACGCCGTTGCCGGGGCCTCCGGCGCCGGAGTTGCCGGCACTCCAGGCTCTTCCGCCGGAGTGATCGGCTGCGCACTGACCTTCTTGCGCGACTCGCGAATCTTTTTGATCTTGTCCAGCCGCTTCTGCTCTTCGTCGATGCGCACGGTCAGGAACTTGATCACGGGTTCGCTGACGCGCAGGCGGCGTTCGAGTTCGTGGATGACTGGACCTCCGCCCTCAATGACCATGAGAACGTAGATGCCGTCGTGGAAGCGGCGGACGGTGTAAGCGAGACGGCGTTTGCCCATCTTTTCAACTCTTAGCAGGTTGCCGCCCGCAGCGGGTACAGCCGATTGCAGCGTCGAAATCAGTTTGTCCAGATCTTCATCCGTCATGTCAGGACGGACAATAAACATCAGCTCGTAAGTACGATTCATGCGGTTCTCCAAACCTTGGCCACGGATTCACGCGGATCGTGGATGAAGCTTCCTAGTTTTTGATCCGTCTCAAATCCTTGGCTAATCTTCTTCGTCCGGCTCTTTCCGGTTAAAGCGGTTCATCGCCGCTGCCGGACCATCCTTCAGAATTGCCTTGACTGCTTCTTCGGCGGTGTCGAGCACGCGGTCCACAACTTCCAGTTGCTTCTTCTTCATGGGCGCCAGCAAGTAGCTTGGGCCGTCGGAAACCTTGAACTCCGGGCCTACGCCGATCCGGATCCGCAGGAAATCCTGCGTGCCCAGCGCCCCAATGATCGACTCGATGCCGTTGTGTCCCGCCGAACTGCGCCGCGTGTGAATGCGAAGCGTGCCCAGCGGAAAATCCAGTTCGTCCTGAATCAAGATCAAATCCGATTCCGGACTGGCTTCGTATTCCTGCAACAGTTCCCGCACCGAGACGCCACTCAAATTCATAAACGTCTCAGGCTTGGCCAGAAGAACCATCTGTTCAGCGATGACCGTTCGCGCGGTCAATGCTCGGCACTGACGATTCCTTACTTCCACCCCAAGGTCGCTGGCGATGCGATCGATCGCCAGAAACCCAACGTTATGCGGCGAAAACTGATACTCAATGCCAGGATTGCCAAGACCAACGATCAGTTTCACGCCTTACGCGCCGCCTCCCGGCAAAGAACCGCATGCCACGGATTTTCGCGGATCCTCACGGATAACACGCGAAATATTCTGTTTTGATCCGCGTGGATCCGTGGCGATCCGTGGCCGTCATTTCTTTTCCTTCTTCTCGGCCTTTTCTGCCTTCTCGGGCTTCTCAGCGCCCTCCGCGCCTTCTTCAATTTCCTGCTTGCCCTTCTTGATGACTTCGGGCTCAGCTGGAGTCGCAGCGGCGGCGGCGACAGCTTCCGGCGTGGCTTCGACTTCTTCCTTCACCGACGTGACGTGCGCAACCGGCTGGTTCTCATCGGTCACAAACTTGAGCTTGTCGGAATGCGGGAGATCGGTGACACGAAGAACCTTGCCGAAGGTCAGGTGCGAAATATCGACCTCAATCGAACTCGGGATGTCGGACGGCAAACACTCGACTTCGACTTCGCGGAGCATCTGCTCGAGAATGCCGCCTTCTTGCTTGACGCCCGCGGCTTCGCCTTTCAGCACGATGGGCACACTGACCGTGAGGACCTTGTCCATGGCAATGCGCTTGAGATCGATATGCAGCAAGCGGCCTTTGATCGGCTCATACTGCCAATCGACGATCATGGCTTTGGTATGTTCGCCGCCATTCAGCGTTAGGTCGAAGATGGTATTGTGGCCGGTCTTGGAGTGAAGAATCCTGGTGACCTGCCGGGGATCGACGGTGACGGGAACCGAGTCCTTGCCCGCTCCATAAACGACGGCCGGAATCTTTCCCTCACCGCGCACGCGGCGGGCCTCGTTTTTGGTGCCCGCTTCCCGCGGATGCGCTTCCAGTGTGTTGGTTTCAAATGCAGTCGCCATAAAAGTCAATTCCTATCCAAAAGTTCGTGATGCGGATGCGAGCCGAACGTGCGATTGATGCGTCGCAAATGCCAGCGACGCATGTGCGCGGCTCGCCCAGATCCTTCGCTCGCGCAAAAGCGGCGCTTGCTGAGGATGATAACTCTACATAAACAACTTGCTAACGGAGGTCTCCTCGTGATTGGCTTGGATCGCGCGGCCAATCAATCCTGCAATCGAGAGCACCGTAATCTTCCCGCCCTTTTCCGTTCGCGCCGCATCCGCTTCGGGCGTGAGCGGGATGGTATTCGTTACTACCAACTCGCGAATCACCGAATTGCGAATGTTCTCCACTGCGGGGCCGGAGAGCACCGCATGCGAGGCACAGGCGTAAACCGAATTCGCCCCGTTATCCAGCAATGCCGATGCGGTCTTTACCAGCGTCCCAGCGGTGTCGACCAGATCGTCGATGATCAAGCAAGTCCGGCTGTGAACATCGCCGATGACGTGCATGACCTCGGCCACGTTCATCTCGACGCGGCGCTTATCGACAATCGCTAAAGCCGCGTCGACTTTCTTGGCAAAAAACCTGGCGCGTTCCACGCCGCCCGCATCCGGCGAAACCACCGTCAGATCCGGCAGAGCCAGTTTGCGGAAGTGATCCACCAGTACCGGCGAAGCAAATAAATGGTCCACCGGAATATTGAAAAATCCCTGCAGTTGTGGCGTATGCAAATCCACAATCAGGGCGCGATGCGCTCCTGCCGTGGTCAGCAGATCGGCCACCAGCTTGGATGAAATGGGACTGCGCGGCTTGTCCTTTCGATCCTGCCGGGCATATCCGAAATACGGAATCACCGCCGTGATGCGCCGCGCCGAAGCGCGCTTCAGCGCATCGATCATCAGCAGCAACTCCATCAGGTGCTCGTCCACCGGACGGCACGTGGGTTGCATCACGAAAACGTCGGCGCCGCGAACGTTTTCCTGAATCTGCACATAACATTCGTGGTCGGCGAAGCGCGTGACTTGCGCCTGACCACGCTGCATGCCAAGAAAGTGGCAGACTTCATCGGCCAAGGGCTCATTCGCCGTACCGCTAAAGATCTTGAACTTCTCTTCAGTCCGTGGCCTTGGCTTTCGCTCGGACTTTTCGTCGGTCACAGGCGAACTCTTTTTTTCAGCTTTCGCTGTCTTGTCAGTCGGCGTGACAAATGTGGCCATATATTTATGCTCTCAGCTTTCGGCCGTCAGCCAGGGGGCTCCCTGCGTCGCTATCGTTGCAAAAAAACTGAGAGCTGATAGCCGACGACTGACAGCTGATTTCTTGGCTGGGCCGCTAGGATTCGAACCTAGACAAAGTGCTCCAAAGGCACTTGACCTACCATTAGTCGACGGCCCAGTAAAGCAATTTCTGATTGTCGATTTTAGATTGATTGAACGCCGTCGCACCTGGCGCAGGGTAATTGTCAATCATCAATCAAAAATCAACAATCAAAAACTTCGCCGTCAGCCCTCAAGGAGTCGTCGCCAGTAAGCCCGGCGGGTCAGCGTCGACGTCGCCCGCGCCTCCCAGCCCTGCTTTCGCAACTTTATGGCAGCTGTTGCTGCCGCTGCCCGTGAGGCGAAAAGCCCGTAAAACGCGGAACCGGAACCGGACAACGACGCATATTTTGCGCCTGCGCGAACAAGCGCGCGTTTGGCTTCGTCTAGCTCGGGGTACTCAGGAAAGACGACTCTCTCGAAGTCGTTCTTGATCCCAGCCCGGACAAGCGCGAGAAGCGGGTTCTCGGCCCGGCCCCCTCTTGCCAACAAATGCGAAGGAGCACTGGAGTAAGGCTCACTTAGCCACGCCGACAACTCGCGACCAAGCTTACTCATTCTATCGGAGCTTGCAGACTCGGTCAATTCGCGGGCGGGAGCTCCCGTGTCGCGCCCACCGCCACACAAGCGGTCCCAGTCGGCGAAAGCCTTGGGAGTTGAAATGCCCACTTCCGGTATTACAACAACGCAGGGTATCGGCGGCAGGTCAGGCAGAGGGTAGACTTGCTCGCCTCGGCCGATTCCGAGAATAGTCCCCCCAACGAGAAACAGCGGCAGATCGGATCCAACCGCGGCGGCAAGGCGAAGTCTCTCGGCGGTGGGCAGAGTTTTTTTTAACGCGCGCTCCAGCGCTAGAAAAGTCGCGACGGCGTTGGCGGAAGCGCCTCCGAGTCCGCCCTGGACAGGCAGTCGCTTTTCGATCTCGATGACCACGCGTCCCTTGGCGCGCAGGGCCGTCATCGCGCGTTCAACGATGCGCCAGCAGGTATTCGATTCATCGCGGGGAACACGGGGATCGGCACAAACGATTTCAATTCCACTGCCGCGGAGCGCGCTGACACGAAGCACGTCATGCAGAGCGATGGTCTGATAGACGGTGAGCAGTTCATGAAATCCGTCAGTGCGGGCCGGGCCGATGCGCAGGCCGAGATTGATCTTGGCGAAAGAGCGGACGGTCACGGTCATGGAGGGATGATTGTAAGGCGTCTCGGCGCGGTTTTCGAGCCGCTAGCACGAAAGTTGAAGGCGCGCCCCACTCGTCGTACCACCTCGGTAATCTCGACAGTGGATTTCAAACGGCGCAGGCTGAATGTGATTTCAATCACAAGTCCGTCCCCCGCGGTCTCTGGTTTGAAACCGTAAGAACCCCGTAAGCACAGATTGCTGCCCCGGAAACCGGACCCCTGCGCAGCATCGCCCGCAATTTGGGACGGTCAGTGACTGCGGGATGCTTAAGGCGACCGAAAACTTCCGGATCTCGCGAGTTAGAACGGGCATGCGGCCGCGCGAGACCCAGCAAGGGGATGCAGTATGCAAGTGTTATCGCAAGCGAGAGTTTTTGTTCTTCTACTCGCCGCCTCGGCGGTGGCATTCGGGCAAAGCGACTACAAAGTCATTAGCGTAACGGATGGCGGCACCATCTCCGGCACCGTGAAGTGGGCGGGCCCGGTCCCTCATAACCTCGAGTATCCCATCACCAAAGATCCGCAGATTTGCGACCCAGAGGGGAAGAAGACTGCAGATCTCGAGCGACTCACCATCGGCCCGCAGGATGGGGTAGCGAATACAGTCGTTTATCTGAAGAACATTACCAGCGGCAAGGCTTTGGTTTTGCCAGAGCAGGAGCGGCATCTCGACCAGAGACATTGCCGCTATATCCCGCATATTCTGCTCGTACCACAAGGCGGGACGCTCACCATGGTAAGTTCCGATGCGACGCTGCACACGATTCACATGGACGGTGCGGCTAGCTTTAATCTGCCATTTCCTTTCGCCGACCGTCCGACGTCGCGCGAGATGTCGACGCCGGGGTTGGTTCATTTGCGGTGTAACGGCGGCCACGTATGGATGAATGCGGAAATGATGGTGGTGACGCATCCCTATTACGCCGTTACTGATGAAAGCGGCCGCTTCGAATTCACCGATGTGCCTCCGGGAACCTATCAGATCGTGGCTTGGCATGAGGGCTGGAACCTGGTGGGAAAAGAACACGCTTACGATGTTCTAACGGAGCACAGTGTTGAACGTCCGCTGTTCTCAGAGCCCAAGACCTGGCAAAAATCGGTTACGGTCAATGGCAATCAGGTGAGTACTGTCGATTTCGTGATCGGAAGCAAATAGAGGTTTGACAATTCTGGACCGCGCAGTCCCCCCTCGAAATCCCCACACTTCGAAAAGACGAGGTGTGGGGCACATTTATTCTGAGGCGCGCCTACCGCCGTTTGAAAAGAACGGCAAATTCAAAGCCGACATTGGGCGGGAAAAGCTCGGCGACTTTGCGCAAGCGTTCGGCGAGAGCGGAGGGGGCAAGCAGCGGGTAATCGCGCTCGCGCAAGTCGTAGTAATCGACATCCAGATAAAGCGAGAGCAGGTAGATAGAAATGGTGTCGGAAAATGTCGCTTCGAGATATTCGTTCTTGAAGCGCTCCGAATCCGGGCCACTGCCTGTAGCTAACTTGCGCGCTTCCCACGCATCGAGTGAAGTCTCACCGCGGATTCCTGCTTCCACCTGGCGCCAGGCCAGTTCGCTGAATTCGCGGGAAACACCGGCCTGCTCCACCAGCGCGTGTCCGACGTTGATATAGAACTCGAAGGCCACGGAGAACTTGTCATCCATCAAACGCGTGGAAATGAAAACGCACTGGGAATCGCCGAGGGTCAGATTACGATGACAGACGGCGTTATCGCTGAGGGTAACATCGTAACGATCCGCAATCACGGTGTCATCGCCGTGGCTCACGGTGAGTGGAACGAAATAGTAAGCTTTGCGCTGCAGAGCGGAGGCAATCCGCGAAGGCACGGCGGCAACCATGCGTTCGAGGTCGAATGAGTTCAGCGCAATCTCTCCCGCGGTGGCGTAGCAAATTCCATTTGCCGCCTGCGAAACCGGCGTGAGACGCACCACTTCGGCGGGGCTGCGCGTGATCGCTGGGGCTGCCTGCGACATTTCTGCTTTATTCTACACATAAATTCACGAGATTCTGTGGGCAACTAATCCGCGTGTGTCGGGTTCCAAACAGTTAGATCCATTCGAAACTCCTCACTGGAGGACGTATGCAAACAGTGAAAGAGAGGTGGATGGAACTCTGCGAACAGGCTGCGACCGAGCAGGATTCCGAAAAGCTTCTCAGCATCGTGCAGGAAATCAGCAGGCTGCTGGACGAGAAACACACCGCGAATCGAGAAAATTCGCAAACCAACCGCTAACTACTTGAAAGCTGCCAGAGCTTCCGCTTCGCCATGCGCGCTACCGCGAGATGGTGCGCGAATTTCAACCTGAGCCCGCGGGCTGAAGCACTCGATCTCGAAGCATTAGAATGGTGGCATGTGTGCGACTGTTGTCTCCAGGCCACCACGCTGGTACGGGGTACTTGTACGCGTGGCGCTGCTCACCTTTCTCGGAACGCTTCTATGCTTCGCTGTGACCCTGCTGTTCGCGATCATAGGGACAGTAGTAACGGCGGCGCTGCGTAGCGTTCATCCGGATATGCGGATCGCATACCGATATATTGCCGTGCCTGTGGCATTGGTGGCGGGAAGCGTCATTTTCGTCATTTCTTTGATTACGGAAATTCGGCATTACCGGCAGAGGAAAGCATTGGCCGGTATTGAGAGGGTGAGCTGAGAGTGCCTCTCCGTATCGCGATTCCCATGCCGCACTCGTCGAACACCGAATACGCTGAGCGGGCGATTCCTCAATATGAACGTGCGGTTGCGATGGCGGGTGGCGAACCCGTCCGCATACGGTTTGAGTGGAGTTCGGCCGAAGTTCTGCGGGCAATGGAGCGCTGCGATGGCGTGTTGCTCCCCGGCAGCAACGCAGATGTAGACCCCCAAAGGTTTCATTCTCAGCCGTCACCGCATACGGCTGCGGCTGATTTGTCGCGCGAGGAGATGGACGACTTATTGCTCGACGAGGCCTATCGTTTGCAAAAGCCGGTGTTGGGTATCTGTTACGGCTTGCAGAGCCTCAATGTCTACCGGGGCGGATCGCTTATTCAGCACATTCCCGACTTTCTCCCGCAGGATGCACGTGCCAAGATCAATCACGAAGCGGGAAAAGCAGTGGCCGTGGCGCACACAGTGGAGCTGGAACAGGAGTCTGGTCTTAGCCGAATCGTGAATGCTGACCGTTCAAATCCAAGCTCTGTACAAGAGGGGCCACTCACGATTCCCGTGAATTCGTCGCATCATCAATCCGCCGAGACGATTGGCGAAGGACTTCGCATCGTCGCCCGCTGTCCGGATGACGGAATCATTGAAGCGCTCGAGAGTGCTGCACCGGATCACTTCGTCTTGGCGGTGCAATGGCATCCGGAGCGCTCGGTCGACAATGATGAGCCGTCGCGGGCAATCTTCCGCGCATTGGTGAATGCCGCGGAGAAGCGGAAGAGCGGTGCCAGTTGGTGATTATCTGATCTTTTTGGACTTGGATTTTTTGGTGACGTTGTTTTTGTGCGGAAGTTCTTCGAGCAGTACCACTGCATGCGCGACGGCAGCATTATCGAGATTCAGTCCCTCGGGCGTTTTTGCCTTTAGCCCCACACAGCCGATGTGAACGCCCAGCAATTCCGCGACTCGCGTGCGAATCTCGTCCGTGTGAGGGCCAATTTTTGGGGCGGCAAGAATCAGGCTTGAATCGAGGTTCGCCACGCCGTAACCCGCTCCCGACACACGCTTCAGCGCCTCGCGCAGAAAAATGGCAGAATCGGCGTTCTTCCACCTGGGATCAGAAGGAGGGAACAGCGCGCCGATGTCAGGCGCAGCGATGGCACCAAGAAGAGCGTCGGTGATGGCATGCAAGAGCACGTCGCCGTCGGAATGACCGGCGAGTCCCTTGTTGTGCGGCAGCGCGACTCCGCCAATTTTCAGCGGAACGCCGGGGCGAAACTCGTGCGAGTCGAAGCCGTAGCCGATCCTCAAGTCAGAACCTTTTCTGCCACGGATCTAGACGGATCAACGCGGATTTTTCTTTCGTTCATTCTCGTAGATGCCGAAGCTGGGAAAATTATCTTCCCTAAATCGGCGTTCATTCGCGTGAACCTGCGGTAAAGAAGTTGGCTCATTTCCCCAAATAAAACTCCGCCAGTTCCATATCAGCGGGAGTTGTGATCTTGATGTTCCTCGGCGAGCCCATTACTACCGCAACATCGTGTCCAGAGCGCTCGGCGAGAGAAGCTTCGTCTGTGCCCATGAAGCCATCAGCGGCGGCTTCATCGAATGCCTTCTTGATCACGTCATATCGAAAGCCTTGCGGAGTCTGCGCAAGAACCACGCCTGCACGCGGGATCGTCGCCTTGATGAGCGCTCCTTCAGCAGTACGTTCCACCTGCTTTACAGTATCGACGGCTGGAAGGCCCGCGATGGCTGCGCCATATTTCCTGGCGGCGTCGATTACTTCGTGAATGACTTCAGGAGTGACGAACGGGCGCACGGCGTCATGGACTAGAACGACATCATCAGCAGATGCCTTCACGGCATTGAGGGCGTGTTCGACCGACTGTTGGCGATGTTCACCACCAACCACAAACTCTACTTTTTTTCTGAAAACGTCTTGGGCTTCTTTTTTCAGGCGCTCGCGAAATCCCTCGGTTTCATTTTCGCGTAGGGCGATCCAGATCTCGCTGACCGCATCAACCGTGGAGAATCTGCGCAGGGTATGAATCAGGATGGGTGTGCCTCCGAGTTCGGTGAACTGCTTGGAGGGATGCGCTTTTTTCCCTTTCGCGTCGAGCGCGCTTGGCACCGGGGCCATGCGGGTTCCGAGCCCCGCAGCCGGAATGATGACGATGACCTTCATGGCGGTTTGTCAGTATACGAGCGCTAACGCAGGAGTTCAAATAAAGGCAGGTCGCAGCGCCCCAAACTCCAGATACAGGCTAGACCTGAGAGGGCGTGACAATTGTGGAAAATTTCCCAGCCCTGACGCTTTTGCTGGCAGACAGCGGCTGTCGCGAGCCGCCTCAAGCCATGACATACAAAGCCTTTAGGAAGTGATCACGGCTCCTTTCGAATGGCAGTGGATTTGCTTCCGATCGTTTGATGCCTCGAATCGCGCACAAGCGGCTTTGGATGGAAATCGTCGGATTAGCGACCGGCACAGCATGTTGTCTGGCACTTTTGTTTGCCACGCTTGGGGCCGCTGCCGGCGTCTTCGCGCCTCCACTATCCCCGGCGAGTGCAGAACAGCAAGCTTTCGAGGGGATGATCGAATGTTCGCATTGCGGCGCCAAACATTCGGCGAAGCTCGCGAGGAATGCGGCCGATTGCGTGCGAGTCTGCGCGCACATGGGTTCCGCCTTCGTTCTTGTCGACGGCGACAAGACTTATCGGCTCGATGGCGATACGAACGTTCTAAAGCAGCTGGCCACTCGAAGAGTGCGCGTGCTCGGCGAGCTTCGGGGAAACACGCTGCGAGCCGAGTCCATCACACCCACCGATTAGCATCGTTTCGTCAGAGGACGAGCAGTACCACTCATGCCCCGGGCTTGGATTCTATGCCTGCAGGGGCGGTTCCCACCACGGTGCTGCCCGAGGCTACAACCGGCACAGTCGCGTGTGTGGTGTTCGCCGGAACAGTGGCTGGGGTCTGGCGGCTATACCCGCGTTCATCCCACTTGCCGAAGATCATTTTGCCGGCGGTGGTCTGCAGTACGGAAGTGACCGACACATCGATTGTTTTGCCGATCATCTTGCGCGCGTTGTCGACAACGACCATGGTCCCATCATCCAGATAAGCCACGCCCTGGTTGTACTCCTTGCCTTCCTTCAAGATGAAGACCCGCATGGTCTCGCCGGGCAGGACGATCGGCTTCAACGAATTCGCCAGTTCGTTGATGTTCAGCACCTCGACGCCCTGTAGTTGGGCAACTTTGTTCAAATTGAAATCGTTGGTGATGATCTTGCCTTCATAGACTTTTGCCAGTTCGATCAGCTTCAGATCCACCTCACGAATGGCAGGGAAGTCATCTTCTACGATCTGAATCTGCAGATTGGCGACTTTTTGCAGGCGTTGAAGGATGTCGAGGCCGCGGCGTCCACGATTGCGTTTGAGGGAGTCGGCCGAATCGGCGACCAGTTGCAATTCGCGCAAGACAAACTGGGGCGTCACGATGATGCCATCCAGGAAGCCGGTTTCGGCAATATCGGCGATACGGCCGTCGATGATGACGCTGGTATCCAGAATTTTGTAGCTTTTCTTGCCTTGTTTTTCGCCGCCGAAAATCCCGCCAAGCGCAGCGAGATTGAGCAGGTCGCCCTTATTGGCGCCGACGATCAGGCCAACATAAGCCATCAGCAGCATGACGAGGATCTGCAAGAAGCTCTGAGTGTGGCCCTCGGGGACGCTACTACGAATGACCAGGGCAAACAGATACGCGCCGCAAATACCGAGAATGCTACCGATCGCCGCGCCGATCAGACGTTTCAGACTGACCATGCGCAGCTTCCATTCAAACACAACGATAGCGCAGCCGATTAATGCGCCGATCCCCGCGTCCAGGCCGCGTGGAAGGCTAAAGGGTTCGATGACGAAACAGGTAGCAGCAACGACTAGAACAAAAAGAAGACGTACGAAGATAATATCCACGGCAAACCTCCTCGCGGATACACTCTGCCTCGCACCGGCAGAATGCAACCGTGCCGCTTTCTCGCCGCCCCCGGCGGGAAATGGCCTAGCGAATGCGGGGCGTGCATGAATAGGGGAATGAAAGACGCCCCGTCCCGGCCTGATTGGGGCGAGACCGGGTAAACAGTCGATCCGACGCCCAAAGTATATACCTCAGGTGAAACACTAGGGAACAGACCTTAAGAGAATTCTGGGGCGTCGATTTCCCTTTGATTAAGTTCGATTTTCGAATGGCCCTCGTTCCCGGAATTGCAATCCCGGAATTGCAATCGAGCGATTTACCGATGTCGGAGTTGTACACTTTCTCCTATGAAAGCGCTCGTCATCACTAAACTCTCTGGCCCTGATTCACTTGAAATCCAAGACGCTCCTGAGCCCACTCCGAAATCCGGACAAACGATCGTTCGTGTGCACGCCGGTGGGTTGAACTTTGCTGATTTCATGACTGCGAAAGGAGGTTATCCAGGAACGCCACCACCCCCGCTGATCGCTGGCCGGGAATTTTCGGGAGTGGAAGAGAGCACTGGCCGGCGAGTGATGGGTTACACGCAATGGGCTGCCTTTGCGGAGAAAACAGCGGCGTATCCGAACATGCTCTGGCCAGTTCCGAACCATTGGAGCGATGAGGAGGGCGCGGCATTTCCCGTGAACTACTTCACTGCCTACCTTGGATATTGGCAGGCGGGTATGACTGAACCAACTCCTTCCGGCCGCAGGCATCGCGTCCTCATTCACGCGGTTGCGGGCGGCGTAGGCACGGCGGCGGTGCAGATTGGGCATGTCCTGGGAGTGGAAATGTACGGCACGTCGTCATCCGACGAAAAACTCGCTCGGGTGAAGGAGGTTGGGCTTCAGCATGGAATTAATTACAGGCGACACGATTATGAGGAAGTGGTGAAGAACCTCACGCATGGCGAAGGCGTTGACGCGGTTTTCGAGATGTTGGGCGGAGACGACACGGCTAAAAGTCTTCGCTGTCTGCGGGATTTCGGACGCGTGATCCAGTACGGCACGGCCAGCGGAAAAACTCCGCGGCTCGATATTCGAGCCATGTATGCAAAATCGGCGAGCGTGCAGGGCCTCTGGCTGACGTACTTGTCGCAAAAGCCCGAGATCATGAATCCAGCGTGGAAGCGGCTCTCGCAATGGATCGAAGAGAAGAAATTCAGCCCGCAGATCGGACATGTTACGCCGCTCGAGAAAGCAATCGAGGGCTACAAACTTCTGGAAGAAGGCAAGAATTACGGGAAGATCGTGCTGAAAATCTCCGGCTGAGCGACCTCGTTTCCCAGGATGGTTCTGTTGCCTGCGTGGGTTCTTATCGATTTGTTTTTCCATAGAATCGCAAAACTGCCTCGTGCTCGTGTAATTTCATAATCCTGAGGAACACCTTCGCGTGCCCTGGTACTTCATCTTTTTTCTGATCTCCGGGTTCTGCAGCGTCTTGTACGAGCTGGTGTGGCTGCGGCTCTGTATGGCGCAGTTCGGAGTGACGACCGCGATGGTGTCTATCGTCCTCTCGGTCTTCATGGCTGGACTGGGAGTAGGTTCGTGGGGGAGTGGCCGTGCGATTCGACGCTGGGGCGAAAAAACTGGATCACACGCATTGAGAGTCTACGCGCTGATTGAGTTTCTCACCGGGATCGGCGGCGTAGTGGTTCCAGTCGAGTTGAGCCTGGGGCATGGGCTGCTAGAACGGTTGGGCGATTCTTCTTCACCTCTTTATTACGTAGCTTCGGGCAGTTGCGTCTTTCTGACACTGATCCCGTGGTGCGTGCTGATGGGAGCCACGATTCCCGTGGCCATGCTTGCTCTGGGCACGCATTACCCGAGAGAGACAGCGCACTCTTTCAGCTTTCTCTACATGGCAAACGTCGCGGGAGCTGTTGCCGGCACACGCGTGCCTCTCTATTTAATCGAGCTTTTGGGATTCCATGGCACGCTGCGAATCGGCACGGCGTGCAACACTGTCATTGCAGGTTGTGTGCTTCTCGTTTCCCTCCGACGACCGACACTGACAGCACAGAGCGAGACGCCGAAAAACGCCGGCAAACGCGAGAGCGCATTTATTCTGCTCCTATTGTTCGCAACGGGTCTTACCAGCATGGGGATGGAACTGGTTTGGATCCGGCAATTCACTCCCTTTCTCGGGAATGTCGTCTATGGATTCTCGAGCATCCTAGGCGTCTATCTGGCAGCAACATTTCTGGGCTCTGTAGTCTATCGACGGTGGAGCCGTAACCGCGAAAGCGAGAGCGCAGTTCTCTGGTCGTTGCTGGCCGTCGCAGCCATTCTTCCGCTCGTCACGGCCAAACCTGCGTTGCGCTGGGACAACCTGTCGCGCCTCATCTTTGGGATTGGTCCATTTACCGGATTGCTGGGTTTCATCACGCCAATGCTTGTGGATCGTTGGTCCCGCGGCGATCCTGACCGCGCCGGCAGCGCCTATGCGGTGAACGTTGTGGGCTGCATTCTGGGCCCGTTGGTGGCAGGTTTCGGACTTTTGCCCTGGATCAGCGAGCGTTGGGCTCTAGTTCTGCTGGCGTCGCCCTGGATCGCGCAAGGCCTGAAGGTTGTGTGGAATTCGCGCTCGGAGAAATGGACAAGAGCCGCGCCAATCGTCGCCTATGCGACGATCCCGATCCTCGCCGTGATTATCTGGAAAGGCGGAGGGTATGAGGACCGTTATCCGGGAGCGCTCATCAAGCGGGACTCCACTGCTACGGTAATTGCGACGGGCAGCGGGATGAACAAGAAGCTTCTGGTCAATGGCTACGGGATGACCGTGCTTACGCCCATCACAAAAATGATGGCGCACCTGCCGCTGACATTGCTCGACCGCAAGCCGACAGAAGTACTCGACATCTGCTTCGGGATGGGCACAACTTTCCGCTCGCTGCTTTCCTGGAATGTGCATACCACGGCAGTCGAACTCGACCCGAGCGTGCCGCAATTGTTCGGCTACTTCCATCAAAATGGCCCGGAGCTTTTGAAATCCCCAGTCGGGAAGGTAGTGATTGACGATGGCCGCAGATACCTTGAGCGAACGACCCAACAATATGATCTGATTACGATTGACCCACCTCCTCCGGTCGAGGCGGCGGGATCGAGCATGCTTTATTCGATTGAGTTCTACGCCGCCGCACGCCGGCGGTTGCGCCCAGGAGGAATCGTCGAGCAGTGGGTACCGAATGGCGATGCTGAAGACCTGTCGGCCATGGCGCAGGCGTTTAAGCAATCTTTCCCCTACGTGAAAGTCTTTCGCTGGGGACCAACGTGGCAGATTCATTTGCTGGGAAGCGATCAGCCGATTGTGAGGCGCTCTGCCGAGGAGATGCTTAGTCGCATGCCGCAGCAAGCTATTGCTGATCTTACGGAATGGGATCCGACTTCTGGCGATCGTTACCAGGAAGCCATCCACGACTTTTCAGCTCTTCTTGCACGAGCGTGGGATATTGACGCAATGATTGCGGAGTCCCCCAATGCGCCGCCCTTGCGCGACGACCGTCCGATTAACGAGTATTACGTGCTGCGGCGGGGTTCGGTCGCCTTGTCCACCCCTCATTAAGATCCAGCGAAAATGCGTACCGGAGGATCTACCTTTTTGCGAATTGTCTACATCTAAGAGATATAGGGTCATGCTGTAGGCCAGCGGCCATGGTTTCCATTGGGAATGCGAAAGGGGGCATTACCATGAAAGTACATCTTTTCATCTCAGCCGTTCTCTTTGCCGGAACGACATTCCTTGTGAACAGCGCTTTTGGTCAGCAAACACCAGCGGAGGCGGGGATCCCGGCGCACCTGGTCGTGACTGCCGAAGCGCATCACGGCAAGAACGTCCCGGCAATCACCAAAGACGAAGTCATGGTCTACCAGGGCCACACACGCGATACCGTCACCGATTGGGTTCCAGCACAGGGCGATCATGCGGCGCTGGAGCTTTATATCCTGCTAGACGACGCTTCAACCTCGAATTTAGGCACGCAGCTTCAAGATATTCGCAATTTCATCAACGCCCAGCCGCCTTCTGCGAAAATCGGCATTGCGTATATGCAGAACGGAATTGCAAAAATCGCACAGGCGGCGACGGCCGATCATGATCTGGCAGCGAAGGCTCTGCGCCTGCCGATGGGCATTGCGGGTGCAAACGCCAGCCCGTATTTTTCTCTGCAGGATCTGATCAAACGCTGGCCCGCCAGTGACGCCCGTCGCGAAGTTCTGATGGTCACCGACGGGATTGACCGGTACTACGGCATCGGCGACCTACAAGACCCGTATCTCGATGCGACGATCGATGATGCGCTGCGGGCCGGCGTGCTGGTCTCAGCGATTTACAGTCCAGACACTGGCCATTTCGGCCATAGCTATTGGGAAACCTATTGGGGACAGATGTATCTTTCTGAGCTCACCGACAAGACTGGTGGAGAAGCCTATTACATAGGATTTACTGGGCCGCCGGTAGCGTTCGCCCCCTACCTCGACGATTTAGCGGACCGGTTGTCGCACCAATACTTTCTTACCTTCCTGGTCAAACCGGTGAAGAAGGCTGGCTGGGTGCAGGTGCGGCTGGATACGGAAGTGCCGAACGTCGACCTGATTTCGGCACACCGCGTCTACGTGAAGCCTCAGGAGTAGATCGAAATCGTCTGAGACGTGCACGTTCCTGATTGGGCAAGTCTCAGCGCAAATAGTGCAAAGCGATTCAAGGCGGTCAACACTGGCCGTTTGAGATTCCGATAAGATTGAAGGTTCTTTTCGGGTCTCAATGACGAAACTGCTGCGCTTTCTCCGTCCCTCGCACCAGCACACCGCGCTTTCGGCGACATTACTCCTGATTGGGACGGTCATGCTGTCGCGCGTGATTGGCTACGTGCGCGAGGCTTATATTGCCTTCGCTTTCGGCGCCGGATCGCAGACGGACGCATACGTGGCAGCGTTCACCTTGCCGGATTTCCTGAACTACATCGTGGCTGGTGGCGCGGCTTCGATCACCTTCATCTCGATCTACACTCGCTTTCTGGCCGAGAAGCGCGATGGGGACGCGCAGCGGACGTTTTCGATCATCATCACGGTGATGACCACGGTGATGATCATAGGAACGATCGCCACCGAGTTCTACGCACCCTCGTTTGTTCGATGGTTCGTGAAGGACTTCAAGCCTGACCAGATCGATTTGTGTGTGCGCCTCACGCGCATTCTCCTGCCCGCCCAGATCTTTTTCTATGTCGGCGGAGTGGTCTCGGCAGTACTTCTGTCCCACCGTCTATTTCTTTTTCCGGCGTTCGGTCCGCTGATCTACAACGTATTCATTATCCTTGGCGGAGTCGTTGCCGGGCGGCACCTGGGTATCGCTTCGCTTGCTTATGGGGCACTCGCGGGGAGTTTCGTCGGGCCGTTCCTTGCTAGCGTGATTGGCGCAGCACGCATCGGCACTGGATATCGGCCTTCGTTTGACATCAACAATGCCGCTTTCCGCGAATGGGTGAAACTGTCGATTCCGCTCATGTTGGGCGTTTCGCTGGTGACCGTGGATGACTGGATCCTGCGTTATTACGGATCGAGCGTGGTGGGAGGGATTTCCCGCCTGAATTATGCCAAACGGCTCTTCGCTGTCCCGATTGCAGTGCTAGGACAAGCCACCGGGCAGGCCTCGCTGCCATTTTTCGCGCGCCTGTTCAGCGAGAAGAAACTGAAAGAATTTGCGGAGACGGTGAACGAATCGGTGTATCGAGTTTCGGCGGCGTCGCTTCTTGCGACGGCGTGGATGACTGCGGCCGCGCTTCCTCTGATCGATCTGGTGTACCGGCGCGGCAGATTTCTTCTTTCCGACACGCATCCGACGGCGGTGTATTTCTTCTGGTTCTCGCTGTCGCTCGCGCTATGGTCAGCACAAGCCCTTTATGCGCGAGCCTTTTATGCGGCCGGGGACACGCTTACGCCGATGGTTGCGGTCAGCGCCATTACAATACTCTCTCTGCCGGTCTATTCCAGGCTTTTTCATTCGTTTGGGCTGATCGGCCTGGCATGGTCGTCCGATATAGGGATCGGCGGGAACCTGGTGGTCCTCGCATTGCTCTTAAATCACAAACGATTTGTTCCCCTGAGCGGATTGCGCTGGGACGAATTGGGAAAGTCGGCTTTGACTGCGGCGGTGGCTGGCGCAATCAGCTTTGAGGTGGCCCGGATCATTCCTCTCACTTCTTTGCGATCTGGCAGTCGCATGGCGGATGTGGCGCAGTTGGTTCTGGTTACGGTGACGTGGGCGGCAGCCGTTGCGATTGGACTGACGCTGTTGCGCTCCGAGTTGCCCGGTGATCTGCGACCGAAAAAGAGAGCGGTGTATCCGTCGGTGGCGCAGGGGGGAAGCGGGGAAATCCTGGGCGCGGGCCGAGAACCGTAGGAGTTTGCTGCGCAAGTCCGGGCATGGTGCGGCTTCCCAGCGCACCTGCGCTATACTCGAAGGTCTGGAGCAGATGATGTCTACCACGGCGGCGCTAGTCGCAATCGATGCTTTGATCGAGGGTCTGCGGCGCCTTCCCGCCCGCGCTTTTGACGAAACCGAGACAGTTCGCCGATACCTGCAAGACACCCCCGTCAACGCCGAGTCTCTTGCTCGTTATTTAACATGGGATCGCCAGCATTACACCCGCAATCTTATCGACCGCACGACTCTCTACGAGTTGATGGCCATCTGCTGGGAAGTGGGACAGGCTAGCTCGGTGCACAATCATCGCGATCAGAATTGTTGGATGGCCGTCCCCATCGGCCGCCTGCATGTCGAAAACTTCCATCTCGTGCACCAGGATTTGAACTCTGGCCGCTGTCAGCTCGAGCCGCTCAATGTAGTTGAGATGAATATTTCTCATCCTTGCGCGGTCGATCCCTCCGATCCCGTACATCGCGTGGTGAATCCGCGTGAATTCAATCAGCGGGCCGTTAGCTTGCATGTTTATTCGCGACCCTTTGATACCTGCGTCGTGTATTCGCCCGAGCAGGGAACATGCGGTGAGATTCGCCTGCACTTCAACACCGAGTACGGCAAACCGAAGTAACTACCCGAGACCTTAGACATATGGATCGATCCACGCGCTCCGATTAGATTGTGAGTGGGTCGTGCAATGAGACGTATTTTCGGTTCTTTGGTTGCCATTTGTATTGTGATGTCCGCTGCCTCTTTTGCATGGAAGTTGCGGCACCATGCGCCAATCCCCGGAGTAACAGCGCCTGTCATTCCAGCGGCGCCGGCCGCGACGGCCGATCATCCGGTCGAATACGACGAAGAGATTCAAGCTCGGCAAATGGTGACCTTGACGGGTCCGCTTGCCGACTACATCGCGCACCAGGATCCCGGCCAGTTGAAGCAACTGGGCGCCGATTCTGAGGAATCAGGGGCCGACTCCGATGAATCGTCTGCGCCTCGCCCGTTCAATCCTGCGGATCATGTGGGTGATTCGCCAGTAGGAACCAGCACTCCTATTCTGAAGAAGACGTTCACCATCGCTCGCGCCGTGGATCTGCCTTTCGAAATCCCGCCACACGCCGCGACCCCGCAGCTTCGCGGAACATATACTGCCTCTGTCGGACAAGGCGGCAAGAGGACTGGCGCCGAAGCGGCTGTGCAATTGCTGCTGATGAACGAGGAGCAATACAAGTATTTTCTCGACGGTCATCCGCCGGATGCGTTATTTTCCGTCGAAAGCGGCGACAATCAGGAGGTCAATACGAGCATGCCTCCGACGGTCGATCAGCCGGTGAGGTACTACCTGGTTTTTTGCAACGACTCGAGAAAATCAGGAAGTGTTCGGGTGCGCGCCGATTTCCGCGTGGATTTCTAGCCTGTCGCTGCTGCTAAACTAAATGCTTGCCCTCGCGTAAGAAATCATCGGTCTCTCGCGAACCTGCGACCGAGGTGTCTGCGGATACGCCGGAAGATGTGCAGGCACGGAAAGCTGTGCCGAAAGCCGCGCCGAAAGCTGTGCCGAAAGCCGCGCCCGGCGGATCAAAGGTGCTTGCAGTCATGCCTTCGACTGCAGCTCGGGGCCGCATCTTCCTGATTGACACTATGTCGTTCATCTTTCGCGCCTATCACGCGATGGCGCGGCAACGGCCCATGTCGACCAAAGGCGGGTTGCCCACTGCGGCGATCTACGTCTTCGTCAACATGCTGCGAAAACTGCGCGAGGATTTCTCCCCCGAATATCTCGCCGCTGTGTTTGATCCCGCTGGACCGACGTTTCGCGATGAAGAAGCCGGCGCAGTAACGACGGTTCGCAAGTTCGACATCAAGACGCAGACTTTTACCGAAATCGAATACAAAGGATACAAGGCCAACCGCTCGGCCATGCCGGAAGATCTGGTGCAGCAGGTTCCCTACATTCGGCGTGCGCTCGAGGCCTACCGGATTCCCATTCTCGAAGTAAAGCGATTCGAGGCCGATGACGTGATTGGCACACTGGCGCGCAAGGCGGCCGACGCTTCGCATCCGGTTTACATCGTGTCCAGCGATAAGGACATGATGCAGCTGGTGAACGATAAAGTTCATATCCTGAATCCGCCGAAGGACAACTTAATCTGTGACGCAGCGAAAGTCGAAGAAATCCTAGGCGTGCCGCCGGAGCGCGTAGTCGATGTGATGGCCTTGCGCGGAGATTCGATCGATAACATTCCAGGCGCTCCCGGAATCGGCGACAAGGGATCGGTGGAGCTGATTCAGCGCTTCGGCACGGTCGAGAATGCCCTCGACCACGCGGCCGAGGTCGAGAGAAAGACCTACCGCGAATCGCTGCTGCACAATCGCGACACGGTTCTCTTCAGCAAGAAAATGGCGACGATCGACACGGACGTTCCCGTCGATCTTGATGTCAATGCGATGCATGCCGGGGAACCGGACGTCGAAGCGTTACGCCGGCTGTTTACAGAGCTCGAGTTCACGTCGCTGCTCAAAGAATTGCTACCGGTCGTAGAAGTTACGGAGGCGGACTATCGCGAGGCGAAGACAGTCGCTGAAGTAGATGCAGTGCTCGATGCTGCCGCAAAGAACTCGCTGGCGATTGCGATAGAACAGCCAGAATTGGACACTTCGACCGAGATGGTGGGCGAAGACGAAAATTCCGTCGAGGATGCCGAGCCACAAGCGCAACTCTCACTGATGAGCGGCACGTTGATGAATGAACCTGCGCCTGAGAAGCAGACCTGCCGGGTCGCGATATCGGTGAAGCAGGGCAGTGCCGTCGTAGTCGACCTTGGATCCAGTGCGGGTAAAGGCTTACAGCGTGCGCTGTCGGATGGCTCGCTGCGGAAATCCGTTCACGACTACAAATCGGCGATTCATACACTCGACTGCACTGAAGTTCAGCTGGCTGGCGTGCAACACGATTCCATGCTGTACTCGTATCTTCTTGATCCGACGTATTCCTCGCACGAGCTGCCCGAGGTCGCGCTGCGAAGCTTCAATTTGAAGCTTGCGGGCAGCGTGGCTGAGGCGGCAGATATTACGTTTCAGCTAGCGAGCGCTCTGCGGGAAGGAGTGGAGCAAGCCGGGCTTCTGAAGATTTACGAAACCATCGATCTACCTCTGGTTCCAGTGCTGGCGCGGATGGAGCAAGCGGGAGTGAAGATCGATACCGCCGCGCTCTCGCAAATGTCAGTCGAGCTTGAGCGGGAGATTCGCGCGAAGGAAAAAGAGATCTACGAAGCGGCTGGCATGGAGTTCAACGTGGGTTCGCCCAAGCAGCTGGGCGATGTTCTTTTCAATCGGCTGAATCTTCCTAAGCCGGTAAAATATGGCAAGGGAAGAACTATATCGACAGCCGTCGATGTACTGGAAGAGCTGGCGGAGGACCATCCCATTGCCCGCATGGTGCTCGATTACCGCCAGCTGACGAAACTTAAATCGACCTACGTCGATGCGTTGCCGGCATTAATCAACCCGTCGACTGGACGACTGCATACGACGTTCGGCCAGACCGGCACGGCCACGGGCCGTTTGTCATCGGCCAATCCGAATCTGCAGAATATTCCCATCCGCACCGAACTTGGCCGCGGCATTCGCGCCGCATTTGTCGCTGATCCGGGGCACGTTCTGCTCACCGCCGATTACTCGCAGATAGAGTTGCGGCTACTGGCGCACTTCTCGCGCGATCCACTGCTGGTGGAAGCGTACCGCCGTGGCGACGACGTCCACACACTGACGGCATCGCAGGTCTTTGGAGTTCCACCGCTCATGGTGACGCCCGATCACCGCCGCCAGGCAAAGGTGGTGAACTTCGGCATCGTGTACGGGCTATCACCGTTCGGACTTTCCCAGAATCTCGGAATAGAGACAGCCGAGGCGAAGCAGTTCATCATCAATTATTTCGAGAAGTACAAAGGCGTGCGCGCGTTCATCGATAAAGTTCTCGAAGAGACGCGGCGCGAGTTGAAAGTGCGCACGCTATTCGGCCGCCTGCGGCCCATTCCGGACATAAACAGCAAGAACTCGCTGCAGCGTGGATTCGCCGAGCGCACGGCGGTGAACACGCCGTTGCAAGGGACGGCCGCAGACCTGATTAAGATTGCTATGATACGCATTGATGCCGCCCTGCGTGAACGCGGATTGAAATCCCGCATGACCCTGCAAGTGCATGATGAGTTGGTCTTCGAAGTCCCCGAGAGTGAAATCGATGTCATGCGCTCGCTGGTGAAGGAGCACATGGAGCACGCGCATGAACTCGCCGTGCCGTTATTGGTGGAAATGGGCGTGGGGAAGAACTGGCGCGATTTGGAGTAGAGATGGTGACGCGGGCGCCCTCGCCCGCGAAAAGCGGGGCATCTTCCACGGAACACTGGTGTAGAATTGTCGAGTAAACCCCTCCGTGGGTGAATGCGCGTTTGGCGCAGACCGGCGGAATCCTTCCAAGTCGGGACGTGGCTCAGCCTGGTAGAGCACTCGCTTGGGGTGCGAGGGGTCGGCAGTTCAAATCTGCCCGTCCCGACCATTTCCACTTCAGATTCTCCGCGATACTCGGGATTTCGCCTGCGGGCTCCCACTATGCTCACGTCTCCCCAAAGCGGCTTAAGTTACTCTACCGTTACCGACTTCGCGAGATTCCGCGGCTGATCGACGTCGCAGCCGCGGCGTACAGCGATGTGATACGCAAGCAACTGCAAGGGAACAATCTCCAGAATTGGCGAAAGAGCTTCGGGAGCGTGGGGAACGTAGACCACGTGATCGGCGGATTCGTGAATCTCCTGATCTCCCAGCGTGGCCAGCGCAATCACGACTCCGGAGCGAGCCTTCACTTCTTTCAAATTTGAGATCGTCTTTTCGTAGCGCAGGATGGAGCCAGGATGGCTCTGGTCTCGGGTTGCGATAATGACGACAGGCAAGTTCTCATCGATGAGAGCGTTCGGGCCGTGTTTCATCTCGCCAGCTGGATAGCCTTCCGCGTGGATGTAGGAAATTTCTTTCAGCTTGAGAGCACCTTCCAGGGCGATGGGGTAATGAATGCCGCGTCCGAGGAACAGAAAATCGTGTGCCCGCTGATAATGCTTCGCGAGTTCGTCGCAGGTCTTGTCTTCCGCGAGCACCGCTTCGAGCCTGCCTGGCATCTTGGTGAGTTCTTCCATTGCAGACCGTGCGTTTTCAGCGGACATCACGCCGCGCACTTGCGCCAGATACATCGCCAGAATGTAGAGCGCAGTCAGTTGTGCGGTGAAGGCTTTGGTGGAAGCGACACCGATTTCAGGCCCGGCGTGTGTATAGATTGTTCCTGCAGCTTCCCGCGTGATCATTGAGCCTACCACATTGCAGATGGCGAGGGTCTTTGATCCCTTGGCCTTCGCCTCACGCTGGGCGGCAATGGTGTCGGCTGTCTCGCCGGATTGAGAAATCACAAGAGTAATTGTGTCGGGATCGACGATGGGATCGCGATAGCGCCATTCGCTGGCATAGTCCACCTCGACGGGGACGCGAGCCAGGGATTCGATCATGAACTTGCCGGCGAGTCCGGCATGCCAGCTCGTTCCGCAAGCGATAATGTTGATCTTCTGAGCAGAGCGAAATTCCTCTCCGGCAATCTGCATTTCGTCCAGAAAAACCTTGCCCGTTTCCTGAGAGATGCGACCCAGAGTGGTATCGCGAACGGCGCGCGGCTGCTCATAAATTTCTTTGAGCATGAAATGCTTGAAGCCGCTCTTTTCCGCCATGATGGGATCCCAGGTCACGTGCTGGATCTGAAGCTGAATGGGCTTTCCGTTGAAATCAGAAAGCTGCACACCTTGTGGCGTAACCACAGCCATGTCGCCGTCGCCAAGAAAGAAAATGTCGCGAGTATGGTGAAGGATTGCGGGCACGTCCGAGGCGACGAAGTATTCGTCGTTACCGAGACCAATGACAGCAGGAGGGCCATTGCGGGCGGCGACGATTTTATTGGGATCCTCCGCGGAGATTACGGCCAACGCAAAAACACCCGAGAGCTCTTTCACCGTGTTGCGAACGGCATCTTCGAGCGCAATACGGTGACCATTCCCGGAGACAGAAGAATATCTCTCGACTAGATGCGCAATGACTTCTGTGTCAGTTTCGGTTGTGAATTTGTGCCCTTCCTCGATGAGCGTTTTCTTCAGGCTGAGATAATTTTCGACGATACCGTTATGCACGACCACGATCTTCCCTGTGCAGTCGCGATGAGGATGGGCGTTTTCCTCGGTCGGCCGGCCGTGGGTTGCCCAGCGCGTATGACCGATGCCATAGGTTCCTTCGAGTGGCTTCTGGCGAATGGCTTCTTCCAGATTACGCAGCTTGCCTTCGGCGCGGCGAACCTGCAGTCCGCCGCCGTTTCCCGCGACAGCAATGCCGGCCGAATCGTATCCGCGATACTCCAGCCGGCGTAGTCCTTCGACAATCACCGGAACTACACTCTTTTTACCGACATAACCGACAATTCCGCACATGGGCCCTCAATGGTCTGACTTGGATGCGTGCCTTAGATGCTATTCGAGGGAAAAACGGAATTCTTCAATGACCGGATTGGTGAGCACTTCGCGAGCGATGCGCTCCACTTCTGCCTGGGCTTCCTCGCGCGATAATCCACCATCGAGCGTCAACTCGAAATATTTCCCTTGGCGAACGCTCTCCAGGCCTTTGTAGCCCATCTTATTGAGGGCGCCATGGATGGTTTTTCCCTGAGGATCAAGCACGCTCTTCTTCAGAGAGACGTAGACGTAGGCTGTCATGCACAGATTATTACACGGCCAGCGATGGTTCGAATCCAGAACGGGGCTGATTTCCAGCAATTACTGTGAGAGGTCGTGCAGTTGTCGATCGAGGGCGTCGAGTTCAAGCTGGAGCAGTTCACGATGACGTGGGTTCACTGTGGTTTCCATTTGGCGCAGAACTCTCTTGCGGGACAGGAGAAGATTTTCTCTCTCTCGGAATTGGGCGGCCTGGGCTGATGTCAGTGGACGGTTCGGCTTGGCCTGAGACCGGCTCGCCTCGGCCTGCTGATCTTCAATCTGTTTGCTCTCCCAACCGCGCGCCATATAAAAATTATAATCGTCCGGGATAAGTATCGCTGAAGGATCAAGTCGGCTGCGGCATGCGAAGAAGTTCCTAAATTCGCGAAAATACTAGAAAAAGCCTTTCGCCTCGTCACTTTCTGGGTATAATGCGGCTGCTCGACGGACGAAAATACCGGCCGCTTTTTTCGAGGGGGAAGCGGTCGTTCGGGAGCATTCTGCATCCCTCCGTGCCATTGCGATCCGCTTTCGCCCTGGAACCTGCGGGGATCGCCGACTTTGTGTGCCTGCGCCAGCGACGTCACCGTTCATACACCCGATTCTTTTTCTCATCTCAGTTCACTCTCGCCGTGGCCGATTTGGATTTTCCGAACTCCCGAATTCTACCCAATCATTTTTCCGGTGATCCGCCTGTTCCTGTTAAGGGGACAATTTCGCGCCCGGATTCGTCCGGGTGCGAGGAATGGGGTCTTCCGCTATGCAGTTTGCGTTTAATTCCTTTGAAGCAGACGAATTGATTCCGTTCTCATCTCCCGAGGCTCTTAGCGAGCCTGAGAGATTGCTGGCTGCTTATTTCAACTCAGCCAGAGTCGGGCTCTGCATCCTGGACTCAGAGTTCCACTATTTAGCAGTGAACTCGCGGTTGGCGGAAATGAATGGAGTTGCTCCTGCCCACCACGTCGGGAAGACGATCCGCGAAATCATAGGAAGTCTCGCTGATGAAGCCGAGCAAAAGCTTCGAGGTGTTTTCAGCAGCGGGGAACCGTTGGAGTATCAAGTATCGGGGACATTGCCGGGGAAGACCGAACCAGGGCATTGGTTGGTGCACTACGTGCCTATTAAGAATTTGCAGGGCGCGGTGAGCCGGGTCGGCGTCATCATCGTCGAAATCACGAAACAGAAAGAACTGGAAGTATTGCTGCGCAAGGAATCAAACCGGCTGCAGATGCTGCTCGACATAGGCAATCTGCTGGCTTCGAATTGGGACCTGCAAAGAGTGTTCCCTCAACTTTCCGCGCGGATTCGGAGGGTCCTACAGCACGAGTTCGCCAGCTTCACATTGCATGATCCTGCGACTGGCCTGCTGGTACGCCAAGCGATGGATTTTCCCTTGGGAAAGGGAATTGCCGCTGGAGTCCCGATCACGGAGAGTGATAGCCCGGCAGGTTTGGCATTGCAGCAGCGGACAGCGATGATCTTTTCGCAACGAGAAATTCAGCGGTTTGATAGCGGCGTTGCACGTAGTTTCGTTGCCGAAGGACTGAAGTCTCTGTGTTGTGTTCCGCTGCTGCGTCCCGCGGGTGCTTTAGGGGTGCTGTTGTTGGGAAGCACCCGCCGGAATGCATTTCGCGACGACGATCTGACTCTTTTGAACCAGGTGGCGTCGCAATTAGCCGTGGCTATTGAAAATCACCGTGCCGCGGCCGAGATCGAGAGCCTGAAACGCCGATTATCGGAGGAGAAGAAATACTTAGAGGGAGAGATTCGTTCCGAAGGACATTTCTCTGAAATTATCGGCGACAGTCCATCGCTTACCAGGGCGCTGGCGCAAGTTTCAACCGTGGCCGCAAGCGATGCCACCGTTCTGATTCTTGGCGAAACGGGGACTGGAAAGGAACTCGTCGCCCGAGCCATTCATGGCTTGAGCCGTCGTCGCAGCAAGAACTTTGTCAAAATCAACTGCGCGGCGATTCCCACCGGTCTGCTGGAAAGCGAGTTGTTTGGCCATGAAAAAGGAGCTTTCACCGGAGCGGTGAGCCAAAAAGTCGGGCGAATGGAGTTGGCGGATGGTGGAACGCTGTTTCTCGATGAAATCGGGGAAATCTCGCTGGAGTTGCAGCCGAAATTATTACGTGCGCTCCAGGACCAGGAGTTTGAGCGTCTAGGCGGCACGCGCACGATAAAGGTGAATGTGCGGGTAATTGCAGCCACCAACCGCGATTTGAACCGCAGCGTCGCCGAGCATCAATTCCGCGCTGACCTTTTCTATCGCCTCAATGTGTTCCCCATTATGATTCCGCCGCTGCGCGAGCGCCGGGACGATATTCCCCAACTGATTCGCTATTTCGTCCGCAAGTTCTCTCTCCGGATGAATCGGCATATCGAATCGGTTTCCCGCGAGACCATGAGTACCCTCGTAAACTGGCAATGGCCGGGTAATGTCCGCGAACTGGAGAATCTGGTTGAAAGATCCGTCATTCTAAGCGAGGGGCCGGCCCTTTCGGTTCCTACGGGTGAATTGCGCGGATACGAGGCGGTCTTTTCCGCCGATCCGAATTTCCTCCACAATGCCGAACGTGAGCACATCATCCGTGTGTTGCGTGAAACCAACGGTGTAATTTCGGGACCGAATGGTGCTGCCCGTCGGCTCGGATTGAAGCGCACCACGCTGCAGTCCAAGATGCAGAGGCTGAAGATCACAAAATCTGATTTTTCATAAATTCCGCCCGGAAGCCCAATCCTCAATCTGCCAAGCACTTCGAAGCAGGAGCTGTGACGGCTAATCGGCAGCTTGCCGAGGGGTCGGCACAGTACCCGGCTAGAACGGCTGCCTAATTCGGGGAACTTGTTCCAAACAGGGAAGTTGCACACTCACAAGCGTCGGACCAATACGGAACCGAACTTGCACCTGCATTCCCATTCTGCCTCTGGCCATTCCCAGCGATCGGCGGCAGCTTATGAAGCCCTGTTGGATTCCGGGTCATTGACCAGGATACTGGAGTCGATTGTGTCGTTAGCGCAAAAGCTATACCAGGTGGGATCGGTATTTCCTGCCCACCCCTTAGAAAAACCCTATCCGCTAAAGCCCCGTCCTTGCCGAATGCCTGAGCACGCAGTTTTATCTGCGGCATCCGCGCCCTGCGAGCGTTTCGATCCGACGCCCATCGAGAGCCCTATTCAGGTTCCTTACGAGCAGGCGCAGGAGTGCGATCCTCTCTACTTGTTTGCCTGCAAGGTTGAATGGGATAAACGGCAAGAGCCGAGCGCAGCCTGGGAATTACTTTCAGCGGCACAAAGCTGGAGTGACGACTCCGCCAGCTATGCGCGCGGTTTGCTGGAAAGCTGTCAAGACCTGGGGAAAGAGGGATGTGACGGATCGGTAGGGAGTTCTGGCATACAAACGAAAGGCATTGTCGATACGGAGAACGATATGAATACCCCCTATGGGCTGGAGATCATCGAGAGCTGCAACGACTGCAGCCAGACGCGGCCTCACTTTTTCTGCGGATGTTCCGCCTCTGCATTGTTCTCTCTCGATCAGGCCAGCCATAAAAGCCATTTGCCGGCGGGTGCAATCCTATTCGTAGAAGGACAAAGCCCGCGTGGAGTGTTCATTATCTGTTCCGGGCGCGTGAACCTGTCTACCACCTCGCGGGAGGGCAAGACCCTGATTCTCAAGACAGCTGAAGAAGGAGAAGCCCTGGGATTGAGCGCTGCGATCTCGGGCGTAGGTTACGAAGCGACAGCCGAGGCGGCGACACCCTGCCAGCTGAATTTTGTGGACCGAAAACACTTACTTGAGCTTATGCAAACTCACAGCGAACTCAGCGTGCGCGCCGCGGAAAGCTTGAGCCGCGATTTCCAGTCGGCCTATCGCGATATTCATGACCTCGTGCTGACGCGTTCTTCCGCCGGAAAATTAGCCCGGCTTTTGCTTTCAAATTCCTCAGAAGATGAATTCAGCGCTGAGATTCGCGTGCACGCGAACATGACCCATGAGGAAATGGCGCAGCGTATTGGCGCATCGCGAGAGACAGTGACTCGCTTGCTGAGCCGTCTTAGAAAAAAGCAATTGATTCGGCTGGATGGTCCAAGGCTGGTTATTCGCAACCGCACCGCCTTGGAAGCTTTAACCGTCTAGCCCTTCCCCCAACACCGGAGGATGGCATCAATCATGTTCTGCCGTCCTCCGGTTTGTTGTCTGTTTTCGCTTGAGCCGAACGGATGTATACGGGCAGATTGATTGAGAGCCTGATAGAAGCGGTCGAGAAAGCCGAAAGGGCTGCGGAGACGATCGTTGTTCAGACGAAGCAACCGGAAATGGAAGACGAGTCCTGCCGGCTCCTGTGTGAGGAATATATCCCAAGGAAGTGAACGAACACGAGCACTCGCCCATGCGCGGAGTCCGCTGACAGCAAAGGCCACGGTAGACCGTTCTTCGTCAGTACAGAATCTGGGGGGCTTACGGTCCTACTCCTCCAGTATGACAATCAGAGCAGGTGACCTGCGTCAGGTCGCCGATATCTACAGGATGCTGGAATGCAGGTGGGGCAGTCATGGCGACGCTGGTTGTGTCTTCCGCTTGGGACATCAGCGTGTGGCATTGGTTGCAATCTTTGCTCACAACCTTGCCGTCGGCGCTGACGTGCTGGCCATCGTGACAGCGGAAGCATCCCGTGTAGTAGAAGTGTCCGAGGTTGTTGGGATGTGTCTGCCAGTTCAGCTTCATCTCCGGGAAGGTGGTGCGCTTGAAAATTTCCTGGACTTCGAGGACTGCATTCCGAATTTCTAACTGCCTGGTCTTCGCCAAATCTGGATATTTCTTCTCGTAGAAATCTTGTAATCCGCTGGCAATCCCTTGCATGGCGGTCTCGGTGGTCTTGTAATCCGCCGTGAGGACGGTTACTGCTTGCTGCTTGATAAACGGCAGAGAGACGTCAATGCGCCTGGCGAGCAATGATTGATCGACGGCCAGATCGGGTGGAACATAGATGTGCGTGGGCCGGTTGTGGCAGTCGACGCAGTCCATGCGGTGACGCGGGGCTTTGGCGATCTGATCTTTGGTCAAGGTCGAATCTTTGGCGTAGTACTCGGTGACGCGGCCCTGCTGATCCTCGACGTGGATGTAAGGGATGACCTGACGTTTCTCATCCGCGGCGACAAATTCAATCTTGTTGGCGATGTTCATGTGCCAGTGAATGCCTTCCGGCGCGCCTGTCGCCGGATCGCCGCCGCCGGTTTTGATGAGCATGCGAACCTGGCGAAGGGTGTTCTTTTCGTCGTTGGAGTAATGGGTGAAAACCTTGAGTTGGCCTCCGTAGAATTTTTTCGGCCAGTGACATTGTTCGCAGGTGTCTTGCGCCGGGCGTAAATTGTGCACCGGCGTCGGGATCGGCCGGGGGAAGGTATTGAATGTGGCCGCGTAAACCTGACGCGCTCCCGAAAGCTTCGATTTCACATACCACGTGGCTCCTGCTCCTACGTGGCAGTCCACGCAAGCAACTCGCGCATGCGGGGAGAGCGAATACGCAGTGAATTCCGGATTCATCACCGTGTGGCAAAGTTGTCCGCAGAATTGGACGGAGTCGGTGTATTCGTATGCTTTGTAGCTGCCTGCCGCGCTGACCGCTACGAAGACAACCAGGAAAGCGATAAATGAAAAAACTGCGCTGCGCTGAGTGGGGTCATTCAGGTCGAGGCGCGGATAGAATTCCGAGGGCGCTACTTTCTTGCGCCGCTCAATCAGAATTCCAACCAACATCAAGAGAAAGCTAAAGATGAGGAAGCCCGGCGCGACCATGTAGGCCAGAATTCCGATATAAGGGCTTGGCTTGGCGGCGATCTGGTCAATCAGAAAGAACAGGCAGATGTTGGCGAAGCTGACAATGGCCAAGGCAACTCCGGCCAAGCCGATCGGATTGCGCAACAGCATGCGGGACAGGCGCCAGGATTCCGCTCCTTGCGCCGGTTTTTCGTTATCCATGTTTTACCCCAGTAACCTCGGCCTGCTCCTGATCCTCGCGAACATATGCCTGGGAAGCCTCCATTAACGTCCCACTGTCGAGGCCATGCTCGTCCTCATAGTGATGCTGGGTCATTTTGCCATCCCACCACGCCCAGTTCATCGGATAAACATCTGGATCAAAGAAGACTTGATAGAAGTGCCAGACGAGGATGGCGAGAGTGGCCAGGATCGCTTCATAGAAGTGAATCGCAGTGGCCACATCCAGCCACCACCGCGGCAGGTGATTCCCTACGATGACCTTGGCCCATAACATTACGCCGGTCACGCCCATGACGATCATCCCCCAGACCAGTGCCCAATACTCCGCTTTTTCGGCGTAGTTGAAGCGCGGGAAATCTGGCTTCCGCGAGGTCAAGCCAAGATAATAGCCGAGATTCTGAATGGCGCCGGTGGCGTCCTCAATCGTTGGGAGCAGGTCGCGCAGCAGCTTACGTCCCTGGCGCGTGATCACGCTGTCGAGCAAGTGATAGAGACTGACAGCGATCAGAGTGACGGCTGCAATGCGGTGAAGAATTCCACGCACGCGCTCGCCCACGAACAGCGCGGATGCAAAAGACGAGTCGGGGAATTTCAGGGCGAAGCCCGTGATCACGAGTATGAAGAAACTAATCAGCAGGGTGGCATGCTGCCAGCGGAAGTGTAACGGCATGCGGGTGACGAAACGATGTTCTTCCTTGCGCCGGGCGACGACCTTCGCCCGCCAGATGATGAAGTTGTGCAGCAGCATGCCCCCGATGACGGCGAAGATCATTCCGAGATAAAAGCGGCGAATCCAGTGAACCGCTTTGCTGCCGATATCCGCCGAAAGCGGCGCATCCACGTGAACCTTGGCTGCGGCGAATTCTGCGTTCGCCCCGGGATGGCATTGCCCGCAAGTATGCGCCAGATTTGCGGGATTGATGGTCGATCGCGGATCGCCAGATGGAAGAATGTTATGGACGCCGTGACAGCTGGCGCAATTGGCAACCACGGAGGATCCCAACTGTGCCGCGAGTCCGTGATAGCTGGCGAGATAAGTAGTGGCGCGACGCCCTTGGATCCCGAATTCCTGCGTGAGTCGGACTCCTTCGTGGCAGCGTGCACAAGTCGCCTGCGCCAGATTTTGCGCATTCACCGGAGAAGTAGGATCGAGATGCGATTTGATCGAGTGGATTCCATGGCAATCGGTGCAGACCGGCGCCATCCAGTTCCCTTGCGCGATCGCCTGGCCATGGATGCTGTCCTTGAACTGTTTGGCGACATCCTTATGGCACTGACCACAGGTCGAAGGAACGTTGAACTTAAAGATCGAAGATTTGGAATCTCTGGCGTCGAGAATCTCGTGCGTGCCGTGGCAATCGGTGCAAACAGCAGCTTTTTCCGAACCTGCAGCGACAGCATGGCCATGCACGCTCTGCTCGTAGGAAGCGACCATCTGCGCACTCTGACCTTCCATCACAAATTTCTGGCTGTGACAGGTCCCGCAGGTGTTCGGAATATTGGTGTGATGCACTCGCGATTTAGGATCGCTCGCGGGCAAGAGTTCGTGCGGGCTGCCATGACAGTCGACACAGGTGGCGGCGTGGCTGTTTCCGCCTTTTACCGCCTGTGCGTGAAAGCTCCGATCATAGGCAGCTTCTTCGTCGGCGTGGCAGGTGGCGCAGGTGATTTTCTGAGGTGTGGTCTCATGGGCGGCACTCTTGACGTCAGTGTGGCAGTCCACGCATGTAAACATGCTGCCATGAATGGAATCTTTAAACGCCTGTGGATCGACATGAAGGCTGACTGTCTTTCCATTTTCGTCGTGACTGAGGCTGGGATCGCCGTGGCAAGCGAGGCACTCATCAGCGGTTGGTTTCTGGGGCTGTTTTGCGGCGGCGGCTTGGACGGGGGCAGTGGCTAAAAAGAGGGTGAGAGCAACTCCAGGGACAAAAAATTTCCATATCGTTCGCGTGGACATACTCTCACCCGCCGTTCCTTCACAATCGAATAATTTGTACTCGGCCACATACAGGCCGTCTCTTACTGATCCTTACTTCTGCAAGCCGCGGATGTAGGCGACCAAGTCTTTAATCTCGCCTTCCTTCAGCTTTTCGCCATAGGCCGGCATCTTGGGTGGTTTGCCCTTGCTGATGGTTTCGGTGAGCTGGGCATCGCTCTCTCCCTTTACTTCGGGAGACGCAAAATCGCGAGTTCCCATTTTTCCGCCCTTGCCGTCGGCGCCATGGCACATGGCACACTTCGCCTTATAGGTTGCTGCCGCGTCTTGAGCCACGGCAGGGTGGCTACACATCGAGATCACTCCCAGAGCCAGCAGAACCGCCAGCCCCAAACGAAAGGAAAGATGTTTCACTGTGCTTCCTCCTGAGGAAGAAATTTTTGAGCAAGATACCACATGGTGAAAATGATTCAGCTTCGAAAGCAGAAGGGCTGGACCGAATTGGGAATTCGTCTTCATCTCAGAATCACGTTCCGACTTCCGCGTGCAGCCGTAGGTTCGCATGAGGCTCCCACACGACCTATGTCAGAAGTCACGCGGGCTTGTGACATCAATCACAAAGCTATTCATATGAATTTGTGACACTTATCACGTTTCAGCGTGCAATCCCGCACTGCGAAAGCTGCCCGGCAAAACCGAAGATATTGGGCATGTCTAAGATTTCAAGTTTGTCGGATCGCTCGCGCTCCAGTGCGAGAGTTTCTGTTTCCAGCTCCGCACATCCCGGGTGTGCGGCTGCGGAGCCGAGCTTTCAACTTCGTCCGCTGCAAGTGACGTGGGAAATGACACAGGTGTGCGATTGGAAGGCAACACCTGCGCGTGCGGCCGCGCATCTGCTGCGCGACCGGCAAGAGTTTCCGACGGCCGAAGCGTTTCACCTGATCGAGGAAGTGGCGTCGATGCATGTGCCCTTGTTGGTGCTGACCGGCGGTGATCCTCTGCGCCGTCCCGACTTGTTTCCTGTTGTGGAATTTGCCGCCCGGCACTCCGTGCGTACTTCCCTCACTCTGCTACCTACGCCTCTGCTCGACACAGCGACCATTGCCGAATTGAAAGCACGCGGATTGATGCGGGTCGGCTTTTGGCTGCACGGGTCCACCGCGGCGTTGAACGACAGTTATTGGGGAGTGGCTGCGTCTTATCGGCGCACCTTGGAAGCGATTGGATGGTGCCATGAAGTGCAGCTGCCGGTGCAGATAAACACCGTCGTAGCGCAAAGGAACCTGCACGACATCGATTCAATGATCGAGTTGCTTACGCGTCTGGATGTGGTCCTGTGGAATGTTTTCTTCCTGGTTCCATCCGCCAAGGAGCAAACGCGGGAACTGCTCAGTCCTGAAGAACATGAGAGTGTATTTGCCAAGCTCTATGCCGCTGCCCAGTATGTTCATTTCCAGATCAAGACGACCGAAGGGCAACATTATCAACGTTATCTTCTGGAACAGCGCGCGCGCGAGTCCCGCGGCCGCATGACCGTCGAGGATGTCATCATGTGCGCCCCGAAAGGGGTGAACGACGGGAAAGGATTCGTGTTCATTAATCACGGGGGCGAAGCATTTCCCAGTCGCTACCTGCCGCTATCGGCCGGCAATTTGACCAGCGACTCGCTGTCCGACGTGTACTGCGAGGCTCCGTTGTTTGTATCCCTGCGTGATAGCTCGAAACTGAAAGGGAAATGCGGCCGCTGCCCTGCCCGCAACGTGTGCGGAGGATCGAGGGCGCGGGCCTATGCGCTCACCGGCGATTTGTTTGCCGCTGATCCTTGCTGCGCGTACCAACCTTGAAGCTCTCCGTTGGGGAGCGACACAAGTCTGGCGCATAGGCCTCAATACCCAGAAGCACTGAGAAAATTCTGGTGTTCGGACTCACATGCACGTGTGCGTCTGCGCATGCCCCTAAAACGAGCAAAGAAGAGACTTGAAGACGCGAAAACTGCGATCCAAAGGACTCTTGCCACGTTGCCCAAAATGGAGGTGAACGTGATTGTAATCACATAGATGAGTGAGTCCCATCACCCCCTCTGCACGATAGGTTTCTGAAAATTGGCTTAACTTGCTTTGCCACGATTCGACTTCCACTTATTCCGGTGTGATGTGAATCACGAATCCTAGTGACGCGATACACGGTTGTTTGCTGCCGACTCTGCCATCCTGAGCCTCAAATCGAGGTGCCCTATGACCAAAGATGACCGCGATATTTTGGAAGTACTGAAGTTCGAACTGGGTTTCCTGGAAGATGGGGGCTATGGGCGGTCTCCACACGCACCGTGGCGTGCGCCGGCGATTTTCGAAGACTCCCCGATTTGCCCTAACTTCTGCGATCCGGCTCGTCCTCACCCCTGTAGCACGTGTCTGATGGAGCAGTTTGTGCCCGAGGACAAGAAGTCAGAGAACGTTCCTTGCCGCTTTATTCAGCTCACCGAGAATGGTCAGACCGTGGACGATTTCTATCGGACCGGAAGCCAGAGCGAGATGGAAGAAGCCCTGGGCCAATGGCTGCGCACCCAGATCGAGAAGATTGAGCGCGAGCGGGCAGTTTTAGCCAAGCAGGGAGTTGCATAAAAAACACCTTCTGCAAGGATCGGCCGTCAATTCTCACCCCATGTCTCCCAAGGAGTGTCAAAAACTATGAATGAAGAGCACGGATATCGAGTTTCAGCATGGTGGACATCAGGCCGCACGGGGCTGGCCAAGTCGGATTCCGCTCCGAACGCGATTCACTTCACTGCCCCGGCCGAGTTTGGCGGCCTGGAGGGCCGATGGACGCCGGAAGAGTTATTGCTTGCTGCCATCGCGGGTTGCTACACGACTACCTTGCGCGCCATTGCGGGGACAGCTCAATTCAACTTCACAGACCTGCATGTCGAGGCCAGCGGTACGGTGCGCAAATCCGACTCCGGTTACAACTTCACTCAGATCGTGATCCGTCCGAATTTGAAAATATCGTCTTCTGAAGAGCGGGAACGTGCCCTCGATCTGCTAAAGCGGGCAGAAAAGCTGTGTCTGGTGACGCGGGCAATCGGCACCACCCTTAAGTTTGAACCGCAGCTCGAGGTGACCCATCCCACGGCGATAGCTTGAGGCAATAACTTGAGCATGCAGCCTTTTGGGCAAGAAATGGCTATCACTCTATTCTTCTAGAGTTCGAGCTGCGCATAGACTGAAGACGGGTCATCCATCGCACTGAGCTTGAATCCCACCTTCTTGAAGATGGCTTGCGTCGGCAGGTTGTCGCGCAGAATCTCACCGGAAAGTTTTCTGAATTTTTCTTCTCGCGCCACACGCGCGACGCTGGCGAGTAATTCTGTCCCCAATCCGCGACCATGCCAGCGGTCGGAAACCAGCACCGCCGCTTCCGCCTCGCTGCGATTGATCGCGCTGAAGCGGCCCACACCAATCACCTCATGCTGACCGTCTTCCGGATTCACATGATCGGCGACCAGGGCAAATCCGCGATCATAGCTGGCAAAGCAGATTCGCACCAGACGCTCGTGTTCGACTCTTGTGCTCAGGCTCAAGGAGCAGAAATAGCGGAGATAGACGCTACGCTCAGAAAGCGTCGCGTGGAACTTTACCATCAGCGGTTCATCTTCAGGCCGTATGGGACGGATGGTAACCGGCGTCCCATCTTTCATGTGCCATTCCCAGATATACTGCGCGGGATACGGACGAATGGCCGGACGGGGCAGGTCAAGAAAGTTTCTTTCCGGCTCGTGCAGGATCACTCTGGCATCGAGTGCCGTGATGCGCTCCGAGGTTGCGAGCAACGGGTTGATGTCAATCTCCTTGATCCATGGCTGCTCAACCACGAGCTGGCTGAAGCGCACCAGAAGCCTCTCCAGCGCGCCGAGCTCTACGGGTTGCCGTCCACGCCCTCCTTTCAATGCCCAATAGATTTTTGTCTGTTCCATCATGCGCTGCGCAAGGGTGGTGTTAAGCGGCGGCAGCGCAAGCGCGCGGTCGCCATAAATTTCGACCCTCACTCCGCCTGAGCCAAACAGGATCACAGGTCCGAACTGCGGGTCGAGGCAGCTCCCTAAAATCAATTCCAAGCCATCCCGCCGTAACATGGGCTGCACGGATACTCCGCAGAAGCTTTCCGCGCCTACCTTCGCGGTGACCGATTCCTCTATCTGTTGGTAAGCCGCGCGCACTTGATCAGCGCTCTGCAGGTCAAGGCGAACGCCGCCCACGTCAGTTTTGTGCGCGATGGTGTTGGAGAGCAGTTTTAGAACAACTGGATAGCCTAATTTCTCCGCCTGCGAAACGGCCTCGTCGCGGCTTGTGGCCGCATGCGTCTCGACAACTGGAATCTCGTAATCGCTCAGAAGTTGTTTGGCTGCGACTTCGTTCAACAGCATTTGCCCATTCGACCGAGCTTGCTGCACCAAGTTGTTTACCTTGGCTCGCGCAAAGGTGGTTCCTTCCGGGCCTTCAACCAGCGCCGGAGTTTCATACAGCCCGCGCAAGTTGTACGTGTAGCGCCACATGTAAGTGAACGCACGGGCGGCCGTGTCGGGATAAGAGAACGTCGGAATTCCTGCGGCATTCAGAATCACAGTTCCTTCGGCGACACCGTCGCCGCCCATCCAGCTAGCGAGGATCGGCTTTCCTGAACCAACGGCATAGGGCCTCATCTTCTCTGCGACCGCGGTAGGATCGGCCAATCCCTGCGGTGCGACGACTGCCAAAATTGCGTCACTGCCAAGATCCTTCGCAGCGATCTCAATCGCTTTCACGAATTGATCGGGATTGGCGTCGGCGAGCACATCGATGGGATTGCCATGGCTCCAATGAGGGGAAAGAACACTATCCAACTCGTGCAAAGATTCCGCTGAAAGTACTGCGAGCTCGCCCCCGTTCGAGATCAGCGCATCGGTCGCCAGCACACCGGGGCCGCCTGCATTGGTGACGATGGCGAGGCGAGGACCCCGCGGCCGCGGTTGTTTGCTCAACACTTCGGCCATGTAAAAAAGATCGGCGATATTTTGCACTCGCAATACGCCGCAGCGACGAAAGGCAGCCTCCAGCACATCATCGCTTCCGGTCATTGCTCCGGTATGCGAAGTCGCAGCGCGCGAGGCAGCCTCAGAGCGTCCGGCTTTGATGACGATGATCGGCTTGCTTAAAGCGATTTCGCGCGCGGCGGAAAGAAACGACCGAGCGTCGCCAATCGATTCCATATAGACGAGGATGCTCTTGGTGTGTGGATCTTCTCCGAAGTAGTAAATGAGGTCGCCCCAGCCGATATCGAGCATCGATCCAGTGGAAACGATCGCACTGAAGCCGACGTGCTCGCGCTTGCTCCAATCGAGAATGGCGGTCTGCAACGCCCCACTCTGACTCAAGAAAGCCACGCTGCCCTTTTGCGGCGTGAATTTAGCGAAGGTCGCGTTGAGACCGATGGCGGTATTCATAAACCCCATGCAGTTGGGGCCGAGAAGGCGTAAAGACCCGCGCCGAAGATGAGTTTGGATCTGTTCCTCGAGTGCAGCGCCGATGCTGCCTTGCTCGCGGAAACCGGCTGAGATTACGACGGCGGATTTCACACAGGCTTTCACGCATTCCGCGATAATCTGCGGCACCGTTGGCGCGGGAGTTACGATCAAAGCGAGGTCGATTCCCTCTTTGATGTCTTGTATGCTCTTGTGAGTCTTGATTCCCATCACTTCGACGTGAGTGGGAGTTACCGCATAAAGCTTGAGCGGGAACTTGCTTTCGAGAACATTTGCAAGCAAGTTGTACCCTACTGTTCCTGGGCGATCTGTGGCTCCAATCACTGCCAGCGAGCGCGGCACAAAAAGCGACTCCAATCCCGCGCGCGGAGGCCGCGACAGAGGCTTGGAGATGATGGACAGAGCGTGAACGGTGGGGCTCGATGTTTCGCTCACAAGAATTCTCCCAACCAGCCCGCGGAAACTGCGCCCCATTTTTTCATAAATTTCGCGTGCGTCAACCTCGTCGGCAGCCAACACTTTCACCAGTATGGCCAAGTCTTCTATGTGTGTCTGTGATCACAATATGCGTACCATCACGTGTGCCGGTGATGATGATCACAAGCGAAAGGCGCAATGCTACAATGAGACGAAAGTGAGGTGCCGAGTGCGAGCTCCTTACGGCCTTAATATTCTTGATAACTGTCTCACTTGTCCTGTACGCGAGGAACATCTGTTTTGTAATCTTTCGGTCCAAGCTGGACAACGTCTCAACGAAATCAAATCAACTGCCGTATATCCCAAGGGCGCGATGCTGTTCATCGAAGGTCAGCAGCCGCGTGGCGTATTTGTATTGTGCGCGGGCAAAGCGAAGCTTTCCACTTCTTCGCGCGAAGGCAAAACCATCATCACGAAAATCTCTGAGGGAGGCGATGTTCTGGGCCTCAATTCGGTGATTTCCAATCGTCCTTATGAAGTCACAGCCGAGATGATGGAACCTGGCCAGGCCAACTTTATTCCCCGTGAATCGCTGCTGCAATTCCTGAAAGACCACGGGGAAGTGGCTTTGCGTGTTGCCGAGCAACTGAGCCGGAATTACTACACCGCTTATGACGAGATCAGGACGCTTGGCCTGGCGACTTCGCCTTCCGAAAAATTCGCCAAACTGCTGTTGTCTTGGTCAACTAAGACAACGCAGAACGACGGCTTAGCTCAAGTCAAGCTCACGCTCACGCACGAAGAGATCGCTGAGATCATCGGTACGACGCGAGAAACTGTCAGCCGGCTTTTTTCTGAATTCAAGAAAAGGCAGTTGCTGCAGCTTAAGGGATCGACGCTGGTAATTCGGAACCGTCCGGCGCTGGAGAAGATCGTCCAGTCGTAGGGGCGTTGTGGGGTACAGGGCGGCGACCCGTTGCTGATCACGGCGGCTTCGGTTGTGTATTCGCGTAACGGGACTGCGCCGCTCGGTCTGCTTACCGAATTACTTAAGATTGCGCCTTCCATTTAGAATGTTCACCCCGCGGAACGATGGCCGGATGGCGCTTCGATCCGTCGCGAAGCGCCTATGAATGAACGATCCCGATGTGCCGCTCTACTTTTTGATTTGGATGGAGTGCTGATCGACTCGACTCCAGCTGTCGAGCGTGTTTGGACGAAATGGGCCAATCAGCATGGTTTCAATGCCAAAGAAGTTGTTGCTCGTGCGCACGGGCGACCGAGCCTGACGACCATCCGTGAATACTTGCCTGGCTCCGATCACGAAACGGAGAACCGGATAGTCGAACGCAGCGAGATCGAGGATCTCGATGGCGTTGTTCCTTTGCCGGGGGCGCTCGAGCTGCTCGAAAGCCTTCCCGAAAACCGTTGGACGATCGTCACCTCATGTACCCGTGCGCTGGCTGCGGTACGCATCAAAGCGGCGGGTTTGCCGGTGCCGCACGGCATTGTCACCTCGTCGGATATTGTCCACGGGAAGCCTCATCCAGAGCCGTATCTGAAAGCTGCTTCCGCATTGGGGTTTCCTCCAACTGAATGCGTCGTCCTGGAAGACGCGCCCGCCGGCATCCGCTCGGGAAAAGCTGCTGGAGCGAAGGTGATTGCCGTAACGACTACCGCGGGCTTGCCTGATTTACAGGAAGCCGGGGCCGACTGGATTGTCCGCGACTGCGGAAATTTGCGAGTCACGGCTGGCGGGGATGCGGTCCTAATGCAAGTTCTTAATTCGCTGAAGTGAATTCGTTTTAAGAACAGCTCGCTTCGCGACGATTAGGCAAGACCTGCCCATCCCTAAAGTCCGCCACATACTGCGCCGATGAGGTCCATGTATTGCAAAGGATCTGAGGGATCACCCCCCCGAAGATTAGGAGCGATTTATGTCTACCGCGGCACTTTCAGCAAACTTGTTCAGTCAGGGAACATCGGAGTTCCTCCAGCAACGCCGGGCCGATATGCAACAACTCGGGCAGGATTTGGAATCAGGAAATCTTACGGCAGCGCAACAGGATTTCAGCAATATCCAGAGCCTCGCCCAGAGTGGGCCATTCTCCGGCGATGCGTTCGCGGTGAGCACTCGGCAACAAGACTTCACCACGATTGGTCAAGACCTGCAATCCGGTGATCTGACCGGTGCGCAACAAGCCTTCTCGCAACTGGAGAGCACATTCCAGCATACGCAGCCTGCGCCCGTTGCTGACAATTCCTCTACATCAAGCGCAACCGGACCGGAAATTGTTTTGAATCTGGGAAATATGACTCCAGGTGAGCAGGTCACGATCAATATCGGAGCCGAATCCAATGGCACCGATCAAGTGACCGTCGGCGTGAGCGGACAGGGATCGAGCTCCACCCCTGAGCAGATCACGTTCAACCTGAATCCGAACAGCAACCAGGAGATCGTTCTTAATCTTTTCAACAGTAGTACGACCACCACCCCCTCGCAAAGCAGCGGCGTCAGCACAATTGCCTAGTCACGATTCGGTGCGGGTCGCCTATCCGGCCTCCTCTAACGCGGACCGCACCGAATCGTAGCCATTCTAGCCATTCTCCGTTCCTGAGAAACCCTGATGCGCCTCCCACTGGTTTCGCTCAGGAGTACACTGGGGCAATCCAATTTCTTAAAAACCGAGGTGCGCCGGATGAAATGGGGATCTATCGTGATACTTTCCACTCTGCTGGTCTGTGCCATCGTGAGCATGGCCCAGGAGCCGCAACCGTCTGCGCGCGAGCAGGAGCGCATCACCAAGGCAGTTCGTCATGAACTGCTGATGCTGCCGTATTTCGGTGTGTTCGACTTCATCGCCTACAAAGTGAATGGATACGAGATCACCTTGCTGGGCCAAGTCGTGAGGCCCACGCTGAAGTCGGATGCGGAGAACGCGGTGAAGCACATCGAAGGTGTCGATAAGGTGGACAATCAGATCGAAGTACTTCCGCCTTCACCAATGGATGACCGACTGCGCGCTCGATTGTTCCGCGCCATCTATGGCTATCCGACATTCCATAAATATGCGCTCGGCGTTCAGAAGCCGATCCGAATCATCGTGAAAAATGGTCGAGCGAACCTGGAAGGCGTAGTGGACAGCGAGGCAGACAAGAATCTGGCCGGGCTGCGCGCCAATGGCGTCCCGGGTATTTTCTCGGTGACCAACGATCTGCAAGTCGTTCAACCTTAGCGGAATGCGCGCACATTCAAACTGCTCCTGAAGGTTGGTGATTCTCGCGCCATAACGATTTTCTAAAGGTATAATGACTCTTCGTTAATCTTCGATCAGAAACCACAAGGACCCTGCCATGAGCATCGCTGCCCTGAATCGTCGCACTTTCTTGCAGACCACGGCTGCTGTGGCCGCTTCGGCTTTCCTAACCCGCGGGAGCAGTTGGGCCGCCGAAGAGCACAAAGTTAGCAACATCGGGTTGCAACTCTATACGGTTCGCGAGCGGATGAAGACCGATTTTGACGGTACGTTGTCGAAGGTAGCGGAGGTTGGCTACAAGAATGTCGAACTGGCTGAGTTTTCACTCGACGCTCGCGGTGTGCGTTATTTCGACAGAACTCCAGAGGAAATGCGCAAGGCGCTCGATCATTACGGACTCATTGCTATCGGAACTCACGTGAGTTATGCGAGTCTCATGCCGGAGAATTTTCCGAAGGTGCTCGGCGCCAGCAAGGTCCTCGGCCATCAATATATAGTCAACCCCTGGGTGGATGAGGAATTTCGCAATCAGCCTGACAGTTGGAACCATGTGGTCGAGACCTTCAATCGCGCCGGCGAAGCCAGCAAGAACGCCGGGTTTCAGTTCGCCTATCACAATCACTGGTTTGAGTTTTTGCCGGTCAACGGCAAATTGCCTTATGACATTCTGCTGGAGGGATGCGATCCGAAGCTGGTGAAGATGGAGATGGACCTGTGCTGGATCACCGCCGCCGGCGCAGATCCAGTCAAATATTTCAATCGCTATCCGGGAAGATTTCCTCTTGTTCACGTGAAAGATTTAAAGAAAATTCCTCCCATTACCAGCGGAGGCGCACAGAACTTCGGTGATACTGTCGACCTCACCGAAGTGGGAAGCGGCATCATTGATTGGAAGAGGATTTTCTCTCACTCTGAAAAAGCGGGAATCAAGTATTACATCGTCGAACACGACCATCCCCAGGAGCCATTGAAGAGCATCGCCGTCAGTTACACATACTTGAAGAATCTGCGCTGGTAGCAGCTTCCGGTCTCTTATGCTTTTCCAAACGGATCTTCAATCGACGAGCTCTGCGGTGTGAATAACTCAGCGCCTTCTTCGGTGACGTGCATGTCATCCTCAAGGCGAATACCAAATTCGCCTGGTATGTAGATGCCGGGCTCGTTGCT
>DATKQB010000140.1:0-33061 GCA_035523795.1 Verrucomicrobiia bacterium | reverse complement strand
CTGAATGGTTCGGATTGTGCGTGACCTGTTGCAGGTTAGCGACAATCAAGGCGGCAGCATCCGGCGGGAGTACCACCATGAGGTAATGAAACAGGTCGCGGCGCAGGGCTGTGCCTTCGGCAGCAAAAATGTTCAGGCACGTGATGATGAGCAGAAGCAGAGGAAAGACGGCGAGCAGGAAATTGAAGGCCAGTTCGTAGGCGCGGTCAATGAGATCGTTCTGAAGGATGGCGTGCCGAACGGCGCGTAGCAGTTCGCTCCAGGTCAACCCTCCGCGACGCCAGAGCGAGGCCACATGTTTCTCGGCGGCGGAAAGGTCGCGGTCGATCGTGGCTCGATCCGCGTCCAGTTTCGACTTGAAGGGTTCGTTTGCGGGCAATGAAAACCACCACCGTCTCGGGAAAACAGAAAGCGCTATTGCGATGTCCGTTGCAAGGCGAGGGTTGTGGCGTGGAGTTCCGAGCTGGGGCGAACACTAAGCGAGCGTCGGAGCGACGTACTTTCTGGGGTTCGTTTTCGTAAGAATGCAACTAGGTTCGTTTGTTTCGTCGCTGGTTTCAGCCCGGATGTGGAAGCGTGAGGGGGCACGTGCCTGTTTCTGCCAAGCCGCAAACTTGCTGACCGTCAAACAGATTTTGAAACCAGCTGCATGGAGTAAGCGCGGCGTTCGGGCGACAACTCCCTCGGCTACAATTCTGGGGCAGTGCTGTGCGAAGTATCCGAGGTGGATGTCTGTCTGGGTAGGAAGTCTGCCCGGACAAAGAAGTTGTCGGGGTTCAGGGGATGACAACTTTTAATGCCGGAGAATATCCGCTTTCTTGTCCGCTCGAGCTTACCGCCGTCGCAGCATAATAGTACGTCATGCCGGAAACCACGGTGATGTCTGTGTAGCTTGTTGTCGCGTCCAGGCTACTATTAAGTCTCGAATAAACCCCTGCCGTGGTGCCGCGATACACGTTGTAGCCTGAGACGGGTGATGTGCTTCCGTTCCACGAGAGTGCGACGGTATATTGTGGCGACACGCCGGTGCCATTGACAGATTCAGCACTTGCGGAATTCGAGGCGTTGCTGCGAACGGTAAGGGTCCCAGAAGCAGTTCCCGTCTGGGTTGGAGAAAAGACAACCTTAGCCTCGACACTCTGACCGGATGCAATTGTCAGCGGGAATGAAATACCCGAAACCGCGAATTCTGAACTGCTGCTCGAAGCGGAGGACACGGTCACGCTGCCTCCAGTTGCCGTGAGGGTTGAGGTCTGGGCGCTGCTGCTTCCGATATTGACGTCACCAAAACTTAGCGAAGACGGAGTGATGCTGAGATTGCCCGTAGCTGACGCCGCGCCGGTTCCGGTTAGCGGAATATTGACGCCCAGCCCGTGGAGCAGCAAGCTGCCGTCAGTCGCTCCGGCGGACTCCGGTTTGAACGTAACCTGCAAAGTAACGCTATGCTTCGGAGTAATCGTCACCGGGAGCTCTGGGCTGCTCGCGGAAAACGCCCCGCCTTCAAGCAGCAGTGCGTTAATGATCTCCGCACACGAAGTGCAGGTGATGACCACCGGCAGGGAAGCTGTTGTTCCGACGGGCACGTCTCCAAACGAAAGCACGGAAGGGGTCGCGCTCACGACTTGGTCCTTGACTCCGATTCCGTCGATCGGCAGTGGCAAGGGACGATTCGAAAGATTGTTCATGAATGCGACGTTGGATCCGGTGTACCCCAACTCGGTGGGCGCAAAGCTGACCTGTAAAGTAATGCTGTCGCCCGGCGCCAAGACCACCGGCAATCCTATGCCGGAGACTCGGAACTCAGCGTCATCGATACTGATCGCAGAAATGGTTGCGCTCGTTGTCGCTGTATTGGTCAAGACAACCGGCTGAGTGACCGATTGTCCGACCGTAACTTGGCCGAATCGGATCGCTGGCGGGGAGCAAGAGAGTTGCTCCGTCGCCGCACGACTCGGGGCTGGCAGCATTGCGACCACAGCCAGCAGCGTGAGGCTGGAAACGAGACGGATTGATAGACATGCGATGCAGCGATGGGGGATTCGCACGCCAAGTAGTGTGGTGGGGATGCACGAATATCGGAAGATGCCAGTAGGACATCCGTACCACTACAGTTACCCGTGAGACTGGATTGTGGGGATCGAGTTAAGCCTGAGGTGCTGCCCTCTGGTTGTTATCGTTGGTCAGCGGAAGGATCCTCCTCCGGGTTTGTGCATTCTTGGAGGGGCGCCTTTGCGTGGCAACTATAAAGGGCGCGTTGATCTGCAGCGGTGTCAGCCGAGCGCGTTTATGGAGATTAAAATATTCCAGAAGCGAGTGGAAGCGTACATTCCTGGGTTTGCGGCAGGAGGGGAGTATCCCACTCAGAAAGCAGCTCACATTTCCAAATGAAGGACAGGTCAAAGGTGGTCAGATTCTCAGCCTTGTTGGTCTTTCTCGCGCTAGGGGCGACCGCGGGAGTCGTAATGAATTTGAACGCGTGTTCCGGATCGAGTTCCGGGTCGTCTCAAGTAAAGGGAATTCAGCACATTGTGATTATTGTGCAAGAAAACCGCACTCCCGATAACTTATTCCAAGATTCCGTATTGATATCGCGCGGAGCGGACATTGCCCAGTCAGGGCTGAATTCCTCAGGGCAAACCATTCCTCTTGCTCGAGGCGATTTGGCGATCAACTGGGACCTCAGCCACGCGCACAGTGCATTTGAGGCAATGTACGATGGAGGCAAGATGGACGGTGCAAACTTGATTCCCACTACGTGCACTGGTGTGCCCAATTGCCAACTACCTAGCGCGGTCAATCCACAATACATGTATATCAATCCGAGTGAGGTGCAGCCTTACTTTCAATTGGCGGAACAATACACGTTCGGGGATCGCATGTTTCAGACCAATGAGGGGCCAAGCTTCCCAGCGCATCAGTTCCTGTTTGGCGGCACATCAGCGCCTACGGCGACGAGCAATCTGTTTGCGGCCGAGAACGTTTCACCGGGGACTGGTGCGGGTTGCATTGCACCGCCAGGGAACATCGTCAAGCTGATCAATCCGCAGGGCGTCGAGTCTGCATCTCAGTACCCCTGCTTCGAACGTCAAACGCTCGCCGATTTGCTGGGCGCGAACAGCGTCTCCTGGCGATATTATGCTCCCTCCGCAAGCTTCATATGGACTGCCCCTGACGCAATCAAACACATCTGCCAGCCGCAGACGCAGAACGGAACGTTGGTATGCACAGGGAACGAGTGGAGCAATGTGACCATTCCGCAAACCGGAGTCTTAAGCGACATCGCAAACCATCAGCTCGCCCAGGTGAGTTGGGTCGTGCCCACCGGAGCCGATTCTGATCACGCGGGAACTAACAACGGCTCGGGACCGTCTTGGGTAGCTTCCATCGTGAATGCGATCGGCAACAGCTCTTATTGGAAGAACACCACCATCATCATTACGTGGGACGACTGGGGCGGATGGTATGATCACGTGCCCCCTCCTCAGGTGCTTGTGAATTGCGCGCAGTGGGGTTGTGGATACGTTTACGGTTTTCGTGTGCCACTCATTGTCGTATCACCTTACGCTAAGACAAAGTATATCTCTCACGTGAACCACGATTTTGGCAGCATTTTGAACTTCGTCGAGAAGACGTTTGATCTACCTTCACTGGGCTATGCCGATGCCGCCACCAGTGATGATCTTTTCGATTGCTTCGACCTTCAACAGAGTCCGGTCCCGTTTCAGACGATTGCTGCGCCTCTCAACGCGGATTATTTTCTGCACGACCCCACCCCGCCAACCGATCCGGATGACGACTAGTATGCGTGTCGACGACTACAGCTTTCGAAGGTAACAAGGGTAATGGTTACCGCTGCGACGCCACGGGAAGGCGATGCCAATCATTGGGCTCGTGAGTTCCGCGCAGTGATCAGAGGCGATGAACCCGTTGGGCGTATTCTTCGACGCCGAGATGCGAAATAGAAACTTGTCCCGCAGCCCCCGGGGCAACGCTCTGAAGTACGTTTGTGCTGGATCCAACCTCCCAAAGACCGACCCATGTCTCGACTTCTCTGGTCACTCCCATCCGGCCTACACCTAAAGTAATTGGCCTTCTGGCGACGCGAATCCGTCTGATCGCGAGTCTCCGCTTAGCTCCTACGTTACCTATGTTCGGAATTGTTCGGATGAAACGATGAACTCGGTCGCGCACTTTGAGTGCTGTGAAAATCCTTCAACCCCTTGGAGGGTGAGTTCACGTGAATCTCAGGGCTACCTGTGCCAATGCATTGCTTGCCATTGCATGCGTCGGTTGTATCGCGAACGTAGGTTGCGCGGGCTTTTCCTATGCCTCGAAAAGCGTTTCGGGAGCAGCCACTCCGACGACCTTCTCGATTCAGGGAAGCATCACGCCGAATTCCGACGGCGCCTACGCAACCGTCACCCTGAGCGGCGCTGTCAGCGACACAGTAATCGCCGATAGTTCCGGAAACTATAGCTTCAGCGGCCTCGCCAATGGGAATTACACAGTCACCCCAAACAAGAGCGGTTTCAGCTTCAGCCCGCTAAATCGAAGCACAACGGTGAACGGCGCGAATGTGACTGGACTTAACTTCTCAACCTCGACAGTCACCGCTGCGACATTCAGCCTATCCGGAACCCTGAGCCCTGCCGGTATCGGCAGTGGGGCAACGGTCACACTGAGCGGAAGTGCAAATGTATCGACGATCAGCGACAGCCAAGGCAACTACAGCTTCAGTGGCTTAGGCGCCGGCAATTACACGGTCACACCGAGCAAAGGCGGGTACAGCTTTAGTCCAGCAAATCAAAGCGAGACGATCAGCGTAAGTAATTTGACCGGAGTAAATTTCACCGCCGCGAGCACGAATCCTACGACGTTCACCCTGTCGGGTACGATCAGTCCGTCCGCCGCAGGAAGCGGGGCCACGATCACGCTGGGCGGCGCCGCGAACGCGACAACCGCTGCCGACGGCGGAGGGAACTACAGCTTCAGCGGCTTAGGCGCCGGCAGTTACACGGTCACACCGACCGAAAACGGCTACAGCTTTACTCCGCCGAGCCAGACCGCAAACGTAACAACGGCAAATGTGACCGGAGTGGATTTTGTAAGCGAGCAGCTTCCGAGCAACACGGTCAACATTTTCCCTGGGGACGACATTGCTGAAACTGTCTCTTCCTCTCCCGCAGGCACAACCTTCATTATCTACCCCGGCACTTACCGCATGACACAACCAATTGTTCCGAAAAATAACGACGCATTCGTTGGACAAACCGCCTGCGCGCCGCCCGCTACGTCGTGCCCCGCAATTATCAGTGGATCACGGGTAGTCGGCTCGCTAGCCACGTTTGATGGAACGAATTATGTAGTAGCGGGACAAACACAACAGAATACTGTCAACCTGACCGCCGCGGACTGCACGCCTGGATGGTCGGCCTGCAATGTCCCAGAAGACCTCTGGTTCGATGGCGTTCCTTTGAAGCATCTTTATGCACGCTCATTGCCGGCTATTGCGAGTGGCCAATGGTGGTTCGACTACAGGAATCATGTGATCTATTTTCACGATAACCCTTCCGGCCATTTGGTCGAAACAAGCTTCGTTCCGAATGTTGCGGTAGGACCTGCGAATAACGTCAAGTTCCAATACTTGACGATGGAAGAATTCGCTGTCCCATTGCTGGAAGGCGGTCTATGGCCTTCGAATGGCTATCAAGTAGATCGGTTGCGGCAAGCGAACGGATTGAATTGGGTAATCGAAAACTGTGAAATGTGGGGACACCATAGCCAACCGATTTCGGTAAATTATGGAACTCAAGTATTGAATAATTACATCCATGATAACGGTCAACTGGGAGTGGGTGGGGGCGTGGGTCCAGACGACAATCTGCTTCCCTCAGGCGTGCTGATTCAGGGAAATTTGATCACGCACAACAATTACGCAAATGTGCTACCTGGTTTCGGAGCCGGCGGCATTAAGTTTGGCAGAACGCTTGGCGCGGTGCTCAGAGACAACGTGATTACAAATAATGAAGGCAATGGAGTGCACTTCGATGTAAGCAGCAGTTCTCCAATCATTGTCGGCAACACGATCACCGGCAACACTGACGGAGATGGCATCGGATATGAGATCTCCTGGGTCTCAGCTCTTATCTACAACAACATCCTCCAATACAACGGAGTCCCAGGGGTTGCGAACTCGATCCCGGGTTATCAGATTCACAGCGCCACCAGCACAGGAATGAATGCGTATTGCAACCTCATGGAAATGAGCGCAGTCCAAGGTGAGCAGGCCTGGGATGTCGATGCTTCTGACCGAGGCTATGACACTTACCCGCCTGGTAACTACTATGTCTCCGTCAACAACAGTGTGCACCATAACACGGCGATCTGGGATACCGGGGCCACAGCCGCCGGGGGATACACACTGGAAGATGCACAAGGGCAGCCGAATTTCTTTTCTCTGAACACGCCACCGGATTTCAACTCCTACCACCTGGCTGATGCATCGGCGACGAATTTTATATATGACAACAATACTTCGGAGCAGAACAACAGGGTCACGTTTACGCAGTACCAGGCATCAGGCGCCGATGCTCACGGCATGGCCGACACCAATAATGCCGCCGGATTTCCATCCGTTACAATCACTTCACCAGCCGACCAATCCTCATTCAGCAATTCGATTACGATAACCGCCGATGCATCCGATAGTAGTGGAATCAGCAAAGTGGAGTTCTACGTTGATTGGAGTTTGCAGTCCACAGTTGCGAGCCCGCCGTACAGTTTTGATTGGAGCAATGGAACATCCGGCACACATACGGTCGCGGCGATGGCCTACAGCAATGCAGGCGTCTACCTGTGCTCAGCCGCAACGCTTACCAAACAATAGAACCTCGTTTCTGTCCTGATAACGAGTAATGTGATTATTCGAACCCCGCTGGGAACCCTCAAGATTCACTGCGCATTAAGCGTTACGGCATAGCACGTGCGGATGCCGGCATTGCTGTAAGCCATTGCGGCGATGACGTGTGATCCTGGACTTCCATTACTCCAATTGAACTCGTACGGTGGATCTGTGGCTGTCGCCTGCAAACTCCAATCGACATAGAACTCAACCTTACGGATTCCGCTCCTATCTGATACCGCCGCCGCGATTGTCGCCGGGCCAGTCGTTACCGATTCGTCAAGGGGGGAAGTGATGGAGACGAGAGGATATCCACTGACATAATTTCCATCAACCGTCCCGTGTATGTCTGCTCCTGATGACCTATGGCCCTTGAAATTCTTGAGGTGATTGCTGCGGCTATTGTCGTTGTCAAAAACAAAGTGAGCGGCTGCAGGATCGGACAGATGATAGTCGTTGTAGTCGGGCGCTCGGTTCTTGGAGAAGAAGTCAGGCTGGTTCGCAGGATCGTTGTTGCGAAATCCAACTTCTCCTTTCGCACCTAGATTCCAGATCACAACGTTGTGGTGGAAATAATTGTCAGCACTGACGTGGTAAGTAAAAGGAGGGAAACCGCTCGCGCCGCGATTGGATGAACCTACCCCCCATCCACCGACGCCGCCGCCTCCGGCCGGAACCTCCATCACGTTGCAATAGGCTTCGACGCCGGAACTGGCATGCACACCGATCTGGTAAGCCCAGTTGTCATCATTGATGTGCAGACCATTGCGTAGGACTTTATTATTCCGAAAGATCGACCTGCCGGCGCCAAGTTCCTGGGCAAGACCATCTCCATCAGAGTTATCAGCAATCAGATTGTTATCGACGAGTTCGCTATTGCTATCAACATCGAAGTGAACTCCGGAGCCTTCATTGTGCTCGATCGTATTGCCGCGCAGAGTTACACCACTGGTCGCTCCCACCTTCACGCCTCCCGCACCAAATCCGGGATTGAAATGGGCGTAGTCGTTGTGGTTGATGGTGTTGCCCTGGATGAGAATGCCCGAGTCAGTGGATTGGGTCATGGGCTCGGCTGCAACTCCGATCCCCCCGCCGATGCCAACTTGCCCATTATCATGGATGTAATTATTCAGAATGTGCATCCGGTAGTTCACGCGTACTCCGAACCCGTGGTTGAGCGTGACCTCGCAGTTTTTGATTGTCCAGTTCATCTCCTGCGTCAGAGCGTTCTTGCCCTGGGTCACTCCGATGGCGCCAACCGGATACATGTCGGCGAATTCTTCGATCGTCAGGTACTGGATCGTGACATTGTTGGCTGGACCACCGAATCCGTTGTTGACGACGCTGGTTTCGACCTTGTGGCCGGTGGGATCGTCGTGGAAATAAATGACGTGGCTGTCATAATCGAACCACCACTCCTGCGGGCCGATGTTGGGCATAGTCGACGAATCCAGATGGCGATAGGGTACTCCATCGAAAAACAAGTCCTCTGGGTAAATGCACCCCCCCCAACCATTATCACAATTGCGCGGAACAGCTCTAGGATTGCGCTGTGACTGGCGAGCGACCGCGTAATTGCCACCCTCCGGCTTGGCGAGCGATCCAATTTCAACACCACCACTGACGACCGCCGAACAAGCGCTTTGGGGCGGGGCACAGGGAGCCTCGCCAACGAACCGGTCATTATCTTTGGGGATAATAGGTTGCGACAGACGATAAGTTCCGGGAGTGAAGATGAACGTTGTGCCGGCAGGCTTGGAACTCACGATCTTTGGAACATTGTCGGAGGGATGGAGAGTGACTTGCGCCGAACAGAAGCAGTTGAATAATAGATACACGACAAGCGAGTAGCGAATCATGTGTTCTCCGGTTGAGTGATTGCCCGCCGGGCGTGGCGCCGCGCCAGGGATTCGGCCTTTTTAGGAATTATCTTCATTGACGAGGCACAATGCAACCGCAGTGGAAACGGCTGTGGACTTGTGGCGCGAACCGAAATGGACTTTGTCCTCTGTCGTATTGAGCCAGGTGTTGGAGTGGCAGCGGTTCGCGCGTAGTGTAAACACAGCATCCTCCGGCAGATCCGGAGGATGCTGTGCTGTTTGAAAGGCTGCACAGTTCGTGTAGGGCCTGTTACTTATCGGTCAGAGTGACGGCGTAGCAAGACCGGATGCCGGCATTGCTAAATGCCATAGCTGTCACAGTATGAGTTCCAGCTGTTGCGCCCGTCCAGTCAAAGTTGTAAGGCGGGCCGGCGATAGTAGCCTTCAACGCCCAGTCCACATAGAACTCTACCCGGTTGATGCCACTTTTGTCGGAAGCTGTGGCTTCCACGGTAACGGTGTCTGTGAAGGATGACTGATCGACGGGCGAAGTGATCTTGACGGTCGGATAACCGCTGCCTGTATTTGTGTCCGCGCTGCCATGAACATCGGCGCCAGCCGCCTGGTATTCAGAGAAGGTCTTGCGAGTGTTTAAGCCCGTATCGTTGTTGTCGTAAATGAAATTTACATCGGACAAACTAGGTAGGTGATAGGTGTTATTGTCCGGAGCCGTATTGTTTTTGAAGAAGTTGGGTTGATGCGCGACGTCGGAAAGCTGATAGCCGACTGCGCCCACGGCCCCGGCATCCCAGAATACCGTGTTGTGATGGAAAGAATTGCCAGTCGACATCAGGTACTCATAGGGCGGCGCAAAATTGTAGCCCCGGTCGCTGGCGATGACCACAAATCCATTGGCGCCTTTACTGTTGGGCACTTCGATCACGTTGCAGTAGGTATTGGTACCGACTGATGCGACGCTGTTAATGCCCGCGGTTGAGATTGGCACAGCGTCGGGGATGGCATTGCGTAGAACGATGTTGTTTCGAATGGTGGCCGAGTTTACGCTGATTTCGTAGCCGATGCCCGCGCCGCCAGCATTATTCGTGATAGTGTTGCCATCGACCAGGGGGCTTTGACTGTTGGCGTCGAAGTGGACTCCGGTGCCGTCATTATTGGTAATCGTATTGCCCCGAAGTACCAGATGCGCTGTGTATCCAACCTTGAATCCACCCGCCCCGGTGGCTGAATAAACCTTAGCATAATTATTGCCGCTGATCGTGTTGGCCTGAATGACGATTCCCGATGCGACCGTTGAGTTTGTCCCACCGTCAATTCCCAGAGCGCCATTGTTGTACAGATAGTTGCTCAAAACATGCATTCCGAAGCCGACACGAACTGCCGCTCCGTGATTGTTATAGAGAGCGCAATTCTTGATGACCCAATTGAGACCGTTGCTCGCGCTCAGGTTTCCGCTGCTGGTCTCAATCGCGCCTCTCTGGAGCGGAGTGGCGAAGCCTCGCAGAGTCAGGTACTGAATGGTGATGTTGTTCGCGGTGGATAGGAAAGCTGTATCGAGCACGCTGGTCTCAACAACGTGACCGGCAGGACTGTCGTGGAAATAGATGATGTTCGTGGCATAGTTGAACCACCACTCCTTGGAGCCGATGGCTGGCAGGGCGGCGGCATACAGCCTCCGGTACGGCACTCCATCAAAAAACAAATCTTCCGGCAAATTGCAGGCGAGATAGCCAGGCTGGCAAGACGTGTTGGCCAATGTCACCAAGCCCTGCTGCGTTTGCCCGGTTACCTGGTAGTTGACGCCATTGTATGTGGCTAAAGATCCGATGACCCGGGAGCCCGTCAAGATTGCCGGGCAAGTGCTGGCCGGGGGAGCGCACGCCGTCTGGCCTATGAAACTGTCTCCGCTTTTAGGAACGATGTGTTCCGTCAGCCGATACGTGCCCGGATAAATCAGGAAAGTGGTTCCGGCTGGATTGTCAGCGACGATCGCTGGGATGTTTTGACCGGGGTGGATCTCGATGGTCGAGGAGTAGCAAAACGCGCAGCTTACAATAGCGAATAGTAAAACTACGAATTTTCTGCTCAACGTGTACCAGGGGGAATGGCTGAGCATCTCTGCACCTCATTGGGGGAATGCGAACGGTGGCTGCCAGGGCCTGGATATTGAGGGTCCGTAAGCTCCCTGGAATGTCCACGTTTTTCTTATAACGACTTAATTCCCAAGGGCCTAGGTCTCACTGGTACATGGCCAGTTTTCCCTGTTTGGGCAACTGAGAAGGGCATGCTACGGGCGTGAGCGTGCTCATGGGTGAAGGCTGGAGCCAGAAGGGCAAGAACGATGCGGCAGGTGAGGGTCTTAAGGCGTTGCTTAGGACACAACGGAGGCGGGAAAACTAGCGCAGGCAGGCCTTACGAGTGAGAATTGGCGTGGCAATCGGCCGATTTCCGCCCTGGCTCTCGTCGCAAAAACGGGGCGTCGTCAGGGAAGGCGAAGTCAGTCAACAGATGGGCGGCTACCATTGCCGAAAGAGCGGTCAAAAACAATCTGGCCACCCTGGCAGACCATCCACGGCTTGAGCTCCGGCGATTTCTCGATACAGCAGAAGAATTTGTTCCCTTGATTCCGAAAGGCGGAGGTCGAGTTGAGAAAGAATTGCGCGAGATGAAGCAGCCGGATGAAGTTGCCGGTACCAATCACGGACGTGATGGTTCCGATGCGGGTGGCCTTTCTCAGTTCCAGATCTTCTTTGTTCACGCTGAAATCCCAATAAGGACGGGCGTGCACGGCAAACAATCTTTCGGGAATGTACGCCGAAACGGTCTTGACCACTTCGTGGCGGTTCCAGCGGTAGATGAAGTTGGGGATATGGCTGTCGCGCAGTCCTCCCGACTGGTATTGGTGATCGATCACAGCAGCCAGCTCGTAAGGAAACGAGAAATTCATCTTGACCAAGGCGTTCATGGTAAAGGAATCATTGGGCTCCATGAAGATGACGAAGCGGCGGGCAACCCGGAGCATTTCGCACAGGGCGCGATGCGGAGAGCTGCAGTGGTGCAGAACTTCAGAGGCAAAGACCACGTCGAAGGAGTCGGAGGGAAGGTCCAAAGCTTCGGCATCGAGGGCGACGTGCTCAGCCGACGGGCCAGCCGTGTCGTTCGATATGCCGCATCGTTCCGAGGATAGGCGGTCCATGTCGGTCGGCAGGTTCGAGTTGAGCAACTGCGTGAAGCCCGCCTGGCGAAGCAGTTGTTCGTCTTCCCATCCGCCGCCGATGATGAGCACGCGCTGGTCAACTGGAATTTGAGAAGCTTGAATCTCTGAGACCAAAGCGCGAAGAAACTGGGTGCGGGGGCGAAACGGTTTGGGAGAGCGATTCATAGAGCTTCCTAATTGAGTCTTAGGGATCTAGGGCAGAAGCTGCGATGGGTCAGGCGATCTTCGCCGGGGCCAGATTGTCGCCCGGATCCGCAGTCTCTTGGAGCGAACTGGGTGCGCGCCGCCGGACTATATACGATTTCGGCAGATAGAGGAAGCGCTCTGTCTCGATCTCGCAACCGGGAAACATTCTCCTGAGTTCAGACTTCGAGAGCAGATGCACTTCTTGCTTGAAGTCTTCGTGCTCCTGGCGATCAGGCTTTCCGATCAGGCCGTAAATTGTGAAATAGCGATGTACGAAGTACGTGAACCAGCGGGTTGGGAGCCAGTGCACAAACAGACCAAGACAGTGCGGTTCGACGGGAAACTCTTTCGCTGGCGTTTGGCAATAGACGCGCTTTCCGACGCGCAGCATCTCACTGGCAAACTTCTGCTGATCCGGCACATGCTCGATGACGGAGTTTGACATGGCCAGATCAAACGAACCAGAGGGAAACGGAACGTTGCAGCCGTCGGCCTGCAAGTAACCAATGCCATCCTCAAGTTGAACCGGCGGCGGGTCGATGTTGAGCAGGAGCAGATTCTTCGGCCGCCAATTCCGAGCTTGCCAGTAAAGCGGGTGGCCGCCCACGTCAATTACGGAGCGGCAATCCGAAAATTCGGCAGAGAACGCCGCGGCGCGCTTCTCGCGGAAGCGCCCTCCAAGGGTGCTGTAGATTATGCGCATCCGACGGCCCAAGGGTCTATTCACTGTTTCCCCCTAGCCGGGTGCTCCGGAACGTGCCGAGAGCAACCTCACTATCTGCAGCCCGCTACATTATGGCCGAAAGGCTACTGTACTGGCGCAGTATACCCCAACGGGAGACGGAGTATACCAGCTCGCCTGATACGAACCTGCCGAGGCGGAGTTGCTGGTAAGGTGTGCCCAACCATTTCCGAAAGTGGTGAAGTCGTCGGTAAAGGCATTTCCGCTGCTGATGGCGGTGAAGTCAGCGGAATTGGCAAACAGGGCCGAGATGACAAAATCGCCCGCTTCACTGGTAGTGACGGCCGGGCCGGCCGTGTTAGAGGACGTTACTGCTCCGGCTGCGGTGTTTATTGCGTCGGGGGAACCGGTGGCGATCCCTGAAACCTCCCACTCCGTCATTTCGACGTGCCCAGGTGACCCGGCGAATTTGGGGGTAATGGTGGTCGCGCCCGATTTTGAATTGACGGCATACCAGATCTCCAGAGACAAGGCGCCGGTCGTGGACCGAGCTCCGGCCGAAAGGTAAGAATTGCCGGCATTATCTGCGATGCTGCTGACCGACGTAGAGCCATTAAACATGAGAGCGATGGCGATCAAGTGCCCAGCTCCGGTGGAAGAAACCGCCAGGCTGGTCAGTGGAGACCCCCAATTGGACGCCTTACTGACAATCGACCATGCGGTATTGGTGGCGCCAGTGCACGCGGGGAAGTTGAATGACGCAATTCGAGTAGCCCAGTGATTGTTGGGACTGCTTGAACTCGGCACATATTCGGTGGCAAACCAGAATGTGCAGTCATCACTTGAATCGATAGCCATGCTGCCGTAGTCGCCCCAACGGTAAGTATTGGTTTGCGAACCAAGAGCCACACCAGCTTGGGAGAGAATGTCGGTCTCGCTGTCCATCTGTCCCAAGGAATCGGTAGACAAGCGGCCAGTGTAGCGGATGGATGGGTGCATGGAACTGCTGGAGACGCTGTAACCGAGAGCGACGTCGCCGACCTTGTCCATTGCGATGCTGCCCATCCAACGATAATTGGAATCGGGAGCGTACGTACCCTGCTGATGAAGACTAAAGCCGCTGCCGCTGTTGCGCAATTCATACCAGCGAACACCGGTCTGTGGCGTGCCATTGCCGATGTTGACAGTATGGTTGGCGAGCAGCGAAGCATAACTGCCGAAATTTCGATAGGCGAGTCGATACATGAGCCGGTCGCCGTAGGAGTCAAGTTCTTCCGAAGTGCCCGCCTGCGGAATGCAGGCCCCAGTCGTGTAGGTAACTTCTGTTTGTGTCTCACCGCACGGCTCCGTGAAGGCGGCGACCGGAATGTTGGTAGGACCGGTAAATGTGGAGAGAGAGGGAGTCGTCCAATTTACGTGGAATTGCCAGAGATCGAGCGATTGGTCGTTGTAGTCGTAGGCTAGGAAGTATTCCGGCGAGCCGGACGGTGGCGCGGTGGTGCCGTCAACGTCGGCGGGCAACATGGCTCCATAGTTTGTGCCAGTCTGGGTAAAGCATTGCATGTTGGCGGCGGACGCGCCCTTCAGCATGTCATTGCGATCGACCACGCAGACACCCGCACCGATATAGATCTCATTCACTCCGCCTTGGACGTAGCTTAAGTAATAACCATCGGGCCAGACACCCCACTTGGGATAATCGGGATCCGGCCGGCAACCACCACACAAGGGGTTTCCACCCGGCTCCTCGAAGGCGTAAAGGTTCCAGCTGCTGTTGACTGCATCGGAACTGCTGGAGACGGCTACGCAGAAGTATGAAGGCTCATGGAAAATGGGCATCATCATGACCCAGCGTTGTGCCAACTTGTCGAATTGAACGATGGGATCAAGGTTGTCGTAGGTCGCGCAGGGCCCTCCCAAAGACTGCCACAAAGTGTTGCCGTTGGCCGGGCCATACTCCACGCTGCCCGTAGATTTGTTCAACACAACAAACGCTTCATTGACATACTCGACAACTTGAGTTGGTCCGACGGCAGCGTTGGTGTCGGGAACGTTCGCTTGCAGGGAATATCCAGAAAAGCCCGTGCCCAGCCCGAGAATGTTGAGGCCGGAATTGGGCGAGAGCGCCGCCAGCGAGGTCGCGGTTGAGGCGTCATCCGGGGCTTGGAGCGCGGCATCGGCGACAGGCGTGGTTCGTATGCCGTGGGGTAACGGCCTCTCGTCCTCTTCTTCGTCTTCCGCCGAATGCATCCTGGCAGAGTTGGCCGGCACGGGTATCAACTGGGATAAGGGCGGGGCGGAGGCATGCCACCGCGATTTCAACACGATTGCGTGGGGCTCGTCCTGCGTAAAACCTGGGGTTGAGTAGCCAAACAGAGCCAGTGCGACAGAGGCGAATACGGCAATCCGATATAGATTTTTCATAGAAGGTTATCCCCGGGGAAGAATTGACTGGCGGAGAACCGGAAATGCCAGACAGACGAAAAGGCCGAAAGCTCCTAGACTCGAACTGGGTGGCCAGTGGACAGCGATTCTAAAGCGGCAAATGTGACACGAGAAGTAGCGAGTAGAGAATCCATGGCGATCGGTGCTCCGTTGCCGGATTCGAAGGCCTCGAGTACGGTTTTCATCTCGGCTGCGTGTCCTTTATCTCCGGAAAACGAGTTCGTGGATTTCCTGCGGCCGACGGCACACTCGAGCTTCTTGAAATTCCACATGCGCGCGGTTTTCTGATCGCCGAAAACCTCCAGATACTCTTTCTCGACGGCGCTGGCGCCGTTGGAGAGGTAATGAATAACTCCGACCGAACCATCGGCAAAAGTGATGGAAACCGTCAAGTTGTCTCCGTTATAGCGACGTGCGCTATCCGCCGGAGCCAATGCGTGAACGCTGGTGGGAGGAGCGCCGCTAAGAAATTGCATCACATCGACGAAATGGCCGCCCTCACCGATGAACCGGCCGCCCTGCCCAGGCTGTTGCATCCAGTTCGTATTAGGCAAGAAACCAGCGTTGACGCGATAATACATGCTAAGAGGTTCGGTTCGCGAGAGAAACAATTGGTGAACCTTCCGGATCGGTTCCGAAAAACGGCGGTTGTAACCTACCATTAGAAATGGCGATTTACCTTCCGTCCGAGCTTCTGAGTAAGCCTCAAGGATGCGGTCGAGTTCCTCCTGATTGAGCGCCAAGGGCTTTTCGACGAAAACACCTTTTCCGGCACGCACGGCATCAACTACATAGCGGGCATGGGAATCATGCCGGGAAGCGATAAAGACCAGGTTGACTTGGTCGTCGCGCAGAATCTCGAGCGTGTCAGTTGCGCAAAATTCGAAGTTATATTTTTTGGCAGTATTCTTGGCGTTCACTGGCTTGGAGGTGGCCAGGCCGCGTAGGCGAGCGCCCATTTTTATCAGCGGCGGCAAAAGCATGGATTGCGCGAAATTCCCGGCTCCGATAAAGCCTAATGCAACGGTGCGACTGCCGGGTGCTTTGCATTCCGCCGGAGACAACTGGAGGCGACGCCAGAGGCTGATGTCGGTACCCGGATCGGAGTACTGAATCAGAATACCGAGATATGCCTCTTCGATTTTTCCGGTAATGATGTCGTAGGCGCGAAGACTTTGCTCGATCGGGATGCGATGAGTGATCAGCGGTTCGACGTTTAGCTTATGCTGGGCCATCATGTCGAGCACGGCTTCCATGTTGCGGTTTTCGGTCCAGCGGACAAATCCTAACGGATAGTCCCGTCCACGGTCTTCGTAGTCAGGATCGTAGCGGCCTGGTCCGTACGAACAAGAGGTTCGGAACTCCACTTCCTTCTCGTAGAACGGATATCGAGGGATATTCATTCCGACGGTTCCGACGGCAACGACCGTCCCCCGCTTGCGGGCAAACTGCATCGCCAACTGCACTGGCGCGTCGGATTTCGTGGCGGCCGTGATCACGACAGCGTCGGCGCCATAGCCACGCGTAAAATCCTGTACCACAAAAACTGCGTCGTCATTGCAGATCGTGCAGCGGTCGCAGCCCAACTTAAGAGCCAGATCGAAGTTTCGCGTGGCGACATCCATTCCAAGCACGCGGCAGCCGCTCGCTTTCAGCAACTGCACGGTCAACAGGCCGATGAGTCCCAAACCGATGACCACGACCTGCTCGCCAACGCGAACGTCAGCCTGACGCACACCTTGCATGGCGATGGCCGATACCGTAGTAAACGCAGCTTGGTCGAAAGTGACTTCGTCGGGAATACGGACTACGAGGTTGCGTGGAACGGAAGCGATCTCGGCGTGGGCAGCATAGCCAACGCCGCCACAGGCGACGCGATCTCCAACCTTGAAGGCGTCCACCGCGGATTCTACGACAATGCCCGCTGAGCTATAGCCCAGATCTTTGTAGTTATCGAGTCGGTCCTGCACTTTCTTATACGTGGCCACAAGGCCCTCGCGATTGACGTTGTCGAGGACCTGACGGACGAGATCGGGTCGCAGACGGGCCTTTTGCACCATCGAAGCCTGTGCGGTTTCCACCGAACTTCGCTCCGTGCCGGCGCTGATTAACGAAAAGACGTTTCGAATCAGAACGTGTCCGGGTCGAAGTGTGGGTACGGGCAAATCGTCAACAATGATCTCACCGGTTTTCTGATATTGGATGATCTGAAGCAATGACGAATCCTTTCCTGGAGGTATCGTGATAACTGAAGCTGGTTCCTGCAAAAGCCACCCCAATGCGCGCACTGCCTCAATTGTGCGGTATCGAGGAAACAGCAGCGAACGTCTCTTCTGATCGGGAGAGTTTAGCGCTGCTTCTACCAAAGAATTCCTCGAGAGCGCCAATCGCGGCCTCAGTGCTCTCCCGTTCCCCCACTGAGATGCGGACATGCCCAACCCCATCAAATTGTGCGGTACGGTCTCGCACAAAGATATTGCGATTTTCCAGGCTTCGGATCAGGGACTTCGAATCGTCGCACCGAAACAGAATGAAATTGCTGTCCGAGGGGTAGAACTTGATCCCCAGCCGATTGAAAAGATTCTCGTACTCCGCCCTGGACTCGCGCACTTTCTCCACATAACTGTGAACGTAAGCAAGATCTTTTAAGGCAGCCAGAGCGCCAACCTTAGCGAAACTGGTTACGCTCTTGGGATTATTGGCGCGAGACAGCACGCCCATGATCGGAGCAGGAGCCAATAAATATCCGAGACGCAGCCCCGCTAATCCGAAGGCTTTCGAAAACGAGCGCGTCACCAACAGGTGAGACGAACGAGTCACCCATTCGGCCGCCGTGATTCCGCAAAATTCAAAATAGGCCTCATCAACGATAAGGATCGTTGACAGGCGGGTGCAGCACGCGAGCACTTGCTGAATCGTTTCTATTCCTAGTGTATAACCGATGGGATTGTTGGGATTCACCAGATAGACGAGGCGAGGCGTGTGTTGGCGCAATGTTTCGCCGAAGCTTTCCAGCGGGAACTCTGTCTCTCCAGTGTATTTGAACTTGATTACCTCTGCGCCACGTTGTTCCACAACTGCTCGAAAATTATCATAGCTGGGCGTAACCATGACCACCTTGTCTCCGGGTCGAACGAAGCAGGTAGAGACCAACTCCATAGCCAAATCGGAGCCATGCGTGAGCAAGACATTCTCGGCGGGTAGACCGGCATATTTCGCGATGGCCGCAATCAATTCCCTAGAAGTTGCTTCAGGGTACCAATGAATCGAATGCGGATTTCGCACGAGATCCTGCACCGCTTGCATTACATTCGGGGAGGGAACAGTGTCAGCCTCGTTCCAGTCGAGTTTGAATACTTCCTCCCCTGTGGATTCGATTTCCCAGGCTCGCTGCGATGAGATCCTGTATTCCTCCCGCTCTTCGATGGAGCGGGTGCCGAGTTTGCGCACGATCGGCAAAGTCTTGCCGTCTGAATTTGTAAGAAATGTGTTGGTGTATTCGATGTCCAGCTTGACCGTGAATCCTACACGCTGTCTCATCTCCTGTTCCAATTTCTCAGTGAGGGACAAAGAAGAGCGCGCGTCAGGGCGCAGGGCAACCTTAGTCAAGATCTCGGTGCGACCATATTGGATGATCTGGAATTTCAGGATCTCGGGGAATTCGCGAAATAAGGAATAGAAGTTGATGGAGGGAAGGCGTCGGCCATCGTCCATGATGATACATTCGTCTTTTCGTCCAACAATCGAGTGCACGAGCGGCATGTTGCGGCCGCAGGGACAAGTCTTGGGCGTATCGTACAGCCGCACAATATCACCCGTTTCGTAGCGGATGAATGGCATCACCGGATTGTGAAAGCTGGTGGTGACGAGACGAAACTCATGTGGCTCCAACTCTTCGGAAGGGAGGAATTCAGGATAGCCGTATTCCCAATTGATATGCATGCCATCGTGCTGCTCGCATTCGGTGATAATGACCGCCGGTTCGGTCATGCCGTACCAATTGAATAGCTTCCTGCCGAAGGTGCGCTCCACACGATCACGTTCGCTGGGCAGCAAAGTCTCGGAAGCAGTGAAGATCCCACGCAAGAAGTCGAACTTATCACGCTGCCTGTAAGCAAACTCGGCGAACACGCTGACGGAGGAGGGATATGCCTTGATGAACTCCGGGCGAAACTCGAGCAGTCGCTGCACGTATTCATCGCAATTTGTCGGCGTTAAGTGGTAAGCGGAAAAATACATGGTGTTCTTCAGCTTGTCGTAGCGCCAGAGCGGTTCGCCGCGTTTGGAAGGCACATAGGTTCGCAGAGCAGCCATACGCGCGCCAAAGGAATAGCCGGTCCAAGACCAGTGGCGAAACAGGCAGGCATTATCAAAAGCCATGAAATGCTCATTCAACCGCATGGGAAGAGGTTCGCCGGTCGATCCACTGGTCTGGGTCAGTACACTACTTCTTTCGAATCGGTGATCGACGATGTCATTTAAATTCTTGCGAACGTCCGCCTTGGTGAGCAAGGGCAGGGAAGCGATGTCGGCGGGTGAGCGAAAGTCTTTGCGAGGATTGAATCCGATTTGACGAAACTGCTCGCGATAATAAGGGCTGCCCTCGGAGGCGCGAAATAGAGTTTTGCGCAAATGCTCTGTGATGTATTGCTGGCGGCGCTCTTCTGACCAGTACTGCGATTGGTTGAGCAGCCTCTTGTAGATCCAGTATCCATGCAGGCGTGCAATATTTTTGACCACGTTCTTATTCGCTGACATACTTGGTCTCCAGTACCGGAGTTTTGTACCGCGAGATCGAATTCCGATAGGCACGATACAGTTTTCCCACTGCGGGCACCAGCGGGCGAGGAATGCGCACGTAAGGCTTCACCCGATAATAAAGTGGCGCATATTGGCGACCTTTCTGGCCACTCTTCTGCTGGATTCCGAGTACTTTGTATCCGCTGCAGCCGTGCAAGAAATTCTCCAAACTCCGGCGCACGTCCCCAGTGGCAGGGACGTAGTTCACGCACTCTCCCAAATCGCTCTCATAATGGGCATCACTGCCACCCACGGCTACAGGTCCCGAACGGCAGAGCGCATGCGATTTGAGGTTTTCCTCGAGAGAGCATTTGGGATTGAAAATCTCAAATCCGGAAATACCGTCCAAGGATCGGATGGTCTGACGAAATGCTCCGTCACGATGGCGAAATGGGTGCGGAATAACGCACAGACCATTCTGCTCCCGTATTTCGTGCACCACATCGTCAAATGTGTCTGACGAGATCGGGGCTTGGAGAAATAAACCGATTACATGGCTGTGGTCGGCCAAGGTCCGCTCTTCGCCGATAACGACCTCAAAATCGGTATTTCGCGACTTACTTCTCTTCTGGAAATCGCGCGCGCCCTCGATGGTGTCATGATCAGTAATGCAGATCACATCGAGTCTGTGCCGGGCAGTTCGGACCAGCCCATCGAACTCGATGTGGCCATCGTGGGAGTACACCGTGTGACAATGCAGTTCTACCCGCAACTGATTACCTGGGGTCATTCGCATCTCAGAAATCTTTGCATGGTGGTTTTAAATCACGCTCTCGGACTATCCGTTGTGACAGGATGCCGCGAAGTCGTAGGGACGGCAGCGGTAGATCGTTTGCCATCGAATAGCCGCTGGTATGCGGCAATCAGCCTTTGTTCTGACGTTTCCCAGGCCAATTCCTCACGGAAGCGTTGGCGTCCGAATTGCGACATCGCCTCCCGGCGCTCGGGATCGAGGAGTAATCCCCGAATCGCACGGCCCATAGCTGCATCATCATTTCCTGGAATGTAAACTGCTGCTGATTCTGCGGAGCGACGGTTCTCGGTGAGATCAAAGGCTACGATTGGTTGTCCGAAGGCCATATATTCCATGATCTTGTTCATCGTCGACATGTTGCTCCATTCCGTGAACGGATCGGGATCTATAGATACGTCGGCGGTGGAAAGATATTCCCACAATGTCTCATCGGGAATACGGCCGGTAAAATGCGAGACTGGACCGAGGCCCATCTCCTCGGCCATGGCTTTAATGCGGGGCTGATCAGGACCACCACCACAGAAGGCGAATAAGGTGTCATCCGGAGCGATGGTGCGGTAGGTCTGAATGGCATGCAGCATGTGAGCAACGCCATCCTGCTCGCACATTTCACCGAGGTACATGACCATATGCTGGCGGCCGCGTTTCAGTTCCGGATGTGGCTCATGAATGTCGGCCCATGCTCGGCGCGGCCCGCTGCGGACAATGGTGATTTTCTCGTCAGAAATGCCGCCGCGTTCGAGCGCGATCTTGCGGTGGGATTCATTCACTGCAATGACTGCGTGAGCCGAGCGAAGTGTCATGCGCTCCAGCATCAACAATCCACGAAAAAGCAGTCCCTCCCGCCGGCGACCCTTTGCAATGAACATTTCGGGGCACAAATCGTGGTGGTCGAAAACGAACTTCACTCCTAGAGGTCGGAACAGTAATGCGAGTGCAAAAAAGGTATCCGGTGGATTACAGGCGTGGATGGCATGAAACGGGCGGTGTGTGTAAGCCTTCAGCGCTAGATACAGAGAAGCTAGCCAAGAATACACAAACTCGACGAAGTAGCCCAGTACTCCCTGATCAGCCTCATATACGAGTGGATAGCGGTAGATGTCCACCCCCTCCAGTCGCTCGTAGCTCGCGGTACATTTACCTTTTTTGGGACAGATGACGGCGACGCCAAAACCGTGGCGACTCAAGCTCGTGGCTTCCTGCCAAACCCGGCGGTCGAAGGGGACGGGCAGATTTTGAACGATGATCAGGATGTTACGCTTGTTCATAGTTCGATAACCAGTTCAGGCTCCATTGCCGCGGATGGTCTGGAGCAGCCTCCTGCCAAATCGAGAACGGAGGCGCGAATGTTTTCCAAAAACGCGTCGACGCCGTCGAAGTGATGCCCCACAAGTAAAACGTCGGCGCCTTCGAGTTCATTCAATGTGGGAACCAGCAAGCGTGACAGATGCGGAATTACGCCGTCGATGTATTCTTTATTGGCTCCGGTCAATCGGGCGGCAACAACATTGGGATCATAGATGCGTAGTTCGTAACCTTTTCCCAGCAATCGTTCAGCAAGTTCGACGAATGGACTTTCCCGCAAGTCATCGGTATTGGACTTGAAGCTGAGCCCGATCAAGCCGATGCGGCGTTTGCCGCTCGCGTGAACTTTCTGAAAGACGCGCTGAATTACTTCTTCATTACTCGCTAGAATCGAGGAGATCAGAGGCAACCGCAGGTCCAGTTGCTTCCCGGTATATAGCACCGCGCGCACATCCTTGGGCAAGCAGGATCCGCCAAAAGCGAAACCCGGCATAAGATAGCGGCGGGAAATATTTAATTTGTTGTCGCTGCAGAAGACGTTCATCACGGCTTCAGCATCCACGCCGGAATGATCGCAGAGGGCAGCGATTTCGTTAGCAAAGGCAACTTTCAAAGCGTGAAAAGCATTGCTGGCATACTTCACCATCAAGGCATCTCGGGCCTTCAGTAGAAACAATGGAGCCGTTTGATCAGCGTAAAGAGATCGCAACGTGGCTTCTGCCGCTGGGCTGTCAGTTCCGATGATAGTGAAGGGTGGCTCTTCGAAATCGCGAATTGCAGTGCCTTCTCGCAGAAATTCTGGATTGGCGCAAAGATCTGCCAGACCGGGCGCTACCGAGTCAAAGAGCTTGCGGCAGTCGTCAAAGATCGAAGGCAAAACACTGCTCCGGATGACGACGATCTGCTTTTTGCCAAGTTTCACCAATGTATCAGCGATCTGATTACAGGCGCGGAACAGATGCGTAGGATCAATCTGTCCGTTCGGTCGGCTGGGAGTAGCCACGGCGACAAAACAGAGCTCGGACTCACGCAGAGCCTCCTCGATGTCGACCGTCGCGTAAAGACGGCGAGTAAGTCTGCCTCGAGCGATTTTGTCTTTCAGTCCATTCTCGACAATGGGAGACAAGCCCTCGTTGATGGCCCGCACCTTTTCCCGGTTAATATCTACGCCCGAAACTCGGTGTCCGGCATCGGCCAGGCAAGCGGCTGAGACTGCGCCGACATATCCGAGACCTACGATGCTGATGTTCATGATTCGATCCTTATACAACTGCGGAGTGTGGTTGATCCTGTGATCGCCGCGCGAATGCGGAGCGTAGGAATCGGTTGCTTTTGATTGAAGTGTCGCGAGCGCCAGCCAAACTTGGGATTCTCCGATCCCGATAAAATCTGCCAACACGTATTTCGATCTGGCGAGGAAAAGTGGATGTTTCGGCCTCGCCATATCACCCTGGTTTCGCCTTCGCGGACGGAAGCGACCTCGGTTTCTTCATGCATATGGAAAAATAGCTCGACTTGATGGGAACCAGAACAAGCGAAGCTATCTTCGATGGCAATCTGCCCGGAGCCGCGATCGAAGGCGACGCGCCGCCGATGTGTCACAGGATCAGACAGACGACGATAGCCGTCGTGCTCGGCTTCGATAATTACTTGCTCCGTGTCGCTCTGGAATTTCAGCAGACGCGCGTTAGCCTTAGCGCTCCAAAGAAAGCGACCGGCCATTTCGGACTGATCCCGGCTATCGACGGTAGCCGTGTTGTGAGCCGGTGTACTACGAAAGTAACTGCGCCACTCTGGGTGCGAGTGATAAGCGTATGTGCCCGCATCAACCAGGAAGTACTCGTCATGAATCGATAACCAAAGCGAAAGGGCATCCGCGTGGCCGTGGCCTGCCGGATGTGGATAACCCAACGGGCCGAAATCCATTAGCAGGCAAATCTCGTTGTTCCACGAGCGGACACACGCCAGCCCCGCATCTGGAAAAAGCTCGGATAGAGAGGGTTTGTTAACTGTCGGGGGATGCAAATCAGACAGCAAGTCGGGGACCAATGCACGGGCCGCTGCAGTCGGTGTTTGGCGGAAGCGCAGCCAGCGAGGTTCCTGAAAGATCAGAGCTGCCAGCTGCATCGACACGTCCACACTGCTTTCGTCTTCGGCAAACACGAGTCCACGCGCCTCATCGGAGTCGCCGTACCATGGCAGCTCTGCTGACCGAGTCGCGACCGCATCAACAAAGCCGGCCATTGCCTGCAAGCGCCGGGCATACTTTGGGTCGAACGAATCGCCAATGTTGAGGCCGATGATAAAAGCTAGGAGAAGCAATTCCATCGTAAACAGGTGATATGACATCGCCTGTTCGCGATTGACGCCGTCTTCCCCAACCTGGAGTAGAATCTCCCGCATCAATAAATGCTTTGCACGCTCCCGCCACAGCCTGCACTGAGGCCAGAAATCGAAGCAGGCAGACCCGACATATAATCCAACCAACTCACCGATAAGGTGATTATTGGCCGATGAATATAAACTCAATCGGTCGGCAATCCGCTCAAGGTGCCGATAAATCGAATCGAGCCAGAGGCCTCTGAACTCATGTTCCCGAGCGACTTTGTCAGCAATGCGGGGATAGAGCAGGGACCAGGAGATCAATCGTTCAGCCAATTCCAGGCTGCTGGTCCAATGCACTCCCGATAAAAACCGGTTCTCGCGCAACCAGGAATCGATTGAGCGGACGATATAGTCCGCATGCCGGTCCCCATCCGCTGAAAATGCCAACGCGGAGAGGTGCTGATGCCGGCTCGGCTCCCAGACATATTTGACATCGCTTACTACATTAGTATCGCGAATGTTCAAGCTGCCGGCGAAGCTTCGCTCGACCTGCCGTCCATAACGGTAGTCGCGATGCCAGTCGAACTCAAAGCCAATCGGGAACTCGATATCGAAGATCCGAATTTTATGCATCGGAGTTCCGCCACTGTGTAGTCGAAAGGGATACGACGCTTGGCGAAATTCTGACCAGTCCGGATTCGGGGCTGGACGGTGCATCCGCCATCGCAGCCAGTCTGCCGGAAGTTGGGCCGCTCGTCGCGTCCGCCACAATATTTCTGACGATCGCATCGTAGCCAACCGGGATAGGTACCAGCGAGCTTTCCGCAGGAGGATCCCAGTCTTTTTTCGTTTGGACACCTCATTCGGCGTATGGTTGATTTCATTCCCCAGTCCGAGAATCGCTGAAATATCATTTGTGGAAGCGGGCCGCGAATGCCCGCGGACATCTCCCAGAGCACTATTTGGCCGTTCGAGTAAGCGATGTTCGGAGTTCATCAAGCTTAGTTGCTCAATCGCTCACTTGAGAGAGAGTTCGGTCAATCGGTCTCGGATGCGTTTCCTGCAAGATCCCAGGATTAGGCTTGCCGGTAGCCAGGACGTGCTCGTAGATTTTCATCAACTGCGGATAATTCTCCTCCGCTGTATACTTCTGTTCGTATTCCTTCCGTGCTTCACGCCCCATTTCTTCCATGCGTTCGGGATGATTCCATGCCCAGTCGACTTTTTCGGCCAAGTCCTCCGGGTCTCCGGGAAGGAAATACAGCCCTGTGCGACCATCTTCAACGATTTCTTGCATTGCGCCCATGTTGGAGCAAATGACGGGCACCCCACAGGCAAAAGCTTCTGCAATCGTGACTGGAAAATTCTCATACCACTCACTGGAAAAAATCAGGAACCGAGAGCGCTGCATCAGGGCCAGAGCCTGTTCTCGCGGCAGGTATCCTCGGAAATCGACGTGACGAAGACCGTGACGCTGCGCCTGTTTCTGGAGTCCGGCGGCTTCGGGCCCCCCGCCAATGATCAAGAGGTCAATCGGATTGCTAAGTCGAGTCCACGCGTTTAACACGGTACTGACTCGCTTCTCCGGCGAGAGTCGACCGATGAAGACGGCATAATTCTCTTTCGCAGAGTCGACGCCAGGGTCTGGGTGTACAAAGTTTGGCTTTACAAAGAGCTTTTCAGGCGGAAGTCCGCCACGAACAAACTTATCGCGGGAGAAGTGACTCAGCGCGATAAAAGCATCAATACAGTCGGTCCAAGTTCCCCGACGCCGATGGATAGCCAGCATCAGAGCTTTCGCAGCTGTCTCGGTCCTGGACTCGCGATAGCATCCGTGGAGAACGCTTCGCAATTGTCCATGATCGAGACACTCTTCGCAGATATTGCCGTTGCGAAAGAAGGTTCCAGCCGGACATAGCAACCGGTAGTTGTGGAACGTTTGTACGACGGGAATGCCAGCATCATGAGATGCGACATAAATCGAGGGCGAGATCATGACCCAAATGTTGTGAACATGAACAAGGTCCGGTTTTTCCCGACGTAAGAGCTCTTTGAATTCAATGTAGGTCTCAGTTGACCAGATGGCCTTCTTCAGGAGCACGAGCTTTTGTATCCCGGGATAAGTGTTTACATCGGAGTTATTCCGGGTGTATACCACAACTTCATGCCCCTTACTTCTCAACAAAGCTGTTTCTTGCTGGAAGACTACATCTTCTCCCCCTGGTTGTTGGTAGTGATTGTGAACAATAATGATCTTCATAAGAGTTGACCCTGTTGGAGCGTCTCGCAGGAAAGCCCAGGAACAAGTTCGCCATTGCAAACGTACGTCACACCGTTACGATGACAGACGTAGTCGAGAATATTTTCAAGCCCTTTCCACAATCCTAGTTCATCGATTTCCTGAGAATGCCCATAGAGGTGCCAGACTCCACCAGATTGAAGAACGGAGTCGAAAATCGTTTTGCCCAGCTCCAGCCAGTCTCCAAGTAAACGTACGTTGGTGATAAGGGTCCGCATCCGTGAGGCTTTCTGCCCTCTCAGTAGGTTTTTGAGGTAGCTCGAAGGCGGATGTGGGGCAATCTGAATGGTCGTCGGCATCTCAAAAGGATCGAATTCCAGTCCGGTAGCCAACATTTGCACTGTCCTTGCCCCCCGATAGCCGGCTTTCTTGAGTGCACGGATAACCTCGGAATCGTATCGCCCTCGGGGATAACAGAACATCGGAACTTCCGCGCCTATGATGTCTTCGAGGATCGGTTTACACGGAGCGATCTCACTCTCTAACTCAGCGGAGGGCAGCTTCCAGAGATGTTTATGGGAGAAACCATGAGCGCCAATCTCAAAGCCTTGATCAGAGAGGGATCGCAGATCTGCGTGGGTCAGTGATAGGCGTCCAAGATAGGGAGTGATCGGAACGTAAAAAGTGGCCGCAATACCACGGCTTTTCAGTAGCTCAGCGACTCGCAGATCGTACTTCTCCCCGTCATCCCAGCTTGTAGTTACGATCGTTCGATGCGACATGGGTTTAGTTCACCAATCTGGTCAAGTATCAAAGAGCGGTTCCCTGGGGCTGGGTCGTTACTGGAAGAGTGGCACTAAGAGCGGTACTGGGCAGCAAATGCCAGCGAATCACGCCAAGGCCAAAGCCCATCAGGAAATAGAATGGGATTGCCTTGGATGGATATTCGAACGGTCCTTCCACAAAGCTGCCAATCATGAACATGATGTAGAACAAGAAGAACCATAGTGCGAGGGTATAGAGGCGCTTGTCGCAGGAGTGTCGCCTGCGGTAAGCAACGAAGAATCTCTGCAGAAAGCAGAGGTGCAAGACAACCCAGATGATGAATCCCACTACGCCCAGTCGTGCCAGATAAGTGATGCTGGAATCGTGGGGCATGCGAGTCACCGCGCCCGTAATTGGGTCGGTATCCTCAAGTAGCGCCTGCCCAAATCCAACGCCGAATATCGGATGGGTATAAAAATGGTCCATCGCCTCGTCGACCATTGTAAATCGGCTTTCGACACTGCTTCCGGGCATGTCTTTATCACCAGACATGCTGCGGATGTGATCTTTAAAGAAATCAAGATTCACGGGACCAATCCGGCCGGTGATCTGAAGGCCACCGATACTGGTCACAAGAACCAGAATGCCGACAGCGACAGGAACCAAAAGAAATATCCTCGCAAATTTCTTGATTTCACCTGCCAAGATCAAGATGACGATTACAACTACAATGCCGAGGTACATTCTTCTGACCTGTGTCACCGCGATTCCGAGTAACTGCCCAATGGTGAGCAGGGGCATCAGCCATCGCGGGCGACTAATAACATAGCCTCCGAAGCAGATACAGAAGACGGCACCCTCGAGTAATATGTCACCGGAGCCGCTGTAATTACCGAACAATGGCACCGTGATAAATGCCCCGCTCTGTGGAGACCACGACCAGATCGTTTCCGCCCACGGCAGAGTGAAGCTATAAAGCATGTTAAGCACAAAAATTATCATCAACCACTTGGTGATAAATTGGATGCTCTCGCTTTTCATGGACCATAACAGTCCCATGAGTAAGAAGATGGCATCAAAACACATGGTGCAGTCGCGGAAGGCCCAGGTTCCATAAGCTGGCACGTCGCTGAGAAGGTGCACGAAGGACAGCAGGAGGATCGCGAAAATGCATAAAAGCGCGGGCTCGTTCAGAACATCGGCAATGGACTCTCGGCGCGCCATGAGGCAGAGTGCAAAGGACGTGTACATTGCGCCGTAACTGATCAGGATCGGAAATGAACCGACGTGAATCGCTAAGTTATCGAATCCATAGTTGAGCACCAAATATCCAGTCAAGGTGGAAATCGCCATGGCCTGCCAAAACTGCAGGCCGGCCCGTCGGATACCTAAGAATAGAAGCCAGCAGAATGCGAGAAGAGCCAGTGCGGCAAGGGCACCGACCCAGAAAAGAGGGAATAAGGTGGCCAGACCGCCAAACGCTACAAGCAACGAAAACCATGCGAGATAGCGCAAGTCTATCTTTGGCCACCGCAAAGTCGACCGGGAATTAGTTGCTGTCTCATTCATGCGACTGTTTAGTGAGCATTTCAATTTCGAAGGGGTCGAGCACGGCACTTAAAGCGACGCCCGCAGCCCCATCGGTTTCGACTTTAGATGTTTGCCGCTGAGGCTTCCGGTTGCATGGTTCGCTGTTCTGGAACCCCCAGTTCATAACCAAGTGTGGTCAGAACGCTGCCCGCGCATTCGTCAACTATTCTTAGTTGAGCCTCCGTCATCTTCCCGCGCCAGCCGCCGATACTGCCTTTGCGTACAAAACGTCCGTCTTCACCAGTTCCTTTATGCGAAGCGAGTAGGACCGACCTCTCGCCCGTCTTCTTCGCCGTATCCTCTTTGGCACGCATCTGCTTTAGAGAGTTATTCTCAACGGCTCGACGGATAAGTTGCGGATCCGGCTTGATCCCGACGAAGGTGAGCAACTCACTTAAAACGTGTTCGGGGTTACCCCTCAAGTCCTCATATCGCACCAGCATCAGATTTCCCCTCTTCACCAAAGGGGACTCCAGCCAAGACTGGGAATGCTGTTGCCACGAGCCTTGCTGCAGCGCGTGGCCCTGCAGGAAGGAGATCAAGAAACTGTCAAAATCACCGGCCGAGACCAACTCTGCGAGTCCGACCTCTACCGCTCGGGCGTAACAGGAAAGGAAAACATCACGGGCGTCGCGAACCAGGAACACAGCCTTCGTATACTCATTGCGGTACTGCTCGTGCGTTTTCACCAATCGACCGCCATTGGGCAGAATGGGAGAGACTCCTCGGTGCGCGTCAATTTCCGGGATCGTCCGATCGATGCTTTGGAACCGCGGATCTTCTCCGGTCAGGATCTGATAGAGCATAAAGCGCAACCAAGTGCTCCCCGAACGTGGATAAGAGGCTAAGAAGATGTCCTGTGGCTTGAGTCCGATGTGCCAAGACCATGCCAGCGGAACTCGTACCTTGCTTCTCGCGGCCTTGGCATGAAGTAGTCGGTAAGTGTGCATCATGGGTGTTTTCCTCGGATTGGATTCGACGACGTGGCTGGATTCGCAGCCGCCATACCGGTACGTCCTGCGTTCCAGAGGTAGCGGCTTGTACTTCATAAACAGAGGCTCTCCAGTAATAATTATTCCTCTGCCGGCACAGGCAAGAAACTCGAGGGTGCGGTACCGGTTTTGCGGGCCTTACGCTGCACCAAGACAACGGCGGCTACAAATGCCAAGGTCTCCGATGCAACAATGCTCCAAACCGCTCCGCTGACTCCAAATGCCCGAGTGAGTGGCACGCCGAGTCCCACGGCGATACAACTGGAAAACGAAACTGCCACAAAAACAAGGCGTGGGGTTTGCAGCGCCCGCAACACGATTGAGGGGCCAAAGAAGGCACTACCTGCAATCGAGGCTAATGCGACAACCGGCAGAAGGTAGCTCACTTCGGTGTAGTGGCCGGAATAAAGCATATGGAATGCAGGTCTCTGGAACATGAGGAGCACGATCCAATAAGGGAGTGCACATCCAGCGCACAGGAAGGTCATCCTCTTCAAAATCACATTTACGCCGGAGGTGCCCCGCTCCCTGATTACGCGCGCCGCATAGGGAAGCATCAGCGAGTGAAGTGCAGCACAAGCTTGTAACATCGGAGAAGCGAAATTCATCAAAGCCTTTAACTCGCCGGCTTGCGCCAATCCTGAGAACCTACTCACCAGAGGGTAAAATAGATTGATCGGAATCCACATCATGGCATTCGCACCCAAAGCCCAACGTCCGTAATGCCAATGGCGACGCCATGCTTCTAAGGTCTTGACGGGCCTTTGTGTGTCGGGCAGATACAAGGCAAAATAGCCGATTAGTGCTGTACTGGAGCCGAGGGCGCCGAAGCCCATTAGCAGTAGTGCGGAAAAAGTGGAGAGGACTCCGCGTTGATAGATTAGCGCCAGACCTCCGAGAGTTAGAACGCAGTAAAGAAGCGCGCCTGCCACGGATGGTCCAGGCGTAAGCTTCAAATAGAAAATTCTCTTAGTCAGCCAAAATAACAAAATGCACGGAGCGGCTAACGCAATTCCAACGAGCGCCAGAGGCATGCCATCGGTGTCACGCATACGAAAGGTAATGACCGCCGCGACAGACAGGCCGAAAGCCATCACGAGGCTGATTCCAAGATGAATCAACAACAAGGACTTCAGATAAGGGCGCAAAGAGTCGCGGTACACCGAACTGCCAAACACCAACATCGGTTCGAGTACCAAAGCCTGATGAAAGTTCAAAAGAAACAAGAAAACGGCAAACGCGACAGCATAAGTTCCGTACTGTTGGGGCGACATCCAACGCGCCAGCAGGATGCTGATCACGAAATTGGATCCGGAGAAAACGCCCTGATCCAAAATTGCGAGACCCCCCTTCATTGCCCAGGGAATGACTTTCCGCCGAACGCGGTCAGGGTCAAGCGAAAACATACTTGCCAGGGAAAAGAGTTTGGCAGAGTTGGCACTTTGCCGGTCCACGTCGGCGGCCGATACCTGAGATCTTAATCCGGTCACTGCATCGCCCTCTGCCAGATTTTCGGCCGCGACTGCTGAATTCTGACCGGACATGTCCTTCGGAGAACAGTGTGGAATCATGCCCGGAGCACCTGCGCTTCCGGCGCACTCTGCAGACACAATTTCAGCGAGTCGGCCACCTCTCGAACCTGCGGCTCGAGAAGAATATTTTCGTGATTGCCGGTTATCTCATAAATTTCCAGTCCGCGAGACACGTAATGTTGCCAACCGGCACGGGGGTCTCCAACTTGTCCTAAAGCTCTATGATTCGAGCGGAACAGAATCACCCGGCCGCGATAGACTCTTGGCAGATAGCTCCTTTCGGCTTGCAGACAAGCCTTACGAACCCTCCTGACGATCGGTGGCAGTTTCGCCACGTGCAGCTTCCATTGCAGCATGCGAAGTGGGGCTCTGAGAATGCGAAGCAGGTGGGCACCCAGTTCTGAAGCAGGGACGCGGAAGGATTGCAGGAATGCGGCGCGCGCAGAAATGGAATGGGTCGACGGAACTAGCGGAGAAGTCAAGTTTGTATCAAATAAGACGACAGTTGTCCCTTCATCTCCCTCTGCGGCGAGTTGCAGCGCCATTTCGAAAGCGATGGCTCCGCCGAACGAATAACCACCGAGAAAGTAGGGACCGCGTGGCTGGACCTTGCGGACGTCCTGAATGTAATGGGCCGCCATCTCTTCAGTTCGTGTGTGACAAGGATTCTGGTCTCCCAGACCATGTGCCTGTAGTCCGTAGAAAGGTTGATCTGGGCCCAGGTACTTCGCCAAGTCGCGGAAGCGCACTACCGCTCCGTTGATTCCGTGAACGCAGAAGAATGGAGGTTGGGACCCGCTAGTTTGGATGGGAACCAAGCAGGACCATGCAGGCAGGGATCCCTGCTGCCGAATCATGGCCGCAAGTTTTTCCACGGTTGGTGCTTGCAGCAATGTGGAGATCGGCAGGTTCTTATCCAATGTTTCGGCGATACGGTTCATGAGCCGGACGGCGAGAATCGAATGACCGCCAAGATCAAAGAAATTGTCACGGATTCCAATGGGTCGGACCCCGAGAACGTCTTCCCAAGTTGTCACCAGCTGCGATTCGACCTCATCCCGCGGGCTGACAGGCTCCTGGCCAGCTGCGAAGTCCGACGGGTCTGGTGTTGGAAGCACGCGCCGATCCACTTTGCCATTCGGCGTCAACGGTATCCGTCCCAGTTTCACGAATGCGGAGGGAAGCATGTAGACCGGCAGCTTCTCTTTGAGGAAGGCGCGTAATTCCACAGGGTTTGCGGGCGCGCTGGCCTTGGGCACGAAGTACGCGACCACGCGCTTATCGCCGGGCGCATCCTCACGCGCAACCACCACTGTCTCACTCACACCGGCATGCTGCCGCAAGACCGCTTCAATTTCGCCGAGTTCGATGCGGAAGCCGCGAATCTTTACCTGATGATCCATGCGGCCGAGAAATTCGATTTCGCCGTTCGGCAGATAGCGGGCCAGATCGCCGGTTTTGTACAATCGCGCGTCGCCATGTCTGTCGCT
>DATKQB010000139.1:0-20127 GCA_035523795.1 Verrucomicrobiia bacterium | reverse complement strand
CTGTCTTGCGGCTTCGTAGAGCACGATGCTGGCGGCTACGCCGGCGTTCAACGATTCGACGTGCGAAGCATGGGGAATGGCAATGGTTTCGTCGACCTGCGACAACACGTTACGAGCGAGTCCGGAACCTTCGGCGCCGATGAGAATCGCACAATTCGGGACGAGTTGAGCTTGAGGGAGCGGCGTCCCTTTGTGTGAGGAAGTCGCGAGGATGCGGATGTTCTGCGCGCGCAATTTCTGGAGCAAGCTGTTGACCTCGACTGCGTTCACAAGCGGCAGCCGAAAAATCGATCCGGCGGAAGCGCGAATCACTTTCGAGTTATAAGGACTGACCGTGCCCACGCCGAGGACAACTCCGGCGCTCCCGAAAGCTTCCGCGGAACGGAGAATCGTCCCCAGATTCCCAGGGTCCTGCAGCCCAATCACGATCACGACTGGTCCGACCTGAACACGTTCGATAAGGTCTTCCAAGGAAAACTCTTTGAGGCGAACCAGCGCCGCCACGCCTTGCGGAGATTCGCTGGCGACGGTGCCGTCGAAGAGACGGTCAGGGAGCAAGAGGGTTTCCACGTGAGCGCCGATCTGCGGCATGAGCCGCTCGGCCAACTTCTGCGCCGATTCGCGGAAGAACACGGCGCGGAAGCGCAATCCGCTGCGAATGGTTTCCTCGATGATCCTCACGCCCTCAATGGCGCAGTCGCCATCTTTCGTGCGTTCTGCCCGGGCAAAAGCTTGCCGTAGTTCTTTGACGAGCGAGTTGTGGCGTCCTTCGATGCGGCGAAGTCTGGTGTGCGTGGCGGTTGTCGAATCCGAGCTTCGAGTCATGCTTTTAGGGCCACCGTGTTACCGCATCATACGCCGCTGCTTTGCGTTCCGGTGTTTTGCCGTAGTATGGTAGGTTTCGCAAATCATTTCACACTTATAGTGGACGGGAAGGGAGCGGCTGTGCGCGCCGAGATTGTCAAAATCAGCAGTGAAACTCCGGAGGCATCGCTGGTCAAGTATGCCGCCGATCAGATCCGTTCCGGCGAAGTGCTGGGCATGCCCACCGACACGTTTTATGGCCTGGCGGCGGATCCTTTCAACCTGCGTGCTGTGGACCGGGTATATGAAATCAAGACCCGTTCGCGGCACAAGCCGCTTTCGTTGCTGATCGAGAGCGTCGATCAGGCGGAAGAATTGGCGAAAGAACTGACGGAAGAATTTTATGCCTTGGCGCGCAAATTCTGGCCTGGACCGTTGACCATTATCGTCAAGGCCGGATCGCGCCTGCCGCTGAAAGTCACAGCCAACACCGGGAACGTGGCGCTGCGTGTTCCGAATGCGAAGATTCCGCGCGCTGTAGTCACGGCTGCGGCGATTCCGATCACCGCGACATCCGCGAACCTCAGCGGCGCGTCGGAATGCACCAGTGCCGAGCAGGTGCGCGATCAACTGCAGGGCCGAATCAGCATCATCGTGGATGGCGGGATATCGCCGCGGGAGGTTGCGTCGACCATCGTGGATCTCACGGATGATGCGGCGCGCTGGCAGGTGATCCGTGAAGGCGCCATTCCGGCAGACGAGATTTCGACGTTCTTCGCTAAAGGATAACGCGCCATGGAGGTATCGGCTTTCCGCGACACGAGTGTTCTAAGCGGAATGCGTCCGCAGTTCGTTGTGTTGCGGAGATTTGTTGCGCAGGGGATCCATGTCCGAGGCTGAGGGGAGCACGGCGCAGCGCGCTAACCCGGAATCGGGCATCTCTCAGCGAAGCAGGTTGAGCACACAAGTTTCATCTCACGGTCGAAGTTTTGTCCGAAGCTGGTGGTTTCGGCTTCTGGTTGCGCTATTCGCCATTCTGGTTCTATTCCTCGCGTCCACGGCAATCCAAATTGTGCACACGGCGACGTTGCAGGAGATTCGTCCCGCAGATGCCATCGTAGTTTTCGGAGCAGCGGAATACTCAGGACATCCGTCGCCGGTGTTGCGGGCGAGGCTCGATCATGCCTTTGATCTATATGAAGAACACGTTGCCCCGGTAGTGATCACGACCGGAGGCGCGGCGGCCGACCCGAAGTTCAGTGAAGGTGGAGTGGGGAACGAATACCTGCGAAAACGGGGTATTCCCGAAGATGCCCTAATCGCGGAAACGCAAGGCTCGGATACGGCCGAGTCGGCCCGGCGAGTTGCGGTGATTATGCGAGCCAACGGCTTGCATAGCTGTATCGCGGTGAGCGATGCCTACCACGTATTTCGCATTCGCAAGCTGCTCGAGCACGAGGGAATGAAGGTTTATGTTGCGCCGCGAGCTGACTCGATTCCACACCAGACGTGGCCCCGTGCCGAAGCCATCCTGCGCGAGACGATCAGTTATTTGGCCTGGAAGATAGGGCTCTAGGCGGACTCGTCCCTAGCGCGGCGCCTGTGAGGCCCGGCAGGCTTCTTACCAGTTATTCCGCTGACGCAAGCTGGTGATGTGGGCTACGTGATGGCGTCCATGCCAGGCGTAGATTGCCACGGTCTTTTCCAGGTCCATCACACCGAGCTCGGGATGACGAAAAGTGCGTTTCCAATCCTCGGCCGTCAGCGACCGCAACAGGTGCACCCAGCGATCATGCAGAGAGTCGAGCAGGGTCAGTGACACTTCGACAGGCGTGGTATTCGTATCGGCCAATTCCGCCCAACGATTTTCGGCATAAGGCTTGATGGTCGGCTCGTCTTCGGTTAACGCCAGCTTGAAGCGGATATACGAATTCATATGACTGTCAGGGATGTGATGCACGACCTGGCGCACGCTCCATCCCCCATCACGGTAAGGAGTATCAAGCTGCGAGTCGGAGAGGCCGTGGATGGCGGCTCGAAGATTCGCCGGAGCCGCAGCGATTTGGTTGATGAAGTCCTGCCGCTGCTTGTCAGTGGGCGGACCGTCGTAGTGGAACTTGCCAATGGGATAGCGGGGATCGGTCATGAGAACGCCTCCACGGCTTTCGATGAGCGACAAAAGTGAAGGATGAAAAAATTAGGAAGTGATTTCGAAGAGCGTTCGTTGGATCGCATTAGTTTACGAACAAGAGAAGCAGAGTGGCAACGGTTGCTACATGAAGCATGATGTGGGCCGCGTTCGGGACAAGTCCATTTCGAGTTGGCAGGAACAGGAAATGGTGAGTTCTGCCGAACATGATTTGATACCGAGCGGCACGTTCCGGTTCGGCGTGAAAGAGATAGGGAACCCACCAGGCACGAATTTGTCCCACGAAGAGCAGGGCGTAGCTGATCCAAAGCCACATGAAGAGCCAATGCGGGTACGTTCTTCCAAAGTGGAAGACGCTGAACAGCAGGCCAATGGAGAAGGGAACGCTCTGGATCAGCGTTACACCGACGAGGCGTGACGCTGTGTCCTGACTGCGGACGGCGGCGACATCGTTGAGCCGGCCGAGCGGAATCCAATCGTGAATCCAGAGAAAAAGCACCTGGAACACTTGCAGTCCGAGCAAAGCAATCTCGACACTGTGGTTTGCGGGGAAGAGTCGTTCAGGCATACCTAAGTCCTGCGAAATGCTGGTCAGAATAGCTGTACGCTTAACAGCGGTCAATCTAAGGCGGCTGTTCAAACTCAAATCTCAGCTCGATCACTCTCGTAAGCAATTCTCGAAGACTCACCCTTGCAACTACAACGGCTTGCGTCTAGTATGCTGCGGATACTGTCGGTAGTGATTCGCTTTGGGGTTCGAGCACCAACTTATGATTGCGGCAAGCATCATATAGGCTACACTCTCGGTGCGCAGCAGTTGCACCATTTTTGAGGCAGACGAACTATGCCATCTTCGACATGGTCGGGACACTTAACCTTCGGGCTTATCTCCATGCCTGTACGTCTTTTCTCGGGCGCGCGCAGTTCCGGAATTTCTTTCAACATGCTGCACCGCACCGATAAATCGCGGCTCAAGCAGCAGTATGTCTGCCAGGCAGAGGGAGTGGTGGTCGATCGGGCCGACATCGTCAAGGGCTATGAATTCCGCAAAGACGAATACATTGTCGTCGAGCCGGACGAGATCAAGAAGATCGAACCACAGACTGCCAAGACGATGGAAATTCTTGAATTCGTGAAAGAAAGTGACGTGGATCCTGTCTACTTCGAGTCGTCGTATTACATGATGCCGGAGGAAGCTGGACGGCGCCCGTATGCGCTGCTGACCAAAGCGCTGGAAGAAAGCGAATATGTGGCAATCGCGAAGATCACCATGCACAACCGGGAGTACACATGCTTTCTGAGGCCGTCCGAAGGCGGACTTATGCTGCACACGATGTATTACTCGGATGAAGTGAAAAAGGTGGAAGGCTTTGGAGCTCCTGACGTAGAACTGAAAGATGCCGAGGTGAAAGTCGCGCATCAGTTGATCGAAGCACTGGCGGCGGAATGGGATCCAGACAAGTACAGGGACGACTTCCAGGAAAATCTCAAGAAGCTGATCGAAACCAAGCTGGAGGGCGGGGAAGTGGCGGCGGTGGAGAAGCCGAAGAAGCTGGCGCCGGTGGTGGATCTGATGGCGGCTTTAAAAGAAAGTTTGGCGCAGATGGAAGGCAAGAAGAAGCCGGCGGCGACCGCGCCCGAGGAACCTCGCCGTGCTGCATCCGCGAAGCGTCGCGGGCGATAGATCGGTTTTTATTTCTTGCGAAAATCGCGAGCCTTGTCTGCTCCTGCTTGCTGGTACCGCCCGGGCGTCCAATTTCCCAAACTGACATTCCAGATTTTTTAGGCATCCCGCAGCATTTTCCTGTGCATCTGTGACGCTAGCGCCAACGCGCGGCAATCGATACAATCATTCATTCTGAAATTCTGATTTCCCCGATGCTTATCTCTGTTTGGGAGCGCCGATGAGATTTCGACGTGTGAGCGGTCTCGCCGCAATAGTGTTTGCCTCACTGCTGTGGATGTCCTGCGGCCAGGTTTTCCGCCCGGTGGTGATCCCCATCAGCACGACTCCGCCGAATACGTCGAACTTCCACGCCGTATTCGCAGTGAGCACGAATGTTGGGCCGAACTACGGCACTACATTCCAGATCGATGTAGCGGGCGATTCCAACATTGGCCAAGCCAATACGGGGATCATTCCAACGCATGCGGGTATCCTGCCGAATAATTCGCGTGTTTTCGTCGCCAGTGCCGGAACGCTCTTCCCCGGACAAGGCGACAACGTGACCGCGTTCTTCCCGGCCAACGACAGCACCGTAATCTCCGGGCTGGGAACGGTAACGAGCTTCACGTTGCCCTACGAGAGCGCGGGACAATCGGCGAACATCACGGGCATCAGCGAGGCTGGAAGTCTGGTAACCGTCACGCTCAGCGCAGCACTGCCGAATGCTAAGACGAATGCAAGCATCGCTATTTCCGGCGTCGGAGTGACTGGCTACGATGGAACTTTTCCGATCAACACGGTTGCCGGCAACGTAATCACCTATGTCAACTCAACCACCGGGCTGGGTTCAAGCTCAGGAGGGGTGGCGAACGTTCCAGTGATTTGTCCTTATCTGCCTGACTATGTGACCACTTCGCAGAATACCGCTGTGTATGTGGCGAGTTATGGTACGGAGGGAACGGCGAATTGCAATCTGCCCAATACAGATTCGGTGGCGCTGCTCAGCCCGACGACGAACGCGATTACGAATATCGCCTATCTGCCGCCGGGTGCGCACCCGGTCGCCATGGTGGAGACGCCTCAAGCTCTTAATCTTTACGTAGTGAATCAAGGAAATAACACCGTCACCGATCTTTCGCCAATCGATCTCTCCACGATCACGCCGGCGATTAATGTAGGAACTACGCCGGTCTGGGTGGTTTCGCGGGTTGATGGACAGAGGATTTACGTTCTCACCCAAGGCAGCGGGACGCTGGTTCCGATCGATACCGCGACCGACACTGTGCTCACGAGCCAGACGAATCTTTCGGTGGGCGCGGGAGCAAACTATATTTACTACGATCCGATTCTGAGCCGGCTTTATGTGACCAATCCGACGACCGGCATGGTCTACGTCTTTTCGACGACCGGCGGAGTGGATGCGTCCGGAACGCCCAACGATACTCCCACACTGCTGGCAACGATCTCAATGACAGCGGGGACGAATCCGCCATGCCCGAACGGATGCGCGCCGATGGGAGTGGCGGCGATTCCTGACGGATCTCGCTTTTACGTGGCCAGCTATGCGTCGTTTGCCAATTGTCCCGACCCGAACGTGGGGACAGCCTCGGCCTGCATTGTTCCCATGATGACCGTTTTTGATTCGGCGAGCTTTGCGGTTGAGCAAGTTTCATCGACATTGCTGGCGCCCTCGCCGTCGTTGTCGCTGCTCACTTACCCGCAGTTTGCGGCCACGCAGTACGCCGTGCCCGTAGCCGCTGCCTGCGTTGCAACTGGAAGCTATGTGCCGGGTGCGACCCGGTTCCGCATGTTTACAACGGCGTCTTCCGACGGAAGCCATGTCTACGCGAGCATCTGCGACGCCGGGACGATCGCGGATGTCGTTACCGTCAGCACTTCGGTGAACTCAACGGGGGGAAACAATACCGGCGACGTTTTGGAATCGGATATTGCAGCGCCCTTCAGTGCGGCCGGGGTCTACAGCAACGGCGTGCCAATTCCGCAGAGCCCGATTTTCCTGCTCACCGGACAATAAGGCGGGCGGAAGTTTCCAGCTAAGTTTGACTTTCGCGCTATAGGATCTGCAGAACTGGTTTCGCGCTCTTCCCAGGAGCTTCCTGGCTCGTCGCATTCTTTGCGGCGTAATGCGAATCGACGTATTCGTCCAGAATCGCGATAAACTCGGCGACGATGCGATCGCCCTTCAGCGTAGTGAATAAACGGCCATCGACATAGACGGGAGCTTTCGGTTCCTCGAACGTTCCGGGCAGAGAGATTCCGATGTTGGCGTGCTTCGATTCGCCCGGCCCGTTGACGACGCAGCCCATCACCGCCAGCTTCATCTCTTCAACGCCGGAGTAGCGGTTCTTCCAAACAGGCATTTGCTCGCGCAGATACGACTGGATTTGCTCGGCCATCTCCTGGAAAAAGGTGCTGGTGGTGCGTCCACAGCCGGGGCACGCGGTGACTTGGGGAGTGAAGCTGCGAATGCCCATAGACTGCAGAATCTGCTGAGCCACGCGAACTTCTTCGCTGCGGTCGCCGCCGGGTGCGGGAGTCAGGGAAACGCGAATCGTATCGCCAATCCCCTCCTGCAGCAGCACGCCCATGGCGGCGCTTGAGGCGACCACGCCTTTCGCACCCATGCCGGCTTCGGTGAGCCCCAGATGCAGCGGATAGTCGCAACGCCCGGCCAGAGATCGATAAACATCGATCAGATCCTGCACGCCGCTTACTTTGGCGCTGAGAATAATCTGATCCGGGCGAAGCCCATACTTTTCGGCAAGTTTCGCGGAATTCAGCGCGCTGACCACCATGGCTTCCATCGTGACTGCGCGCGCATCTTTGGGTTCGGGCAGCCGGGAGTTCTCATCCATCATCTGCGTTAGCAGCGCCTGATCGAGCGATCCCCAATTCACGCCGATGCGCACCGGCTTGTCGTGTTTTACCGCGACTTCGATCATGGTGCGGAAGTTAGAGTCGCCTTTGGCACCGATCGAGGCATTACCGGGATTGATCCGATACTTGGCCAAATCGCGCGCGCATTCGGGATACTTGGTAAGCAGAATATGGCCGTTGTAATGAAAGTCGCCAATGATCGGCACGCGCACACCCTGCTTATCGAGTTGCTCAACAATGTGCGGAACGGCGGCTGCGGCTTCCTCGTTGTTCACCGTGACGCGGACCAACTCGGATCCCGCGCGGGCAAGGGCCGCGCACTGCTGCACGGTCGAAGGAATATCGGCGGTATCGGTGTTGGTCATGGATTGCACCGCAACTGGTGCATCCGAGCCGACGCGCACCCCGCCCACAACGGCGGTAACGGTCTTTCTACGTTGAATCAGGGGCATCCTCAAATTTTACGCGAAAAAGCAGAAAGTCGGATATCGGGTTGCCTGCGGCTATAATGGCGCACGCTATGGCGATTGCTGCGGGTACGAAAATCGGTCCGTATGAGATTGTTGGCCCACTCGGGGCCGGAGGAATGGGGGAAGTCTACCGGGCCCGCGACAGCCGGCTGGGCCGGGATGTTGCGATCAAGGTCTTGCCTGCTGCGTTGGCCCGGGACGCGGACCGCTTGCGGCGGTTTGAGACTGAGGCTCGAGCGATCGCGGCGCTCAATCATCCCAACATCCTCGCGATTCATGACATTGGGACGCACGAGGGAGCTCCGTATTTGGTTTCGGAGTGTTTGGAGGGCCAAACTCTGCGACAGGAATTGTCTGGCGGAGCTCTGCCGCTGCGGCGCGCTGTCGAGTATGCAAGGGAAATCGCGCAGGGCTTGGCTGCTGCGCACGAGAAGGGCATTATCCATCGCGATCTGAAGCCGGAGAATGTTTTTGTCACCCGCGATGGCCGAATCAAGATTCTCGACTTCGGATTGGCCAAGTTGGCCCGTCCGGAAGCCGACCAGGGAGCGACGGTCGAAGCGGAACCGACATCGGCGGGTGCGGTTTTGGGCACGGTCGGATATATGTCGCCTGAGCAAGTGCGCGGTGAGCCGGCCGACGCGCGTTCTGACATTTTTGCGCTTGGGACCATGCTGTACGAAACGCTCACCGGCCAGCGAGCGTTCCGCCGAGATACTTCAGCCGAGACGATGACGGCAATCCTGAAGGAGGATCCGCCGGAACTCAGTCTTTCCGGCAAGCCGATCTCTCCCGCTATGGAGCGGATCGTCCGGCGCTGCTTGGAAAAGAAGCCGCTACAAAGATTCCAGTCGGCGCGCGATCTGGCTTTCAATCTGGAAGGAGTTTCGGGAATCTCGTCGAGCACCGCTCCTGTGCTTCCCGTCAAAGCGGAGAAAGCTCGCAGTCGTGTGGTGCTCATAGCAGCGGGTGCATTGTTGGTTCTCTTGGTCGCTGCCGCAGCGTGGATGGCGGGCCGATTCACGGCACCGGTCGCTTCGCCGAAGTATCATCAGCTGACTTTTGATCGCGGCCTGGTGTACTCGGCGCGCTTTGCCGCAGACGGACGAACGATTTACTACAGCGCCAGCTGGAACGGACAGCCGTTGCAACTCTATTCGACGGTTCCCGAAAGCCCGGAATCGCGGCCGTTGAACCTGCTCAACTCAACGCTGTTTGCAGTTTCACCGTCCGAGCTTGGCATTTCTGTGGGCTGCATTGATCGCTACATCGGAAATTGTATCGGCACGCTGGGCCTGGTGCCGGTGGCTGGAGGCACGCCACGCGAGATCGCAGACAGCGTGCTGGCTGCGGACTGGACGCGCGACTTCAAGGAGATGGCGGTGGTCCAGCAGGCGGCAGGCAAGTACCGGCTGGAGTTTCCGCTCGGCAAAAGCATTTATGAAGGCACGCACCCGTTGGGGAGTCTGAGAATCTCCCCGGACGCGAAGGAGGTTGGTTTCACGGAAAACTTCGGTCCGGATGGCGACGGCGGCTGGATTGTCGTTGTGGACCGCAATGGGAAGGAACTCCTTCGTTCCAAGAGCTTCACCAGCATTGAGGGATTGGCCTGGTCTCCGTCAGGCAAAGAGGTTTGGGTAGCTGCCACGAGGACCACTGGCTGGGCGGATGCCATCCTTGGGCTCAGCCTCAAGGGAGAAGAGCGTGTGGTGTTGCGCTTGCCCGGCATCACGCGCTTGCACGATGTTGCCGCAGACGGCCGCATTCTACTCACCCATGAAAACTGGCGCAGCGAACTTCAATACCGCGGCGCCAAAGATTCGCAGGAGCGGAATCTCTCGTGGCTGGATTACGCCAACCTTTCGGACTTGTCGGAAGATGGCAGCATGGTGGCTTTCGATGATTGGGGCGATGCGGCGGGCCTGGCCGATCTCGGCTATGTGCGCAAGACCGACGGATCGCCCGCCACTAAGCTGGGTAATTTCTACGCGCCGGTGCTGTCGCCCGATGGCCGGTTTGTACTGACCGCTGACGCAGGAACCTCTGCATCCGTGGAGAACATGCTTCTGGTTCCGACAGGGACGGGCGAGGTGCAGAAGTTGGGCGTTGTGGGAGCCTATGGCGCAGAGGGATTCATGCCCGACGGAAAGGCAGTGTATCTCATGATTGTCGACGGACAGGCCTGGCGGATTTCCCTGCTCGACGTCAGCGGAGGTGCGCAGCGTTTTATTACTCCGCCCATCGCTCCTACGGCTGGCGGCCATTACGAGAGCCATCTGGTCTCTCCGGACGGAAAGTGGATTTTTGCTCACAACCTTTCCGGGCAGGGAACGCTCTATCCGGTTGATGGCGGAGGATCACCGCGAGCCATCCCCGGTTGCGAGGCTGCCGATATTTGGATCCATTGGGCGGCGGATGGGAAGTCCGGCTACGTTTATCGCGACGAGAAGACGTCGGCAGAGGTGTTCCGAGTGGATGTGGCTTCCGGGAAACGGGAACGAGTATGGACTCTGGGACCAGGTGATCCGGCCGGAGTGACGTCGATCTACCGCGTGCGAACGACTGCGGATGGGCGGACCTACGCCTATTCGTACATGCGTGAGCTGTCCGATTTATTTCTGGTCGAGGGCGTGAAATAAAAGCTGAGCCGCGTTGCCCCGATGGGGGTAGGATTCTTCGACTCGCGGTCGCGTACGCTCGTGCTCCTTCACAATGACAATCTTCCGCTGCTTGGGTTTGCGACGGTCGATAGCAGGCACAAGCACTGCACTACGGCAGTTTGTCGGCCAGGCCGGGGATCGTTTTCATTAAGTCGTTCCAAATTACCATAGCGGCGAACAGTACCAGGAAGACGAACGCCGCCTGATAGACGCGTTCTTTGATGTGCATGCTGATGTCGCGCCTCATCAGGCCCTCGATTAACAGGAACAGAATCACTCCGCCGTCGAGGATGGGAATCGGCAGCAGATTGAAGATGCCGAGGTTCAGGCTGATGGCCGCGGTCAGCCCCATCAAAGGCGTCCAGCCCTTTCGCCGGGCGGCTTCTCCTGCGGCCTGCCCGATGCGGATCGGCCCTTCGATCGAGCGCACAGAAATCTTACGCTCCGCCATTTTCTTCACCAATTCCAGGATCAGAAGCGAATCTTGCTTGTTTTCCTTCAGGGAAAGATCGAGGGCGGCGACAAATGGCAGGGTCTTCACCTTCATCTGCATGCTGCCAATGCCGATGCGGTAGCGATGCGGTGCGGTGTCGCTGAGAACGGGCTGCACTGTGAAAGTCATCTGCTGCCCGTTGCGCAACACGGTCAGTTGGATCGGCTTGTCTTTACTGATTTCCAGGCTATCGACCATCTCGGCCAGCGCTGGCACGGGCTTGCCATCCAGCGAAATGATCTGGTCGCCTTCCTTCAGGCCAGCCTTTTCGGCTGGCATGTCGGGCTGCAGATCGGTGATGGTGACCGTTTTCTCTTTCGGAGCCCAGCCCGCATAGCCAATGCGATCGACGCCGGTGGCTTCCGGAACAACGGTTTTGTCGAGCGTTTTTCCGTCGCGATCGATTTGCACGTCCAGGGGCTGGCCAGGATTCAGCGCCTCTTTCAGGTCCACCTGCTCCCAAGTTGGATTCTCTACGTCACCGATTTTTGTGATGCGGTCACCGATCTGAAACCCGGCTTTCGCTGCGGCTGAATCCCTCATGACCCAGCCGATCACCGTGGGTTCGTCATACACGGCGGGATATTCGTAGTGCACCATGTACACGACGGTGAGCAGCACGATGGCGAGGAGGATGTTCATTGCCGGCCCGGCAATGGCGATCAGGAAGCGGTGCCAGCGCGAATGATTCAGGAACTCCCGCGGATCGTCAGTGTGCGTCTCCATCGGGTTCTCGCCGCTCATTTTTACGTAACCGCCCAGCGGGATGGCGTTGATGCGGTAATCGGTCTCGCCACGGCGGAAGCCGATGAGCCGTGTGCCGAAGCCGATGGCAAACTGCTCGACCCGCACGCCCAGCCACTTGGCCACCGCGTAGTGGCCAAATTCGTGGATCAAAATCATGAATCCCAGAACCGCGACCACTGCGACGAGAGAGGTGAGGAAATCAGACATATTTGGGTTACGTAAACTCCAACTCTTTAGATTCCGAAATTAGGCGAAGGATTTCGCCCGGGGCCTTCCGATTCTGGATGCACTTGCAACCTGCTGATGAGTCAACTGCCGGGCTACGGTGTCGGCTTCAAGAACTTGGGAGATTGACTCCAATTTTTTGGAACCTGTCCCCGCCAATACCTCTTCGATGGTCGCGGGAATCTGATCAAACCCAATTTTACCTTCCAGAAACGCCGCGACGGCAACCTCATCCGCCGCGTTTAATGCCACCGTCTTCGCGCCGCCTGCCTCGGCAGCCTCATACGCCAGACGAAGGCAAGGAAATTTTTTCAGGTCGGGTGGACAAAAGTCCAGATGACGCAGGTCACTGACGGGAAAGCGAAGAGCCGACGCAATTCGCTCCGGATATGTTAGCGCATACAGGATTGGCAGGCGCATATCGGTCACGGAAAACTGAGCAAGCAGGCTGCCATCCACGAACTCCACCATGGAATGAATGGTCGACTGCGGGTGCACGATGACTTGCACCTTCGTCGCCGGCATGTGAAAAAGCCTGCAGGCCTCGATGACTTCGAAGCCCTTATTCATCAGAGTGGCTGAATCAATGGTGATGCGCCGGCCCATCTTCCAGGTTGGATGGTTCAAGGCCTGCTCGACAGTGATTTCAGCGAATTCCGCGGCCGGTTTGTTCAGGAAAGGACCGCCAGAGGCAGTGAGCCAGATCCGCTCGACTTCTTCCATTCGTCCGCCGCGCAGGCACTGATGAATGGCATTGTGTTCGCTGTCGATGGGCAGCAATTGCTTGCCTTGCTTGCGTGCTTCTGCCGTGATCAGCTCGCCGGCTGCTACAAGGCATTCTTTATTGGCAAGACCGACGGATTTTCCGGCGCGGACGGCTTCATACGTGGCTTCGAGTCCCGCGACGCCGACGATAGCGCTGACGACGAAGTCGACTTCGGAATGCGTTGCCACTCGAACTGTGCCGGCGGCGCCGTGCACGACTTCGATTTCGCTCAGTCCTTCTTTTCTCAGACGGGTTCGTAACCCCTCTGCGTCAATTTCCGCAGCAGTAGAAATGACTTGGGGCTTCCAACGCTTTGCCTGTTCGAAGAAGGCTTCAACGTTGCTGCCGGCCGCGAGGGCAACGATCTGAAATCGGTCGGGATAGGCTTCGGCCACGCTCAGCGCGCTGCGGCCGATAGAGCCGGTCGATCCCAGGATGGCGATGCGCTTCATGCGAACCTCTATTTTACGTGTTTAGTGTCGCAATGCGGGAAGTTGGCGAACAAGTTATTGCATCACTCTCCATGTAGCGAAGTACCACAGCACCGGAGCAGCGAACAGCAGCGCGTCAATGCGGTCGAGCATGCCTCCGTGGCCGGGAAGAATCGCGCCGGAATCTTTCACGCCCGCCCCACGCTTGATCAGCGATTCGACAAGATCGCCGAGTTGCGCGGCAACATTCAAAATGATCGTCAGCACAATGATGGGAGCCATCGGCGGCTGTTCCAGGCCAAATAGTCCGTCGCGACGCTCGATCATTCCGGCTCGCAGAAGTGCCGAACTGATCGCCAACGCATAATGGAACAATGCCCATCCCACGGCAACGCTCGCCGCCAGCGACGCGATGGCGCCTTCCCAAGTTTTTTTCGGGCTGATCCGCGGCGACATGAGATGCCGTCCCATCGCCTTGCCGACAAAGTACGCGAAAATGTCACCAGCCCATACCACCAGAAGCAGATACAGAAGATAAAACGCGCCTGCCCACTGCTGGCGAAGTTGCACCAGCATTCCCAGGGGCAGCGCGATGTAGGTGAAGCCGAAAACCGAGGCTGCGGCTGAGGGATATCCGCTGCGCAGATTTTCCCGTCGCATGGCCCGCGTGAGAAATAGGAAGGGCACGATGGCTGCGGCGAATCCCAGCAGGACGAGGAATTTTCCCGTCGACAATAGCACCGTCTCGCCGCTGTTGATGGCCAGTGCCAGGAAGAAGAGCACCGTGAAAATGTAGGTTGGCAACGGCATCGGGTCGACGCCGTATGATTCCGTCAGCTTGAGGAATTCATGGATGGTAAGGAGAGCCACTGCGGCGACCACCACGGTCAGCAGCGGCACCGGTGCGCGTAGAGTGAGCGCCAGTACAATCGGAATCAGTACGACTGCGGTCGCGATACGTTTCAGCAAGGGAAGGGGACAGATTTTGTAATTTTGTAACCGGGTAATTCTGTAATTGAAAGCAACGCGAAGCAGCAAGAACGGTATTCAGTTTTCATTTACCAAATTCCCCGATTACAAAATTACCAAATCTATTTATGGCGCGGGCGGGTGTCCATCAGAGTGGTTCAGCCCGCCGTAGCGGCGCTCGCGCTTCTGATACTCGGCAATGCCTTCGAGCAGATGAACGCCGCGGAAATCGGGCCAGAGCGTGGGTGTAACGTAAATCTCGGCATAGGCCAATTGCCAGAGCAAGAAGTTGCTTAGCCGCATCTCACCGGAAGTGCGAACTACCAGGTCGGGATCGGGCAAATGCCTGGTATACAAATGGCGGCTGACCGTGTCCTCATCAATCCGCAGATGTTCCAACCCACCATTCTGCGAAGCCGAATTGACCATCGAGCGGAAGGCGTCGACCAGTTCGCTGCGCGCGCTGTAATTGAGCGCCAGCGTGAGCACCATGCCGGTATTCTTGGCGGTAGCTTCATGTGCCCATTGCATCCGCTCCTGAACATCGTCGGGCAGTTCATACTGACGGCCGATGTATTCGAGACGGATATTGTTCTTGTTGAGCGTGGGAACTTCGGCCTTGAGATAGCGGCTCAATAGCTTCATCAGAAACGATACTTCACCCGTCGGGCGCCGCTTCCAGTTTTCTTCGGAAAATGCATACAGAGTGAGCGCGGGAATGTGAACGCGCGCTGCGGTCTCGACCGTCGAGCGCACGGATTCGACTCCGGCGCGATGGCCCGCCACACGTGGCATGTGACGGCGCTTGGCCCAGCGGCCATTGCCGTCCATGATGATGGCGATGTGATGCGGCAGACGTGACGGATCAAGCCGCTTGTAGATTTCCGTTTCCTTGCGGTCCAGCCCCGCGGGTACGTCTGCTACTTTGTGTTGCAAAGTGACCATCCCGTAAAGAGGCTAACACAGCCGGGAAGGGGATGGCAATGATGTGTTCGTACGCAGGAGTCCGCGGAGTGACCATCTGGTTCCCGCAGGCGGTCTCTATGGGGCATCAGCGGGCTTCTTGCGGAATGACGTGAAGCTCCATTTTCTCAGTCCAGCGCAGCACACTTAGACTACAGCTGACTCCGACGCGAACATCCGTCAGCAGGCGATGCAGATCATCCACGCCGGCGACCGGTTGGCCCTCGAGCGCGACAACGATGTCTCCTTCGCGCAATCCCACACGCTGCGCCGGGCTGGAATCTTCGACCGAGAGCACCATCGCTCCCGTTTCTTTCGCCAGATCGTAAAAACGCACCAGGCGGCGATGCACGGGCATGGTTTGCGCGGAGACCCCGATATAGCTGCGGCGAATGCGTCCATCGCGGAGCAGGCGGCTGGCGACAAATTTCGCTGTATTGATTCCGATGGCAAAGCAGATCCCCTGTGCGGGAGATATGGTCGCTGTATTCACACCAATCACCCGTCCGGCCGAATCGACCAGCGGCCCTCCTGAGTTGCCCGGATTGAGCGCCGCATCGGTTTGAACCACATCGTCAATCAGGCGCCCGGAATAGGAACGCAAGGACCGTCCCAGAGCGCTCACCACGCCGGCGGTTACGGTCGACTGAAATCCATAGGGCGTGCCGATCGCGATGGCAACCTGGCCTACGCGGAGTTTCTGCGAATCGCCCAGTGTGGCCGCAACCAGTCCCGGTTCGTCAAAGTGCGGCTCATCGACGCGAATAATCGCCAGATCGCTGGCAGGATCTTCCCCGATCAGCGAGGCCTGCATGTGTCGACCGTCGGCCGTGGTCACGGCCATGCGCAGCGCGTCATGCACCACGTGGCTGTTGGTGAGGATGAGTCCGTCGGGCGTAAATACGAATCCCGACCCGCCGCCCGGCCTTTCCACCGGTTCTCCACGACGCGTGCGCCCCGCGCTCTGATGCACTTCGATGTGCACCACCGAGGGACTGACGCGCTCGACTGCGCCTGTGATGGCAGCGGAGTATGCGTCCAGCAAGGACGCGTCGTCCGCCCGCGGCTCCGCGTTTGCGGTCCACTGACCGGGCTGATGCGCTGGAGCGGAGCTAAGCGCGCGTGAGAAGAGGACGTTGCCAGATTCTTCCATATCCATGCTGGATAGATGATGGTCGATATAAGTTGGATTCAGGCCAACGGAGTATGGCGTGGAAGCAACAAAAATCCCCACTTTTCGCAAAACCGGCGAGAAGTGGGATTACAGAGCCTGCGCACGCCGCAGCCTTTGGCAATGAGAACTTTGCCGTCTTTCACGATGGGCCACAATGCGAGTTGCTGCCAGACGAAGGCTTCGCGGGTGCCTTCATCAGAAATGTAAAGCCGTCGACTGTGTAGCTGACAATGCCGGGAGAATCCGCTGTGGAGGCAACCTTGCCCGCTCGGACTTGATCGAAGGCGACAACCAGTCGCGGAAGCACAGTGGGCGATGCGACCGGAATATTGTGCGCGCCCAGCACCAATTTCAGGTGCGGAGAAAGTGCCGCAAGGCGCCGAATTGAAGCCGCATAGGCGTCCACGTCGGTTCCGGGGGCAAACAGATAAATCGGCGCCGGATAAAACGTGTCTCCGGTGAAGAGCAGACCATTTGCGCGGTCGAGCAACGAGATGGAATCCGGAGTATGTCCCGGAGTCGCGATCACCTGAATTTCGCGTCCGCCCAGATCGAACGTCGAGCCGTCATGAATATAGGAGCTGATTTTCCACGGGCGCGTGGCGTACGTTTCGGGATCAAATCCCGCCGGCAACGCGCCACAGATGTGCCCGGGAGCAATCTCGCTTTGTGCTCCTTCACGCGAACCTTTGGCGTTCTTGCGCGTGTAATCCGTGTCCATTCCATAGACTGTATCGAACTCCCAGTTGCCGCCCACGTGATCCTGATGGGTATGCGAGTTGAGCACGATGACGGGGAGCGGCGTGAGTTCCTCGATGACTTTCTTGATGTCGCTGATCCCCATGCCGGTATCGAATTCGACCGCGCGCTTCTCGCCGACGATGAGATATCCAATCGTCTCTTCCCACTGATGCGGTTCGTAAATCGCAAAGACGCCTGCCGCGGGCTTGTACACTTCGAACCAGGGATCGCTCACCTTCACGCGCTCCAGTGTCTTATATTCCGGGCGAGGCAAGGCGCGGCACCAATCAGGGAGGATGGTTTGCGGGATGGTCCCCGTCTGCGCAAAAACGTGGGGAGCGAGAAGCGAAAGAGCAATTAGCGACGGAACGGCGAAGGTTGCCGCTCGAATCGTGATCAGAAATTTCTTCATGGAAAGTTTGAAGCAGAACTCTCGAGATGCGCAATCATTTCGCCTGCGGCTTGCATGATACACCGCATCTTTCTTGCACGCGGTCTGCCGCGGCGTTCACCAGCAAGTCAAGATGGAACTGTAGAATGTAACTGTGGCAATCGGGCCTCAGGTTTCAGGCAAGGGCATGATTTCACGCAAGCACATCCTGTGGGAAGTCGATGTACAAAGGGACTTCATGTCGCCTCAGGGCAAGCTCTATGTGCCGGGAGCGGAGAAGCTTTTGCCGAATATCCGCCGCTTGACGGACCTTGCGCGGCAAGATCGCGCGTTTCTGGTTTCGCATGGAGACTTTCATTCGCTTGACGATCCCGAGTTCAAGACGTTTCCTCCCCATTGCGTGAAGGGAACTGCGGGAGCCGATCTGTTGCCCGAAGCGCTTGCTGACAGGGTGATGCGCGTGCCCAACGCAGCATCTGCCCATCTGCCTAATGACTTGTTCCAATACCAGCAAATTGTTCTGGAGAAATCGACGCTCGACGTCTTCGAGTCGCTTCATGCCGATGCGCTTCTCAAGAAACTGCCGGCCGAAGCAAATTTTTTCGTATTCGGGGTGGCGACCGATTATTGTGTAAAGCTCGCGGCCGAAGGATTGTTGAAACGGGGAATGTGCATCGCCTTGGTGCAAGACGCGATGGCGGGAATCAATGCTCAGGACGTGCAGGACCTGCTAGCGAAGCTACAGCAAAACGGCGCTCGACTGCTCACGACGGATCAGGCCCTCAAAGAACTCGACGCTCCTTGAGAGCCCGATCTTGCCTCCAACAATTTCGCTCTAGTGATGGTCATGATCATGGTCGCCGTGATTGTGCCGCCAGGTCCAGTATTCCTTCTGCTCATTCGGAGGAATCCGCCGGAAATCGCGGTTCGGATCATGGTGCGTTTCCGCCGCCCATTGATGATAGTAACGCACCTCGTCCGGGCCCCAGACGTGATAGTCCGTGTAATAGGGATCATAAACGCGATAGTAGTGATGTTCACAAGCAACGCCCGCTGCGCACGAAGCCATCACTGCCGCGAGCAACAAAGCACTCAGGGGACGCGATCCGCCATTCATCTTGTTTTTTCCTCCTCACGACAAATTAACACCCAGAGAGATCATTAGTTGCTGAAGCAAGCGCACGCGGTTGGATGCAAGTATCCACGCGCCTGTCCGCTTCCTCAGGGAAAGCTGATTCTAGCAGCGTTTTTTACCGCACTACTCTCGTTCTGCGTTTACTTGCGAATTGATTTTCTTTTTCTTTCGATTGCTTTTCAACCGGGTCGAATTGTTATAGACTTAGCAAGACTCGATTGGAAACTCTGTAAGGAAGGAGAGATCCCGTTGCCGAATCCGCTGCGTGCGATGCTCGAAATGCCGGAAGCGGAAAAGCGGGAGCGCGGCCTCGAACACACGCCGCGCGAAATCTCTCAACAGCCAGGCACTTGGCGACAGACCTATCAGGTATGCCGTGACCTCAGCCAGGAACTCGCGCCGGTACTTAAAAACCTGATGGGCGCGGGGCGGGGTGTCGGCCGTTCCACTTTCTACCTGATCGGCGCTGGAACGTCCGATTACGTCGGCCGCGCGCTCGCCCCGTTGCTTCGCCGGCAATGGCAGGCAGATGTTTGGGCTCTGCCCAGCACCACTCTACTCACCGACTTCGACGATTTCCACCGTCCAGACCACCAATACCTCTGGATTTCGTTTTCGCGCTCCGGAGATTCTCCCGAAGGCGTTGCGCTTCTGCAGCGCGCCCTCGATCAGGCTCCTGCGATTCATCACATCGTCATTACCTGCAATCAGCGCGGGCAGATGGCGCAGCTCTGCGCACGTTATCCGCAGCAGGCGATCGCGGTCGTTCTTGGTGAGGCTGTGAACGATCGCGGTTTGGCCATGACGAGTTCCTTCACCAACATGCTGCTCGCCGGGCAGTGTTTGGCACATATCGACAATCTCGAACCCTTCGGGGAAGTGGTCGCACAGCTCTCCGAGACGGGAGCGCAGTTCCTGCCTGCGGCTTCGGAAGTGGCAGAAGCGATCACGACTCTGGGATGTCCGCGCGCCTGTTTTGTGGGCTCGGGAGCGTTGCGGGCCTGCGCCGACGAGTCTGCTTTGAAGGTAGTCGAACTGAGCGCGGGGAAGATTACGACGCTGGCGGAATCGCCGCTGGGTCTGCGTCACGGTCCCATGTCGAGCGTGGACGGGCACGCTCTTTTTGTAGCCTATTTATCCAGCGAGCCGCGCCGTCGCGGATATGAGCTTGATCTGCTGCGCGAGATGGATCGCAAGAAGCTGGGCCGCGTGCGCGCCGTGGTCACCCTTCAGGGAATCGATGACGTCTCTCCTCTTACGGATTATTGCTTGTCTCTTGATTGTCCAGCGGACTTTCCGGATTTTTATCGTCCCGTCCTCGATGTGATGCTAGGCCAATTGATCGGACTGTTCGGCTCGCTCCGCTGCGGACTGAAACCGGATTCTCCCAGCCCCAATGGCGCCATCACTCGCGTCGTCCAGCCCATCAAGCTGTATTCGTAGAC
>DATKQB010000138.1:0-10806 GCA_035523795.1 Verrucomicrobiia bacterium | reverse complement strand
TGGAGTCGCCCCAGCAGTGGCCTTGCAGCAGTTACCGGTTTTACCTGCTTGGGGAGAGTGGTTTGCTGAAGATTGATGAAGGTTGGGGAGAGATTTCGTTCCGGGATCGGGTGGCGTAGTTATACAAAAAAAATACGGCCTGTAGCCGAAAAACAAAAGCCTATACTAGGGAGGGCACCGTGTCCCGCCCTTGCACAAAACGCAAGGACGGGGCACCCACCTCGTTTTTGTGTCTACGATTAAAAGCCCGGGCCACCCGTCCAATCGCTCAATCTGTTCTCCAGTGAAACAGCGCGAGTACGCTCTAACCGCGCTCCGTTCGTCCGTTTCAGTGTGATTCCCGCCGCCCCTTGACCCACTTTGCATAATGGCGCTCCGTGGTCTTGATGGATTCGTATTCTCGGGGGATTTTGAGTGTAATCCGGATGTTTCACCAATCATGCCCACGAGAGCGATAATCGGGGAATGGCCGACGAAGGCAACCCTTATCGCGCAAAGTTTCCTCTGGGTTCATGCGTGCGGATCAAACCCACAAGCCAGTTAGAGGCTCTCAAGCGCAATGGCAGTCTGCGCTTTCCACCGTCCGAGGCGCAAGTGGCGTACGGTGGTGAGATTGACTCGATCCGACGTATAAGCTCTTCTATTAGAGGCGGCGTGCTCTACGGGCTGGAATTAGCTCCCGGCTTTTGGCACGAGGAGTTGTTACAGAGACTCATTTCATACTCCCCTTTACTCCCCCACGTCCGAGAGGCATTGACAACCATCGAACCAAGCCGAGATGGGGAACTCATCTATTTCCCGTGCCGGGCAGTTCTTAAATCCGGTGAGGCTTGCGACACGGTTTACATCGTCGCTGAGAAGCTGTATGTGAAGCACTATGGTCTGTATCCCGAAAATTGCCCCGGAAAACGATGGATTCGGATGCAGGATATTGCGGAGGTACAGGAAAGCCCAATCCGCCTTCCGGCTCAGTTTGCGAACGAAATATATAGAAACGGTGAGTCGAGAATGGGATACAGAATTTTCACCGTCGTCTTCGCAGATGGTGTGCGACAGAAGTGCGACAACGCCGTCGATTTCATTCGTTATCCCCTTGGCAAAGGTCCGAAAGACATTGTTGCTGTGATCCCCCACGAGGATGGAAGAGAAGACCCGCTAGTGAGATCGCCCGAATGCTACTGGTGCCTGTACTCAGAGCAGCCCCAATAATTGCAGACTGTCGAAAACAGGCGATCGATTCAAACCCCCTTAACTCGTTGAAACACAAAAGAGCCAGCACCCCGCTTGCCTATGATCTTGTGACCAATCAAACCGTAACACCGTGGCTGACGAGCCGAGAGGCAGCCAGCTACTTGAAAGTCGAGCATCGCACTCTGCTCGCATGGGCCAGAGAAGGCAAAGTCAAAGGCCACGTACTTTCCGGCGTCAGACGCCATGTTTGGCGATTCCGCACTATTGACCTCGACGCTAGAATGGAAGTGCCACCCGTGCTCACAGTGGAGGCTGAATGAAAAGAGCACGGTTTAAGACAGGTAGCGTAGTTTTCGACAAGCACGTAGGAACTTGGCGACTGCTGCAATTGGTGGATGGCAAACGGACGTCCCAGACCATCGGTACAAAGCAGCAGTTTCCGACGAAGGCAGCAGCACAGAAGGCCGCGCAAGCACTCAAGTCTGTGACTCAAGCGAAGATCACAGGACTGATGCTAAAGGCGCTGATCGAATCCTACAGAGCAGAGAAGATGCCAAAGCGAATCCGTCAGCCATGTCCTGCGTCACCGCATCGCCGTACACGTTCGGATCACAAACTCTGCAAGTGCTTGAAAAGATGGTGAGCGCGGAAGGAATCGAACCTTCAACCTACTGATTAAGAGTTGTACTTTGACGCGGAATCAACAACTTACACGAACTATTCTTACCTGTGCCGAACTGCTCTAACCCGCGTGGCTGCTGGGCTTGAGCGATTCTCGAAAACACTCTGGCACAGGTTGGAGTAGCAGAGGGTGGTCACCAAGGCTGGTCACCTCGCAAAAATTCTCATCTCTATCGCCAGCCCACTGGGGGTACTTTTTCATTCTTCTCATTTCTTCTCCAGTATCAGTTAGGTCTGCACGAATTTTCGGGGATTTTGAGCGTAAAGGGGATTCTGCGCTAACTGCTGTGTTATTTCTTGGGACTTGAGATGCTCAGCGGAAACGTGGCCACCAAATACTTGCCTTGATCGCTGTCAATCGCAGAAAGCTCTATCAGTTCTACGCCTACACCACCTGGAATCAGCCGTGTGCGGTAGTAATAAGCCTTCTCTGCTTCGGCCGTGAAATGTGCAAGTTCAGCGTGCTGTGACATTCTGAGGTACTGCATTATAACGCACACGTGATGCTCCCCTGGCTCGACCGAGACTGAGAAATAGGAATTGGTATGATTCGCGCCCACCCAGGCTCCGTCCATCGCCACGTTCATCGTTGGAGTTCGCTCTGTTTGGACGAGGGAGACTTTTACATCGATTGGCGGGGAGAAGATCTCAACCTGGCGGGCCTCCCGGTTTCAGGAAACCAACACGCAACTCCGTTCCAAGAGCGTCGGTCCCGACGTTGCCTACTATTGAAACGGGATATCCGAGTTTCGCTGCGGCGATTGCCTAGTTTGCACCTTTACCTCCATAAGCAGTGTTGAAGCTATTGCCAATGATCGTCTCTCCCACCTGGGGAATACGATCAGCTCCCACCACTAAGTCGAGATTGATGCTGCCGCCGACAACAATTGGCTTTTGCATAATGATTTAACTTCGATTACTTCACCATCGGCGCGATCGCGATCGATCCCAGCCCAAGCAGAAAGAAGATGAAATGGCGGGAATCAATCCGCGAGAGGACTGCGGAGCACTGGCAAATTCCTTCCAGATAAAGACGCCCCAGACGGCCGACACCATCGTCGCACCTTGGCCGATAGCGTATGAAACCGCTGGCCCGATTATTTGTGCGTGGGATGCAACGAAGTTGAACACGTTCCCGTACACCAGATAAGCCCGCAGAGCATGCTGGTGATCATGAATAGGAGCGCGGCAACTTATGCTTCTGGCTGATAGACAGTTTCTCTGGGACGGAGGTCTATGCCAACGCAGCGACCATCGGTTTCTAAAAGACGAACCGCATGTTCAATTGCATGTGGCGTCCAGCACGAGCCCCGTTAATATAGCCGAACTGGCTTGCTGAATTGGTCAGACGGTCGTCATAGGTGTTGAAGCCACTCCATTGCGTGTGATTGAAAACGTTGAAGGCGTCTGCGCGGAACTGCAATTCACGTCCTTCGCCGAGCGGCCGGAAAGACTTTTGCAGTCCCATGTCCCAGTTGTTAATTCCGGGCTGAACAAGGTTATTGCGATGTTCGTCACCTCGAGTGACTGCGTAGTTGTAGATACCCTGATTCGTATAAAACGGGTCCGTGCTGGCAGCGGGCTCGATGTAACAGCTGGTATTGAAAGCGCGGGTGAAGGTTCTGTTGCCGCGAGCAAGATTACCGTTGCATGTTCGGAAAGGCACATCCCCCATGTCGTCGTAGGAACTGGTGTAGCCGTTCCACACCGTTGTCGGGGCCCCGGACTCGAAAGTAGTAATGGAATTGATCTGCCATCCTCCGATGGACTCACGCAGCAGACGATTACCTAGCTTTTTTCCCGGTAACTCATATGTGACAGCAGCGACGAAGCGGTTCGTATGGTTCGCATCGGAGGGCCCATAACTCCACTGTGGGTGCCACTGGCCGCCAAGCGGTCTGGCGCCGCCTTCGCCACTCTCGCCGAAATACGTATCCATCTGCTTCGACCAGACGTAGGAAAGCTGGGTCGTCACGCCATGCCAGCCACGGGTTCTCAATTCGACATTCATGGCATTGTAGTTGTTACTTTGAGCAGGGCGGACGGAATTGATTGCGCTCCAGCGGCCCGGCGCGACTGCCGAGAGTGGACGTGCAGCATCACAAGTGAGACATTGGGCAGAGCCTGCAATCCAAGCGTCAACGTCGGGGTAAAAACCTTGTGGGAAGAGGTTCAAATCATATTGAATCGGTAAGTGTGTGCCTTCGGAACCAACATAGCCGACCGTCGCGACGACAGTTTTCCCCAGTTCGCGCTGCACATCCAAACTCCAGCGCTGGAGGTAAGCAGTCGTCCATGTTTTCTGATCGAAGGTCGAGGTGGGATATGGATTTCCGGGGCCTGGAGTCCACATTAAACCTCCGTCGGTGCCAAGTTGATAAGGCCACGTACCCTTGACAACTGAAATAGGCGCTGGAAAAACATCCGCGGAATTGTAGGCGGTCCCGTTCGAGTCGGTTACGCCAGTGTAACTGGAGTAATAGGAGGATCCCCCGTAAGCCGGCGAGTTCCAAGTCACCTGATCGAGGAATTTGAAACGCCCGGTCTCATAGAAAATGCCGTAGCCACTGCGAATCACCGTTTTATCTCCCAATCGATAAGCCAGCCCGATGCGTGGAGCAAAATCCTTCTTGGGCGCGGAAAAGGGGCGAGCCTTCGATCCTGGAGTCAATCCAGGCATGACAAATCGCCAACCCGGGTACGTCTGGTCGAGCACGCCCCAGTAATGGTCTACCGAATAGGTGGGAATCGGGAGATCGTAACGCACGCCTAGATTCACAGTCAGTTTTCGAGCTGCATTCCACGAGTCGTTGACGTATGCGGCATATTCGGGAGTGGCGTAATAGAGACTGGTATCGCCACCGGACGCCGGAGTGCGTTGGTTCATGCTGCTGATCAAGCCAGTTTCGAACTCAGCCAGTCGGTTGAAACCGGATCCGTCTGAAACATTTGGTCCGAGACCGGTGAACCCCCCATCAACATTCACGGAGCGAATAATGTCATTGTCGCGCTCATAACGGCGCGCCATGTAATAGCCAATTTTGAGAGAGTGCCGCCCGATAGCTTTTGAAAGGTTGTCCGTTACTTGTAAGATTGGGACATACTGGTACCAATATTCACCTGCATTGTCAGTTCCCAGGCTCAGATCGTTACCAAATTGGGGAGTCCAGTTGTCGCCAATGTTCACGGCGAAATTTGAGTCGTTGCTTACGTTGAACAGGTTCTTGTCAAACGAAGTAAACCCCGCCAGGTTGGTGGACGTGTTCTGAAAGAGAGACGGAAGCCAGGAGTTGTCTAAGGCGTTGATCTGCGAAAGTGAGTTACTGAAGTTGTAGCCTCTGATCCAGCTCACGTTAAATTCATTGCTAAGACGCGGACTGAAGACATGCACGTAATGGAATTGGTAGGTATTTACGCGGTGCACGGGACCATCACCCGCACCCAGGCCCGGTGGGTCCAAAACTACGCCCACGCCTGAAGTATTGAGAGCGAGAAGGTTATTGGGATTATTGATTCTATAGCCGGAATCATGCAAGTAGCGAAAATATACGAAATCGCGGCTGCCGATGTTGTAGTCCCCCCGGACAGAGTAGTTATTGCCATTGATCCCGGCGACATAGGATCCGGAATAATTATCGTAGTCGCCCGGCTCGCTCGAGGAATAGCCGTTCGGCTTCGGGAAATGCGAAAGGTAAGCCACTGCTGTGGGATTAGGGGTTGGAATCTTATTTCCCGGGTATGCCGTCCGCAATCCGGTATTCTCGTTATAAGTTGTGGGGTCGTAAATCACAAACCGGCAAGCACTGGGCTCGCTTGTGGGATCACCATCGCACTGCGACGGATCAAAGCCGGAAGGCGCGTTCGCCAGCCAGGGGCTGAAGTCCCCTTGAAGGTCGGCGGTGGTTGGGACATAAGCGGAGAATGAGGTCAGGCCGCTATTACGCAAGCGCTCGAACGATGTGAAGAAGAACGCCTTATTCCGTCCGTTAAAGATTTTGGGGATGTAAACCGGTCCACCCACCGTAAACCCATACTGATTCTGGTGATAAGCGCTGCGCGCCAGGCCCTGATAAATGCTCCACGGATCGTTTGCGTTCAGGCCCGCGTTCTGAAAGACATCGTATACCGATCCATGCAGATCGTTGGTTCCGGATTTCGTGGTTACACTGATTTGGCCGACATCGCGCCCGTATTCCGCGGAATAATTGGAAACTTCGGCTTTGACTTCCTGGATTGTGTCAGCATTCACATTCATCAATGGACCTTCCACCCAGTTGTCATTGTTGTCCAAACCGTCAACGTAATAGCCGACACCGTAATCGGTCCCCCCGACATTCAACTGCATTGCTCCGCCCGGCGCGCTTGCCGAAGCAAGTCCCCATACCATACGGGTGTTGTCGCCCGTGCCGCTGTTAAATCCCGGTACGATCTGGGCGAAGTTCAAGTAGTTGCGGCCCTCTACGGGCAGGTCGCGAACAAACTTGTTCTCAATGACTTCGGAGACGTTGGCGTCTTCGGTCTTCATCAGCGCGGCGGCACTCGTGACTTCTACCGCCTCGGTGATTTTTCCCATCTTTAGTCCGAGGTTGATGCGCTGCGTCGTGCCGTTTTCGAGACCAACAATACTCGAAATGGTAGACGCAAAGCCTTCCCTTAACACCTCGATCTTGTAGTGGCCAGCTATGAGATTGGGAAATTGATAGTCACCGCTGTCACTCGTGGTCACGATCCAGCGGACGCCAGTGTCCACGTTGGTGAGGGTTACTCTTGCGCCCGGGATAACGGCACCTTGTGGGTCGGTCACGGTGCCCAGGATAGTGCTGGTGATGATGACTTGGGCCAGCAGCAGAGCAGGGCCGAGGAAGCAGACGACCAATAAAAGCAGATTGAAGTTGCGACGCATAGCAGTCCTCCTGTTGTCCTCGTGCTGATCCTGTTGGAAAGCGCTTTGAGGGGCAATAGCTTTGAAACGTTTCAATCCAACCTCAAAACAGACGCACATTACTCCGACCAGTTTGGAATTGTCAACCACAAAATCGGTTTAATGTCGGTAGCACATGATATGTCCGGTTGAGATAGCAGGTGATATGTCCGCTTTGCAGGCGGTGAGGATGGGAGACCATGCAGAGCATGGAAGCTTATCCGAGGGCCGCGATGGAGCGGGCGATGAAAGTACAGGACGTGATGTTGCAGGCGATGGCGGAGATTCTGGGCATCAGCGACCGGCACATGCGACGGTGGCGGGAGCGCTACGTGGAAGAAGGCTACGACGGGTTGCTGGATCGGCTGCGGTTTCTGCGGGAAGCATACATCGCCGAGTTCAACCGCCGTTTTCAGGTCGCACCCAAGCAGCGGGGTAATGCCTTTGTACCCTGCCGGAGCCGGGACCTGGAACAGATTTTCTCGCTGCAGTTCGAACGCAGCGTGAACCGCGACAACACCGTGAGCTTTCAGAATCTGAGCTTGCAGATCGAGCGGGTGCGCTGGCGAGCGACGTTAGCGGGTTGCCAGGTGTTGGTGCATCAACACCTGGATGGAACCTTGAGTCTCACCCACGGACCGCATTGCCTGGGTCGCTATGACGCAGAGGGCCGGCCACTGCCGGGGAAGGCGAGTACAGCGCTGAGCAGGGGAAGGGGAACAGCCCCCTTCCCCTGCAACCCCATCCCCAAAACCAACCCCACCCAATCGGCGAGGGCACAACTTTGAAACCGGACATTTCACTTGCTACTAAAACCGGACATTTTAACTTGCTACCGACACCACAAAATCGGTTTATCTGGTGAGTCTCTGGCGTCCGTTCGTTGCGATGCGGGTACTGGACGTTCGCTCGGAACGCTCTGAATCAGAGGCGGGTGGTCCAACCGAATTTCGTCTCCTCAATTCGGTAGGCAGAAGGATCTTTTTTGGCGCAGAGCGGAGGCCATCTACTCGCTCCAGCAAAAGCCGGGCAGCAGTGGCGCCCAACTGATATCCCGGCTGGTAGACAGAGGTCAGCGACGGATCTGTGAATTCGGTGAATTCAAGGCTGTCAAAACCCGCAATCGATAAGTCTTCTGGGCAACGCAGGCTCAGTTCCCGAGCGGCCTGCAGTACGCCGAAGGCCATGAGGTCGTTACAAGCGAAAATAGCAGTGGGTCGCGGGAGCATCCGAAGCAAACGAAGAGCAACCTGGTAGGAACTCTCGGTGTCAAAACGCGCTTCTTGCACAAACTCCGGCTCAATCCGCAGTCCGCTCTCGTTTAACGCCCGTCTAAAGCCTTTCAAGCGTTCGGCCGAGTTGGTCACTTTTAGCGGCCCTGTGATCACAGCCAAACGTTCATGTCCCATCTGAATCAAATGGCGTGTCGCCAGATACGCCCCTTCTGCATTCGCTACCAGAACAGCATCTCCCTTCCATTTTTCAGGCACGCGGTCAATACAGACAACTGGTACGGAGGACAACGAATACGCACGAAGGTGAGTCGCAATGTCCGCACTCGAGGCGGGTATGATTAAGAGGCCAGCAATGTGATACGAGCGCAATTCCCGAACGTACGACGCCTCTTTAGAAGGGTCATTATCCGCGTTGCACAGGATGACACGGAAGGAGCGCGTATAGGCCACGTCTTCGACACCTCGAACCACGCCTGGGAAAAACGGATTCGTAATATCCGGAATCACCATTCCGAGCATGTTGGTTCGCTTTTTCCGAAGCCCCTGCGCCAGGGCGCTCGGCTGGTAACCCATACTGCGAATGGCTTCGAGTACACGCTCTCGTAATTTCGGCCGTACTGCTGCCGTCTTATTGATGACATGTGATACCGTCCCAATCGAGACCTGCGCTCGCTCAGCAATTTGTCGCATGGTTACAGGTGCTGTCATGGTTTCTGACGTGAAGCCCGAGCGGGGCCGGGTCCACGCGCATCCTCAATATTAGTTCACAAATAGATCTCGCCAGTAGGCATTGCCCGCTTCGTGATGTGGAATCAGTACGCGCTCATAGAGCCGCAACACAACCTGCTGGTTACTATACTTGGACAGATCGAGATTGATATCTTGCCAGCTCCGGGCATCCGAAAGTCCCTCGACGAGTGTATCCAGCACTCGATCGTCATTTACGTAAACCTGGAGTTGCCACGCTCGGCCGGGATCCACGCCTGCCTTGAACTTCAAAACTGGGGAGCTGCCCAACCGGACCGTCCTCCGCAGATCTGTTCCGCGCACTTCATCTCGCGGATATGTGGCGAGGACTGCTCCATCCAGATATGTGATGCCGCGGATGCCCGGCAGGCCTCCCCCGGCACCGCCAAATCCGGCGCGATCCAGTGTCCAATCGGGATTCCAGTAGCGCGTCAGGTCAGCGAGTTTGAACAGTTCCGCCGGTTGCGTCTCAGGTTCTTGCGTTGAAATTTGAATTGTATTCCCGTCATCGCTGGCTCCATGAGCCGTCGCGATTGCAACGCCCAGTTTTGCGGTTCGCTTGGCCAGTTCCGAGATGCTCTCATCCACGGCGGGCACCAGTTGCAAAGGACCCACCGTTGCCCCCACAATTCGGTCGTGCAGTTCGGAAACTTCTTCAGCCGGCAAAGCCTTCATGCCCCACATCGCGCCAACGACGGACTCGGAGTTGGCCGCATTGCAATCGGCATCGGAGAAGTCGGCCGCGTGTGTGGCTAACTGAATAGTTTTCTGGAAGTCGCCATCACCGAACCACACGCTGGTAGCGACGAACCCACCATTAACGACAGCATTGTTGGTGGCGGGATACTCGATTCCCCATCGTTCATCGACGGCTCGAAAAATCTCTTCTGGACCATGCCCCGAGTCCGCCATTGCGATGACCATGTCCAGGCACTTGCGATATGGAGAATCCGGATGAATCAGGGTGGCAGCCTTTCGGACCACAACGCGCGGATTCTCCATGAAAGCGATGCTTATCATGCCGGAAACAAAGACAGCACCATCAGTTCCTTCAGCGTAGCCATTAATGTGGCCGAGCCGACGCGCCATTTCGGCCGCCACATTGGGCATTCCCGGACTCAGCGCTCCATACACGTCGCTGCTAAATTGCGGGCCGATGGTCCACCAGAGCTTGTTATAACGGGGATGCCCTGTATCCGGCGCCTCGATTCCACGCTTCAGTAGCAACAACGCCTGTTCGCTGGAACCCCAGGAACCGGAATTGTTTGCAAGCCACTGTCGTCCGAGTTGTTGGACAGTTAGTCCGATGCCATATTTTTCGAAGGCGCGGATCGCGACCATCTCATAATAGTAGTCATCGTCCACCGGTGCGTAGCCCGGGGGTTGGCTTAGAGGTGTCTGCGGCAGAACCGAGGCAGTCTGGTGCTCGAAACGAAGCCCGGTCAACTGCCCAATCATCTGCGCTGTCCAGATTGCCTGCACCCTGTCGAGATATTCCGCATGCGTGAGGGTCAGGGTTCGAGGGACCTCGGATTCGGCGCGCTGCAAAGAAGCCTGACCGTTCAAGAAAGCTACGAACCAGATTACTGCACTAACGGACATCAGAGATGTGAAACTACGCTTCTTCATAAGGGCCCGCTGCGGGGCAACCGTACACATCGCAGTCGCCCGATCTAGTGCGCGTCCACTACGCAGCGGAAGCCAACGGTTCCGGAACGATCCATGCTGGGAGCCATCAGCAGCAGTTTGCCGTGTTCGTTTAACTTGTAGGCTTGCGGGAAATACCAGATCGATCCCTTGGGTTGATAGTAGCTGCCCCCGCGAAGAATCCCGCCGCGCGTGTGCTCGTCGACAAACTCCTCCGTCCACTGCCAGACATTCCCGACCATGTCCATTACTCCAAAGGGACTCGCACCCGTAGGGTGCGTGTCGACAGCATCGGGGCCGCGCATCGTGCGGCCCTTATCTGGAACCGGAACCGCATCAGCCTTCCAGTCGTTGCCCCAAGGGTAGGCGCGTCCGTCTGTACCC
>DATKQB010000137.1:0-4151 GCA_035523795.1 Verrucomicrobiia bacterium | reverse complement strand
GACGAACTTCGCTTCCATCTTGAGAAGGAAGTGGAAAAGCATCGCAGGACAGGTCTGACAGAAGAAGAGGCACGGCGGCTGGCACGGCTGGCCTTCGGTGGCCAAAGCCAGGTAGCGGAAGACTGTCGCGCGGCGCGCGGTATGGGTCTGCTCGAAAGCGTGCTGCAGGACGTGCGTTACGCGCTTCGGCAGATGAAGAAGTCGCCGGGATTTGTCGTGACGGCGGTGCTGACGCTGGCGCTGGGGATTGGCGCGAACGCGGTCGTTTTCAGCGTTCTGAATGCACTGGCATTGCGCCCGCTCAACGTCTACCAGCCAGAGCGTCTCTTTGTTGTCGAGCACAAGGAACACGCCTCCTACATGCAGTCTTATCCCGACTACATCGACTATCGGGGCGGCAACAGCACCTTCAGCGGGATGGCGGCGTATGATACGACCGACGTTGCTGTCGTGATCGGAAATTCCGCAGTCAAGAGCTATGGTTATCTGGCCTCGGGGAACTACTTCGACACTCTGGGCGTGCGACCATCAGTTGGGCGATTCTTTCAAGCGAGCGATGAGCAGGGAACGAACTCTGCACCTTATATCGTGCTCAGCTATGATTTCTGGCGCTCGCGATTCAACAGCAACCCGAACGTTATGGGGACGACGGTTAGTCTCAACACTCATCCGTTTACAGTGCTTGGCGTCGCCCCCAGGGATTTCCACGGAACCGAAATTTTCTTCTGGCCGGACTACTGGATTCCGCTCGTCGATGCACCAGAGATCGGATACAGTCCACACTTTCTTGCCAATCGCGCGACCCACAATCTCTGGATATTGGGACGGCTGAAACCCAGCGTCACGCCGCAGCAGGCCGGCGATGATTTGAACGCAATTTCCCGCCGCCTTGCCCAGCAGTATCCCAGGGAGGATGACGATCTCGACGCACGTCTGGTTCGGCCTGGATTGCTGGGCGACGTGTGGGGCGATTCTATTCGCGCGTTTCTTGCGGCCATCATGGTGCTGTCCGCGCTCGTACTACTTGCTGCCTGTGCCAATCTGGGAAGCATCTTTGCAGTGCGGGCCGCGGATCGTGCTCGCGAACTGGCGCTTCGCCTGGCAATTGGGGCGAGCCGGGCCAGAATCCTACGCACTCTGCTCACCGAGGCGGTGCTGGTGTCTGTGCTAGGCGGTATGACCGGAACGTTGTTCGCATCGATCCTGCTTCAACTCCTGAGCCGGTGGCAGCCTTTCGTGGATTTTCCGATTCATGTGGTTGCCCTGCCGGATGCAAAAGTCTACACACTCGCGCTGCTGTTATCCGTGGGCAGCGGTCTTTTCTTTGGGCTCCTTCCCGCGCGACAAATTTGGCAAACCGATGCAGCGCAGGCAATGAAAGGCGGCACGAGCGCCGGCCCGGTACTGCGCCGCTTCTCGATGCGCGACTTACTGCTGTGCGTGCAGATTGCGCTTTGCACGCTGTTGGTCACGGCATCCTTCGTCGCATTCCGCGGCATGGAACGGTCGCTGCACACACCTCTCGGCTTCAGGCCGCGGGGCGTGACAATTGCGGAGACACAACTGAACATGGGCGGCTATACGGAAGCTCAGTCGTGGCCGGTACAGAAGCGCATGGCAGAGGAAGCGGCCCAGATTCCAGGGGTTTCATCGGCAGGTCTCATTGATCGCGTGATGCTGGACAACGATTGCTGCGGGAGCGAGTCAGTTTATCGCAAGGGCACGACTGATTTTCGCTCGTCACAGGAAAGCTTCGACGCCCACAATTTCTCCGTTTCTCCGGGATACTTTGCCGCTGCCGGAACTCGTCTGCTCGCCGGTCGTGACATCAGTTGGCATGACGAAGCCAACTCTCCACAGATTGCGGTTGTCAACGCCACTTTTGCGCGCCTGCTGTTTGGCAATACTCCAGCGGTCGGACAGCGCTTCGAGTTGTTCGGCGGAACCCTCAAGGAAATCGTCGGCGTCGTGGAAGACGGGAAATACGAAACACTCACGGAAGCTCCGCAGCCAGCCATGTTCTTTCCCTTGGTTCAGGAAATGAACAGCAACGACACGGCACTGGTGGTTCGGTCGGCATTGCCGCCCGCGGATATCGCCGCTGCGCTCAACCGGATGATGAACGGCATCGATCCCAATATTCCACTGACTGTGCGCACTTGGCCCGATGCGCTCGATCTAGCCATCTTCCCGGCCCGCGCAGCGACAGGTGCTCTCGCCATCATGGGGCTGCTGGCGTCAATGCTGGCTGTCACAGGCATCTTCGGAATGGCGGCTTACAGCGTGAGCCGACGCATGAAGGAACTCGCCATCCGCGTAGCCGTGGGTGCGCCCAGAGCGCAGGTGATAGCCGCAGCGGTGGGACGGCCCTTCGTGCTGCTCGGGGTGGGGTCTGTCCTGGGTCTGCTTGCTGGGATCGTCGCCAGCCATCTGCTGGGGCAGATCGTCTATCAGGCCAATCCGAGCGATCCTGTGGTAATTGGCGGAGCGGTTCTCACGATGCTGTTTCTGGGCGCATCTGCGTCGGCCGTTCCAGCGCGACGAGCACTATCAGCCGATCCCTCCAGGCTGATGCGGGAAGAATAAGGTTTTAGGGCCTTGTCCTCAATGGGGCGAAAACAACCTGGGCCGTTTCAAGACCTCAATCCAGGATTGCTCCCCTTGGGAGTCGGCATGTGTTTACTAATGCATTCATTCGATATGGATATAAAACCGGCTAATCGGACAATGATAACCAAGCATGTTCGATCCCAGGGTTGTCCGAAAAAGACACCGACGTTGATCTGGCTGCCATTCTTCTGGCAACATTGAAGCCAAAGTAAACGGGGCGCTATGCGAAACGCTCTTCCCCCACTCTTCGCATCGCTGCCGGTTTGTTGCTGGCTGTCCTGCTGAGTGTTGTCGGGTAAGCAAGTCAGCATAGAGATTGTTGGAAGAGATGAATCGCGGCGCGATGTTTGTGTCGAGGTAGCGCGGCCCAAGGAAAAGAAACTCCACTTTGTCGAACCTAAACTGGTCGGCTCGCGAACTGGGAGACAGACTCGGCTATCTGAAGATAGCCATGTTTCCTGGCATGGTCGGTGTCGAGGTAGCGAACGAAATCTCCGCCGCGGTCGAGAAGATGGGGGCAGTCGATAGGCTGATTATCGACCTCCGTGGGAATACAGGTGGAGGGATCGGCGCGCTTCGCGTGATGAGCCTGCTCACACCGGACAAGATACCCGTTGGGTTTGCTCTCGACAGGCGGCGCGTCCCGTCAAATCTGGAATTGGAGAAGACGAGCTTTCGGCGATTCTCGCGGATTCCTTCCTCCAAGAACGCTCTATGGACGCTCGCGTTGCAATTCGCGCCCGCCATGATCGCAAAGAAACCCATCGTGCTTCAAACCGAAGGATTGGGGAATAAACCATTCCATGGAAATGTAGTTCTGCTGGTAAACCGCCACACGGCGAGCGCCGCCGAAATGATCGTCGCGTTCGCGCGAGAGAACAACCTTGGCACTATCATCGGAGAAAAAACCGCCGGCAGGCTGCTCTCCGCTACATCTGTCAAGGTGGACCAGGGGTTCCGGCTAGCGCTACCAACCGGAGCCTATTACACGTGGAGGGGCTCTATTCTCGAAGGAACTCTGATCGAACCTGACAAGCTGGTTGAATTCGATTGGCGCCAACGACGCGTCGTTGAGGACCGTCAACTTGAGTGCGCCATCGAATCCCTCGGCGATGTTCGGGCAGAACAAGCCATTTGAGCGCCTGATCAACGTCGCCACCCGCATCAGCCTCCGAATAGCCCGTTACTCACCGAAACCGGAAAATCTCGCAGCTTCCGATTAACCTAGAGTTCTCGATGAGTGCATTGGCGATAATGCGTAAATTGACTTCTGAAAGGATCATACCGATCTGGCAGTAAGGTGCTTCAGGCGATGAATGTCTCATGAATTTGCCGCGGCGCGTTCGGCGTTCCCCAGAGCCCCACAACAAGCGCTATCAAAAACATGGAGTGAAGAGCATCGACTCTTTGAACGCGCACTTTTCCTTTTGAATATTCCACATGTGTTGTGCTACTTTCTTTGCAATGGCCAAAGGAGAGGTCGTGAGCGCCGATAAATCTGAAGTTCTGCAAGGCACGCTGGACCTGATGATCCTGAAGAC
>DATKQB010000136.1:0-18964 GCA_035523795.1 Verrucomicrobiia bacterium | reverse complement strand
GGGCTTACAGTCGGGCAACTCGTTCGTGCGCTGGACTCAGTTGGATGCTATGTGCCCGGCGGGCGATATCCGCTGATCTCCACGCTCTTGATGACCACCATTCCAGCGCAAGTCGCGGGGGTTTCACGCATCTGCGTCGTTTCACCCAATCCGCCGGATGAACTGCTTGCCGTCGCCCATGAATTGGGCATCAACGAGGTCTATCGTGTGGGCGGGGCTCATGCGATAGCAGCGCTGGCATACGGTACGAAATGCATCCGCCGGGTGGACAAGATCGTGGGTCCCGGCAACAGTTACGTGACCGCCGCTAAGCGGCTGGTCGCGTTCAATTGCGCTATCGACATGCTGGCGGGACCCACGGAAGTTGTCGTGGTTGCTCATGACGGTGAAGCTGCATGGATCGCCTCTGACCTGGTAGCGCAGGCCGAACATGATCCCGAGGCTCTCGCGATTCTTATCACCTGCTCGCAAAATCTGGCGAAAGCTGTCGTTTCCAGTGCAGACACGCAATCTCGCGGAAATGCTATCGCGAGTGAATCCCTGAAAACGAATGGGTACATTCTGATCGCATCAAATCGCGAGCAGGCGCTGGTTTGGGCAAATCAGCTCGCGCCGGAACATATATCAGTATCCGAGGAAGACGTCGATCAGGTTCGCCACGCTGGTTCGGTCTTCATTGGAGATTATTCGCCGCAAGCGGCAGGCGATTACGTAAGCGGCCCGAATCATGTTCTACCGACCGGCGGAACAGCTCGCTTCCGCGCCGGATTAAGCGTGCTCGACTTTGTGAAACTCATTACGACGCAGCGGCACTCGCGCATTGGATTGCGACGGATCGCTCCTGCAATCACTGCGCTCGCGGAATGCGAAGGACTTCTGGCGCACGCCGAGTCTGTGCGAATGAGGTGTTCGCATGCTTAACGCCCGCCAGGCTGTCCAGGCGTTAAAGGAATACCATCCGCCCTTGAGTGGCCGAACCGGGCTGCGCCTGGACTTCAACGAGAACACAACAACACCTTCTCCCTTCGTCCTCCAACGATTGCGCGAACTCGCCGCCGAGGATCTGGCCCGTTATCCGGAGCGGGAACCAGTGGAGCGGGTTATCGCTCAATTTCTGGGACTCAACTCGGCTGAAGTTCTTCTCACCAACGGAATCGATGAAGCCATTCATCTGCTCTGCCAAACCTATCTCGAACCGCAGGATGAAGCTCTCATCGTCGTCCCGACTTTCGCCATGTACGAACTGCTGGCGGCCAGCACCGGCGCGCAGGTGATTCCTGTGCGAGCGCAGGATGATTTCGGATTTCCCACCGAAAGCCTGCTTAACCGCATCAATTCCGCAACGCGGATGATTGCGATCGCAAATCCCAACAATCCCACAGGCGCAGCAGCATCTGCCTCGGACTTATTGTTAGTCGCACGGGCCGCTCCGAAAGCGGCGGTCCTGGTTGACGAAGCTTATTTCGAATTCTACGGTCAGACTCTTCTAGCAGAAATTCGTAGCACACCCAATCTGTTTATGGCACGCACTTTCTCCAAGGCCTACGGAATGGCGGGCCTCCGCGCGGGTGTCCTGGCCGGGCCAGAGCGGCAAATGAGAATGGTCCGAAAAGTTGCCTCTCCCTATAACGTCAATGCTGTCGCGCTGGCCTGCCTGCCAGCAGCAATAAAGGATAAAGACTTCGTCGGACAATATGCGGCTAGTGTCCTCCAAGGACGCAAGCGCCTGGAAGCGAAATTTCACTCGCTAGGAATTCACTATTGGCCCAGTCAGGCAAATTTCGTTCTTGCTGATTTTGGTTCGTGTGCGCAAGTCTTCGTCGCCGAGATGGCCCTCCGAGGCATCCTCGTGCGCGATCGTTCGAGCGATCCGGGATGTAGTGGTTATGTTCGCATCACGGTTGGCACTTCCGAGCAAATGGATCGCCTGCTTAATACCTTGGACGAAGTCGTCTGCACGCTTCCGATCGGGGAAAGGTCGGTGGTATGAGAAAAGCGCAGATCAGGAGAGAAACTTCCGAGACCAGCATTGTTCTCAAGCTGGTTCTCGAGGGCCGCGGCCGTTATCGCGTTTCAACGGGAATCTACTTCCTCGACCACATGCTGGAGCTTTTTGCGCGCCATGGTGCTTTCGATCTTGAGCTCCACGCCAAGGGCGATCTCCATGTTGACCAACACCACACGGTGGAAGATGTGGGTATTGCGCTTGGCGAGGCCTTCGACCGCGCTCTGGGCAGCAAACGGGGGATCTTACGCGCAGGATATTTCTTGATGCCAATGGATGAAACTCTGGGTCTGGCGGCCGTCGACTTCGGGGGCCGCGCTGCTGCTGTGGTTGAGACCCGGGTGCGTGCCGCGCGCGTTGGCGATTTGCAGTCCGAACTCGTGCCTGATTTCTTCGAAGGCTTCGCCCGCGGTTCGCGTTCCAATGTGCATGTGCGCGTACTGTACGGGCGTTCCAGCCACCACAAGATTGAATCAATCTTCAAAGCTTTCGCCCGCGCCTTGCGCGCAGCTTGCTGGCAAGATCGCCGTCTGCGTCGAATGCTGCCCAGCACGAAAGGACTGTTGTGATCGCGATTGTTGATTACGGAGCCGGTAACATCACGTCTGTGAGACGAGCCGTTGAACATCTCGGTCACGCGTCATGCGTGACCTCTGAGAAAAGTGTCATCGAAAGCTCCGATCGAATCATTGTGCCCGGTGTCGGCAACTTTCAGGCGACCCGCGCACTTTTCGACAGCGGACTCGCCACCGTTTTGAACCATCAGGTCTCGCTCGGCAAACCGCTCCTGGGTATATGCCTGGGAATGCAGTGGCTGTTCGAGTCTTCGGACGAAGCTCCGGGAGTTCAGGGGCTGGGGCTGCTTGGGGGAACTTGTCGCGCATTGCCCGCGCAGGTGAAGTCTCCTCATGTCGGATGGAATGAATTGGAGATTCGCAGGCAAACGCTTTTGCTCCGGGGCATCGATTCCGGACGATTTGTTTACTTCACTCATGGATATTGTGCGCCGTTAGTGGACGCTACCGTCGCTGCTTGCGCTTATGGCGAGCCGTTCTCGGCTGCGGTAGAGCGAGGGAATCTCTTCGGCGTGCAGTTTCATCCCGAGAAGTCCGGAGAAACAGGATTGGCTATCTTTGAGAACTTCTGCACGTGCTGACCAAAAGAATCATCGCGTGTCTCGACGTGAACGCAGGCCGGGTTGTGAAAGGCGTGTGCTTTTCCGACCTGCGCGATGCCGGCGACCCGGCTGCGTTGGCGCGGCGGCATGCCGAGGGAGGCGCGGATGAGATCGTTCTACTCGACATCTCCGCCACTCGCGAAGGCCGGTCCACGCTGCTCGATGTGGTTCGTCGCTCTGGCCGCGAGCTGTTTGTGCCGTTCACCGTCGGCGGGGGGATTCGCTCACTTAGCGAAGCCGCCGCGGTGATTGAGGCTGGTGCGGACAAAGTGGCTGTCAATTCTGCGGCGGTTGCCAGCCCGGAATTGATCACCGCCATCGCTTCACGCTTCGGCTCGCAGGCCGTCGTGGTTGCTATCGATGCCAAACGCCTGGCGCGCAATCATCACTGGCAGGTCTGGACTGCTGGTGGCAGCAGACCCACTGGACTGGATGTGCTCACGTGGGCCAGGGAAGCCGAAAATCGCGGGGCCGGCGAGATTCTGCTGACTTCCATGGATTGCGATGGCACTCAATCGGGATTTGATTGCGAACTCACCGCTCAGATTTTCGGCGCAGTCCGCATTCCCGTGATTGCATCAGGCGGCGCGGGCGGTGCCGGCCATTTTGTCGACGTCTTTCGCACTGGCCGCGCTGACGCGGCTCTGGCAGCCTCGATTTTTCACTATGGATTGAACTCCATTCGCGGGTTGAAAGAGAAGCTTGCCGCCGAAGGAATTCCTGTGAGATTGCCATGCTGATTCCCTCGATCGATCTGATGGGCGGCAAGATTGTTCAACTCGTCCACGGAGAAAGAAAAATTCTGGAGTTCGACAATTTCGCCCATTGGGTTGAGCGCTTCCAGAACTATCCCATCGTTCAACTTATCGATCTGGATGCCGCGATGGGGAAGGGAAATAATCGCGAACTGCTCGCCTATTTTGCTCAACAAATGCCATGCCAGGTGGGTGGCGGCATTCGCACGGTTGAAGATGCGGAGCTCATATTGAAGCTCGGCGCAAGAAAAATCATTATCGGATCTTCCCTCGTGCGCGAAGGAGAGATTGATGTTAGCTTCGCCGCCGGCTTGGAATCGAAGCTTTGTCGGGAGAAACTGATCTTTGCCATCGACTCCAGACGCGGTAAGGTCGCCACACACGGATGGCAAACTCGAACAGGGATTTCTCCGCTCGAAATGGTTCAGAGGCTTGAATCCTATTGCGATGCTTTCCTATACACACACATCGATACGGAAGGCATGATGCGAGGTTTCCCGCTCGAACAAGCCCGTCAACTTCGGGCCACCACGAAACGACGTTTGATCGTCGCCGGAGGAATCACCACCCATGATGAAATTGCGCGCTTGGAATCCATGGCCATAGACGCCGTCGTGGGCATGGCGATCTACACATCGACGCTTAGCGCGTAACGGAAAATCAAGATTTGACGCCGAACACAATGAACCATGCGCGAGCCTGCGGCGAAGCTCGATGTTGACAGGATCAAGCCTCGGGACTTCCGCCGGACGAACCTGAAACGGGCATCAACCGGCCGGGGTTCATGATGTTAGCAGGGTCAAGTTCGCGTTTGATGGCAGAGACAGCTTGCACACCGGCAGGCGAAATATCAGCAGCTAGCCACGGCAGATGCTCGGTCCCGACTGCGTGATGATGGGACAATGTCGCCCCGTGATCGATGAACGACTGCTGGACGACGCGCTTGACTTGAAGGTATTGCTCCACCTCCTGTCCCGGTTGTTGTCGAAGGCCGAACGTGAAGTATAGACTGGCCCCGCACGGATAAGTATGGCTGATGTGACATCCCGTCCAAGGACGGACTCCGGTTTTGCTGATTTCGGCGCGCAGAGCGGCGATCGTGCCTTGATACAAGGTGGCGATATTGCTCCACACCGTTGCGGTCTCGCTCACATCGGTCGTGACATTGCGGTCAAGCAAGAAATCGCGGATGTGGGGAAAATCGTATTTGGTTGCCTCGAACGACTTCCCGGCACTCGCGCCGAGACCAACCGCACCGCATTTCTGGTAAATTGCTTCCGCTTGCTGCAACCGCTGCGAGACTCCAAGCCGACTTCCCTCAAAAGCAATTAGCATCAGACACGCTCTGGGCGGGGCAAATCCTTTGGCTCGCAGATACGTTTTGAAGAGACTGCCGGCAATTTTTGTGAAGGCCGACGACGGCGGCCGAAAGGCCAGCGAAAGTGCTGTCTTATCGGGGTCGTTAAGCCGCACCATAGCAGGCGTGCACTCCTCGTTCATGCACGCATACATCGCTTCAATACCGCCTTCGAATTCCGGAAACAGATAGCCTCGCACTTGCCGCGATTCGGGAACGGCGTGGACGCGCATGGTGGCCTGTGTGATGACGCCAAGTGTCCCTTCGCTGCCGATGCAAAGGTGATTGACATCGATCCCGTTCGAAGCCTTCGGGACAACCCGCGTCTGCAGAACTCCTTCGGGAGTCACCATGCGTACCGCGATCACCATGTCCTCGATCTTGCCGTACTTGTCACTTTGCATTCCCGCCGAGCGCGTGGCGATCCATCCCCCCAGAGTGGAGTGCAGGAACGAGTCGGGAAAATGCCCCAACGTCATTCCGTGAGCGCTTAACTGTTGTTCGAGGTCCGGGCCAAAGACGCCGGCTTCGCTATGTGCGGTAAATGAGCGCCTGTCCACGGACAACACACGACGCATCCGCCGCATATCCAGCGACACACACATGCGCCGGGCATCCATTCGTTCAAGGCATCCGGCTATGTTTGAGCCTCCTCCGAAAGGAATCAACACGATGTCGCGCTCGGCCGCAGCGCGCAGCGTAAGACACACATCGCGCTCGCTTTCGGGATAAACAACCAGATCGGGGGCACCGGCTGCAATGCCGTGGCGCAAGCGAAACAGATCTCGAAATCCCTTGCCGTAAGCATGGATGACTCGCTCTTTCGCGTCACCTGTAATCTGGCCGGGTGCCAGACAAGAACGCAGCTTCACCAGGAATGGTTCATCCGTACATGGTTCCGGAAGTGCGATTGATTCCAGGCGCCACTCGCGTTTTGGAAAATTATCGCTTTCAATATCAAGAACTGACTTGGCATAAGGCCAGAAGTCCGGATGGCGGCTGGCGCGAAATTCCGCGTCCTCATATCCCCACCCCCACCACTTCATATGTCTTGTTGCCATCGTTTTACTCGTGAAACTGAGATGCTGTTTCCTTTGCCGGCAAGCCAGCGTCTAAGACCTGCTCCTCGCGGCGTGAACTCAGCATTCGAATACTTTGGGTGAGTTGTTCAACTGCACGACGTCGTTGTTCGCGCGGAAATTCTCCGGGTTGCGGACGGACGAACTTGATCGGTTCTCCGAAGCGCACCGTGACCGGACCGGTTCTGGGCATGTAACGTCCCTTCGGCAGAATTTGGCATGTGCCTTCTATGTATGCAGGAACGATCGGCATGTCAAGTTCGATGGCAAATAGAACTGCGCCGCTCTTGAATGCCCGCATCTCGCCGTCCTGCGATCGAGTGCCCTCGGGATAAAAGATCAGGCTGCCTCCGGTTTGTTGGACGAACTGCCGGCAAGTCTCCAGGCACGCAGAAAGTGAATTGGATCCTGGTTCGCGATCGATTGGAATGACATTCATGAGCGGCGAGACAGCCCAGCGTAGGCGACCCGAGCGAAAGAAATAGTCGCTGGCGCCGATCAAGGCAAAGCTGCGAAAGCTGCGCCCGCTCGCGGTCATTAAGGCTGCGCTATCAGCATGACTGGTGTGATTGCTGCAAAGTAGAAATGGTGTATCCGGAAGATGATCCCTCCGCTCGACGGTGAGCGGACAATAGCACCGGAAGAATAAGCGGCAGAAGCCTTCAAAACACGCACTACCCAGCGCAGATGCCCGGAACGCGTCGTGCAACCTATACCGGCTATTCATCTCCGTCAAGATATCAAATAAATCATGAATTTCTGAGTCTCCATCGGGACTGTCGGACAGAAGCCGGCTCGCGCGCCGCGATCGACATTCCATCCCGATCTTGGCTGTGCGGAGAGGCGAATCAGTCAAGGCATGAACAGCGGCGAGCCGGACGCGGATGTTCTTGTCGTGCAGGAGATGCTCCAGACGCGTGAGAACCATCTCATCGTTGCCGATCACGCTCACAGCACGCGGCTATTTCGCAATACCTCTGTAGGCACGACTAAAAGACATGCTGGGGGAATCAGTCGATCTCGACTCGCCAGAAATCCATTCCACCCAATCGCAGAATGCGCGGCTTGCCTTCGAAGATGCAGAGGAACTCTGCCGTGTCTGGCATCCATTCCTCATCACCCACGCGAAAGAGCCGTCCACCGAGGCGATGCAGCTGGTTGCCATCGAGCATGAGCTGGTCTTTCCAGATATAAACGAGTGCCTGGCCACCCCATGCACTTTCGCTGCGATATCGGCCGGGAAGAGCTGCATATTCTTTGGGCACGCTAAAACTGCGCGGTCCAGAATACTTGTTGTTCACATACCACTCCGAGCCGTAGCTGACCTCAACTACTGGCCCGGGCCGTTTATGAGCATCTCCATTCGCCGCGGCAGAACCAGTCGCCGGTTGTGTTCCCGCTTTTGGGCTCTCAGCTTGCGCGCGGCCAAAGATAAAGGTGTGATTGGCGAAGACGCCCTCGATGGTCGAGATGAAATTGTCACCGTGCGTGTGTTGCAAAGGAATTCGATTTCCCTTATCGACCAGGAAAACTTGTTTGCCTTCGACGACGAATTCCAACTTCTGTCCGGCCGCCGCGGCGAATGTCCCCACATAATCTGCAGCGTTCTCCACCTCGAGTGGATTGGCGATGGCTGGTGCCGCGGGTAGCGTTTTTGCCTCATGTTCGGCACGAAGCAAGCGCACCGTATATTCCGTCACTGCCGTGGGTCGGTATCCCTGCATCGCGTTGATCGAAGCAAATGCCGCTACGCCGCCATCAAGGTCAACATGAATCGAAGATGCGAAAGCGACCATGCCGCCGGTGTGCCGCAGGATCTTGTGCCCATCGAGGGTGTCGACCGCGATCCCGTATCCGTAACTTGCCGTCTCGCTGAAGTCCGGGGCTTTGATGCAGGGCGTCGACATCAGGACGAAGCTCTGTTCGCTCACGATGCGATTGTTCGGTCCCTGTCCGCGGTTCAGCAGCATGCGAGCATATCGCGCCATGTCGCCGGGCGTGGACGCAATGCATCCAGCAGTATCGTCCATCACCAGGCTTGGTGCGGGCGAAAGCTTTCCCTGCCGTGGATAGACCTGGTCGTCCCAGAATGGCTGGTATCCGACTGCCATCCGGCCGCGCGATGCTGTGCTGATCACGCCCACCGTCTCGGTCATTCCGAGCGGCGTCAGAATCCGCGCCTGCACGCACTCCCGCCACGAGCGGCCATCGAGCTTTTCGGCGAGCAATCCGAGAATCGTGAAGCCCGTATTGCAATAATGAAAGTGTTCGCCTGGTTTGAAGCCCTGGACAATCCGTGCTCCCGAGTCGCCGAGAAAAAGTCCTAGGTTGTCAGGCAATCCTGAGGTGTGGGTCAGCAGGTGGTGGATCGTTATCGGGCCAAAGGGAGCATCGATCGGGAGCTCCGGCAGATAATCGAGCACTGGTGTCGGCAGATCGAGCTTGCCTTCATCATGCATTTGCAACAGCACCAGGGCCACAAACGATTTGCTGATCGATCCGATTTCAAAAAGATGGTGCTCGTTTACAGGAATGCGCTTATCCACATCGGCGAAACCGTAGCCAGCGGTTCGAAGAGTTTTGCTGGAGTCGGTCAAAGCGAGGATCATCCCCGGCGCGTTCATCGCCCTCATGTAGTCGACGATGTAAGCATCCAGATCTTTTTCAACGGCAGTTGCGGCAGCGGGCCGAGGCATGGCTGCGCGCATTGCCGTCGTCCAGAACAGCGGTGTTGCAACAGCAGCTCCGGCGCTGCGCGTGAGGAAAAGCCGACGGCTGATATGGTCCATAGACATGGTGATGGAAACCGGAAACTTCCGTTGGCTCCCCGGCTCGACGCGATGCTACACATTCGAGCGATTTCCGTCAAAGCTGCCGGGTCACTGCGCTACTCCGCACTGGGGTGCCTCACATTCCGCGATGTTCTCCGGCGAGTGAGGGTGCAGCGGTGGGATTTGTTTTCTCTTTTGTGAGAGATAATAAAGGACCGGTACGGCCATGCGCGACAGGACGGTGGACGCGACTTCTCCCGCCATAAGCGAAAGTGCCAGCCCCTGAAAGATGGGATCAAAGAGGATGACGCTGGCGCCCACAACCACGGCAGCGGCGGTCAAGAGCATCGGGCGAAAACGGACCGCGCCTGCATCTACCACTGCATCTTCCAGCGACATCCCTTGCGAACGCCGCAATTCGATGAAGTCGACGAGGATAATGGAATTACGCACGATGATGCCGGCTCCTGCAATGAACCCGATCATCGACGTCGCGGTAAAGAATGCGCCCATCATGGCATGAGCCGGAAGAATGCCGACCAGGGTTAATGGGATGGGAGCCATGATCACCAGCGGGGTAAGGAATGAACGGAACCATCCGACCACCAGCACATAGATGAGAACCAGCACAGCCGCGAAGGCCAATCCGAGATCGCGAAACACTTCTACTGTGATGTGCCACTCGCCATCCCACTTCAGCGAGTAGCGGTCGGTACGATCGGGCATGCTGGTGCCCTTGTATTGCTTGACCGAGTAGCCGTCCGGCAGCTTGATCTTGTCGATCGCCTCGCTCATCTTGCCGATGGCGTAGACCGGGCTTTCCTCTCCCCCGGCTACATCTCCGGTTACGTATACAACCGGCTGCAGATTTTTCCGGTAAACGCTGGTGTCAATTGTCGTCTGGTTCAGGCGGGTCACTTCCTCGAGCGCGATCTGGCCGCCGGCGGGAGTCGGCAGCTTGAGGCTTTCGAGGTCCTGCATGCCGGAGCGATCAGCGCGCGATAAGCGAACGCGAATAGGAATATCTTCGCGCGATTGAGGATCGTGCAACAGACCTGCATCAGCGCCGCCAAGGCCGATTTGCAGCGTGCGCGTTACATCCGCCGCCGACAGGCCGTGCAGAGAGGCTTTGTCGAGATCCACTTGGAGGTCGTATTTTGTCTGTGGATCTTCCACGTACCAATCTACGTCCACTACGCCCGGCGTCTGCTGGAATACCTGCTTGATCTGCGAAGCGAGTTCAATCTGCCCTTTGTAATCGGGACCATAAACCTCCGCGACCAGCGTTTCCAGAACAGGAGGTCCCGGCGGAACTTCGGCCACTTTGATGCGGGCACCGAAAGGTGCGGCAAGCTTCACTAGTTCGGGACGCAGACGGCGCGCGATTTCGTGGCTCTGCGCTTTGCGCTGATGGCGCGACAGCAAGTTGACCTGGATGTCCGCCTGATTCGGCTGGCGTCGCAGGAAGTAATGTCTCACCAAACCGTTGAAGTTATACGGCCCCGATGTGCCGGAGTAAATCTGGTAATTGGTCACCTCGGGTTGCTGTGCGAGATACTGTCCTAAGGTTTGCGCGACGCGCGTGGTTTGCTCGAGAGGCGTTCCATCGGGCATATCGATAATGACCTGGAACTCGCTCTTATTGTCAAAGGGCAGCATCTTGACGCGAACCCATTTCAAAGGGACGAACGCCACTGCTGCCAGCAACAGCACAATCACGCCGCCGAGAAACAGCCACCGCCGCCTCGCATCGACGATAAGCGGGTTCATCACCTTGCGGTAAATACGCGTGGTCCAGCCTTCGGTTTCATGTGTAGCGCGGCCGTTCTCGGCCGCGTAATGCCTCAACAGCCGGAGCGCGGCCCATGGCGACACGATAAACGCGACCATCAGCGAGAACACCATCGCCGCAGACGCGCCAACCGGGATTGGCCGCATATATGGCCCCATGAGCCCGCGGACGAAAGCCATCGGCAGAATTGCGCCGATCACGGCGAACGTCGCAAGGATTGTGGGGTTGCCCACTTCATCGACCGCTTCGACGGCAACATCGACCAGAGACCGCCCTCGGCTCCCTGGCAGGCGAAAATGTCGCACGATGTTTTCGACGACCACGATGGCGTCATCGACCAGGATGCCGATCGAGAAGATCAAGGCAAACAGCGTCACCCGGTTGAGCGTGTATCCAAAGAAATAAAAAATCGCGAGCGTAAGAGCCAGGGTGACGGGCACGGCGAGCAAAACCACGCCTGATTCCCGCCACCCCAGAGCCAAAGCAATCAGAAGCGTGACCGACAGCGTCGCGATCAGCAAGTGTTTGAGGAGTTCGTCTGACTTGTCCTTTGCCGTCTCGCCATAGTTTCGCGTCACAGTGACGTTCAAGTCCTGCGGCAGCATGTATCCCCGCAGATCATTCACTTTCTGCAGCACATTCTCGGCAATGATGCTGGCATTCGTGGCCTTGCGCTTGGCCAGAGTAATGGTCACGGCGGGATATTCAGGATTCGCTGCCTGACCGCTGGTTCCCTTGGCATTCGAGAAAAGAACGTAGTTGTCAGGCTCGGCCGGGCCATCCTCGATTTTCTCGACGACATCGCGCAAATACACGGGGCGACCCGCGTGAACTCCCACGATGACCTGCTTCAGATCTTCGGCGCGCGTGAAAAATAAGCCTGCTTCTACTTGAAACTCCCGGTTGTCGCGCGCAAAGCTGCCGACTTGCCCCCGCGCGTTCGCTGCTTGCAACTGTCCCACGACCGCTCCAGGTGTGAGTCCGTAAGCCGCAAGACGGTCAGTGTCGAGCACGACTCGCACCTGCCGCGGTTGGCCGCCAATGATGGTGGTCTCGGAGACGTCATCTAACTTCTTCAGCGACCCTTCTAACTCGCCGGCAACACGTCGCAGTTGGTAGGAGTCGTAGTTTTTGCCCCATAGCGTGAGCGCCATGATGGGGACGTTGTCGATGGAGCGCACCTTGATGAGCGGCTGGGAAGCACCGGACGGAATGCGATCAAAGTTGGAGTAAAGCTTGTTGTAGGTCTGAATGATCGCATCTTCTTCTTTGGTTCCTACGTAGAAGCGCACGATCACCAGGCTCAGCCCCGGATGGCTGATCGAATAGATGTATTCGACTCCCGGCACTTCGCGCAGCAACTTCTCCATCGGCAAGCTGACGCGTTGAGCCACTTCCTCTGACGAAGCTCCCGGCATCTGCACGAATACATCGAGCATGGGAACGACGATTTGCGGTTCCTCTTCGCGGGGGGTCTTGAGAATTGCGAAGGCCCCGAGCAGTAAAGCAGCCACGATCACCAAGGGCGTCAGCTTCGAATCGATGAAACTGTGTGCCACCTTCCCCGCTAAGCCTTGCCTCGTCAAATCAGGAGCAGGATTTGCGCTGCTTGCCAATTTCGACTTGTTATTGTCTGCCCTCATTCCCGGCTCCTAGCGAGACTCGATCTTCTTGCCGCTGAGCTCGCGGCTGCCCGGATCCACAATCAAGGTTTCACCGGCTTGCAGTCCCGCGAGCACTTCAATCTGCGCTGCCGATGGTTTGCCCAGCGTGATGTAGCGCAACCCGGCAATTCGGTTTTGATCCAGAACATAAATGCCTTGCAGTTGACCGCGCTCGACGATAGCTGTGCGTGGGACAACCAGCGCCGTCCGTTCTCCGCGTGCGAATTGGGCGCGGCCGAACATGCCGGAGCGTAGCGCCGGATCGGAGGGCAGTTGGACTTTCACCAGGAAACTGCGGCTTCCGGGGTCTGCTGCAGGAACGATCTCGATGACTTTCCCTGCGATCCCGCGATCGCCGAGGGCATCCACGATCACGGGCACTCGTTCTCCCTGGCGCACATAATGAAGGTCGGATTCATTCACTGTGGCTTCCAACCGATAGCCACGCGAATCCTCGACGGTGAAGATTGGCATGCCGGGACTGGCCAGCACTCCAACGTCAGCTTTCTTTTCCGTCACCAGGCCATTGAATGGGGCCACAACATGCGTGTAGCTGAGAGCCGTTCGAGCTTGCCGCAACACTGCTTTGGCTTGAGCCTCTCCGGCGCGCGCCATTTCGCGGCGTGCCTGCGCGGCCTGATAGCGCGCCTTGATCTCGTCAAATTCCTGCGGGCTCACAGACTTTCTGTCATACAGCATCTGATACCGCTTGAACGTCGCGTCGGCGAGTGTAAAGTCAGACTCCGCAGCCGAGACCTCCTGTTGAGCAGCGAGATCACCAGCCATAGCGCGCTCGAGCCCGGCACGCGGCTGTGCCTCGTCGATGACGGCAAGAACTTGTCCTCGTTGCACCCGGTCGCCTTCGCGCACTCGGATTTCGACAATGTTGCCCATCATCTGAGCCGCGAGTTGACTCGTCTCGACTGCGCGCAGCGTTCCTACCGCCTCGACCACGTCAGGAATGTTCGCCGTCTGCGCGGACACGACGGAGATGTTGCTCACCGTTTCCGGCGCGGGGCTGACGCTTTGCCGTTCGACGGAGCAGCCGGACAACATCAGGCTCAGAACCGTGGAAGCCAAGGCCGCGCTTCCCAATGCGAAGGTTGACTTTTTCAGTTTTTCAGGACGAGTTTGATTCATGGCATAACCACCGCAGACTGTAGATTCAAAGTGCCGCAGGCCAACTCCAGATTGGCGTAGCTGATGTGAAACTGATAGACCGCTTGCCAGTAATCAGCCTGTGTTCGTCGCGCAGCTTCCTCCGCGCCCAGAAGATCGGTGATGGTGAGCAAGCCGCTGTCGTAGCGATCCTGATTGATACGCAAACTTTCTTCCGCCTCGGCGATGGCAGTCCGCGCCACCTCGACCTGCTGCGAACTGGCATCCTGATCGAAATAAGCCTGCCGGACTTCCAGCCGCACAGCATCGCCGGCAGCCTGCTTCAATGCCGCGATTTTTTCTGTATTGGCGCGCGCCCGCGACAGCTCAGCCCGCTTCGATCCGCCCTGGAAGAGATCGATCTGCAGCTCGATTCCTCCCAGCCAGTTAGTTCCCCCACCTCCCGCAAGGAAGGTAGGATTGTCCATTCCCCAGCCAGCAAAGGCATTCAGTCGAGGACCGAACGAGGACTTGGCAATCGCTACACTCAGCTTCTGCGCCGATTGCTCTGCTTCGATCCGCTTCAGATCGGGGCGAGTCGTAAGAGCCCTTTGCTCCAGTTCAGGTAGTGGAACCACCGCCAGATTCTTCTCAGCGAGCGAATCGGCGGGTTGGTATTGGGCGTCGGCTGGTACGCCCATCGCCGTGTTGAGTTGAGCGCGGGCCATTTCCAGGTTGTTGCGCGCGCGAATGAGTTCTTGCTCACGGCTGGCCAGACGAACCTTGGCGCTGAGAAGATCGGACCCGACCACCAATCCGGCATCAAAGCGGACCTGGCTGCGATCCATGATCGACTTCGCCGTCTTCTCGGATTGCTCGGCGACTTCCAACTGTTTTGTGGCGAGCAGAACTCCGTAATAACACTGGACGACTCGAAACAGAATTTCCTGGTCGGTGCGTTCGAGTTGATGACCGGCCGCGATGCTCATCTCCTTCGCGCGATTGATCCCGCGCCACGAAGCGAAAGAATCGAACAGGTTCCATGTCCCACCAAAGTGAGTAGCGAAATTTCCATAGGGCAAAGGAGTGTTCAGCTTGTTCAGGGAGAAGTCGCCAGTCGTGAATCGCTGCTGCTGAAGCTTGCTCCCGAACACATACACAGGATCGTTTCCGCGTAGTGCCTGCTCGGAAAACGCCACCCGCGGCATCAGGAACGACTGCGCTTCCTGCACTCCAGCCGAAGCTGCCTTGGTATCGGCAAGAGCCGCTTTGCGCAGAGGATTTTTTTCCAGAGCGATGTTGGCTGCCTGCTGCAAAGTCAGCGGACCTGCGTTCTGGGCCAGACCACTCGCAACAAGCATGGCTCCGCACGCGAATAGCAAAGCGAAATGGCGTGGTCGTAGCCTCAACGCTCGGCTCCCACCGCTTCGGCTCCCTGCCGCCACGACGTTTTGTCTTCAACGATTTCGTGGGTTGTATGGAACGTAGCTGTCTTTTGCACCATCGCTCCCACCGAGCAGTACTTCTCCTCCGACAGCCGGATCGCCTCTTTTACCGCCGCTTCGTCGATCCCAATGCCGGTGACGACATGGTGAATCCGGACCGCTGTAAAGACTTGTGGCGGCCGTTCTGCCTGATCGGCCTCGACGCGTACCTGATAACCGGTGACTTTCTGGTGGTACTTCTGACGAAGGACGGTGATCACATCGAATGCGGTGCATCCGGCGAGAGCGACTGCCACCAGCTCGATTGGTTTCGCTCCGGTTCCACCCGCAGCGTCGTCCAGTATCAGGGTATGGCCACTTCCAGTGCGGGCCACAAACTCGCGTTGCTGCCTAAGTGCTTGTGTAAGCTCGACTTGGGCTGCGATCATTGCGTGCCTCCTGCGAATTCATCGGCCAGGAACACAAATAAATGCAGGAGGGCAGGAACTTGTTACAGCATTTCTTTGGAACATTAGAGGACGAATTCAGTTTTAGGAACTGGGCTTCGCAGCATAAGTCGGCTGATACTTTTGCATTAACTCTTCACGCAACTGGGGGTGAGTCGAAACAATGATCCAATCGGATGCGGTGTCTTAACGTGCCCAAATAAGAACTGCAACGAATCTTTCTCTTCCGTCCTCACCATTCGGTCGCAAGCGATCGAGGCCCCAGTTGCCTTGCTCGCTTAAAGAGTGCGCAAGCTCCCTGAATGTTATTGGGCGTTTTACCGATTGATTTGTACGCAGTTTGCATCAACAGCATCCAAGTGACGGCATCAGCCCCAGTCTCACCGTAGCCGATGAACGACGAGACTGCATGGGTGCAAGCTGCCTTTAATCTTTCAGACGAAACCAGGGAATGTAGTGTCGCTTGAAACTTAGTTGAGAAAATCATCTCCAAACTGATGGATTGTCTTTGACCGAAGTTCCTGCCTCAAATCGCATCTGTTCACTAGCAATTCGTGTGATCGTCATTGCGGCCATCGCCTTGGCATCTGGCACGTTTGGATCTCCGGCCCAAACCGGCGACGATCTTAATCCGGCCCCAGCCCCTCACGCCTCACAGGCCGAGGCTGTGGGGCATTCGTTGTTCTCTCCGGCTGATTCCGCGCTGAAAATCGCTTTTACGTTCGATGATCTGCCCGTTCACGGCCCGCTGCCTCCGGGAGAGTCACGCGTGCAAGTGATCTCGAAGATCATCGCCTCTCTGCGCGAGGAGCACTTGCCGCCGACGTATGGTTTCATCAATGCGGTTCATCTGGCAGGCCAGCCTGAGCATGAGGCTGTTCTCGAAGCGTGGCGGACGGCGGGCAATCCGCTGGGAAATCACACCTGGTCGCACATGAATCTGGATCAACATTCGCTGCAAGAATTTGAGGAGGAGATCCTTCGCGACCAGCCCGCGTTAGAGAAACTAATGGGCAGCGAAGACTGGCACTGGTTTCGTTATCCGTATCTCGCCGAGGGGAATACCGCCGAGAAGAGGGCAGAGTTGCGCAACTTTCTTCAGCAGCAAGGCTACAAGATCGCGGCCGTGACAATGAGCTTCGGAGATTATCTCTGGAATGGACCGTATGAGCGCTGCGCAACCAAGAACGATGCTGTGGAGGTAAAAAAACTCGCGGCAAGCTATCTCCAGGCAGCGGAGGAGAGCATCGATTACTACCGCAGCATGTCCCACACGCTGTATGGCCGTGATATCGCTTACGTGCTGCTCATGCATGTCGGCGCTTTCGATGCCGCGATGCTCCCGCGCTTGCTCAAGCTATATCGCTCGAAGGGATTCGAATTCGTCAGCCTTGCGGAAGCAGAACGCGATGAGTTCTATCGAAGTTCGGTCGATCTCAGCCTTCCCGCCGAGCCCGATATGCTCGAGGAAGCAATGAAAGCGCGCGGTTTGGCTTTGCCCGAGCGCACGGATTTCGCTGAGCAACTCGAGTCAGTTTGCCGCTGAAGCCGGCCCGGGCTGTGAAATCCCGGCCAGCTTGCTGCGTGTCGGTTTGAAATGGACACCAAACTTCTGCCGAGCGAATTCTTCCGGGCGGGGTTCAGGAGAGGCGCTCGTCTTTCCGTTTACGGGAATGTACTCTGCGCCTGATGAGGCGCAGCCGCCTGCTGCCCAAGCAGTATTCATTAGTCCAGCTGCCCCGTTTGGACAATGTCCTTCTGATTATGCCCCATGTCCCATCGGAATCTGGCTCGGGCGAGTTACACGTCTCAGACTGGCTGTATGAGACTCCCCCAGTCGCAGCATTCCGTCTTTCCCTCTTCCCGAACATTTTTCACAACTGTTTTGCTGGCTTGTGGTCTGATGCTGGCTTTGCAGGTGCTGGCCTCCGCCCAACAGTTGCAGTGTGAACCTCCAAACCTGCATTTTGGCGCCATCCAGGTCGGGCAGACGGAGTCGCAGACGCTCATTCTGACTAATACCGGACAGACCACCGTGACTATTTCCGCGGCGAAGTTCAATGGAACAGAATTCTCGTTTCCCGGTATGACTCTGCCGATGGTCCTGGCAGCCGGACAAAGTACCGCCGTCAACGTGGTATTTGCTCCAACATCCAATGGGTGGACGGGGCAGTTGCTGACTTTTTCCAGTAACGCTTCCAACCCTGTGCTTCATGTAGAGATCGGGGGAACGGGCGCAATCGTAGATCCGATGACCTCCAGTCCTTCGAGTCTTTCTTTTGGTCAGGTCCCCGTCGGAACTACGGCAACCCTTTCCGCTCAATTAAAGAATTCCAACACTTGGAAGATCACACTCTCTGGAATGAACGTGGTGGGAGCGGGAATTTCTGTAAGCGGTCCGACATTTCCTTTGGTTGTAGATTCCGGTCAATCTGTTCCAATCCAGGTCAGCTTCAAACCTCAGTCAGCAGGCTTGATCAGCGGAAGCGTGTTCTTCACTGGACCATCATTGAATATTCCCCTTACTGGTACGGGAACCAGCACGGGTCAACTCAGCGCGACTCCAACCGCTTTGAATTTCGGCAATGTCGATGTTGGCAATACGGCAACGCTGAATACGACCTTGAGTGCCAGCGGTGGTAGCGTGACCGTTTCGTCGGCAACGCTGAGCAGTTCTGCCTTTACCATTAGCGGCGTCGATCTCCCTTTTACTGTCAATGCCGGGCAGAGTGTGCCGCTCACCATCGTTTTTTCCCCGAAGAACAGCGGAGCCACAAACGGAACGTTGACGCTAGCGAGCAATGCATCGAACCCGCAACTTGCCGAATCTCTGGCCGGTGATGGGGTCACGGTTGCATATAGCGTGAATCTCTCGTGGAGTCCGAGCACCTCTTCGGTCGTGGGTTATAACGTCTACCGCGGTACGGTAGCCGGCTCTTATTCCAGGATTAACTCCAGCGTCGACTCGTCCACATCCTATACCGATAACACGGTGTCCTCTGGCGTCACCTATTACTACGCGGCCACTGCCGTTAACTCCGCCGGCCAGGAGAGCGGCTACTCATCACCGATCCAGGTCTCGGTGCCCTGAGGACAAATTCCGGTAAACACGTTTTCCATCCGGACTCCCGAAGTGGGGGGCGGCCTGTCCCATTTCGGTCCACTCATAGAGCGCGGATGGCGGTCGAGCTTTGACCAAATTGGGACGCCCTCTTGGCCCGAGCTGTCGCGCAGCTAGGAGGACATTGCCTGACGGCACGGCCGGAATTGTTTTGACCGTCTTTGCCCGAATTCTTCCCATCTGATAGAAATGTAAGGAAAGATTGCTGAGACTTCTTGGGCGCTTAACTCAGCGGTAGAGTGCCATCTTCACAC
>DATKQB010000135.1:0-111111 GCA_035523795.1 Verrucomicrobiia bacterium | reverse complement strand
TTGATCGATTCGCACGTTCATCTCGCGAGCGTTCCCGGGATGAACTACGACCAAACAGAGGGCAAGAACAAAGCGATGGTCGACGCCTACTATCGGCAGATGCCGCGTTCGTATCTCTATTACGGTTACACGACGCTGATTGATCTGGCGGTTTACGAGCCGCAGGTACTTACGCAATTTCGTGAAGCGCCGTTGCATCCGGATCTGTACGACTGCGGCGGGTCGCTGCCTTTCGCGAATGGATATCCGATGTCGTACGTGCCGTCGCCGCTGCGCTTCCAGGCTTTTCCGAACTTTATCTACGATCCGAAGCAGGCGGCATTAATTCCTGCCGAATATAAGCCCGAGGATCACACGCCGGCAGCGGACGTCGCGAAGGTGAAGGCTTCCGGTGGAATTTGCGTCAAAACGTATTTTGAGCGCGGCTTCGACAAGAACCGGAATCTGCCGGTGATCACGTCGGACGATTTGGCGCAGGTTCGCAAGGCGGCGACTGCGGATGGCCTTGTTTTGATGATGCATGCCAATAGCTTTGAGGCACAGAAGTTCGCGGTGGCGGGAAATGTCGACGTGATTGCGCATGGATTGTGGAATTGGGGCGATGATTTGAGTAAGAGCGCAGGACTGCCGCATGAGATCAAGCGGCTATTGGATGAAGTTGTCGAGAAGAAGATTGGATATCAGGCGACGACGCAGGTTCTGTTTGGATTGGAGGCGTACTTCGATCCGGAATATCTGAAGAATCCTGCGTTGGGGAAGGTTGTGCCTAAGGATTTGCTGGAGTGGTTCCAGACTCCTGAGGGCAAGTGGTTCGGCAAAGAATTGAACGATGATGGAGCGCCGGATGCAGTTGTGATGGGGCATCTGGAACACGGGCCGATGCGGCATGTGAAATTGGTTGTGGGATATCTAGCGAGCAAGGATGCGAATTTTCTGTTTGGCACAGATACGCCGTCAGCGCCGACCTATGGAAACTTGCCGGGGCTGAATGGATACATGGAAATGAGGCGGCTACACGATTCTGGAATGTCACTGAAGCAGATTTTACGCGCGGCGACCAGCAGCAACGCGCGCGAGTTCAAGCTGGATTCGCAGATGGGGAGCATTGAGCCGGGGAAACTGGCGAACCTGGTGCTGATGAAGAAGTCTCCGCTGGAAAGTGTGGAGGCGTATGACAGCATCAGCGAGGTTTGGATGCATGGGAAGGAAGTGGAGCGGGAAAGCTTGGCGGCGGATGGGAAATAATCTCGCACCGATGACACTTTGTGTGAAATCGGAAGCAATGATTGCCGAAATCGGAAGATTTCAGAAATCCATCGCTTTTGAAAGAACGCCCCGAAAACACTAAAGGCGGCCATTGCTGGCCGCCCTTATGCGGATTGTACGTGCGAAGCGGTATTAGACGCCTTTGACGTTCTCTGCCTGCCAGCCTTTGGGGCCTTTGACCACGTCAAATTGCACTTGCTGTCCTTCTTGAAGGCTGCGGAATCCACTGGCCTGGATGGCGGAGAAATGCACGAAGACATCCTCACCATTTTGGCGGCTGATGAAACCATAGCCCTTGGCGTCGTTAAACCACTTCACTGTTCCTGTTTCCATGTTGTTGCTAATTTCCTTTTTCGTTGATGTAGCGCTGAAACTTTCAGGATTCTTCTGCAGGCAGGTCACGCGCTGGTTTGAGCGGAGATGCTTGTACTGCGAGGAACTCTAAAGTCAAACGCAAAAGGATTGTACGTGAAACGCCCCGAAAATGCTACAAAAATCGTGGATCGGTGCGTGTAAGCCATTGATTTGCAGAATGTTAATCCCATTGCCCAACGGTGGGGCGGCATATCGAATTTGCCACCTTTTCCAAAAAGAATCATCATTGAGGACATGAAGTTGCGCAGTCTGTTTATGTTGATTGGGCTGGTGACGGGGCTCATGGTTTCAGCATGGGCCGGCATCGTCGATAACGTACGCTACGCGTTGGCGCAGGGTAACTTGCCGGCAGCCGAGGCGGAGCTGAGTGCTTATCGCAGCCAGCAGGGAGTGGATCCCGAGTACCTGGAAGCCAGTTCGTGGTTCGCTCGGGCGGCACTGGACGCCGGACAGTACGATCAGGCCGCGGCATACGCCAAAGAAACGAAGGCTCTGGCGTTGGAGGAGCTGAAGAATCGTCAGCTCGATTCCGAGCCGCATCTACCGATGGCCCTCGGTGCTGCGATCGAGGTGCAGGCGCAGGTGCTGGCAGCGAAGGGCCAGCGGACGCAGGCCATAGCACTGCTGCAATCGGCACTGCGGACTTATGGGACGACTTCGATCCACGAACGGCTGCAAAAGAACATTAACCTGCTGTCGTTTCAGGGCAGGCTTGCTCCGGCGTTGAAAGCTGATGAGCACTTGGGGCCATCTTTGCCGGCGACGGCCCAACTTCGGGGATCGACAGTGCTCTTATTTTTCTGGGCGCACTGGTGCGCCGACTGCAAGGCCGAGGCTCCGATCATTACGCAGCTGCGGTCGGAGTTTGCGTCGAAGGGACTAAAGGTGATCGGGCCGACGCGGCTCTATGGATACACGGCCCAGATACCAAGAGCTTCGCCGAGCGATGAGCTGCAATATGTGGATGCGGTGCGGCACCGGTTTTATTCCGGCCTGCTCGATATCCCGATGCCGGTGAGCAGTTACAACTTCAAAGTGTATGGCGCTTCGACGACTCCAACTTTAGTGCTGCTGGATCGCGCGGGGAAGGTAGCCTGGTACCATCCTGGCGCAGTGAGTTATGGAGAGCTGAGGGGAGAAATCGAGAAGGTAGTGAGATAAGGCTCGTCAAGGTTTGTCACCCTGAGGAACGCGTTTCTGTTCCGAAGGGTCTATGCAAATTGGCTTCGTCGGCAAAAATGCATAGATATTCACTGGGATCGGAAGGAAACACGCTTGACATGGGCGAAGGCGTCCGCGCCGACATCGGTCACTTTATTTCCTTGAGCCTGCCCGTTTTCACGTCGTAGATAAATCCGCGGACGGGGATGTGCTTCGGGATCCACGGGTGCGACTTCACTTTTCTTACTTGCTCGCGCACGTTTTGCTCTAGATCGTCGAAGGCGTAGAAATGCGTAGGCTCGCTGGCGACGGTGCCCATCTTTTCGGCCAGCTTCGAACGCAGTTCGTACTCCTTCACTTTGAGCAGTCCGCAATCGGTGTGGTTAATGATGATGAATTCCTGCGTGTCGAGCAGATGATGGGAAACGATGAGCGAGCGGATGGCGTCGTCGGTAGCGATGCCGCCGGCGTTGCGGATCATGTGAGCGTCGCCGGGACGCAGGCCGAGGCAATGCTCGAAGAGAATGCGCGAGTCCATGCAGGCAAGCACGGCAGCGTGACGGCGCGGGCGGACGTTGAGATCGCCCAGATCGAAACTCCGGGCGAACATTTCATTGGCGGCTAGCAGATCGTCGGCTACGGACAAAGTGCGCTCCTGTTATTCCGCGGTCTCGCAAAATCACCGAGACATGGGGCATCCCTTTTTTAACTGTACAAGCTTCGGAAATCCAATCGTTGGTTCCATTCCAGTGTAATCGTTAAAATCGGCGCGTGAGCTTTTCCGTCAATCTCGACGATACGATTGTAGCGGTCGCCACCCCTCCCGGCCGCGGAGGGATCGGCGTGGTACGCCTTTCGGGGCCGGTAGCGCGCAGGATTGCAGAGCCTTTGCTGCGCTTGAAGCATGAACTCGAGCCGGGGCGGGCAGTGCTTGGGGAGTTGGTGGTGCCTCCTTCTGCAGATAAAGTCCAATTCCCCGCCCTGTCGCCAAAGGACGCGACAAGGGTAGGGCACCCTCTCGATTCGCTTCATTGCGAGCGCATCGACGAAGTCGTTGTCACTTACTTTGCCAAGCCGCATTCCTACACTACTGACGATGTGCTCGAAATTTCCGCGCATGGGTCGCCAATCGTACTGCGACATATTGTCGAAATGTGCGTCGCCGCGGGGGCGCGTCTGGCCGAGCCGGGCGAGTTCACCATGCGCGCATTCCTGAATGGACGCATCGATCTGACGCAAGCCGAGGCAGTGCGCGATCTGATCGAATCGCAGACGTTGTACCAAGCGAAGGTGGCGGCGCAGCAGTTGGAGGGTGCGCTTTCGCGGCGGCTGCAGCCAATTAAGCAGAAGCTGATCGAGCTGATTGCGGCGCTGGAGGCGGGAATCGATTTTGCCGAAGACGATGTTTCGATCATGCCAGATACGCAGATTCTTGAACGAATCACGGCAATCCGCGCGCCGCTCGCAGAACTCGCTGCGAGTTTCGCTTACGGGAAGATTGTGCATGAAGGACTGACGCTGGCGATTGTGGGGCGTCCGAATGTGGGCAAGTCGAGCTTGTTCAATCGGCTAGTGGAGCGCGAACGGGCGATTGTAACAGCGACTCCAGGAACCACGCGCGATCTGGTCAGCGAGACGGTGGCGATTGGTGGGATCCCAGTAAAGCTTGTCGATACGGCCGGGATTCGTGAGGCGATGGAAGAAGCCGAGTCGATCGGAATTGGGAAGACAAGAGAAGCATTAGCAGATGCCGATCTGGTGCTGGTAGTGGTGGATGCATCGCAACCCGCGAACGAGGGAGATGCGGCGCTGATTCGTAGTGCTGAGAACCGGGCGTTGATTGTGGTGAAAAATAAATGTGACCTGGTAGCAGTGGTTCCCACGTCTGGCAAAAGCGCCGAGACGTGGGGCATCCCTGAAATTGCCAAACGCTCCTCCGTTTCTACCTCTGCGTTGACGGGCGAGGGCGTTGCGGAGTTGCGTGCAGAAATCTTGCGTCACGTGGGTGGGGAAGGGCGAGCTCAGATCGAGTCCGGATTTCTGACCAATGTTCGGCAGGAAGGCTTGATCGGGGAGTCGCTGGGCGCGCTGGGTGCCGCTGGCACGGCGGTTGAACAAAAAATTCCACACGAGATGCTGATGATCGATCTTTACAACACGCTGCGTCCTCTGGACGCGATTACCGGCGCGACCACGACCGACGACATTCTGAATCTGATCTTCAGCACATTCTGCATTGGGAAATAACGCGGATGTAAACCGTGGTTACACATGAGGACCACGAAGAGCCCTAACGACGAGCCCGGTGACAATCAGCACCAGGCATCCGAACGAGAAAACGTAGTAGAGCCACTTTATCTTCGGCCAGATGAAGGCAGGCCATTTGTCAGAGAACTTATCCGCGAGTGTCTCGCCCATGCGTGGTGGTAACGAGGCTTCTTCGGAGTCTGCCCTCCACCCGGAAGCGATCCAGGTAGCGCGAAGATTGGATAGCAACAACGCTATGATGATGATCTTGATGACTCCAATTCCAGGCGAATTCGCGAACACGAAAACAATCGAAGCCACAAAGTCCACCACGTAATAGACGAGCATGATCGCCGCGGCGAAAGGATTGTGCTCGCGCACGCCCACGCCGCCCAAATGAAACAGCAGGAAGATAACGAATCCTGTGATTGGTTGACCCGTGAGCGTCAGAAAAACGAGCGACATCGCGCCCACGATCGTACACACCCAGAATCCCTGCACAGCGATATAATCCACGTCTGCGCCGCTCTGGATAGAGGGCCAAAAGAGACTCTTAAGTCGACTTTCGCTCCTCGTTGTTGAATCGGACAGGCCGAGCGTTTGCATGGCCGAGCATTAGAACGCAAGTTCCCCCTCGTGTCCATCGGAAAAGCGGCGGGCTCTTTTATTTTGAGAGGCGGGCAAGCGCCTCCCGGAACAACGCATCGAATGATCCACTCTTGCCATTCCTGGTCGAGACCGCCAATGCCTTCTCCGCTGCGGCGCGTTGGTAGCCAAGATTGACCAGCGCCGAAAGCACATCTTCTTCGACCGCGCTCACGGTTGAGAGGGCCGGTGCCGCCGCAGGTCCGGCTTCGGGTAACTTGTCACGCAGTTCGAGCACCATGCGTTCGGCAGTCTTCTTGCCGATGCCCGGAATGCGGGTAAGGCGAGCCACGTCGTTGCCGCGGATCGCTCCGACCATTTCGTCGGCGGCCATGCCACTGAGGATGGTGATGGCCAATTTGGGACCGATGCCGCTCACGGTGATCAATTTCTCGAACAACAGTTTTTCCGAGGAACGCAGGAATCCGTAAAGCGCGAGCGCGTCTTCGCGGACGTGAGTGTGAATGTGCAGCGCCACTTCTGAGCCAACGCCGGGTAGATCGGAGAACGTGGGTACGCTGATGGTCACGTCGTAGCCGACTCCGGCCGTTTCGACGATGGCTTGGTTGGGATGCTTCGACAGCAGCTTTCCGCGTAGGTGAGCAATCATGCGTCAACATTGTAGCGAGTCCCGAGCCGAGGGAACGGTTTCTATTTCCGTATTTCTGAACGGAAACTTACAACGGGATGGACACTTCAGGGCGCCGCACATAGAATCTCCCGATAGCAGTACCAACCTTATGCCGTGCCGGTTCTCAAGGATCCTCTGTGTGCTGTCGACTGTCTTAACTCTGCATGCCTGGAGTTGGACGCAGCAGAGCGCCATCGATTTGAATGGTCACGCCCTCGATCCCCTGGCAATGTCTTCCGGCAAAGTCGTCGTGCTCGTATTCTTGCGGCGCGACTGCCCGGTTTCCGGGCGTTACGCTCCCGTGATCCAACGCCTCAGCCGGGAGTACGCGGATCACGCGAAGTTCTGGCTGGTTTATCCGGATAAAACAGATTCGGTGGAGGCGATCCGCAAGAACGTTGCCGACTTCGGGTATCAGATGCCGGCGCTCCGCGATCCTGCTCACACGCTGGTGAAGCTGGGGCGCGTCCAGATCACTCCCGAAGTCGCGGTGTTCGGACAAGATCGGCATCTGATCTACGATGGCCGCATCGACGATTGGTACGTGAGCTTCACGCGCGCACGGCCGGCGGCAACAACGCACGAACTGGAAGATGCGATCCGCGCCGGGATCGACGGCAAACCTGTCGAGAAAAACGAAGTCAGGGGTGTGGGATGCTACATTTCCGATCTGGATTGAGCGCCCACATTTTCCGGCTGATGATGGGTTGTGTGGCCTGCATTCTCGCAGGCGCATTGGCGGCGAGGCTGGCCGCGAATCCTCTAGTGCAAGTGCTGTCAGCTACATTGCAAGCCGGTTCCCCAAGCAAGTCCCAAGCTGCGTCGGCGAACCGCCCAGCGGATTCACAGCTCACGTATGACCGCGACATCGCCCCGATTGTTTATCGATATTGCTCGATGTGCCATCGGCCGGGCGAAGCTGCGCCGTTTTCTCTGCTGACATATTCCGACGTGAAAAAACATGGGCGGCAGATTGTTGAGATTACACAGTCACGCGTGATGCCGCCGTGGCTGCCCGCGCCGCAGGAGGCAAAGTTCGCCGATGAGCTGCGGCTGACGGATCAGCAGATCGAGACGATTCAGAAATGGGTGGCGCAGGGCGAAGTGGAAGGCAACCCTGCCGATCTGCCGCGCCCGCCGAAATTTGTAGAGGGATGGCAACTGGGTCAGCCGGACATGATTTTAAAAGCGCCGAAGCCCCTGATCCTTCCGCCAGAGGGCACGGATACGTACTGGAACTTCATCTTCCACGTTCCCATTGGCGAGACGCGCTGGGTGAAAGCAATCGAGATTCGCCCGGGTGACAAGCGCTACGTGCATCACGCCAACATTCTGGTCGATCGCACGGGCGAGGCCCGCAAGCGAGAGACGGAGCCGGGCGCGGGATTTGGCGGCATGGAGATTCGTATCGAGTCGCAGGTCTTCGATCCCGATAGTCATCTGCTTTTCTGGAAGCCGGGAACCGTCCCGTACGTGGAGCCGGACGATATGGCGCTGCGCCTGGACAAAGGCACGGATCTGATTCTGAACACGCACATGCAACCTTCGGGGAAGCCTGAAGTGATTCAGCCGAGCATCGGCTTATATTTCACTTCACATTCCGCGACGAAGCAGCCGATGCTGTTACAACTGGAAAACGATGTCAAACTCGACATTCCCGCTGGGGACAAAGACTTTCTCGTCAGCGACGATTTCACGCTGCCCGTGGATGTGGAACTGATGGCGCTCTATCCGCATGCACACTATCTCGGCAAGGACATTCTCGCGTTTGCCACGCTGCCTGACGGCACGAAGAAGACGCTGATTCATATTCCGCAGTGGAATCTGAATTGGCAGGCTGTGTATCGATACGCCGATCCGATGCTGCTGCCCGCGGGAACGACCGTGAGCTTGCGATATACGTACGACAATTCCCCCGATAATCCCATGAATCCGAATCATCCTCCCATTCGGGTGACGAGCGGAAACCGGTCCAGCGATGAGATGTGCCACTTGTGGCTGCAGGTGCTGCCGGTGAATTTCAATCGCGCGGAGGGCGATCCGCGAATGGTGCTGCAAGAAGCGTTGGCTCGACACAATATCGAAAAAAATCCCGCAGATTTTGAGGCGCATTACAATCTTGCGGCGATGCTGCAGGCGAAAAATCAACTGGAGGGCGCAGTCGAAGAATACCAGGCGGCCGTGCGGTTGCATCCCGAGGATGCGGCGGCAAATAACGCGCTGGGAGCGGCGTTGGTGGCGGAGGGGCATCCGGACGAGGGTGAGGGATATTTGCAGGAGGCACTGAAGGCACGGCCGGACTACTTCGACGCGCACTACAACCTCGGCTTTGCGATGGAGCAGCAGAACGATTTTGCCGGGGCGGCGGAACAATTCCAGAGTGCGGTGCAATTGCAGCCGAAAGACGCGAATGCGGAAGCAAATCTGGGGGCTGCGTTGGCGGAATTGGGACGATTCGCAGAGGCCAAGCAGCATTTTGAACGAGCATTGCAGATCGATCCAAATCAGTCTCTGGCGCGGGATAATCTGGAAGAACTGCGGAAGCAGATGAATGCGCAATGAATGGGTCTCTGTGCATGCTCAGCTTCCGAAAAAGAGCGTTAGCCGGGCAACTGCGATGAAATTTCCGTCAAGATTTGTCCGGATTTGCTGTGGGGTGACTCTTTATTCGTGTGCAGTGTTGCTGTCCGCACAGCAAGGTGGAGTACCAACGGCGCCGACCTCGCCGTCAGCGGGTGTTTCTTCAGAGTTTGCCCATGCGCGGAACCTGATAGCCCAAGGCAAGACCGACGAGGCGATTGCTGAATTGCAGACGATAGAGTCGCGCGATCCCGCGACGAAAGGGCTCGCACTCGAACTCGGCACAGCTTTTTACAAGAAGAGCGATTTTCCCAAGGCGATCGAATATCTGAAGAGGGCAACCACCGAAGATTCTGGGAACGGCGAAGCGACGCAGTTGCTGGGGCTTTCTTACTATCTCGGCGGGCACCCCGCGGATGCCATTCCGCTGCTTGAAAAAGTACAGGGGTGGTTCCCACGAGCCAACGTCGACGCAGCCTACATTCTGGGAATCTGCTACATACAAATTCGTAATTACGACCAGGCACGGAGGGCGTTCGGCAAAATGTTCGATGTGCCGGGAGATTCGGCCGCGGCTTATTTGTTCACGGCTCGCATGCTGTTCCGGCAAGAGTACGATCCGATTGCTGAAGAGTATGCACAGAAAGCGGCCGTGCTTGATCCCAAACTGCCACTGGCGCATTTTCTGTTAGGAGAACTGTATCTCTATAAGTCACGCATACCGGAAGCGATTGCAGAGTTGCAGAAGGAATTGGCAATCAATCCGGCACACGCGCCGACGTATTACAAGCTGGCAGACGCCTATTCGCGGGTGCAGAAGTATGACGATGCAGAGCGCTTGCTGCAGCGCTCGATCTGGCTCGACGCGACGTCGACGGGGCCATACATTCTGCTGGGCAAGGTGTTGGAGAAGAAAGGTGAGTACGAATTGGCGGTGCGGGCTTTGCAGAGAGCCGCCACCATGGACCCGAATAATCCGACCACGCATCAGTTGCTCGGTTTGGCGTATCGCGACATGGGAAAGAAAGAGGAAGCGGAAAGCGAGTTGAAGGTGGCAGAGCAGTTAAGGACGAAGGCGGACGCGCAGTAGATGGCGACGGGGACCCGCCGCGAGCACGGACGACACGACTGTCCTGCAGCTCTTAAAGCGCTGCGGTTTGTTCACGCCGGCGTGCTTGAATCTCGATATAGACATTCACCAATGAAACAGCCGCAGGTGTGACGCCGGGAATCCGCGAGGCTTGGCCAATGGTCCGTGGGCGAACTTTGGTGAGTTTTTCTTGCATTTCGCGCGAGAGGCCGCTCACCGAGCGGTAGTCGAACCATTCGGGAATGGCGTGCTGCTCGGCCTTCTTCAGGCGATCCATGGCACGAGCCTGCTGCAAGAGGTAACCCTCGTACTTGATTTCGGTTTCAACGGACTTCAGTTCGTTGCGCGCCTGGGAAGAAATCCTCGCCACGGATTCACGCGGATTTTCATGGATTTCACTGCTTTCAAAAAAAGCTGGGTCTAAGTCGCGCAGGATCGGCACGAGCCGCTCCACGGTGATCTCGGGACGCTTGAGAAGTTGCGCCAGAGTTTGGCCTAGGACCGACGATTCGATCGCGGCGCGAGACCAAACACAAGGTACCTCGACTGCGTTCAGCTGCGCCTCACTCCGCTTGGAATGACAATTTTCTTTTTCAATCTCCTTTTCAGACGCGAGCACTGCCAACATTTCAGCCGTGAGACGAGTAGCCTCGAGCAGCTTCTTCATTGCTGCCAATCGCTGTTGCTTCGACTGAAAGTCCTTCCACGCTTCGTCGGAGATCAATCCCACGCGGCGGCCGTGAGTCGTCAAGCGGCGGTCAGCATTGTCGATGCGCAGATGCAAACGAAACTCGGCCCGCGAAGTGAACATCCGATACGGTTCGTTCGTTCCCTTCGAAATCAAATCGTCGATCAGAATCGCGGTGTAGGCCTCCGTTCGATCGAGAATCAGCGGCTGTTCGCCTTTAACTTGCAACGCAGCGTTGATACCGGCCATCAATCCCTGGCACGCGGCTTCTTCGTAACCCGATGTCCCATTAATTTGTCCGGCAAGGAACAATCTGCCGATCTTGCGAGTTTCGAGCGTGCGCTCAAGTTCTGTTGGATCGATGGAATCGTATTCAATCGCGTAGCCGGGACGCATCATTTCCGCGGTGTCGAGCCCGGGAATCGATTTCAAGATTGCGAGCTGCACTTCGACGGGCAGCGAGGTGCTCATGCCGTTTACGTAGATTTCGTGCGTATTCAGGCCTTCCGGCTCGAGAAAAAGCTGGTGCGTTTCCTTGTCGGGGAACTTGACGATCTTGTCTTCGATCGATGGGCAGTAGCGGGGGCCGATCGATTGGATCTGGCCGCTGTACATGGGCGAGCGGTGTACGTTTTCACGGATGATGCGATGAGTTTCGGCAGTGGTCCAGGCGATGTAACAGGGAACCTGCGAGTCATGATGAGCGACGCGCTTCGTGCGGAAGCTAAACGGAGTGGGATCGTCATCGCCCGGCTGCACGGGAAATTTCGACCAATCGATCGTCCGTCCATCAAGGCGCGGCGGAGTGCCGGTCTTGAGGCGGCATCCGCGGAGGCCAAGTTTCTTCAGAGCTTCACCGAGCAGAACAGCAGGAGGTTCACCGGAACGGCCCGCGGGATATTGCTGTTCGCCGCAATGGATCAGGCCATTGAGGAACGTTCCGGTGGTGATGATTACGGCTTGCGCACCGACGGTGCGACCATCACGAAGCCGGATGCCGAGAACGCGGTGTCGCTCTTCCTGGTGCGAATTGTTTTCTCCCGGGACTCGGGACTCACACCTCGTAACTATGAGATCCGCCACCTCGGCCTGTTTGATTTTCAGATTCGGCTGGGACTCGAGCACTTCTCGCATCTTCAGGCGGTAGGCCTGCTTATCGCATTGTGCGCGCGGCGACCAGACGGCGGGGCCGCGAGAGGTATTCAGCAGACGAAATTGAATTCCAACCGCGTCGGTAACTTCGCCCATGATGCCGCCCAGCGCGTCGACTTCACGGACGAGGTGGCCTTTGGCGATGCCGCCCACCGCTGGATTGCACGACATCTGCGCGATGAGATCGACGTTGAGCGTGTAGAGGGCGGTCTTCAGGCCCATGCGCGCCGATGCCATGGCGGCCTCGCATCCCGCATGGCCGGCGCCGACAACAACAACTTCGAATTGTTCCGTAAACTGCATGAGTGTTTTTCTGTAAATAATCTACGCGAGGGCAAGAGCGGGATCCCCAGCATGCTCTTTTTCTGCTTTCATTCTAGCAACTTAAGTCGGATTGGTGACGGGCCTCACTTGCCGCCCGACTGGCGGGAACGTATATTAGCCTGTCATTTCAATTCCGCTTGCCACCAGGGGGTCGTATGAACACTGCTGAATTCCTCCAACAACTGGAATCTCGCATCGCGAAATACGATCTGCTCTGCCACCCGTTTTACCGGGCATGGTCGGCAGGTGAATTGACCCGGGAAGAGCTGCGCGACTACGCGCAGCACTACTATCATCACGTCGACGCATTTCCTTCTTATCTGGCGGAATTGGCGTTGCGCCTGGAAAATGGCGAACTACGCCGTGCCGTGCTGGCCAACATGTGCGACGAAAAGGGCGTCGAGGAGCGAAGCGGCCGCGAGTCGGTTCCCCACTCGGAACTATGGCTCGACTTTGTTGAGGGCATGGGCTCGAGCCGCAATCTGGAATGGCATACACCGCTGCCGGAGATGCGGCAACTGATCCGGCATTTCCACCGGGTCGCAGGCGAGGGCACTCCCGAAGAGGCACTGGCAGCGTTTTACGCGTACGAATCGCAGGTGCCGCGCATCGCCAAGGAAAAAGAGCGGGGGCTGCGCGAGAACTACGGCGCCGATCCCAAGACCTGCGGATATTTCACGCTGCATTCGGAAGCGGATGCGTATCACTCGAATGTCTGGCGGAAGCAGCTGGAAGAACGCATCGCAATGAATCCTTCGACTGCCGACGCCGCGTTGGATGCGGCCGAGAACGCAGCGCGCATGCTGTGGAAGGCGCTGGACGGGATCGAGGCGCGGCGGATCGCAGGAGCCGCGGCATAACTTCCCCGCTCTATTGAGAACCGGCCCGCTGCATGTAGCCAGGGCTTGGGTCACTCGAAATTTCATGGCAAGAGCATTTTGAGCCAACGATTTCTAGTCGTTGGCTCATACATTTTCGGAGGACAAATGGCGAGAGAGATTCCACTTGGAGCGCGTGGCGAGGCAGAAGAAACAGTTAAGTTCGAACACACGCTGACCGCGCATCACCACGAACTGCCGCCGGTGTATTCCACCCCTGACATGATCCGGTTAATGGAGACGGCGGCGTTCCGCGCCTTGCAGGCGCACTGTGAAGCAGATGAGATCACGGTGGGGACGTCGATTCATGTGGAGCATCGGGCCGCCAGCGGAATCGGAGCGCGAATCAAAGCCGAGGCGGTACTGGAAGCGTTCGATGGCCGCTTTTATACCTTGCGGGTGAGGGCACGGGACGATCTTCAGGAAATTGGCCGCGGAACCGTGGGACGAGCGGCAGTAAGCGTCGGGAAGTTCCTCAAAAAGATGAAGTCCCCAAATAGTTGAGCGCATCCAATGGCGCATGTCGGCGAATGACCCGGTTCAGAAAGCAGAAGCGCTGAAGCAACTGCACTCGGCGGCACAGCCGCTCGTGTTAGTCAACGTGTGGGACATAGCCAGTGCCCGCATTGTCGAAGAAGCGGGTTTTCCAGCCATTGCAACCTCCAGTGCGGGAATCGCCTTCGCGCAGGGCTTTCCGGACGGGCAGAAAATTAAGCCGGCGCGCATGTTCGATGTGGTGGCGCAAATCGCTCAGGCGGTCAGAGTGCCGGTCACGGCTGACGTTGAGGCTGGTTACGGAAGCAGGCCTGAAGACGCGGCGCGAACTGCGCGTCAAGTGATCGAGGCAGGCGCGGTTGGAATGAACTTCGAGGATGCTACCGGGAACGACGAACACCCTCTCTTTGAATTGGCGCTGCAACTGGAACGCATTCGTGCAATCCGGGAAACCTGCAATCAACTGCGCGTGCCGCTCGTGCTGAATGCCAGGACCGATGTCTATCTCGCGCAAGTCGGAGAGCCGTCTGCGCGTTACGACGAAACGATACGGCGGCTGCGGGCTTTTCGCGACGCCGGCGCCGATTGCGTATTTGTCCCCGGCCTGCGGGATGCGGCCACGATCAGCCGATTGGTTGTGGATTTGGCTTGCCCGGTGAATATTCTCGGCGGCCCGGGTTCGCCATCCATTTCTGAGTTGGCGGCTCTGGGAGTGAAACGCATCAGCCTGGGTTCCGGCCCGATGCGCGTGACGCTTGGGCTCGTACGCCGTCTGGCTGCAGAAGTGAATTCCGAGGGCACGTATAAGGCGATGGAAGGAGCGCCGTCCCATGCCGAGATGAACTCGATCCTGCGCCAGAACCGGAAATCCTAGAATCAAGAATCCTGGAATTGAGCACTTCTATTCTTATTGGCGTTATCTCCGACACACACGGCTTGCTTCGTCCTGAGGCGGTCGCTGCGCTCGAAGGATCGCAGCACATCATTCATGCAGGTGATGTTGGCGACCCCGAAATTCTTGACAAGTTAGCCTCCATTGCGCCGGTCACAGCGATCCGCGGCAACGTGGATAAAGGCGCCTGGGCGCGCAAGTTGCTGGAGACCGAAGTGGTTGAACTGGGCGGAACTTCGATCTACGTGCTGCATGATCTGGCGCAGCTTGATTTGAAGCCGGAGGCGGCAGGATTCAATGCGGTGATCTACGGGCATAGTCATCTGCCGAAGCAAGAAGTCCGCGGAGCAGTGCTCTATTTCAATCCGGGAAGCGCGGGGCCGCGGAGATTCAAGCTGCCGGTGAGTGTGGGGAAGCTGAGGATCGAGGGCGGGAAGGTGACCGGAGAGATCGTGACGATCGCTGAATGAAACATTCCGACCCACTATTAATCTCTACAGAGAACGTCGAGAATCATAAGTCCTGCGTATGGCGGACGGTTGGGGTAAGATCCGCCGCTCCGTTTACAATCCTTGACGAATGTCCGTTTCGTTTCACATTGAGAAAACCAGCGGCGCGGCGCGGCTTGGGCGGCTCAGGACACCGCATGGCGACATCGAGACGCCCGTCTTCATGCCGGTGGGCACGGTTGCTTCGGTGAAGGGCGTCTCCCAGGACATTCTGGAAGATCTCGGAGCGCAGATCATTCTGGGAAATACCTATCACCTCTACCTGCGGCCGGGCGTCAAGACGGTGCGGAAAATGGGTGGGCTGCATCGGTTCATGTCTTGGCCGCGAGCCATCTTGACCGACTCGGGAGGGTTCCAGGTTTTTAGTCTGAATGAGCTGCGGAAGGTTACTGAAGAGGGTGTTACATTCCGCTCGCATCTGGATGGATCCGCGCACTTTTTCAGCCCAGAGAGCGCCATGGCTGCGCAGATTGGCCTTGGGGCCGACATCATCATGGCCTTTGATGAGTGCACAGAATATCCCGCGGATCGGGAACGAGTGCGGGCATCGATGGAGATGACCCTGCGCTGGGCCGAGCGAAGCAAGCAGTATTTTGAAGAACATAAGCACGAAGTGCCGTGGAACCCGTTGCCAGCTGCCAGTGCCCTCCCAGACGACGACGGCGAGCGCACTGAGTGTAGGCAGCTGCGTACTGGGTACTGCCAGGCTCTTTTCGGTATCGTGCAGGGAGGAATGGATCGGGGCCTAAGGCGCGAGTCGGCAGAGAGGACGATTGAGATTGGCTTCCCCGGATATGCGATTGGCGGGTTGAGCGTGGGCGAGCCGCGAGAACTGACGCGCGAAATTGTGGAATCGACTCTGGAGCATCTTCCAAAAGACAAGCCCCGATATCTGATGGGAGTGGGAACGCCGGAGGAAATTGTCGAATACGCCAGCCTCGGCATCGACATGATGGATTGCGTGCTGCCAACGCGGGCGGCACGGCACGGGTTGCTGTTTACCTCTCAAGGAAGAATTTCGATTAAGCAGGCTCGCTACGCCCAGGATCCGGCGCCGCTGGATCCGAATTGTGGCTGCCGGGTGTGCCAGCGCTATTCGCGGGCTTATTTGCGCCATCTTTATGCATCTAATGAGATGTTGGCGCAGGTGCTTAACACCGTCCATAACCTGAGTTTCTACCTTGACACTATGCGGCGGGTGCGGCATGCTATTTCACTTGGGGAAGAGACCCGTTTTCTTTCGGGTGTCTGGTCTCGACCGAAACCCCAGGCGTCGAACGACGCAGGGTAACCTGAGGGCAAAAGACCTCCAAGAACGATCTCCCCGGATTCAAACCTGAACTAGAAGGAACCCGGCCGAAGTCGATCCAAACCCCGTGGTGAGCGACGAAGTCCTGCGGTACTAGAGGCGCGGGTCAAGGTTCGAGGGTACATCTGCTCGAATGTTCGAAAACATGGTGGCGTTAGCGATCGTGCAAGCACAGAGTACGGGCGGCGGCGGAATGTCGTTGCTGATCATGTTTGTGCCCATGATCGCAATGATCTACTTCCTGCTCGTGTTACCCCAGCAGCGGCGGCAGAAGAAATGGCAGGCCATGCTGGATCAGCTGAAAGCGGGGGACAAGGTGACTACCAGCGGCGGTCTGCGCGGAACCATCGTCGCGCTGAAGGATGACGCGATTCATCTGCGCGTTCCGCCGGATAATTTACGGATGGAAGTGACCAAGGCGTCAGTCACGCAGGTCTCAACAACCGAAGAAGAGCCGAAGGCAAAGTAAGCCATTACAAGACCTGACGCGTTGCGTGCGTCATGGGTGACAAGATTATGAGCATGGTGTTCATTCATGAATAAGAACTTTCTCTGGAGAGTCGTCCTCATTGTAGGGATCTTGCTGGTTTTTCTGTTTGGAATCTTCGGTGTCCCGCACAGCTTGTCGGGGCAGGGACTGCTTTCGGCGATCACCGACCACATTCATCTGGGTCTCGACCTGAAGGGCGGGACGCACCTGATCTTGCAGGTGCGGGTCAACGATGCGGTCAACGTAGATGCGCAAAACGCCATTGAAGTGCTCAAGGAGCAGTTCAGGACCCACAAGATCGACTATTCCGACATAACCCAGCCAGACCCAAAGAATAATCCTGACCACATCACGATCAAAGGCGTGCAGGCGAGCGCGCGTGGGGATCTTTTGGGGATTGTGAATGACAGACTGCCGGAATATGAAGTGAGCAGCGGCGCCGATAACACATTCACAATGCAGATGAAGCCATCATTGCTGACCGACTTGAAGAATAAGGCGGTCACGCAGGCGATCGAGACGATTCGCAACCGCATTGACGCGCTCGGTGTAAGCGAGCCGACGATTCAGGAGCATGGACTGGGCCAGTACCAGATTCTGGTGCAATTGCCGGGGGTGGATGATCCGCAGCGGGTGAAAGACATCATGCAGAACACCGCTATGCTGGAAATCAAACAGTCGCTCGGCGGGCCATACTCCAGCGAGCAGCAAGCGATGCAGGCCAATAACGGCGTGCTGCCACCAGATGCGATCTTGCTTCCAGGGCATAGCGGGCCGGGCGCAGGGGATGAAGGTCAGGCTTTTTATCTGGTGTCACGCATATCAGCAGTAAGCGGCAAGGATCTCCGCGATGCGCGGGCTTCCACCGACCAGAATGGCCAGCCCAGCGTAAGTTTCACCCTGACCAATGAAGGCGGGCAGCGCTTTTTCAATTTCACCTCGGCCCACGTGGGCGACAGCCTGGCCGTAGTGCTCGATAATAAGGTGCAGGAGGTCGCGAACATTAAAGAGCCAATCCGCGACACCGGCGAAATCAGCGGCGGGCGCATGACGGAGCAGCAGGCGAAAGATCTTTCCATGATCCTGCGTTCGGGGGCACTGCCGGCAGGGATCGATTACCTGGAAGAGCGGACGGTCGGGCCTTCGCTGGGAGCCGACTCGATTCGCGCCGGAGTACGCGCCGCAGTGGTTGGCATGCTCGCCGTGCTCATTTTCATGTTGATTTACTACCGCGGCGCCGGAATCAATGCGGATGTCGCGCTGATTTTGAACCTGATTATTTTGCTCGGGTTCATGGGCTACTTCGACGCAGTGCTGACGTTGCCGGGAATTGCCGGAGTGATTCTAACTGTCGGCATGGGCGTCGATTCGAACGTGCTGATTTTTGAGCGCATCCGCGAGGAATTGCGCAACGGAAAGACGCCGCCTTCGGCCGTTGATCAGGGATTCAGCCATGCCTGGATTACGATTGTGGACACGCACGTTACGACGATCGTCTCGGCGGCGATTCTGTTCATTTTCGGCACGGGGCCGGTGAAAGGCTTCGCCACAACCCTGACTTTCGGTTTGCTGGCAAACTTGTTCACCGCAGTTTTCGTTTCGCGCGTGATCTTTGATTGGGTGTTGAGCCACAAGCAGCGCGGCGAAGCATTGAGCATTTAATAAAGCAGGTGGCAACGCGACAAGGTTCAACGTGGCCAGCTGGCTTGCCACTTAGTCACTTGTCACTTTGACACCTTGAAACTTGGGAGCTTGGCTTGGAGTTCTTTCACGACGTTAATATCGATTTCTTAGGCAAGAAGTGGTATTTCCTCGCGTTTTCGCTGATCTTCAGCGTTGCCGGCGTGTGCTCGATGCTGTTCTGGCACGGAATTCCATGGGGCGTCGACTTCCGCGGCGGCACGCTGGTAACCGTTAAGTTCTCTCATACGCCCGATCTCAAACTGGTGCGCGCCGACATGGATCGCGCCGGTCTGCATGATCCCAAGATTCAGACTTTCGGTCAGGCGTCAAACAATGAGGTCCTGATCGATCTGGGACTGCGCGAGACCAGCGAAAAGTCGCTCGACCAGGGCAAGCTCACGATCATCAAGGCGCTCGAAACCAATGCCCCGGCCGGCAAGCAAGACCTCAACAACGCCAGTTCCCTGACGATCAAGAATTATCTGATCGATAAGGATCCGTTGCATAACGGCGGTGACGACCAGAAATATGCCTCCGTGGCGCAGGCGATTGTCAACTATCGCGACAAGGAAATGAGCGGGGTGCTAAGTTCCATCGATCAGCTGAAGAACGCCCCGGGGGTTGATCCCGCCGTGGCGGCGTCTCTGAGCGATGGATTTTTCCTTTCAGATTTTGGTGTGCGTAACGTGGCGATTGTCGGCCCGGAAGTCGGCAAACAGCTGACCCATCAAGCTGAACTGGCGACTCTCTATTCCCTGGCAGGTATGCTCGTATATCTGGCCTTCCGCTTCGAATGGATCTACGGCGTGGCTGCAGTGATAACCGTATTTCACGATACCTTGATAACCGTAGGCTTCTTCTCGTTGACCAAGACCGACATCTCATTGACGGTCATTGCAGCGATTCTGACCCTGATTGGTTACTCCAATAACGACACGATCGTGGTATTTGACCGCATCCGGGAAAACATTAAACTCATGCGGCGTGAGAAGCTGTCCGACATCGTTAATCGGGCCATTAATCAGACTCTGAGCAGAACGATCTTGACAGCGGGCTTAACGTTCCTTACCGTATTGGCTCTTCTTCTATTCGGCGGCGAGGTGCTTTTTGGTTTTAGCCTTGCGCTGGTGATCGGCATTTTAATCGGCACCTACTCGTCGATCGCGATTGCAGCACCGATTCTCGTGGCATATCAGGATTGGCGATTAGAAAAAGGCAAGCGCCCTGTAGGCATGCCGGGAACCGGCAGGCCGGGCGGTACGGGAAAGGCGGCTGGTGCCGGCAAAGCCACCGCCAAGGCGAAGTAATCCGTTCACGCGATCATTTTGTCTGGTTTCTTAAGTCGGGCTTCTTAAAGCAGTACCGGGGAAGTATTTGCCCCGCTGGTATGGTGCTTCTACCAATAACCACCGGGAGCAAATGAGAGGCGGTCGGTGTCTAAGTTTTCGTAGGGTCTAGGTAGGGAGAAACCTATGTTTGAAGACAGCCTGATTGAGTCCGGGGGCAAGCTCAAGACGAAGCGCGGACAAACGTCGATCGTCGCGTTCATTATCGAGGCGATCATCATCGGAATCATGGTGCTGATTCCGCTGATTTTCACCGAGGCGCTGCCCAAGCAGCAGCTGATGACATTTCTGGTGGCGCCGCCACCACCACCTCCGCCACCTCCACCGCCGGCAGCCGCGCCGGTGAAAGTGGTAAAGGTGATCCAGACCGACATCGTGAACGGTCAGTTGCGCACGCCTACCAAGATCCCAAAGAAAATCGAAATGATTAAGGAAGAAGAGGCTCCGCCACCGGTGATGGCCAGTTCCGGTGTCGTGGGCGGAGTTCCGGGCGGGGTCCCGGGCGGATCAATGGGCGGAGTCATCGGCGGCATCGTGAATTCTACGCCAGTGGCCGTTCCCAAGATTGCGACGCCGCAACGTGTGCGCGTTTCATCCGGCGTCGTGTCTGGTCTGCTGATTCGGAAGGTGAATCCCACTTATCCGCCGCTGGCGCGCCAGGCCCGCATTCAGGGAACAGTGATTTTGCAGGCGGAAATCAGCAAAGAGGGCAACATCACGAACCTTCAGTTGGTCAGCGGCCACCCGATGCTGGCTCCGGCCGCGATCGAAGCGGTGAAACAGTGGAAGTACCGGCCATATTTGCTGAACGGTGAGCCGGTTGAAGTCGAAACGCAGGTGCAGGTGAACTTTACGCTGGCCGGCGGCTAGACTGCTGGCTAGCGGTGAAATCAGAAGCAAGCCATGCGCATGACTACAGGCTATGCCTGGCTTGCTGTATCCCCGAGAATTGCGCAAGATGCCTCACGGGGTCGAGAAGCATTATGATGGCAGGCTGTAGATAGAGCCCGAGGTGTAGCCCCTCCCCTTCCCACCAAATCTCCGGTGGCCGGGAGCGGTATGGAGAAGCTCCACATTGCCGCCACATTCCTGGTTCATGCAAGCAGTTCGAGCGCGGCAAAATCGCAGTCCTTTTTCTTTGCGGCCATCGCTCAGACCGGATTCACGCATCGAAGTGCCTTAAGCAAGATAGAAGAACGTTTTCCGAGGAGGGAAAGCAACTCATGTTAGCAATTCACGCAGGAGCAGTTCTGCATCACGTACCCGCCGCAGCCGCCTGGATCGTCCAGGAGGGCGGCACACTCGCGACCGATCCTCTTGGCTTGTGGAAAGCCATGGGCTGGGTTGCCCGGACCGTAGTCATCATTCTGTTCATCATGTCGGGCTGGTCGATTGGCGTGATGATAGATCGTTGGATGGCCTACAGCGCGGCCCGCAAGCAGTCGCGTGCCTTCGCTCCGGCGGTCGCCGGCGCGCTGCGCGATGGCCGCATTGACGAAGCTATCAAGGTGGCCGAGCGTAACAAGAAGAGCCATCTCGCCAAGGTTGTAACCGCCGGCCTGATGGAATTCAAGGCCCACCAGGACAGCCCGGGCGCGATCCCTGGCGAAACCATCGAGGCGTCGAAGCGCGCCTTGGAGCGTACCGAAGCGATAGTCCATGCCGAGCTGAAGCGCGGCTTGGGCGGTCTGGCCACAATCGGGTCGACAGCCCCGTTCGTTGGTCTGTTCGGCACGGTGATGGGCATTCTGAACGCCTTCATCGGCATCAACAACTCGAAGGCCACCGGCTTGGCAGCGGTCGCCGGCGGTATCGCCGAGGCGCTCGTCACCACGGCTATCGGGTTGCTCGTCGCCATCCCGGCCGTGATGATGTTCAACTATCTGACGGGCCGCGTGGAAGCGTTCGACGTGGAAATGGATAACTCGTCGAGCGAATTGATTGATTACTTCCTGAAGAAGCGCGGCGACGTTCGCCGGTAAGAACCGGAATCGTCCATCGTCTGATTCACGCAGGTTGAGTTGCTTGTCCGGCGCCGAGGATTCGGTGCCGGACCTCCCTCTTTCGCGAGGGCGGAGGAATCAGGCAGAGGAAGTACGGGAGAGATTACACCTATGGCATTAGCAAAGCGCAATGAAGGCGCGAAGGTTAATTCGAATATCAACGTCACGCCAATGGTGGATGTGATGTTGGTGTTGCTGATCATCTTCATGGTGGTCACGCCCATGTTGCAGAAGGGCATCAGCGTGGACATGGCGAAGGTGAACAATCCCACGCCGATGGAAGATGCCGACAAAGAAGACGCGCTGCTGGTCTCGATTACGCGGGACGGCAAAGTGTACTTAGGCAGCGACCAGATTGCGGTCGATTCTCTAACGGAGAAGGTAAAGGACCGCATGGCGACCCATCCCGAGAATCGCGAAGTTTATGTGAAGTCGGATATGCGGGCGCGTTATGGCAGTGTCGTTCAGGTTGTGGACGCGGTACGCGCGGCCGGAGTGGATGATCTGGGCTTGCTCACGGATCAACGCAAGACGGCAACGCCTCCGCCTCCTCCGGGTGGAACGGGAAGTCCGGCGCCAGCGCAGCAAGGGCAATAGAGGAGAAGACTTATGGGAATGGATATGGGGTCGAGCGGTGGCGGCCCGAGTGCAAATATTAACGTCACCCCGCTGATCGACGTGTTGCTGGTATTGCTGATCATCTTCATGGTGATTTCGCCGGTGACGCCGAAAGGACTGGATGCGCTGGTGCCGCAGCCGCCTCCGCCGAATGCGCCAAAGAACACGCAACCGGATCGCACGATCGTCGTGCAGGTGATCGATCGCGGCGCGGGGCAAGAGCCCGGCCTGAAGATCAACGACGAAGACGCGACTTGGGACAACCTGGAAGGGCGCCTGACCGACATTTACAAGCAGCGTGCAGAGAAAGTGATGTTCGTGAAGGGCGACGATTCCATTCCCTTCGTGAACGTCGCCAACGTGATCGACATTGCCCACGCTTCGGGCGTCGACAAGGTTGGATTGATTACGGCGAAGATCGAAGCGGGACAATAAAGCCGTTATCCCAGGGAAAGTCTGGAGCGCGATATCTGCCAACTGCGCGGGAAACTAAAACGGTACCGCGCAGCAGCGCTCGGCTCGGCCGACGTACGGACCGGCCCAACAAGGTCGGCATACTTGTCAAATCACTGTCTCTGGGCCTAGGATGCTGTGGCGAGGGAGACTCATACCGCAATGAATAAGAATCTTAAGATGTGGGCGCTGGCCGCGATGATGCTGGCGCTTTTCTCCGCTTCGGGCTGCGATAAACTCCGGGCCCGGGACCAGCTCAATAAGGGTGTGGAATCATACAAGAATTCCCACTATGAGCAGGCCATCGATCATTTCCAACGAGCTGTTCAGCTCGATCCCAGCCTGATCAACGCCCGCATGTATCTGGCGACGGCTTTTGTTTCGCAATACATTCCGGGAGTCGATTCACCAGACAATTTGCGCACCGCGCAGCAGGCGATCGACGAATATCAGAAAGTGCTTGACGCTAATCCATCGCGCGAGCAGAAGGTCAATGCGGCAAAAGGCATCGCTTCGCTTTACTACAACATGAAGAAGTTCGACGATGCCAAGAAGTTCAACCACATGGTGTCGGAACTCGATCCCAACGATCCCGATCCTTATTACTCGATCGGCGTCATCGACTGGGCCGAATGCTATCAACCACGCATGGAAGAGCGGGCGAAGCTGGGTCTAAAACCGGATGAGAATCTGAACCCCAAGAATAAGGATCAGAAAAAGGCTTGTGAAGATCTGAAGGTGAAAAATACTCCGGCTATTGACGACGGAATTGCCAGCCTGAAGAAGGCGATTGAGCTGCGTCCTGACTACGATGACGCCATGGCGTACCTCAACCTGATGTACCGCGAGAAGGCCGACGTGGAATGTGACGATCTGGCCCAACGCGCAGAAGATTTGAAGACGGCCGACCACTGGGTAGATGAAACGCTGCGGATTAAAAAGGTGAAGGCCGAGAAAGCTGCTCAGTCTTCCGGCGGTGGCATTACGGTTGATCAGCCGAAGGAATAAAGGAGTAGAAGAAACAAAAAGAGTAGCATCTTCCAAAGTCCAACTGCCTCCTTCGCCTGGCGAAGGAGGCGTTCTTGTTTGTGTTGCTCTTCAGCGTGCTGAATTGGGTCGGGCCGAAACGCTCACTCGGCAAACCACAATATTTTCTCCGAAGGTCTGCGGTGAGGGGCAGCCATAATCCTTGAGCTCCTGCTTCAGGGCCGATTCAGAATCGTTGATCCAACCTGCATAGAAAAGCCAGATTTCTTTCCCGGGCGTGGCCATTTGATCTGCCGCAGTCATTTCCGCTGAGAAGTTCTTTGCCGTGAACTTCCAGTCGAGAAAGGATGTGGCCAGCACCCGGTAATCACGACATTCAGCCACAGCTAGGGGTTTCTGTGGCGGAAAGATTTGCACCACTCCATGTCCGCACAAATAATACCCAAGCAAAAGCCCGCTTTCGTAATCCGTCAGGAAAACGCTTTCCGGCGGCACGGTTGAGCGCGTATAAGCGACGGCCTGCTGCATGAGAGCCTTCGACTGATCCTTGGCGCGAATCGGAGGCGGAGGAGCAGGAAACAGGTTGCAAACCGACAGCGCAAGCACTACCACCAGCAATTTGATCCAATCACGACCCGGAATCCGGCTGATTCCGATGCTTGCCCCGGCAAGTGCAAACGGAGCCAGAAACGAATTGTGACGCGTAGCTCCCAGTGGATAGAGGCCTGCCAGAGAGACGACCCAATTCACCACAAATGGAAGCAAAAGCAACAGGGCCAGCTGACGGAGACTTGTCTGCGACTCAGGCCGATCCCCTGACTGCTTGCTCTTGAGCAGCCAGGCAGTGCCTACCAGAAACGAAATCAAAACCAGCGTCCCGATCAGTCCGTGGCTAAGAAGGTAGGTGAATACGCGCAGCGTTTGAGCAGCTATAAAGGCCACTGGATTTCGCGTGCCCGGCTGGTAGACGGCGCGACGGAGGTAGGACTCGAGATCAGCACGGACTATCCCGGTCTGGCGCAGTTTTGGAAGGTGAGTGAGCAGGAAATAGGCGGCGATTGCAATGCCAACCATCTGCCCTGCAGCCCACACCAGGGCAAGCCTCAAACGGCCATGGGGATAAAGTCTCAGCAGCACATAGATCCCCATGGCGAAGGCGAACAGAAGAGCCGAATAATGGGTTAGAAGAGCACCGTATAGCGCAAGCGAGAACCATGCCATGTCTCCGGCTGAGTGGTGTTGCAAGGCCCGCTCGGAAAAGTACAAACAGATGGTGTCGAAAAAAAACAGTAGCGCATACTGCCGGATCTCGGCCGAAAGCAGGATGAGGGAAGGAGCAAAAGCGAAGAGCAGAAGGCCCGTCCGCGCTGTCGAACGATCCACGATCAGCTTTAACCACGCGTAGAAGAACCAGCAGGCTGCAGTTCCGGCGAGGACCGAAGGCAACCGTAGCCACAACTCCGAATGGCCGAGCGATCGCCAGTAGTAAAGCACAAGGATCAGAAGCGGGGGATGAGCATTGGTCAGCGCGGCCTTCCAAGCCTGAGCAAAGCTCGATTGACTCGCCAGAAGGTTGTGCAAAGCCTCATCGGGATTCAAGAACAAGCGGGTAGCCGGAATGATTCTGAGGATAAATCCTGCAATTATGACCAGCGCCGGTAGAAGGCTGGCCGACACAGAGCGTAGATCGCGAACGTTCGACCCGCGACTCTGATCCATTTGATCTGCAGTTCGTTGCGACCTGTGCGGCGCAGAGGACGATGGCATGCCGTGATTTCGAAGTGCCGCGATGGGCAAATGATACTATGCTCAAGTTTAGAGCATTTTGCGATTTTGCCTTCCGCACCAACGCCAATTCCCGCTCCAACTGGGACCAACGCCGATACCGGGTCTCGATGGCGCAGTGTCCCTCTGTGGGTCTGGCTCACTCTCGTTTTGCTGGCAGTCCTTTTCTTCGCGGCCGTCCGGTATCGTCTGCGCGATATGCCTCTGGAGCGTGATGAAGGGGAATATGCCTACGCCGGGCAATTAATGTTGGAGGGAATCCCTCCCTATTCCCTGGCCTACAACATGAAGCTTCCCGGCATCTACGCGGCTTATGCCGCGATCATGGCAGTTTTCGGACAAACGCCGGCGGGCATCCACTTGGGGCTTCTGATCGTCAACGCGGCCACAACCGTTCTGCTGTTTTTCTTGGCGTTGCAACTGCTTGGGCGCCTCGCGGCAGCCATTACAGCTTCGAGCTATGCCTTGCTCTCTACCAGTGCATCGGTCATGGGATTCGAGGCGCACGCCACGAATTTTGTGATCCTGCCTGCGTTGATTGGCATCTGGTTGATGCTGTGTGCCTTACGGTCTGAACGAAGCTGGCAATTCTTTCTCAGCGGATTGTTCTCGGGAATTGCCTTCCTGATGAAGCAGCACGGGATATTTTTTGTGCTGTTCTGCTCGATTTATCTTGTGTGGGACCGATGGAGCGCGAAGCGCTTCGAGCGCCCGGTTCGAGACCTGGCTTGGTTCTTGGGTGCAGCGATCCTGCCGTACCTGATGACTTGCTGGCTGATGTATCGCGCGGGTGTCTTCCCTCAATTCTGGTTCTGGACTTTCGAATATGCCGGCGAGTACTCGAAGATGGGCCTTCGGCGGGCAATCCGGGCTTTGCTGGAGAATTCCCGGATTGTGATCGGACCGGCTTGGCCTGTCTGGATTCTGGCGGGCATTGGTCTTACAACCCTGTGGTGGAATCCGGTCGCGCGCCGCCATCGCCGATTTTTGCTTTTGCTGTTTACGTGCTCGTTCCTCTCGCTCTGTCCGGGCGCCTATTTTCGCCCGCACTATTTCATTTTGTTCTTGCCCATAATTGCGCTGCTGGCCGGCATCGCGGTCAATTCATGTGCCGAGAGGCAACCCAGCACCCGAGGTGTAAAATATCGAACTCTGATTCCATGCTTTGTGTTTCTAGGCTGTTTTGCATTTTCTATTCTTCTTCAGCGGCAGACGTATTTCGAACTTGCTCCGGATGCAGTGGTAAGAGAAATCTATGGCGATAACGCCTTCGTGCCGGCAGTGAAAGTGGCGGCCTATATCCGCCAACACTCTGCGGAAAACGCCCGCATTGCCGTGCTTGGCTCAGAGCCGGAGATCTATTTCTACGCGCATCGCCACTCCGCGACCGGCTATCTCTACATGTACAGTCTGATCGTCCACCATAAATACACGGCCCTGATGCGCCGACAGATGATGCAGGAATTGGCAGCGAATCAGCCGGCTTATGTGGTGTATGTCGATGTGTGGGACGATTGGGGCGGTCCGGAAGGCGGACCCGAGTTGCAGGAGTTCCTGCCGCAGCTGCACGCCTTCATGGATCGATCGTACGAAGTCGTCGGGCTGGCAGACATCGGCGCGGAAACCCCATACGTGTGGGGCGCCGATGCGCAAAACTACCGTCCGAGTTCTTCGAAAGTCATCTACGTGCTGAAGCGAAAAGAAAGCGACTGAAAGCAGAAGATGCTATCCTCAAAGGATACGTAGCCATTTTTGCTATGAGCGTTACCGCGTCAATTGCGGATCAAACCGCTGACAACCAGATGCGCCACCACCAGAATCACGCGGCAGGGTGCGTGTCGGTAATCGTTCCCGTCTACAACGAAGTGGCACACGTTGACGAGCTTCTGCAGGCAATCCATGCTTCGTCGGTGAAGAAAGAGATCATCATCGTGGACGACGGCTCGACGGATGGCACGCGCGAAAAGCTTCAGGCGTTGCCGCCTTCTGATGATGTGACCGTCGTTTTTCACGAGCGAAATTACGGCAAGGGGGCTGCCATTCGCACCGCGCTGGCATACGCGCGCGGAGAATACGTTCTGATTCAGGATTCCGATTTGGAGTATGACCCCCAGGACTATGCGGCATTGCTCCAACCTCTGGAAGAAGGCACGGCAAATGTAGTTTACGGCGTGCGCCCGGATCGTCCGGAGCGGGGACTGCGATTCTTTTTGGGCGCGAAGTTCCTCACCCACCTGACGAACCTTCTCTACGGTGCTGGCATTCACGACGAAGCCACTTGTTACAAAGTGGTCCGGCGTTCCCTTATTTCGCGTATGCGCCTGGAGTGCCAGCGATTCGAATTCTGTCCGGAAGTAACAGCGAAGCTGTGCCGGATGGGCGAGAACATAGCCGAAGTTCCGATTTCGTACAACCCACGATCCACGATAGAAGGAAAGAAAATTCGCCATTCCGACGGTTGGCTGGCGATCTGGACGCTGATTCGTTACCGCTTTCAATCCCGCCGCCAGTGGCTGCAGGACGCGCGTCCTGACGACTCTCTTGCTCCCTTCCCTGTCAGCTTTGCTCGCCGATCTTTGCGCTAATCGCCGGCCTGCATCCAACGTTCTAACAAGCCACTGCGCGCGGCCCAGTTATTCAGTAAAATATTCGGTCTGACCTTGCCGCAGGGCCACATCTCTACCGCGGTTGATCTGACCTGAAAGATGTTCAAAAAGATTCTCATCGCGAACCGGGGAGAGATTGCGGTGCGCGTGATTCGCGCGTGCCACGAAATGGGCATCGCCGCCGTAGCGGTTTACTCGGACGTCGATCGCGCTTCCCTGCACGTGCGCAAAGCCGATGAGGCTTATCCGATTGGCGCGCCTGCCGCCCGCGAGTCCTACCTCAATATCGAGAAAATTCTGCATGTCGCGGCGCGCTCGGGTGCGGACGCCATTCATCCCGGCTACGGATTTCTCTCAGAGAATGCGAAGTTTGCCGAAGCTTGTGCTGAAGCGGGCGTGAAGTTCATTGGGCCTACAGCCGCAGCAATGGATGCCATGGGGTCGAAAACGCAGGCAAGGCAGGCGATGGAACGCGCCGGTGTACCGATTGTGCCCGGCACTTCGCGGGGATTGGAATCGTTCGAGCAGGCAGAGCAGATTGCAGGGCGAATCGGTTATCCGCTTATGCTGAAGGCTGCGGCGGGCGGCGGCGGCAAAGGCATGCGCCTGGTGCAAAATCCGCAGGATTTGAAATCGGCGCTCGAGGGCGCGCGCAGCGAGGCCGAACGCTCCTTCGGCGACAGCGAAGTTTATATCGAGAAGGCGATCATCAATCCGCGGCATATCGAGATGCAGTTGCTGGCCGATGAGCATGGGGCAAGTGTTTATCTCGGCGAGCGCGAGTGCTCACTCCAGCGCCGGCATCAGAAAGTGGTGGAAGAAGCACCTTCGCCGATCGTGGATGCGGACATGCGAAAGCGCATGGGCGAAGTCGCGGTGCGGGTGGCGCAGGCTGCCGGCTACACCAATGCAGGAACGGTCGAGTTCCTGGTCGATCAGCAAAGGAATTTCTATTTCCTCGAAATGAATACGCGGCTGCAGGTGGAGCACCCTGTGACGGAACTCGTTACGGGTTTGGATCTTGTTCACCTGCAGATTCGGATTGCGGCTGGCGAAGCGTTGCCGTTCAAACAGGAAGATGTGAATATCCGCGGCCACGCGATCGAGTGCCGTATTTACGCAGAGGATCCTGACAACAATTACTTCCCTAGCCCGGGAAAGATTACCTTGCTGCTGGCCCCGTCAGGACCAGGCATTCGGCGCGACAGCGGCATGTACGAAGGCTGGACCGTTCCCATGGATTACGATCCGCTGTTAGCCAAACTCATCGGGTATGGCACGAATCGGGAACAGGCGATCAGCCGCCTCACTCGCGCGCTGAATGAATATTTTGTTGGAGGGATCAAAACGAACATTTCGCTGTTCCGCCGCATCCTGCGGCATCCGGATTTTCGTGCGGCGAAACTCGACACGGGATTTCTTGACCGCATGCTCAAGCAGGATCAAGATTCCCGACCGGACGCCGGCGATGACAAGAAGGCGACGGAAGTTGCGGTGATCGCCGCGGGAATGTTCGCCGCGCTCGGTTCTACGGCCGCTGCCGCTAACGAGCGGTCGACAGATAGCACAGTTCCTGAGAGCAGCTCGAACTGGAAGAGCACCTCCCGGCGCGAGGCCCTGCGATGACCTACGAAGTCGTCATCGATGGCAAAAGCTACCGGCTGGAACTTAATCGTGAAGACGGCAAATGGACCTGCCGGCTCGATGGTCGCGAAGTCGCTGTGGATGCGGTTCTCGCCCGGCCGGATGTTCTTTCCTTAAGAATCGGGAATGACGCCTACGAGGTGAAATGCGAGCGGGTCGGCGGCGATCAGCATGTCTGGGTTGGAAGCCGGCGATTTGCCGCGGAAGTGCGCGACCCTCGATCACTGCGAGGACGCGCCCGAGTCGCAGATGATTCCGGTCCGAAAAAACTCACTGCACCTATGCCGGGCAAAGTCGTTCGCGTGCTCGTTGCACAGGGAGTTGTGGTCGAAGCCGGTACGGGGGTGATTGTCGTCGAAGCGATGAAGATGCAGAACGAAATCAAGTCGCCGAAAAAGGGAACGATGCAGAAGATCTTTGTTGCCGAGGGCGCGGCTGTGAATGCGGGCGACGTCCTCGCCATTGTCGAATAATCTTGTCGAATAGTTTCCCTAATAACTAGTCCGAACTACGGCTCGACACCGTTCGTATCGAGTACGTGTTTCGCGTAGTAGTTATCGACCTTGGCGGAATCCCGGATCACCTCAAAATAAGCCGCTTTAAGAAGTTGCTCGCGCCGGTCGTGCAGTTGCGACCGGATCGCCTGCTGCACGCGCGGATCAGATAATTCGCGCTGTCCCGCGGGCTCTTTCGTCACCAGTTTAACGATGCGGTATCCCAGCATTTGCCGGGTGGCTGGATTCATCACGCTAATGATCGGGCTGTACTGACCCGGCTTGAGCTTCATGACGGCATCGCGAGTGGGGGGATCTGTGTTGCGCAGCGATGATTCGGGTACCGTACCGAGATCGCCGCCATTGCCCGACGTCTCGGGGTCCTCAGAATATTTCATGGCGAGAGTTGCGAAATCGTCGCCGCTGTCGAGCCGGTTGGCAACCATCTGAATTTTTTTGTGTGCCTCGGCGTCATTCTGAGCTTTGTCATTCTGATTGTGCGCCTGAGGGTTGGGCTGAGATGTGACCAGAATCTGCGCCAGATGGTATTGCGGTTCGATCAAGTTGAACTCGCCCTTGTGCGCATTGTAATAATCCGTCACATCCTGATCCGTGACATTGATCTTCGAACCGATTTCCTTGTTCATCACTTTATCGACGGTGATGGAGCGGCGGATGTCGCGTTTAAAGTCGGCCTCGCTGATTTTTTTCTCCGCCAGCCGCTTGTCAAATTCTTCTTGCGAGAATGGCGCTTTGTACTCGTTGAACTTGCGATCCACTTCATCGTCGGTCGCCAGCAGACCGAGCTTTTCGGCGCGGCGCATCAGGATCTCATCGTCGATCATCTGGTGCAGGATATTCAGGCGCAGCGAGATTGCTTGTTCACCGGTCGGCGCCTGTTGAGCTGAGGCGAGCTGGCTATTGAAGTACTTGTCGACATCGGCGCGGAAGATCTTGCGTCCGTCGACCGTGGCCATCACGTCGCCACCATTTTTCGAACTGCAGCTGATCGAACAGATCAGCAACAAAGTCGCCGCGAACACGCTCACGAGTGGTACGGCAGGAAAGCTCTTTTTCAAGGGAATGTTCTCCAAATCTCAACGGTCTCAAGCGACGCCCTAGCGCGGCCGTTTAGCGCCCCCCGCGAAAGCCTTCGCCTTTCGGGAATCATTTAGAAGCTGGTAGCGATGACGATGCGGTGCGCGTCGGCACAGGTTGTCCCGCATCTTTCAGTGCACTGTCCAACGTGGCGCGAAGTTCTTGGATCGAGACAAGGCCATCGATCTTTTGCCCATTGATGAACAGTGTTGGCGTCGCATTTACGCCGATATCGTCGCCCTGCCGCATGGACGCCCGCACTGCAGTTTCGTCCTGCGCCTTGACACAAGCCTGCAGCTTGGCGGCATCCTCGTTGTGTTTCTGTCCCTGCAGCATCGTGATCTTATCGAGAGCTTGCAGTCGCGCGCCGGGAGTCGCCTCGCCGTCGACCTCGCGCTTGTTGGCATGAATGTAATCGGCGAAATCCCAATACGCATCGGGGTTTTGAGCTGCCAGGCAGTTAGCGTCAACCGCCGCATGAATCGCCCAGGGGTGAATCTCGGCCAAGGGATAATCCTTGTAAACAAACTCCACGCGGTCGCCGTACTCCTTCAACAGCTCGGGAAAAAGCGTCTGGTGCATACGCGAGCAGTACGGACATTCGAAGTCATCGAAGTTAACCACAACCACTTTGGCGGACTTTGCGCCGCGGGTCGGGCGCCCCGTCAGATCGATCTTGCTCATCAGTTCGGTGTAGGGGTCCTTGGTCAGATCAAACTTGGTCAGCCGCAGCATCGTGTTGCGGTCTTTGGATAGCAGAAACTGGTAGTCCTTGCTCTTGCCCTCGCCGCCATCGATATTAACGGCAACCATGTCGTAGCCCGGCCATTCGGTGCTGGGCACGATGGAGCCGACCGTGACTTTTACGTCCGGCGGCATATTGTAATAAGACCGGACCTGCCGCTCGATCTTGCGCGCCACGTCAGGCGGCGCGGACTGGGCCACGCAGCCCAGGCAAATCAGAAGCAGGATGAGAAAAGAACGTCGAATTATAGTCACCAAAAACCGCCTCAGCATCGCAGACTGTGCCCTGATTATCTCACACGATGCCGAGTGCACGCCGCATAGGGCGCGTGTTTATGCGGCTAAACGGCGCGCCGAACCTGATCTGCTGGCAACAATGTATTCATCGATCCGGAGCGGAAGCCTTCCAGGTCGAGCGTAATGAACTTGAAACCTAGAGCTCTGAAGATCGCTGCAAATTCTGCGGCCATATTAGGGCTCAGCGCGCGTTCCATTTCTTCCTGTGCGATCTCAATGCGAACCATTTCGCCATGGTGCCGTACCCGGAACTGCCGGAAGCCGAGAGCGCGAATCGCATCCTCGCCCCGCTCAATAACCGCCAGGGCCTCTCGCGTAACCGGCCGTCCGTACTCTATGCGCGAGGAAAGGCAAGCGGAAGCTGGTTTATCCCAGATGCGCAAGCCGGCCTGATGGGCCAGCGTTCGGATATCCTGTTTCGTCAGTCCGGCGGTGACGAGTGGTGCGGCAATTTGATGTTGTTTCGCGGCATCTTGCCCTGGGCGGAAATCGCCCTGATCATCAACGTTCACGCCATAAGCGATCGATTCGAAACCGCGCGTCACGCAGAGTTTTTCCATCATCGAGAAAAGTTCATCCTTGCATTGGAAACACCGCTGGCCGTCATTGCGGGCATATTCTGGCCGATCGAGCTCCGCAGTGGCGATGACCTCAATGGGAATTGCGTGTTCGTTCGCGAAGGCGATCGCGTCCGCAAGTTGCGTGCGGGCCAGGCTGGCAGAGTCGGCAATGACCGCCAGCATTTCGTCGCCAAGCACGCGGTGAGCGATCCAGGCGAGATAGGCAGAATCCACTCCTCCGGAATAAGCCACGAGCACAGGCCCCATTCGGCGCAACTCCGTCTCGAGAGCTGATTGCTTGTCTCTCACCTCGCCCGACACAATTTCCATAGCGATATCGTATCAGCATGGCCCGCCGGTGTCTGTGAAGCTAGTAAAGTCGCTCGTAGCGGCGAAGATTGCCGAACGATCCGATGTTGCCGAGGGTAAACGAGAAACGGAACAGATTTTCGTTGCGCACATCGCCAATGGAGTAACGCCGGTATTCGAGCGTGAGTCCACAGCAATCCCAGTTGTAGGTCGTCTGTATCGTGGAGAACTGCAGTTGCTGCAACTCGGCATCAAAACCCATGCTTCCGGCGGCGCTAAAGCCACGCTGGTTCAGCCCTCCGTAACCGAGCGCAACCCGGAACTGCTGGAATTTGCAGGTGACCTGCTGATTCGACGAGGTCACGGGATTGCAGGTGCCTTCTGGGGGGATCGAAGCCGGATTGGTGGTGGTTTGTGGAATTTGCAGGAAAGCATCTCCGCCGCCTAGAGTGACTTTGCCGATGTTGTAATTGACCAGCAATGTGCTGGCGTTGATGCGTCCCAACTGAAAATCGTAATCGAGATCCCATTCCGTATCGGTGTGCGATCCAGTAGCGGCCCGCAGGCGCGAAACCAACGGGGAAAGATGTCGCGGTTCGGTGGCGAAGGCGATGCCCGTCAGTTCCTCCGTAGTTGTGAAAACATTCCGCTGGCCGGGTATGAGGGCTCCGCCAAACGTAGGGTCGATGAAGTATTTCTGTGCCAGTTCCCAGGTGAGAACTTCAGAGACTGGCGGCTTGACGGGGCAAGCCTGCTTCCCAAGTGGATTCGTTTTCTGCCAGGGAACATTCTGTTCGGGAGCGGCAGCGCCGACAGCCAAGCCTGTCATGGGCGTCTCGCATTCTTCGATTTGCAGCGATCCGTTCGTGCGCTTCGCATAGAGCCGGGTAACCAATCCGTACTCCACTTCATTGGTGTTGCTAAGGATGTCGCGTTCGTCGAAATGCAAGATGTTGGCAAAGTTATTTACACCCGTAACATATCGATACACCGCCCGCGGTTCCATCACATGCTTCCATTTGCGGCCGAGAAAAGTCCGATCGAACACTTTTTCGACTATGGGCGGGCGAAGTTCCACGGAGGTCTCAAGGGCTTTGCGATTCGTGGGATCGTTCGAGGCTTGGCTGTCCACGAATCGTTGCGTGTAATAGCCCTCGTGCAAGGCAATAGCCGGACGCAAGGACCACTCGCCGAAATGTAGTGGCAAGGACATCTCCGGGGTGAGGGTAAACCGCCCAAGCAGACTGCTGGTGTGGAAACCCGGCTCGCTGCGTGAGAGCCCGGAAACGGAAGTATCGAACGACCACAGCAAGGGTGTGTGTGCCAGAGGACGGTCAACGCTGGCGAAGTCGGCACTCGGAGAGTGCCAGATCTGTACGGCATCGAAAACAGGGGGATTGGTGAGCGTTCCATTGGAGGCGGCTAGTTGGAAGAAGTCCTGGTAGCGCTCAGCCATGCCGCTCAAGAAGTAACCATTCGATGATTTCGCGAGGAATAACTGGGATTTGACTTCCGAGTTCACTGCCTGCGTGAAGATTTCGCTAAACGTCAGCCGGAACAGGAATGAACTCAAGTAATCGACATTCGAAACCGCGCGGAATCCATAAAAGTCTCCGACTCCGTTAAGTCGCGCTTCCTCGCCACCCTCGTTCAGCACTTGCGGACCCGTTGCGGTCCCGATTTCCGTGCCGCGGTCAATGACTCCGAAATAATTCAGATCAACCCAAGAGGTATCTGTCGGGCGGGCGCGAAATTCGCCGTGCTGCGCCCAGCCGCGCTTGGAGTAATACTCAGCCCCCACTAAGGCGTCGGCGCTGCGGTTGATTGCCCAGAAGAAGGCGTCTCCGATTACCGTACCTTTGATTGACGACTCGCCGGCGCTTGGAAGCAGGAATCCGGTCTTTCGGGCTTCAAGGTCGATGGGCACACTTCCATAAGGGAAGTAGAAAATCGGGAATCCCAGCAGAAAGAATCTGCTGTTGGTGACGCTGGCGTTGGCGCCGACTTCCACCTTGAGCTCACGCGCGCGGAATTGCCAATCAGGATGCGGCAGTTGGCAAGTCGTGATACTCCCGTCATAGACCAGGTAGCGGTCAGAGCTGATTTTCTCAACGAACTTTCCGGTGAAAGCAAAGGGACTGGTTGAAGTCAAAACCATTTGCGCACGCCGCAAATGCGCTCCGACTGTCGCTGTTACCTCGTAGAAACGGCCGGTCTCGGCAGTCAGATTGTAGCTTCCATGGTCGGCACGGACGTGTTCATCATAGGTGCCTCCATCCAGCGTCATGTGACCGGTACCTGTGGATTCTCCGGTGTCGGAGTTGTAGGTGATGTGATCCGCACGAAGAATGTAGCTGCGATAGTGGATCTCGGCATCGCCCTGCAGGTCGTAGGTATCGCCCTGCTTGCTTTCGTTGGTGGCGCATATGATGGTGCCATCGCTCAATTGCGCCGCAGCACGCTTGCCGCATACGTCGACCGAAGGATTTTGTCCTTCCCGCGCAGTTTCGTCTGGGCTGGAACCGCCTTCCGAAATGGATTTCGTGGGAAGCAACTGCCTGGTTACTAGGGCCGAGGCGAGAAGCTGATGACAAAGAAACAGCGCCGTGATAAGCAATCTAGTGCGACACGTCATCGTAAGAGCAGCTTCAAGCAAAAATATGAAATTGAGCACCGCTCATCGTAAGCGGCTTGCGTTCCTGTCGTTGGAGCAGCACCGTGAAATTAGCATGGGGCTGCATACGCGGCAAAGTACCGAAAAAGGCTAGGATTCAAGGTGATCCGTTCCTGGTTGCACGGTTCACCCAAATGGACGCGATTATCGCAGACTGGGTTTCATGACTTGTTCGTTGTGCGGAGAAGTTTGCCGTTGCCATCCGGAACCCCCTCCCGCCAACCTTCTGAGTTGTGCAGAAGACGCGGAGCATTCGTCTGCGCCTGAGACTGCTGCGTCCCCGCAAGAGAACGGCGACCTCGACGCCCCATGCCAGAACTCGGAGCCGGCCTGGCGCAGTGAGCTTTCGGCCCGCTTGGATCGCTATCGCGCACGACGCAAGGTGCGCCCGCCGCGCTATCCTTCGCTGCAGTTGCCATTCGATCGGCCCCTGACCGCAGTTGCGGCTGAAAGGCACCCAGAGCATGCACCTGCATTTGAAGCGACCTCGAATGCATTCGCTCTCGACCCCGTCGTTCCAACAGCAGTTGCAGAGAAGCCGGCTGTTGCCATTGCTCTGCCGGCCGAGGCTCAACCGAAGCCGCTTGTTACTCCGGAGGTCTCTACCGGAGGCAAGATCCTCGAATTTCCCAGGTTCGCGTGGGCTCCGCCAGCGCTCCCTCCTGATCAATTGGCCGAGCCCGTCATGGACAGGCCCAGAATACTCGAGGTTCCAGAAATCCTTCTCCCCGCCCCCGCCCTGGGGGGAATCACAATTGAACCGTTACCCACCCAGGAGCTCGAGAAACGCCCGGGGATCGATGTCCCTTTGCAAAGCGCACCAATGAGCCGGCGTCTTCTGGCGAATCTGATTGATGCGGCCATCGTTTTCTCTGCTTCCGCGCTCTTTGGTTTGATTTTTTGGAAAATAGCTGCCTTTCGACCTCCGTTGTTTCACGTCGTCGGCATGTCCGCCGCCATTCCTTGCCTATTGTGGGCCGCCTATCAGTATCTGCTGATCGTGTATGGCGGTTCGACCCCCGGCTTGCGCCTGGCTAAACTCGAACTCGCTGGGTTCGATGGATCACCCACCACGCGAGTGCTGCGCCGTTGGCGCGTGCTGGCATCCTACCTGTCCGCCGCCTCGCTCGGAATGGGCTACGCCTGGGTGTTTCTGGACGAAGACATGCTCTGCTGGCATGACCGTATCACCCATACCTATCTGTCCCCAAAGAATAGACTCGCATCGCCTGCGCTCTGAGCTCCTCTCATCCTCCCGCCGGGTGTGTTATCTTCGATAGTTTTACCCCGTAATTTCTTCGAAGTTTTGAGGCATGGGCACACCAGTTCAGAGCTCCAAACCTGCAGTAAAGGTCTTCGTCGCCACAACGGTGATGCTCACCTTTATCTCTTTCTGGCGTGCCGCCGCCATTGTGCTCTCCGATCTCGCCTCCTCGGCTTATTACGCCGGTGGCGATGCAGAAAAAGTCATCGGGAAAAGCGCTCCCTGGTTCATTCTCGGGGTCATGCTGTTCAGCTACGCGGTGCGAGCGCTTTACATCGAGTCCAGCAGTATGTTCGTGAGGGGAGGCGTTTATCGCGTAGTGAAAGAGGCGATGGGCGGCGGGTTGGCGAAGTTTTCAGTTTCGGCTCTCCTCTTTGACTACGTTCTCACCGGTCCCATCAGCGCTGTTTCCGCCGGACAATACCTGGCCGGGTTCATCAAAGATATCGGAATTTACCTGCATCGGCCGTTGAGTTTCTCCGATGATCATTTTGCTGCCGGACTGGCAGCCATCGTAGTGATCTATTTCTGGTGGAAAAACACGCAGGGCATTCACGAGTCGAGCCAGAAGGCGATGGAAATCATGATCATTACCACGGTGATGGTCGTAATCCTGATCATCTGGTGCACAATCACGATTCTCCGCATGCCCGCGGTACAGATTCCTCCGAGCCCATTCAGTCCGGCCGGTGCGATTCCGCTGAATAAAGAGTCATTGGGCTGGCTGAACGGGACCTTCTTCGCACATTTGACCTGGATCATCCTTTTTGTTGGCTTCGGACATTCCGTGCTTGCCATGAGTGGCGAGGAAACACTGGCGCAGGTCAACCGGGAGATTGAACATCCCAAGCTCAAGAATCTGGAAAAGACCGGGCTGGTGATCTTCATCTACAGCTTGTTATTCACCTCGCTGGTTTCGTTTTTTGCGGTGATGATCATCCCGGACAGCGTGCGGCCTGATTATTTCGCCAATCTGATTGGCGGAATCGCCATGTATCTGGTAGGCCCGATCATTCCCAAGCTGATTTTCCATGGTTTTGTGGTCATCGTCGGTGTGCTGATCCTGGCAGGTGCGCAGAATACTTCGATTGTTGGCGCGAATGGCGTATTGAACCGCGTAGCAGAAGACGGCGTGCTGACCAGCTGGTTTCTGAAGCCCCATCATCGTTTTGGGACGAGCCATCGCATCATCAATCTCATCGTCGGGATGCAGTTGCTGGTGATTCTTCTCAGTCTCGGCAACGTCTATGTTTTGGCGGCTCTATACGCTTTCGGCGTGATCTGGAGCTTTGCTATGAAGTCCCTGGCGGTGCTGGTGCTGCGCTTCACCGAACCCGGCAACCGCGAGTGGAAGGTTCCCGGCAACCTGCACATCGGCAACAAGGAAATTCCAATCGGGCTGATTGCCATCTCGGCGGTGCTCTTCATTACGGCGATCGTGAACCTGTTCACCAAGTATCAGGCGACGATTGCCGGAGTGATTTTCAGCGCGGCTTTCTTCACCATCTTCACGGTTTCCGAGCGCCATGTTGCCCGGCAGCGGCAGGGCAAGCCCGAGCAGTTGGATCAATTCCGCGTCTATGGGAATCAGGAGCTTGGCAGCGGAGCAATGGGCGTGCACCCCGGTAACATCCTGGTGGCGGTGCGTGATCCCCGAAATCTGTACTATCTCCGCGACGTCCTAAAGCACACCGACACGGTCAGGCAGGATGTCGTGGTGATGAGCGCCCGGCTCTATCATCGCGAGCATACCTTCAGCGGTAGCACGGTTTTCGATGCGTCCCAGGTTTTCGATCACTACGAGCAGGAGCTTTTTACCGCCGCAGTAGCGGTAGCGGAGAAAGAGGGCAAGCCGATCTCTCTTTTGGTGGTTCCGGGAACCGATGTGTTTGAAGCAATCATGGTGACCGCACAGCGGCTCGACTCAACCAGAGTGGTCTGCGGCTTGTCGAACAAGCTGAGTTCCGATGAGCAAGCCAAGCTCACCGGCGATGCCTGGGAGCGGCTGCCGGAACCGCGCCCAAGGCTGGCTCTCGAGGTTTACGCCCCGGATGGCACCGTCCGCGAATATGCGCTCGGTCCGCACACCCCGCGCATGCGAGCGCAGGACGTTGAGCTGATGCATAAGCTCTGGCTTGACATTACTTCCGACCCAAATTTCGCGGGCGCGCACCACTATCACATTGTGGCCCTCGCGCTTCAGGAGTTGCAGCGCGAACTGACTACCGAGCAGCGCGCCGAACTCCTTGCCAAGCTGCAAGAAGAAATGAACCGTCCCAATCCGCAGTGAATCATAAAAACTGAATTGCAGGAGGACCTATGGCGCGTATCTCGGGAGCTCCCGCGGGTCGCGGAGGATTGCTGCGAAGGCTATATGTCGGACTGGTCTATTCGATGACGAAGCGGCGCCTTGGCCATGTCATCATGCCCCTGCAGGTAACGGCGCATCATAGCAAGATTTTTTGGGGCTATACCCAGATGGAGCAGGCGCAGATGGGCAGCCATCGCGTAGATCATAAGCTGAAGGTATTGGCTGAGTTACGCGTGGCGACGCGGGTCGGGTGCCCGTTTTGAATCGATATTGGCTCTGCCGTGGGCAGAAAAGTAGGCGTAGGGGCTGAACAGATCGCAAATCTGAACGCTTATCGGACGAGCTCCAGCTTTTCTGAGCTGGAACGCCTGATCCTTGAGTACGCCGACGCCATGACTGACACTCCGGTTGAAGTAGCAGAGGCTCTTTTTGCTCGCTTGCGCGAGAAATTTGATGAAGCACAGCTTGTCGAACTGACGTCTGCCATCGCGTGGGAGGGATACCGCGCGAGATTTTCGCATGCGTTGGGGATCGAAACGGAGAACTTCAGCGAAGGCGCAGTCTGCGCCCTGCCGGCCCGGATTGCATAGTCGCGAAGCGTGGCTGCTGCTTTGCTCCGCGCACTCGAATCGCTCGTGACCTGGCGCTACGCGAGAAACAGAGGCCCCGCCACTGGCGCGGGGCCGACCATGATCGTCAAGCAGAATTGATTTTACCTCTTAGCTCAGTCTTTCCTTTTGGCAGCAATTCATCGCATCCTTCTTGCCAGACGAGCAGCAATTCTTGCCACATTTTCCGCCACAGCAATCTGCCGCCATCTTGTCCTTCCCGCAGCTATCGCCGCAGCAGGATTTTGCATTCTTAGCCCGCTTGCAGGACTTCGCGTCCTTGCCGCTGCAGCAAGATGCTTTCTCTTTGCCGTCGCAGCAAGATGCCATTTCCTTGCCATCGCCCGCCTTCATATCATGAGCGCAACAAGCGTGGCCGTCTTTCATGTCGGCCCCGGTAGCTTTTGCGCAGCAGGAACACTGTGTTTTCTGTTTGCTCTGCTGTGGAGCGGGAGAAGTATTCTCGGTCGAAGTCTGAGCCCAGCACGTCAAGGTGAGGGCGAGCAATAATGCCGTTAATTTGTATCTCACAGAAATCTCCTTCGTAAAAATTCGGATTAAGTTCCAGGCTTTGAGCCTGCTAAACAGCGCTATACATATCGATTTTGTGGAGTCAGAGGCTTGAGCAGGAAGTCGTCTAGATGCGAAGGACAGTGCTTTTGTCGGGAGGAGTTTCAAACTTGGTGCAGACAATGCCCGCTGAAATGCGGCCAGCGCTCTTTCCGTCCGGGCTGGTGACAACTGCTACAGCACTTTCTGAGTCGAGCCGAGACATCTTCACTGCGCTGGATAAAATCGCAGGGCTCTCCGGCCCCTGCTTCGCGCAACAAGGATGTTCTTCACAGGGAACAGTCTTTGATCCAAGCATCGCAGTCGAGGGCGGTGTGACTGCGCGGCGATGTGCCAGGCAGCAGCTGTGAGTAGGTTTCGCGGTGAGCTGATGAGATATCGCCCACGCGGCGGCAACATTTCCCGCCAAGAAGCCCACAAGAAATACCCCGGCAATGATTCGCTGTTTCATTTCGACCGCTGACCTAGAGTGTCAGAGGCGAAATAAGGCAGCTGTGATTGAAATCACAGCCGCGTGCGATTTCAAACCGTCTCTTAGGGCTTGAGTTGGCTCGTGAGCGATGCTCGAAGATCTTTGAACCGAAACGGATAGCCGCTGGTGACCAGTTGCGACGGCTCCACGCGCTCGCTGCTCAGGAGTAAAGTCTCTCCCATTTCACCGAATGCAGTCTTGATGACGAAGCGTGGGATAGGAAAGATCGCAGGCCGCGCAAGCACGCTGGCCAGCGTGCGGGTAAATTCAGCATTGGTGACCGGACGCGGAGCCACCATGTTTACCGGCCCGTGTAACAGATCGGTTTTCAGAATGTGAAGAATTGCTCCGACCATATCCTGCAGGTCGATCCAACTCATCCATTGACGGCCATCGCCGAGAGTACCGCCGAGCCCCATCTTGAAAGGAGTCAGCATCTGGCCCAGAGCGCCGCCCTTTGAGCTAAGCACGATACCGGTGCGAAGGTGTATCGTTCGAATCCCGGCGTTGGCTGCGGGTGCGGTTGCCGCTTCCCATTCGCGGCAGACATCAGGAAGAAATCCATTTCCTGGCGAGCTTTCCTCGCGCAAGACTTCCTCGCCGCGATCCCCATAAAATCCGATCGCGGACCCGCATATGAATACCTGCGGCTTTTCTTTGACTTGTGCCAGAGCTTCCGCAAGGTTCTTCGTACCCATCACCCGGCTATCGCGGATGGCGGCTTTCTTGGCGGGAGTCCAGCGGCCCATGATGCTCTCGCCCGCCAGATGGATGACGGCATCAAATCCAGAGACGGCTTCCGGTGAAATCGGCTGCTCCGTGCTCCAGGGAATTTGCTGCCCGTCTTGCATCGAAGGCTTGGACCGGGGCCTCACCATCCGCGCCACAACGACTCCGCTTGTTTTTAGTGAAGGAACCAGCGCACTGCCAATGAGTCCCGAACTTCCACTCACCAGAATGCGCGCCATGCGCAGGCTTACCATCGTGTGGACACTCTATCAGAAGTGAGCCAAAGTCCTGGGTCGGCCAGAGTGCGCCAGGATTTTGGATTGAGGCAGGACTTACTTGCCACGAAAATTCCGCGGACAAGATTTAATCGCACAGAGAAACCGGGATAACACCGTCAAAGCGTCGCCAAGTCCTGCTCGAACGCTATAATCGAAGCAGAGCCCCTCGCGCCCTTTGCGCCATCCCCCAACTGATCTCGGGCTGTTGACGGGCTATAATCCGGCATGGCGACGTTGCGCCAACAAATCAAGACCACCGCTCTCACGCTGACCAAGTTCCGCGATCTCATGAAGCGGATGCAGGCCAACCGGCCTCAAGACGACCTTTCGATCGTCAAAAAAGCCTACGATTATTCCGCCCTTAATCATGATGGCCAGACTCGCGCCTCGGGCGAGCCGTATCTCGTTCATCCTCTAGAGGTTGCCCTGGTTCTCGCCGAAATGAAGATGGATCCGGTCGCGGTCGCGGCAGGACTGTTGCACGATTCGGTGGAGGATACTTCGGTCACGATCAGCGACATTGGCAAGGAATTTGGCGAGCAGGTCGCGCACATCGTCGAGGGCGTGACCAAGATAAGCAAGATCGACTTCGCCACCCGCGAGGAGCAGCAAGCCGAAAACTTGCGCAAGATGATGCTCGCCATGGTCGACGACATCCGCGTCGTGCTGATCAAGCTGGCCGACCGGCTGCACAATATGCGCACTCTGGAGCATCTTCCGCCCGACCGCCAGCACAAGATTGCGCAGGAAACCCTCGAAATCTACGCTCCCATCGCCCATCGGCTGGGGATGGGCAAGATTCGCGGCGAATTGGAAGATCTGGGATTTCGTTTTCTCGATCCGGTTGGCTACGAGCAGGTCGAGAAGGCCGTCAACGCCCGCAGGAAACAAGGCGAGGCTTTTCTCGCCAAGATGCAGCAAATCATCACCGACAAATTGAAGGAAGCGGGTATTCAGGCGCACGTCGAGAGCCGGATCAAGCGGCTTTACAGCATTCACAAGAAACTGCAGCGGCAGCACATCTCCGTGGATCAGGTCTACGATTTGTGCGCCATGCGCGTGATCACCCGCTCCCTGCAGGATTGCTACGCCGTGCTGGGCATCATTCACAACCTCTGGCGGCCGGTTCCTGGACGAATCAAAGATTTCATTGCCATGCCGCGGCCGAATTTTTATCAGTCCCTGCACACCTCGGTGATTACCGAAGACGGCACGCCGTTTGAAATCCAGATTCGTACCGAAGAGATGCACAAGATGGCCGAGGAGGGCATTGCGGCCCACTGGAAGTACAAAGACGGTCCGGTGTCTGCACAGGACGAGCAACGGCTCGCATGGTTGCGGCAGGTCGTCGAATGGCAGCGTGATGTCAGCGATCCCAACGAATTTCTCTCCACCCTGAAAGTCGATCTCTACCCGGAAGAGGTTTATACCTTCACTCCGAAAGGCAAGGTAGTCGTGTTGCCGCGGGATGCCACGCCGATCGACTTTGCCTACACGATCCACACCGAAGTGGGCCACACTTGCGTCGGCGCGAAAGTGAACGGGCGTATGGTGCCGTTGCGCTACAAGCTGCATTCAGGAGACATCGTCGAAATTCTGACCCAGCCTGGCCACAAGCCCAGCCGCGATTGGCTGGCACTGGTCAAGTCGTCGCGTTCCCGGAACAAGATCAAGCATTGGCTCAACGTGCATCAGCGCGAGCGGGCCATTGAAATCGGCAAGAAGCTCATCGAGAAAGAAGCGCGCAAGTATCGCATCGCGTTGAAAGAGATCAAAGACGAAGATCTGCAGAGAGTGGCGTCAGGCTACGGGCTGGGGAAGGCCGACGACCTGATGTCCGGAATTGGCTACGGTAAATATTCTGCGCGCCAGGTGCTGGCGCGATTGCTGCCTTCGGGCGCGACGCCTCAGTTTCCTGCGGATAGTGAACCGGACAATGCGCTCACCTCGCAACCCGGTGGCTTCGCCAGCGTGGTGCGCCGTGTCTTCGGCGACACCAACGCGATTACCGTCCGCGGCCAAGGAGACATGCTGGTTTACCGCGCGCGCTGTTGCAATCCCATTCGCGGCGAAGCGATCGTTGGATACATTACTCGCGGCAAAGGCGTGGCTGTGCACTCGATCAATTGCTCGAACGTCACCAACCTGCTCTACGAGCCGGAGAGAAAAATCGATGTAGAATGGGCACGCAATGACGCCACTCCGACAGCCTATCCCGTGAAACTTACCGTCTTCTGCGACGACCGCTACGGCATGCTGAAAAACATCACGGGAGTGATCGGCGACGCCAAGAGCAATATCCGAAATATTGCGGCCCACACGGCGAACAGTCAGGCCAGCGTCGAAGTCGTGCTTGATATCTCCGACATGAAACATCTGGAGCAGATCATCGCCGGCCTGAGGAAGATCCCCGGCGTGCACGAAGTGCAGAGACTGCAAAAGATTTAAGTACCGACCTACTCCTCCCTTCCTCCCACTACTTGCACGTGCCCCAAAGCCGCGACCAGGGAAAATCCGCCAATCACATTCCCGATCAGTGCCGGCACAAAGAACTGCGTGAAATACGTCCCCCACGAGATGCCATGCGTGATCACCAGGAAGAAAACGGTCGTCGATCCCGCGATGATGTGATTGAATCCGCCCAGCCCGATCAGATACGTCAGCAGGATGATGATCCACACGCGGGAAGCTTCCGCGGCGGGCAGCAGCCATACCATAAGCGCAATCAACCAGCCCGCGAATATAGATCGCATCAGGGCAATTCCAAATGAAGTTCCGATGTGCGCCGCCCCAAGGGCAGCCAGATATGCTTGCGCGTGCGGCTCCAAGACAGCAATCTTGGCCAGGCAGAGCGCAAACAGGAAGGTTCCGACCAGATTTGCGCAGAGCACCACGCCCCACAGGCGGAGCATGCGATAAAGCGTTTCCATGTCCTTGCGCAACAGAAGCGGCAGGACCACTGTTAGGGTGTTCTCCGTAAAGAGCTGCTGCCGGCCAAGGACCACAATGAGGAATCCGACTGCATAGCCGAGCTTTGAGATGAGCGGACGCCAGGGCGCGTCCGGTAAGTGCGACATCAGCAGGGCTTCGGAGATGAAGGAAAATCCCATCGAAAGACCCGCGGCAAATCCCGACCAGGCCAGGGCGGAAACTGTCCGGTGCAACTCCTCCTCGCCCTCGCGGCGAATGGTTTCGTAGACAACGTGTGGCCCGATCGCCAGCCGCTCCTCGACTTGCTTCTTTTCAACTCGAGTCGAGATCGGGATCGGGGTCGGTTCATCCGCCGCCCCTTTCTTCTGGTGCATGGGAGTCTGTTGCCTCTGTAGGCTTATCTGTTGCTCGTAGATTACTAAAGTGGCCTGTGCGTGCCGTCGACCAGCAGTGTGGTACTCTGTGCCGTTCGCACTGTAATTCTTTCAGGTGGGTGTTTGTTTTATGCGCCAGGTAATCGCAACCAAGGATGCTCCTCAGGCCATCGGTCCATATTCCCAGGCCATCAAGGCAAACGGATTTGTTTTCGTCTCTGGGCAAGTCGCCATTGACCCGTCGAACCAGCAGGTCATTAGCGGAGACGTGGCTGCTCAGACCGATCGCGTGCTGCGCAATTTAACGGAGATTTTGGAAGCCGCCGGCAGCGGGCTGGGACGAGTCGTGCGCTCGACCGTATTCCTGAAGAATATGGGCGATTTTGCTGCCATGAACGAGGTTTATGGCAAGTATTTCAGTTCAGCGCCGCCGGCGCGTTCCACGGTGGAAGTCGCGCGCCTTCCGAAAGATGTGCTCGTGGAAATCGACGTGATTGCATTGGAATAGAGCACTGATTAAGGATTTTCTTCCGCATTTTTTCGTTTCATGTCTATTGGAGGATTGAGTTGAAAAACTTCCTGTTTATCTCCGTAATGATTCTGTTCGCCGCTGCGTTGCAGGCGCAGACCGCGGCTCAAAAGGCTGCGGCACCGAATACCAGCCACCCAACGAAAGTCACCGGAGATGGCGTGAAAACCGCCTCCGGCCTGCAATATTGGGACATCAGGGTAGGCACGGGCGCTGAGGCCAAAGCGGGTAGCCACGTGACCGTGCATTACACCGGCTGGCTCACTTCAGGCAAGAAGTTCGATAGTTCCGTGGACGCGCACCAGCCCTTTCCCTTCGTAATCGGCGCCGGCGACGTGATCAAGGGTTGGGACGAAGGCGTGACTGGGATGAAAGTTGGCGGCAAGCGCCAGCTGAGGATTCCGCCAGATCTGGCCTACGGCAAACAGGGATACCCCGGCGTAATCCCCGCCGACGCGACGCTGATCTTCGATATCCAGTTGTTGGCGGTGAAATAGACCGCCACAGCGAGGCGCGGAGGTCTACACACGAACCCGCGTGTGACTCTGTGTTCTCAGTGGTAAAGGTTCTTACGCCTTGGCGACTTTTCCGCTGCGCAGGCAAGATGCGCATACGCGGATGCGCTTGCCCTGACCGTTGACCTTGGCATGTACTGGACGCAGATTGATGTTCCAGCGACGCTTGGTCACGTTGTGGGCATGGCTGATGCGGTTTCCGGATTGCGGCTTCTTGCCGCAGATATCACATTGTTGGGACATGACTGCTCTGGATCCTCTCGGGACTTAACGACAAACCGTTATTTTACAGGACGAAACGCACTTTCCGCCAGTCCTTCTGCAGGCCTGTCATCCTGAGCAAGCCTCTTTTGCGCACTGAGCAGGCCTCTTTTGCACAGCGAAGGATCTGGGCGAGCCGCTCGGAGCGGTGCGTTCTTTGCGCCGCAGTGATCGCGCGTTTGGCTCGCTTCCTCTGCAAGTGCGTCCTCCCCGTATGCGATACTGAACCAATGCAGTCGCCGCTTCCATCACCCACTGCCGCAACCGATCCGAAGGCAGTAAAAGTACACCTCTCGACTGGCTCGGGTGTAGATATCGAATGGGCCGATGGCCATGTTTCACACTATTCCTTCGTTTACCTGCGGGACGCTTGCCCCTGTGCCATGTGCGAAGACGAACGCGGCAAGTCGGGGCGACGTCCGGGCGAAGCGCCGAAGCTCCCGCCGGGTTCGCTGCCTATGTTCAAGCCCACCGCAAAGCCACTCTCGGCCGAAGGCGTTGGCAAGTACGCGATTAAGTTCTCCTGGAACGATAACCACGATCTCGGGATTTATTCCTGGCGCTACCTGCGCGAGATTTGCCCCTGCGCAGAGTGCGCTGCCGCTGAACGTTGAAACCTGGCCTGATTTCGAATTGAGGTTTTTATGCGGGAAGGCGAATTCAGCAGAACTGCACACAGCGCAGCGATTCGGCGGGCAGCGCATCAACTTCTCGATCAGCCCCCAGTCCACGATGACCCTCTTGCGCTGGCCGTGATTGGCAGCGAGGCTGCGCAATCCCTCCGCTCCGATTTGCAAACGCAGCAGACCCCGCCCGCCCGCGCTCTGCGCGCGTTTCTGGCGGCGCGAGGCAGATACGCCGAGGACCAGCTCAAGCTGGCGCTCGCCGGTGGTGTAAAGCAATATGTCGTTCTTGGCGCAGGTCTCGATACCTTCGCCTTTCGCAACCCCCACCAGGACTTGCGCGTTTTCGAGGTCGATCATCCGGCCACACAGCGATGGAAACAGGATCGGTTGAAGGAGGCCGGAATCGATATTCCGCCGACCGCAAGTTTCGTGCACATCGATTTCGAAGAACAATCTCTCAGCGCTGGGCTGATGTTTGCGGGTTTCGTTCCGGAAGAGCCGGCGTTTTTCTCCTGGCTGGGAGTCACGCCCTACATCCGGCGCGAAACCTGCATGTCGACGCTGGCTTTCATCGCGAAGCTGCCGCATGGGAGTGGCATAGCGTTCGATTTCGTCGTCGATCCTTCTCTGCTGGATGGCAAGCATCTCGCGACTCTCAATACGCTGTCTCCCCGCGTAGCCTCGGTTGGCGAGCCGTTTCAACTCTTTTTTCAACCTGCGCAACTCCACTCCGAGCTGAATTTCCTGGGCTTTCGGGAAGTCGAAATGTTATCCGCGGAGCAGATCAATGAGCGCTATTTTCGCGGCCGCACAGACGCCCTTAAGGTCAGCGGAAGTCTCGGCCGGCTGATGTGTGCCTGGGTGTGAAATCAGAAGATGTGAGATCAGAAGGACTATTTAGGAACCTGCTTCCGGGGCGAATCCGCGATTCACAAATCTTCCAGTCAGCGATCCCTGTAAAATCGAAACAGACCCGGAGCCACTTTCGCATTGTCTTTTCTCGATCAACTCAATCCGCAACAGCGTGAGGCTGTTGAAACCACCGAAGGGCCGGTACTGATCCTCGCTGGCGCCGGCAGCGGCAAGACGCGCGTTATCACCTACCGCATCGCCTATCTCATCGAGCACAAGGGCGTGATGCCGGAATCCATTCTGGCCATGACCTTCACCAACAAAGCTGCCGCCGAGATGGGCGAGCGTGTCGAAAAGCTGGTGGGCGGACTGAGCATCGCCAAGCCGGTGATTTCTACTTTCCATTCTTTTTGCGTGCGGATGCTGCGCCGCGATATCGAGGCGCTGCGGATTCCGTCGACCGTGCCCGGCCAGCCGTCCATCGGCCACACGAAAAATTTCGTCATCTATGACGAAGCCGATATGCAGTCGGTCGTGAAATCGATCATGAAGCGCCTGGGGCTCGACGACAAGCAACTTACGCCGCGCATCGTCCTTGGCCGGATTTCCTGGGCGAAGAATCACATGCTGGATCCGCAGGAGCTTTACCTGCAATCGGCCGACCCCAAGACCGAAAGAGTCGCGCATCTTTACGAGGAGTACCGGAAAGAGCTGCGCAAAGCGAACGCGCTCGATTTCGATGATCTTCTCCTCGAAGCGGTGCGGCTGCTGAAGTCAGCCCCGCAGGTTCGCGAATACTACAATCGCCGTTTTCAATATTTGCTCATCGATGAATACCAGGATACAAATCGTCCGCAGTACGAACTCATGCGCATGCTGGCCGGCGATCGACACAATGTTTGCGCCGTTGGCGATGAAGATCAGTCCATTTATTCCTGGCGCGGGGCCGATATCCGCAACATTCTCGAATTTGAGCAGGATTTCCCCGAAGCGAAGATCATCCGTCTGGAACAGAACTACCGCTCGACCCAGAACATTCTGCAAGCCGCGTCGGCCGTGGTCGCAAACAATGTTCGGCGCAAAGGAAAAAATCTTTGGACCTCGCGCCAGGGCGGAACGAAAGTCGGCTATTACGAAGCGCCTGATGGAGAGAACGAGGCGCTGTTTGCGGCCGACTGGGTCGCGCGCTATGTGCGAGAGGCGACTGAGCGCGGCGAAGATCCGCGCGCCGCGGTTCTTTATCGCACCAACTCGCAGTCGCGATTGTTTGAAGAGGCCATGCGGCGCTACGGGTTGAAATATCACGTGGTCGGCGGATTCTCTTTCTACGAGCGCGCCGAGATCAAGGACATGATCTCGTATCTGAAAGTCATTCAGAATCCTGACGACTCCATTTCTCTTCTGCGGGTGATCAATACGCCGGCTCGCGGCATCGGCAAGGGCACGCTAGATACTCTGGAAAACTTGGCGTTGCAGACTGGACTGTCCCTATGGGGTGCGACTAGCGAGGCCATCCGTCAGCAGTTGCTGCCTCCACGTGCGTTAGCCGCGCTCAAGAATTTCCAGCAGCTGATCGAAGACGCTCGAGCCATGGCGGCGGGAACATTCGTGGAGCGGTTAGCCGGAGGTGTGGCGGGGGCGCCCTCGCCCGCGAATGCAGAGAGCGTGGAAGAGGCTGTGCAGTTAGAGGCACCGGAGAACGCCGCGCCCGACGACGCCACTGCCTTCGATCCTGCGGAATTCGGCAATTTTTCGTTCGATTTCGATGCGGCCGCGCCTGAAGATCCCTCAAAAAACATAGGGTCCCTCGACTCCGACGAAACGCTCACGAGCGAGCCGTCCGTCCCCGCCCGGGATGACAATGGAGCAAACGCGTTTCCTGCTCCCACCGTCTCCACCGCCGACATCCTCAAGTTTCTAATCGACCGCACCGGCTACATCAAGCTGCTTGAGGCAGAAGACACGCCCGAAGCATACTCTCGCATCGAGAACCTGCGCGAACTGGTGAATGCCGCCATGGATTCCCGCGATCGCGGCGAAACGCTCGACCAATTTCTTGATCACGCTGCCTTGATTGCCGATGCCGACGACTACGACGAGCGCGCGCAGATCACACTGATGAGCCTGCACGCCGCCAAGGGTCTCGAGTTCCCACTTGTATTTCTCAGCGGCTTGGAGGAAGGACTCTTTCCTCATTCGCGTACCATGCTCGTGCCGGAAGACATCGAAGAAGAACGCCGTCTTTGCTATGTGGGCATGACGCGCGCCATGGATCAACTCATCCTCACGCGCGCCGTATATCGCCGCCGCTATGGTACAGACCTGCCGGAAGCCAGCGTCCCATCGCGCTTCCTGGAAGAGGTTCCCGGTTCACTGATCGAAGAACTCGGCACTACTCGTGCCCGAGTGGGACGGACACCCGTGTCCGCCCCGTCGCGAAGCAACGACTCCGTTTCGACTCATTACTCTTACGAAGACGAAGACCAAAGTGCTTCGTGGCACGGCGACTACGGCTCCCACGTCTCGCAAAATCGGCGAGACATAGGTCATCCAACTAAGACCGCATCACCCATGGCGCGGGCCTATAACTCGATTGAAAATATTGCCGAGTTCTTCGCCAGCCGCGGCAGAAAGTTCAGCGTTCCGAAAATGCCGGTGGAAGAACCGACAGGCAAGCGCGGTTTCCGTCCCGGTCAGCGAGTTCGCCACCCAAAATATGGCGAGGGCACGGTCTATCAGCGCGAAGGGGAAGGCGAAGAAGCCAAGATTACGGTACAATTTCCACGCTTCGGCTTGAAGAAGCTGGTCGAGAAGTATGCTCAGCTAGAAAAAGCCTGAAGGCGATTTGGTAATTTTGTAATCGGATAATTTGGCAATTCCTGCCGAAGGTTGAGGCCCAATACAAATTACACAATTACCCGATTTCCAAATTACAAAATCAAGAAAAGGAATCATGGCCAATACATCAAAGTTGTCCCGGGAAGACCGCAAGAAATCCAAACGCACCTCGCGCAAGAAGCGCAAGGCCGAAAAACCACTCAAGGCCCGCGATTATCCTCGCGGATCGAAGAAGCCGAAGGTGAAGAAGATGGCCCGCGGCCAGGCCAAGCGTTAAGAAAACAAGCACCCGGCACTCAACACTCGGCAGTGCGTCGAATTGAGATCACAGAAACTCTCGACTCTTGCCAGGCTGAATGCCGAGTGCCGATTGCTGAAAGCTGGATTTAGGAGAACCCCAAACCTTGTCGCAACCCACGACCGAACCTCCACCTGAGCCAGTCACTCGCACTTCAAACAACCAGCTGTTCTGTTGTAAATCGATTGACAAGCTCATTTCTGAAGCCGAAACTCCCGGGCATCAGCTGCAAAAAACTCTGGGACCGTGGTCGCTAACCGCGCTTGGCATCGGCGCGGTGATCGGTTCTGGCATCTTCATCCTGACGGGCACGGCTGCTGCGGGAGAGAATTTCCAGGCTCCCTCGATTCTGCACGCACAAGTCCTCGACATTGTGGTCAATTTCCTGCGCGGCGGAAACATGGCCCAGATCCTCATGCACGGGCGTCCGCCCGCCGGGCCGTCGATTGCCATCTCATTTTTCCTGGTCGCGATCGCCTGCAGCTTCGCGGGTCTCTGCTATGCCGAGCTCGCTTCGATGATTCCCATCGCCGGCAGCGCCTACACGTACTCCTACGCGACGCTCGGCGAGATCTTCGCGTGGATCATCGGATGGGACCTCATCCTCGAATACGTTGTCAGTAATGTCGTGGTGGCGATCGGATTCAGCGCCTACACCAAGGCGCAACTGGCATCCTTCGGCCTGAATTTGCCGGATAGATGGTCAACCCCTGTCTGGGAATCCGGACACTGGACCGGATCGTATTTCAACATTCCCGCCTTTTTGATCATTTTCATTCTCACTGTCCTGTTGGTGCGCGGTGTGCGTGAATCTGCCGAAGCGAACAACGTGATGGTCGCCATCAAGATAGGCGCCATTCTCGTGTTTCTGATGGTCGGCGGCGCCCTGATCAATCCCACCAACTGGAAACCCTTCGCACCTTCCGGGTTCAGCGGCATCGTTACCGGCGGCGCGATTGTTTTCTTCACCTACATCGGCTTCGATTCCGTTTCTACTGCGGCTGAGGAGACTCGCAATCCGCAGCGCGACTTGCCGTTTGGCATCATCGCCTCGCTGATTGTCTGCACTATCCTCTACGTAGGCGTGTCGGTCGTCCTGCTGGGGATGATGAAGTACACGACCTTCGTTTCCGGTGAAGCGGCTGAAGCGCCGGTTGCCTACGCGCTGAAAATGCTGGGCGCCAGCCGTTGGTCACGATCGGTCATCGTCATTGGCGCACTCATGGGGATGATTTCCTCTCTGCTGGTCTTTCAATACGGCCAAGCCCGCATCTGGTACGCGATGTCACGGGACCGATTGTTTCCCAAGCTTTTTTCCGCGGTGCATCCGAAATTCAAGACTCCACACTACTCGACGTGGATTGCCGGACTTGCGGTCGGACTTCCCTCTGGCATCTTCGCCATTAGTGACGCCGCCGACCTCTCAAACATCGGCACTCTCTTTGCCTTTGTGCTGGTGTCGTTCGGTGTGATCGTCTTGCGCCGGACGCAACCCGATCGCCCACGCGCCTTCCGCGTTCCGCTCGTGCCCTGGTTCCCGCTCATCTCGATCATTCTTTGCGGTGGACTCATGACGGGCCTCACGGTCATCACCTGGGTGCGATTCGTCGTGTGGCTCGGTATCGGTCTGCTGATCTACATCTTCTACAGCCGCCATCGCAGCGAGTTTGCGAAGAACTAGCTCGAGTGTTCTGCAAGAATCAGGCTATCGCACGGCATCATTGACGTTCTCACGAAAATACGTCAATATGTCGCGCCATTATGAGTTTTCGTCGCGCGCTCGTCTCAATTTTCCTGTTCTCCTTTACGGTTCCCTCCCTTGCGCGTGATAGGCCCTGGATTGAGATCCGCAGTCCACACTTCCGAGTTCTCAGCGACGGCAGCGAGGCCGACGCCCGTCAGATCACACATGAATTCGAACAAATGCGAGCTGTTTTCGCTGATCGCTATCCACAATTTCGTCTGGAAGGAGGCGCGCCCCTGCTCATTTTTGCTGCACGCGACGAAATCACCGCCAAGTCCCTCGACCCTGCCATGTGGAGAGCGAAGGGCGTTAAGCCCAATGGTTTCTTCCACCACGCATGGGACAAAGAGTACGCGATGGTGCGCATGGATGGATGGAATGAGCGTGGCAACGAGGAGATGGGTCGGGTCATCGTCTATCACGAGTACACCCACTCCATCTTGCACCTGAATCTGCACTGGATTCCTACGTGGCTCGATGAAGGTCTCGCTAACTATTACGGATATACGCGTTTTCAGAAAGATAAAATCTTTATCGGCGCCCCTCCTACCCGAAGTATCGATATGCCAACGCAGTTCCTCATCCCAATTGAAAGTCTCATCAGCCAACCTCCTAATTTCCGGGACGAAATGAAGGTCCACCAGTTTTATGCCGAGTCTTGGGCGCTGGTGCATTTCATGATGTGGGGACCTGGAATGGATCGGGGCGAACGCCTCAATCAGTTCTCCGCTCTGTTGCAGAAAGGAAATGAGCAGAAGAAGGCCTTCCAGCAGGCTTTTGGATCATTTTCCGACATGGATAATGCCCTAGCCGTATACGTTAGGAAACTGGCCTTTCCTACGGGGGTTCTCACCAGCCCTCAGCAAATTGACGATAAGAGCTTCAGTACCCGCCAGCTGAGCATGGCAGAAACAGAAGCCGAAATGAGCGGCTTTCATTTTTGGACGCATGACTTGGCGGGCGCGAGGACCCTGGCTGAACAGGCAATCAAGGGCGATTCCAGGCTTGGCCTTGCTCATGAAATGATGGGCTTCGTGGATTTTGCTGACGGGAAAGATGCCGAAGCCCGAAACGAATTCTCCGAAGCTTCCAGCCTCGACCCAAATCTCTATCTGTCGATCTTCGCTAAGACCATGATGTCGCCAATTGCGACCTCTACTCAGCCTGCTGACGAAGATGCCTACAAGTTTGATCTTCTCAAAGTGGTTGAGCTCAATCGTCAGTTCGCCCCTGCATACGTGCAACTTGCCAAACTCGCCGTACGTCGCGGCGAATTACAGAATGCGTTATTTCTTTCCCGTAAAGCCGAAGAGCTCGAACCCACTCGCGCCGGCTATCACACCTTCAGTGGCGAGATTCTTTTACGCATGGGCAAGGGATCGGACGCGGCGGCTTTCGCCAAGTACGTCGCAGACCGCTGGGGAGGCTCCGATCATAACGAGGCCGTCGAACTCTGGAACGCAATTCCGCCCGAAATGCGCCCGGAGGGGACTATCTCATTTGAAGGTCCCATCAAAGACACGGAAGGCGCCGAGGGTCGCATCGTTTCGGTCAACTGTTCACAAAAAGATCAGGATTGGACTCTCACTCTCGCCCACGACGATAAAAGTCTCACTTTCCATCGCAAGGGGCCATCGTTCGTCGGCTTCACCGATACCATCTGGTACGGTGCCGATCACTTCAATCCCTGTCATCATATCGAAGGCATGATCGCCGTCGTACGTTACCGCCCAGCCGCTGATTCCACTTATACGGGCGATCTCGCTGATCTCGAAATCCGCGACGACTTCCCCGAACCTCCGCAGAAGGATCGAGCAAAAGAAACAGCAACTGCGCCAAAGCCGTAAACGTCCGCCCGTTGGCCCGCAATGCTGCTAGAGATTCACAAAGCGGCAGTGCTAACCTCTGCGGGCCTCCGTCGTCTCACAACCTGGCCCAACGTGTTTTTTTTGTCTTGTCCAAGGACATCCAATGCGACCTTCTCTTGTGAATCGATCTCTCCTTGCCTTGTTGGTATGCATCTTGACTGCGGTCATCGCACCAGCGTCATCTGCAGCAGCGCCTGCGAAAGGCGCGTTGCCGCCCGACATGGTCGCGTACTTCGCCGGAACCTGGACCGGTAGCGGAGCCTTCGCTAGGTCCGGCAAGCCGCTCGCTTCCGACTACAGATTCACTCCGGATATCGAGAATCAATGCCTCGTTGTCCATCAAAAAGAAAAGCCGCCGAATGATTTCGAATTCGTGGCGCTCTGGAGCGTGAATTCAGACACAGGACAACTCATCATGCTGCTGGTCGCCAACCACGAAGCCGGTGCTAGCGTCCTTCGTGGCAGTGGATGGCAGGATGGCAAGCTTACATTTGAGACCGCGCCTCCGGACGATCCGAAAGATCTCGGGCGCGAACGATTCACTTTCTATCGCGAATCGGCGACCGCCTTCCACACTATGTACGAATGGAGCCGCGACGGTGGTAAAACCTGGGCGGTGGGCGATCGGCAATCTTTCACGAAGACTTCTTGATTTCGCGAAGCCATCTCTTCCGCTTTTCGCAAAACTCGCGTTATCCGTCTACAATCTGATTCATGAATGATGCGGCCGACGCAAAGCCGCCCTCAAGTTTCATCCGCCATCTTCCCAAGGCCGAACTCCACCTGCATCTGGAAGGCGCCGTCGAACCGGCCACTCTTCTCGAATTGCGCCGGCGTCACGGGGACACTTGCGCTCTGGCTGATTGCGAGGCCCTTTATCACTACAACGACTTCCAGAGCTTCCTGATAGCCTTTAAGGAAGTCAGCGCGCACCTGCGCGGTCCGGAAGATTACGAATTCGCGACCTACCGCCTGATGCAACAGTTGAAAGCGCAGAACGTGCTCCATGCGGAGGTGTATGTCTGCGTCGGCGTCTGCCTCTATCGCAAGCAGGATTTTAACGCCATCTTCGAGGGTCTCGAGCGCGGACGCGCCCGCGGAGCACGCGATTTTGGAGTCTCGCTGTTGTGGATCTTCGATGCCACTCGCCACTTCGGAGTGGAAGAGGCGCAGAAGGTTTTTGAACTGGCCGTCCGCTATCAAGACCGGAACGTGATTGGCATCGGTATCGGCGGAGATGAAATCAAAGCTCCACCTGAGCTTTTCCGCGGCGTTTATGAATACGCGGAAGTAAACGGTTTGCGCCTTACAGCGCATGCCGGTGAGACAGGACCGGCTGAGTCTATCTGGGGCGCGCTGAACTTGCATGCCGAGCGCATCGGCCACGGGCTCGCGGCCGAAAAAGATCCTGATCTGGTCGAGGAACTTGCCTACCGGCAGATTCCCGTCGAGATTTGCTTAACCAGCAACCTGCGCACGGGTGTTTGCAAGTCGATTGCCGAGCATCCGGCCAAGAGCTATTTCGACCAGGGCGTAATGATTTTGCTCAACACCGATGATCCCGCGCTTTTCGGCACTTCGCTCAACCGCGAGTATCAGCTGGCGCAAGACACCTTCGGATTCACCGACGAGCACCTGCGTGAGTTGGCCCGCAATTCCTTCGAGGCCTCGTTCCTGTCGGCGGAAAAGAAGCTGGAACTTCTTAGCCTCTTCGATGCTGCGGCTGCGCGCTAACGCACATCCTCAATCATCACGAATGCGGTAAAATCACGTCGCTCGCGAGTTTCGTAGGAATCTGAGATGAAGACTCTTCAGATCAGCTTGATTGCTACAGCGGCAGCAATCATCGCCTGGCGAATGCGCCTTCCGCACAAGATTTGGCCTGCTCATCCGCAGATGGCAGACTTTTTGCTGACGTTAGTTTTGTGTATCGTTCTGCAGTTGGTCTGGTCGGATCCCAAAGAGCAGACCAAGAAAATAGAAACGCAGACGAAGAAATAGAAATTAAGAGTTTTGGTTGCCAGAAGTCATGCCCATCCGTCCCATTCTTCAACTCGGCGATCCCTTATTGCGGGAGAGATCCCTGCTAGTGGAAAATCCAACGTCCCGCCAGGTTCAAGATCTGGTGCGCGATCTCGCGGACACGCTCGCTCACTGGCGTTCGACAACCGGCTATGGGAGAGGCATCGCGGCGCCGCAGATCGGCGTCCTTCAGCGCGTGATTTTCCTGAAGCTGCCGGGAGTCGAGCCTTGGCCGCTTATCAATCCAGAGATTATTCAGCGCAGCCAGGAAAAATCTGTGGTCTGGGACGCTTGCCTCAGCTTTCTTTCCATCTTTATGCAAGTGGAACGCCACCGTCGCATCGTGGTTCGCTACCATAATCTTTATGGCGAGACGCTGGAGTTCGAGGCGAGTGAGGACCGCGATCTTTCGGAATTATTGCAGCATGAGATCGATCATCTCGATGGCATTCTCGCGATCGACCGCGTCACTGATATTAAAACGATCATCACCCGCGAGGAATTCGAAAAGCGTTACCGCCAGCTGAGCCCGTACGCGACAGCAACTTCGCCAAACCATCCAGATTCCGAGCCTCGCGACCCAACTAACAAGTGGCCGTTGATGCCTAACGCCAAAGCCTGATGCTACACATTGGAATTGTCGCCTGCAGCACCGAAGGCGCTGCGCTCTGCTATCGAACCATCTCGCTCGAAGGCGCGCAGCAACTGGGACGCCACGACCATCCCCAGGTCTCGCTGCACTCGTTCTCGCTGGCAGAGTACATGAAGTCGATCGATGCGGGAGACTGGGCTGGCGTCGCGCAATTGATGCTTGCTTCGGCCGAGAAACTGGCACGCGCGGGAGCCGACTTCCTGATTTGTCCGGATAACACCATTCATCAGGCGTTCGATCTGGTGGAGCACCGTTCGCCCCGGCCATGGCTTCACATCGCCCGCGAGGTCGCGGCTGAGGCTCAGCGGCGACAGTACAAACGAGTTGCCGTTCTCGGCACGCGTTATCTGATGGAGGGCCCGGTCTACCCTGTGGCTTTGCGCGCCCTCGGAATTGAGCACAGAATTCCTTCGAGCGAGCAGCGCAACCGGATCAACCAGATTATTTTCGATGAACTCGTCAACGGAGAATTTCTGCCGCGCTCGCTTGCCTACTACATCGAAGTCATCCGCGGCCTGCAGGAAGGAGGGTGCGACGCTGTGGCTCTGGCCTGCACGGAAATCCCGCTGCTAATCAAGCCTGAATCCTCGCCGTTGCCCACTCTCGACTCGACGCGACTGCTTGCCAAAGCAGCCGTGCACAAGGCCATCGCAGGGTAGCTATGAACCAAGGACTGCGCTTTCGCGCGCTCGACGGAAGGTTCGCGGTGGTGCGCCTCAATGCTGATTCCCCCGTTCCGGCCTGGGCGCAAGAAGGCCAATTCATCTCCGTCAGCCGGTCGGCAGATGAACTCTCGATCATCTGTCCGCTCGAGAACCTACCGCATGAAACGCATTCTCCTCGCCGCTGGATTTGCCTCAAACTGTGCGGGCCGTTTCCGTTCACCCAGACGGGAGTCCTGCTGTCGTTTATTCAGCCCCTCTCGGGCAACGATGTCCCCATCTTCGCCGTCTCAACCTTCGACACGGATTACGTGCTGATTCCCGAAGATTTCTCAGACAAAGCTCTATCGATCTTGAAGAAATCAGGCCACATCAAGGAAGATTGATTCTCTAATGGTTCGCGTCGCGCTGCCCTATCATCTTCGGAACCTCGCGCAGGTTGGCGACGAGGTCGTACTGGAAATTGCTGGACCGATCACCCAACGCTCCGTGCTGGACGCTTTAGAAGCGCGTTATCCCATGTTGGAAGGCACGATCCGCGATCACGTCACCAAGCAACGGCGCCCTTTTCTGCGATTCTTTGCCTGCGAGGAGGATCTTTCCCATGAAGCTCCGGATGCACTCCTACCTGAAGCTGTCGCTGCGGGCAAAGAGCCATTTATCGTGATTGGAGCGATAGCGGGAGGATGAGAATCTCTACCCCCGCAGTATCGGTCGCGTAAGACAGGTGGGGCCACCGCCGCCATTAATGCAAAGCTCATTGCCGGCGAAGCTTCGCACGTCAAATCCAGCTTCGCGCAGGCGGGCGTTGGTTTTCGTGTTTTCCTCAATCGCCAGCAGGCGGTTGTTTCCCAAAGAAAGCACGTTGCAGGCGAGCGTGTCGCGTTCGGAATAATCAATCTCGATCAAGTTGAAGCCTCTGGATCGCAGTAACTCGACCGTTTCCACCGCAAGCCATGGCAGATCCACTAGAATCGTGCGCTCGTTGAGCAGGCTCATCAGCGACATCAGATGCAGACACGTTGCCGGCCCCGATCCATGCGGCAGGGGCGCCGAAAGCACTTCGATTCCCTTCGCCCCGAGCAGTTCCCGCATCTGCTGAATGCCCACAGTATTGGTCCGGTATCCGCGGCCGATGAGAAGGGTCTTAGCGTCCAGCCAGACGATGTCTCCTGCTTCGCTTGTTCCCGGCTCCACGATTTTCGCCAGATTCGCAATCACCAGCTTCGTGCAGAAGGAGCCATGATTTTTCCCTTCCGCTAATCGGCTGACTTTCCCCGGACGCATCACGATCAACCCGAAATCAGTGGGAAAAGAGGCATCATGGGCGTAGACGGCATCCAGCGTGACGTCGGCCGCAGGTGGCAGTTCGATCACCTCGGCTCCGGAAGCTTCCAGTTGCTGGCAGAAATAGTCGTGTTGCGCCTGCGCCGTATCAAAATCGGGGGCATGCAGAAAGCCCAGGTCGCGCCACCGGGCAGTGCGCTCGCGCTGGTTCCATCCAGCCGTTCGCGGGGAGCACACCAGCACCCGTTGCAGTGCCCCAACCATGGAATGTCCATTGAAGCCTTTCTGCGGTTGTTCGATGGATAAGCCCGAAGGTTGAGCAGCCATAAGTGTCCTCACTAACGACCAGGAATCATTATGACAAAAGCCGCATAAAAAGTGTCGTGCTCGGAATTGCTAGTCCTTTTGATCTGAAAATGTTGTGGATCGTGGATCCATGAGGCCGCAGCGAGAAATCAAATGAAGGTACTTCCTTGTCAGAATTCTACGTGAACGCGGAACGTAGGCACCAGCACCGGACCGCGATCGCGGTTGTAGCCGGGATTATTGATGTGCTGCAAGCCGGGCGCAATATAGATGCCCCGCCAGACGTGAGCCGTATAGTAGCTCTCGATGATGTTCTCCCGGCCATAATCGAGGCCGCCATCCCCAAGAAGGAATCCCAAGCCTCCATCCGCGAGGTAGGTCTGGTGGTCCTTCTTGATCGCATTCGTGACAAAAGCGATGCCTGCCCGGTCCTGCCTGCGGTGCCACCACGCGCCGCTCGCGCCGACCCCTTGCGCGAACGTTTGGTCCACCTCGGTGTAGGCAAACGATTCTGTCTTGCCGTTGTCCCAGCCAAATCGTCCGAACGCCGTGAGATATTTCGTCAGCGTCTGCTCCACATTCACCTCGAAGCCATACTTGCGCGTCACATGCCAGGGATGATCGGTGATGTCGGGCGTCATTCCAGTTTCTTCCGCGAGTGCCACCTGATTGCGATAAATGCCCATGTTGGCGTAATTCGTATAAGCCAGCAGCCGCACGACGCCTTCTTTCCTGGGCAGCACGCCATGACGCAACTCGTATTCCCAATTTTCCGCGTGCACCTGCCACGGCTTCCACACCAGATCGATGCCATTGGCAACTTTGGGCATCAGCACTTCGGCAAAGCGAAATCCCCAGCTTCGATCCTCGAAATCCGCCGTGAGCCCGACCGTGTAACCGCGCGTGTCGGCCGCGTAGTCCCATGCGCCGTTATTGTCCACCGTCCAGTTAATGAACTGAAAATGCGTGTCTGAGCCCACGGAGTTGATGTCAAAAAAGTCGGGCATGCTGAATTTGCCGAAGCGAAGTTCGAGCCGCCGCCGCGGCAGCTCATCGAAGAGAGACAAAAAGTTGCGCTGGCTCTCGATCTTGTCTTTGCTCAGCGCGATCACGGTATGGATCATCCCCCGCCCAAGATACGGAGCTTTGCTCAGCAAGGGGTTGCGCACGATGTCAAGATCGGTATTCCCGGCCAACCCAAAGCCCTGGCTGAGGGCGGAGCCGCCGGCCTCTTCAACATCCACCAGAAATTCCGTGGAGTTGTTCAGGCGAAATCCCGTATACAGCGTCAGCACGCGCGAAAGTGCCTTTTCATAATGCGGATTCAGACTGTGCGGGCCGCTATAAAGAGCGGGAAATTCAGGATGTGTCTGATAGATAAAATTGGCCTGCCCGGACAGCCAGAATTGCGAGTTTCGGAAATGCGGTAGGATCGCCTCCGTGTTGTCGTCTGGCGGAGGGGTCGATACGGGCGAAGGGGCAGCCGCGGCCTCTGGCGTGCTCGATTGCACGGGGACGGATGCCGAAACGAGGCTTTGGCCGAAGCCGGGGCGGGCGAATAGCAGGATAGCGGCGAGAAGTGCCATCGCCGCGTAGCGCGGCAGCACGGTAGCCCAGAGCACTCGGGGAGTTGGGGAGTTGGCGCTCATCATATTGAAAATGAATTTCAATTTCAATTTCATGAAGCTACCCTATAGGACCCGCCTCGCTCCCTCCTGTATCACGCGTCACGGTCGCGCGTGATTGTCATCACGCTCCCTTGTTATCGGGCTGTTGCCCTTGCCCCACTTGATATTAATTACAATATATCGATAAGGTTAACCGAAGTTAATATGGGAGAGCGGCTCGCTCAGGCCCAAGGACCTAAGCGAAAGAGCCTACGCACTCTCGGTTACAGGAGTGTTACAGGACCACGAAGGCAGTGACTGGAATTTCAAAAATCCAGCCACCACCTCACGAAAGACCATCCTTCATGAGTCGCGGGACCACTTCATGCGTAGCTGTGCCTTGCCATCGCCGTCGGTGACCACGACCCAGTTCATGCTGAGCGGCAGGCGTTCCACGGCGGATTCTATGTGTACCGTGGGCACAAATTCCTGCCGCACAACGCGCGTGAACTCGTTCGTCGCCATCGTCATTGCGGGTGCGAAAATTGTCATGCAGGCCATTGTCGTTTTCCTCCTTTCCCTCGATGTCCGGGGCTTTCCCCATCGCAATATGATACCCCCCTATGGTATAAGTCAAGGGTAAAAATCAATCGAAAGCGAGAAAGGTTCATGAATCGGAAGCTGCCGGAAATTTCCAAGGAGAAGCAGAAACTTTATTCCCGCATCCGCCGCCTGGGCGGACAAATCTCAGCGGTCGAGCGCGCCGTCGCGGAAGGCGATGAATGCGCTGACATCCTCATGCTGCTGGCCGCCATTCGCGGGGGCGTCAACAGTCTGATGGCAGAAATTCTCGAGGATCACATCCGCCTGCACATCACCCATCCCGATCGCGGCCCGGAATCGCCGGAGGAACTTACCGAGGATCTGATTTCTCTGGTGCGCGCCTACCTGAAATAAAGCCATCCCCCTGCCGTCCGAGAATGTGAGTTGGCCGCACCGTCCACACTACCTCTCGATTCGAACGCTGGAAACAGCACTCTTCAGCATTCCCTCAGCGTGCGGACCGGAGGCGATAAACTCCCATACGTCCCCTCGCGTTTGCAAAATGGCGGCGGCTTTTTGTAAAGAGAACTGCATCTCCGCGGTGTGCCCGGCGATCTTGATCGCGCTCTTCGTCCCAATGACTCCTTCGCCGGCAAACTCTTTTTGCGCGTCGAATACCCCGCTGGGAAGTGACGCCGACAGGTCTTTTATTTGGACGAGTTCTCCTCTCTGCCCCCGCATGGCCAGCACGGTCGTGTCCGGCCACGTGCTATCGAGATCATCGAAACGGAAAGAACCGGGTTTCCGAATAGAAAGGCCAAGCCACGGATTCTCGTATTTATCCCCACGCACCGTAAACGGCGTTGAGTTCTCCGGGACTGCAACTGTTTTCCCGCGCACGCTATAGCTCAGAATCTTGATCTCCACATTGCCAAAAAGCTGACCGAGGGCGCCCATGCCCGCAAGGGTTCCATCTTCCAGGCTGCTGGTGAAAACGCTGAAGCGTGCTGCGTCCGCCGCTCCGGGCGAATACAACGCGCCATCGATGGGAATCCATCGGCCGGCGATTTGCGCATCAATCCACGCATGGCCGCCCCAGATCCCTCCCGCATAAACGTACCCCATCCGCAAACGCGACGGGATGCCCGCCGCACGCAGCAACGAACCCAGCAGCATGGAGTATCCGAAACAAGTACCTCGACGATTGCGCGCCACCTCCGACGCCGGTGCGACAGCGATTCCGGCATCGAATTGCATGTTTTCATTCGTCCATTGTTGCAGTTTCCGGGCCGCGCTCCATGCATCGTTGTCGTTACCCACGACTTCGCTGGCAATTTTCTGGATGTTGGCGTCATCTGATTGCAGCAGGACGCTGGGCGCGAGATATGCTTCCAGATCAGGTCTTACCGCCATCGGACGCGCTCCCGCCGACTCTGGCTCTAGGCGCCGGATCTCGAGCACTACATAATTCGCCGTCTTCTCGATTACATGCTGGTTGTCGGCCTCAAGTTGAGGCCAGCCAAGATCGGGGCGCTTGTGAATGATTTTCAATTGCATGGAGTCAATCAGCCGTTCTTGCGGCAGGCGAATGTTCGACTTCGCAATCGAGCGCATAAAACTCTCTTCCGGCAATGACGCACCCTGAATCGCTGCCGCATCTTCTGCGTGCCCTTCCTCCCGCACTGCCTCAATATCCCCTAGAGGGCTCGAAATCACCTGGCGCAGCATCCAGCCGTTCTGATCCGTCCAAAGGATCGATGTGCCGGGTATCGAGCTGATGCTCTGCTGGATTTTCAGTGCCTTGATGTTCTTCCGGCTCATGGTGAAGTCCTCAATTCCCAACAGCGTGCTCGTGATTGTCACCACCGATCCCAGTTCCGTTGAAAAAGTCTGGTAGGAAACTGAGTCGCCAGCCGCATGCAGACGCGACACAAGCATCTGCCGCCCACCCTCAGGTCCCAGCAGCGCCCCGGTGAGTTCGACACTGTGCTGATAGGTCTTGCCGCCAGTGGTGGTTGAGACGGTTACCGTTTTGTCGCCGACCTCAACCGCAAGATGCGTTGCCTGTTGAAGCTCGATTGATCGCTCGCGGCGCTCTTCAAGTGCCCGGCACTATCTTCGCGATATTGGCTGCTGGATTTCATTTCCAGCTTCGTGCCCAGACGATTGAAGATCAGATCGCTCTCAATCGAGGTCGCGCTTCCGGTTGAGTCGCGCGAAGCAGATTCGCGATAGGTTCCGGTGGGCTGGCCTGCAAGCCGATAAATAGCACTGATATCGTGGGTCGATGGCGTGGGATCCTGTGCCTGGAGAATCGTGATCAAAGGCAGAGAGAGGACGAGAACGGCGATGAAATGCGAAGTTCGCGGCACAACGCAGGCTTTACACATGGGATCGGCTCCTTTTCGGACTGTCTCGTAACGGGTAGTCTTGAAAATCCCGGCACCTTACAAAAAAGAAGAACGATTTTTTCTGCGAAAAATTCTGTAAGGAACCATTGCTGTGGCAGACTGCCTTTCTCGGGCGTGCAATTCTGCGCAACTGCGAACGCAAGGCCTTGCAATAGATGAATGTTGATGAACGGATATCCGCAGATGCGGCTACGAATCCTGCGCATTCGCGCCAACGCCTGCAGCACGAGTACGAGCAGCTTTGGAGCGAGTTCGGCGCCAGCCTGGCGCGGCTGGCGGCGTCTTACGAATCGAATCCGCAGAGCCGCGAAGATCTGCTTCAGGAAATCCGCCTGGCCATCTGGATGGCGCTCCCTCGATTTCGCGGCGACGCCTCCCTGCGGACATTCATCTTTCGCATTGCTCACAACCGCGCATTGACGCATGTCTGGCGGAGGAAACGCAGCGGAATGGCAGAAGAATCCGAAGAGATCCTCGATCCCCGCAGCAGCCCGGAAGCTTCCGCCATCAATCGCGCGGATCAGTCCCGATTACTCACCGCTATCCGCTTGTTGCCCATTCCGTTTCGCCAGGTTCTCACTCTTGCGCTCGAGGATCTCTCGCACGCGGAAATCTCGGCTGTGCTTGGTATCAGCGAGAACAATGTCGCGGTGCGCATGAACCGCGCCAAGAAGTTGATCAAGGAGAGGTTGGGAAGACGATGACAAATCACGACGCAGAAATCGAATCTTGGCGTGCGGAATGGATCGCGCAGGAGTACGCCGCAGGAACCCCGAGTGACTTGCGGCGCAAGGCCGTCGCCCAGCAGAGAAGTCTTCGCATTCGCCATGTGCTCGAACTCTTCAGTGGGTTGATTCTTCTCGGCTTCAGCGGCGTCTTTGCATGGAAAAATCCATCGGCGGAAACCTACCTATGGGCGGCCACCGTATGGTTGGGCACACTCATCGCCAGCGCCTTTTCCGTGCGGAATGGGAAATCGTTGTGGGCAGCGAATCTGAAGTGCGTGACCGAATTCACCGATCACTATCGCCAGCGCTGCGCGGCCGAGCTTCGCGCCGCCCGCTTTGGACTTTGGTTTCTCGCGGTTCAACTCGCCATTACTGTCCCATGGCTGACGCTCGATTATCTACGAAAAGAACTGACAGGAAGATGTCTCGCCGTCTCGCTGCTGGTTCTGGCGCTGCAGACGGCGGGCTTCATTGCACTGTTTCGGAATATGCGACGCCGGGCATTGCAGGAGTTAGAGAGCTTGCGCGAAATGCAGTGCGAACCGTAAACCTTCTTAGTCCGCATGTGTCCTGAGCAGCGCTTGCGCAGCAAAAAGGACAGTCCGGAGCCCCCGAGACTGTCCCTCAAACCCTCCCGGTTAGAAGGGCAACTTGATGACTTCCACGTTACTGCCGCGATGTTGCAAAGTGATTTCAGAAGCGTGAATATCTGATGAATTCGCTCGGGCTGTTATAGTAGTTCGGTTATACGCGCTGCTTAGTCGAATCCTGAGTGACGTCTTTCTCTCTATTCGGGGGATATGATGCCGTCCGTGACATCACGCAAAACTGAACAGTCGCGCCGCCTGCAACAACGGGCGGAAAGCATGATTCCCGGCGGCGTGAACTCGCCCGTGCGCGCCTTTCACTCGGTCGGCGGAGATCCGCCTTTCATCGTGCGCGGCAAGGGGTCGCATATTTGGGACGCCGATGAAAACGAATTCATCGACTACATCGGATCGTGGGGTCCACTCATCCTCGGACATGCCGAGCCTGGTGTGCTCGACGCCATTGTCAGCGCCGCTTGCAATGGAACCAGCTTCGGCGCCTCCACACCCTCCGAGGCCGATCTCGCCGAATTGGTTCTCAGCGCTTTTCCTCACATGCAGAAAGTCCGCTTCGTCAGCTCCGGAACCGAAGCAACAATGTCGGCCATTCGTCTCGCTCGCGCTTACACAAAGCGCAAATACATTATCAAGTTCGAGGGCTGCTATCACGGCCACGCGGATGCCTTGCTGGTCAAGGCCGGATCGGGCGTAGCAACGCTCGGAATCCCAGGTTCCGCAGGCGTTCCCGAAGAATTCACTCAATTTACGCTGGCCCTGCCGTTCAATAACCTGTCGGCGATCGAGCACGCCTTTCACAAGTTCAAGCACGAGATTGCCTGCGTGATCGTTGAGCCCGTCGTGGGCAACATGGGATGTGTCCCGGCTGCCGACGATTATCTGGTCGGCTTGCGCTTGCTTACCGAGCGCGAACGATGTGTGCTGATCTTCGATGAAGTCATGACCGGATTCCGTCTGGCTTTTGGCGGAGCTCAGGAACTCTACAACATCAAGCCCGACCTCACCACGCTGGGGAAAATTATCGGTGGCGGATTGCCCGTGGGTGCCTACGCCGGTCCAAAAGAAATCATGGATCTGGTTGCTCCCGTCGGGCCTATGTATCAGGCAGGCACGCTTTCAGGAAATCCGCTCGCCATGGCGGCTGGGTGCGCCATGCTGAAGCAATTGCGCGAACGCAAAGCCGAGATTTATCCGCGATTAGAAAAGCTGAGTGGCGAACTGGTTTCTGGAGTTGCCGCTGCCGCCCATGCCGCGGGCGTTTCTCTGTGCCATAACCGAGTGGGATCGATGTTCACCTGGTTTTTCCAGAAGGGTCCGGTCACCGATTGGGATTCCGCTTCCAAGTCTGATACCGAGGCGTTCGGCAAATTTTTTCGGGGCATGCTCGATAACGGCATCTACTTGCCGCCTTCGCAGTATGAAGCCGCTTTCCTCGGAGCCGCGCACACCGAGGAAGATGTGCAGAAAACAATCGCGGCCGCCAAAGAAGCATTCTCCGCCATGCGAGGCTGAGGCCGGCTTACTTGTGCGACGGTAAGACCGACCAGATCTGCGGATCTTCGGTCCCCAGCACCCACGAACAGAAGCCCTCCAGGCCGCGTTCCCGCATCAGGTTCAGCCTCTCTTCGAATGTGCGCTTGTCAGTGAAGAACACCCACTCGCGTGAGTCGTCACGATAAAAATAGAACCACGCACTGCGGTCGGCCGCGTCCCACTGCACTTGTGGATGGTACGCCGCCTCGTATCCTTCAACGTCTTGTTGCCCGATGTATTCCGCCGTCGGATTCGGTTTCTCCTCTTTTCCTGGATCGCCCGCAAACCAGTGAAACCCGTACAGTGGAATGCCCAGCGATAATTTCTGCTTAGGGACGAATTGCAACGCGTATTCCAGGTTCTCCACGGTCCACGGATATCCGGCTACCGGCCCGGGCATAGTCCATCTCGTGTGCTGATCGTACGTCATGAGGCAAATGAGATCGACGGAGTTCGCCAGCGCCTTCAGATCGTAGGCACCTCGCCAGTTCGCATACAACCAATGGGAGTAGTTACTTTTCCCCGGAAACCCCGGCGCGTTGGGTATGGTAGCAATGGTCAGTAGCAGGTTTTCCTTGTGCAGTGCGGCCGCAGTTTCAGCCACCAGCGCCGAAAGCAAGTCACGGTCGGTCCAATTCACATTTTCAAAATCGATCTGGAATCCGCTATAGCCGTTCTTCTTGCACTCGCTCACCAGTGCGGCGATGAAAGTGGCCCGCGCCGCGGGCGTTGACAGCAGTTTGTGAAGATCGGCTTGGACCATCAACGCGACGATCGGCATCACCGGCACGTGATGCTCTGCCGCGGCTTTCATAACCTCGGGATTCGGTCCGCCCCACACCAAGCCATTTTCGTCAACCGAATACCACGCCGGCACAATCACGTCGACTTTGTCGGCATGATCGAGGAACGATTTCACCGAGTTCGGACTCTCGATCATATAAAACAGCGCTTTCGGCTGCGCTGAAGCCAATATCACGCTGGAAAAAAGAAAGAGAAGAAGGCGTGCCATCAGAATTTACTCCTTGCACAAGAGTTGCAACCGCACGTTGCAAATCCGCTATCGATTGGCTGTCTGATTCTCAAAACTGTGAGTTGTGTTTTTACTCTCCATCATCCCCGCTACGGTCACAAATTCATACCCTTTCTGCTTGTAGTGCGCTATTAAATCGTCCGTCGCCCGCACGGTTTGCGTTCGATCGGCGCCCATCTGTTCGTGCCCGCCGTCATGTAACAGAATCACATCCCCTCCGCGAATTCGCCGCATCACTTTCGCTTCAATCTGTGCGGCCAACTGACCACTCCAGTCATATCCCGTCACGTTCCACATCACGGGCTCAAAGCCGAGTTGGCGCGCAACGCGCACTACCGCGGGGCGTCGTCCGCCGAACGGTGGACGGAAAAGATTAGAGTGTTCCCCCACCGCATCCTGCAGAGTTGCCTGGCAGCGTGTCAGTTCCCTACGAATCTCAGCCGCCGTCTTGAAGATCAGCAGAGGATGCGTGAAGGTATGATTGCCAATCGTATGGCCGGCGTTCGCAATTTCGCGGACGATGTCAGGTCGCTGTTCCACGAATCGTCCAATGAGAAAAAACGTGGCGTGAACTTCGTGCCGCGCCAGCACCTCCAGCAGACGTAATGTGTGAGGATCGTTCGGGCCATCGTCGTACGTCAGCGCCAGTTGCTTCGTCGCGCGCGGAAGACCGGTGAACGTTCGTCCGTACCATTGCCCGGTCGCAGCCATCGATTGATAGCCCGCCGAGAAGATTCCCACAGCAGCAGCCGTTCCGGCGAGCAGGGCTCCGACCATGCAGCGATTGTAGCGGATTGCGTAATTGAACAATTGAGTGATTCAGAAATTGATAGGTGAAAACGCCGTTTGCTCCGGTTACATTTCTCAATGACTCAATTTGCCGGTTATCCCATTACGCCATTCCCCTGTTAACTCTTCCCTCAATTGTCACTCGCCGTCATCCGAGCTATGCTGCCTTTTCCGAAAGATCACGAACTGCACACGAACCCATGGCCAATCTCTTTGAGCTTCCCCGTTACATCGCAGTAGAGGGCCCCATTCGAGTCGGCAAGAGCACGCTGGCCCGCATCCTGGCGGAGCGATTGAACGCCCAGCAAGTCATGGAGCCGAAATCAAACCCTTTCCTCGATGCCTTCTACGAAGGTGACCGCGGAGCTGCCTTTCAAGCGCAATTCACCTTCATGATGGGCCGCTTCGAGAAACTTCAAGCCCTCGATCTCGGACCGCGATCGCAGCGCATCGTCGTTTCCGATTTCATCTTCGAAAAAGACAAGCTCTTCGCCTGCCTGAATCTCAACGATCAGGAACTCGACACCTACAACCGCTATTACAACTACTTCCGCGAGCAGTTGCCGACGCCCGATCTCGTGATTTATTTGCAAGCCACGCCAGATGTGCTCAAGCGGCGTTTGAAGAAGAAAAACATTGCCAGCGAGCGCGGCGTGAGCGATGAATACCTCGAAGAAGTCGTCAAAGCCTACGAGCACTTTTTCTTTCACTACACTTCATCTGACCTGCTGATCGTGAACACATCCGAAATCGACTTCGTCGACCGCAACGAAGATCTGCAGGAACTGCTGCGCAAAGTGAGTGAACCCATCAAGGGCACGCAATATTTCCTGCCTCTGGGCGGGCAGGAAGCCGCCAGCGCATAGAGCGCTGCAAACTGGATCGAACGTTACCGCGTGAGCAGTTCCTTATGCGCAGTTAAGGCAAGCTACTGCTCGGGCCGTGGCAAGGGAAACAAAGAGAGCATCCTGCCCAAGCGTGAAAACTCCGGGTCGGCAGTTACCAGTGACGCCGCTCGTTCTATCGCGAGTTCAGCAGCGAAGGAATCTGCATAGCCAAGGTTATGCCTCTGTTTCAGGGTGGCGGCCCGGGTCGCGCGTTCCAGGTCCGCGGCGATTACCACGATGGGCAACCGATGCAGGTTAACCTCCGCTTGTTGCGCCTTGGCTTCGCCATAACGGCGCCATTCGATGTAGTACACCTCGCCCCAATTCACCGCTGACATCCACAAAGGAAGATTACTGCGATCCGCTTCGGCGAGCAGCTTGCGCACCCGTCCTGCCGCAGGCTGCCGCCCCTCGAAGAAGGCAATCACGGCATTGGCGTCGAGTACGTAACGCCGGCCGGGCGAGCGAGAGACGATCACTATTTCTCTTCCCGCTCTCGCCGACGTTGCCTTTCACGTTCGGCGAGAGATTCCTCAAACGCCGATGGTTCCCCTGGACGCGGCCTCAGCGACCCCTGGATCTCGTCCAACACGCGTTCGATTGGAGCGAGCACGAGCTTCCCGTTTTCCTCACTGCACACGGCGCGAGACCCTTTCTTCAATCCGAGCTTTGTGCGGAGCTCCGCCGGAATCACAAATTGTCCCTTCGAGCTGATGACCACGGAGTAAGCCATAGTGTATGCATCTTACCATGTCGCCAAGAGTAAGCCAATATAAGATCATGCTTACCCGATTTTGCCCCTTCCAATCCTCGGCAATCCGGCCCATTTTCTTTTCCTCGCGGCTCACCTGATTTGCGGCTATACTAGCCCGAGTCGTCATCTAACGATGTATACAGGCTCTATCCGGCCGGGCCGGAGGGGCACTGGAGGACATCATGAGTCTCACCCCGATCGGGCGACCGTTTGACGGATCCCGCCCGAAAATCACTACCGCAACTCTGCGGCAGCAGAAACTTCAACGCGAACCCATCACCTGCCTCACCGCTTACGACTATGCATCCGCGCGTCTCGTCGATGAGGCCGGCATCGACATGGTCCTTGTGGGGGACTCGCTCGCCCAGACCATGCTCGGCTACGAGAACACGCTCTCGGTCACCATGGACGAGATGCTGCATCACGTAAAAGCCGTGCGCCGCGCCGTCAAAAGCGCATTGCTGATCGCCGACATGCCATACGGCTCTTACCAGGTTGATTCCAAAGATGCGGTTCGTAACGCCGCTCGCTTCGTGAAGGAAGGTGGAGCCGAAGTGGTGAAGATCGAGGGTGGCGAGAAACGCGCTGACTTGATTCGCCAGATCATCGACGCGGAGATTCCCGTCGCCGGTCACATCGGCCTCACGCCGCAATCCGTCAACGTGATGGGCGGCTACAAAGTGCAGGGTAAGAACCTGAGCGGTGTCGAACAACTCATGCGCGATGCCACGTCTCTGGATCGCGCCGGCGTGGCATGTCTTTTTCTTGAAGGCATTCCTCGCGAAGTGGCGGCCATGATCACCGCCGAAGTCGGCACGCCCACCATTGGCATTGGCGCCGGTCCCGACTGCGACGGCCAGGTGCTGGTTTTCCACGACATCTTGAATCTGACCTTCGGGCCGCCCGCGAAATTCGTACGCCGTTACGGCGACGCGGCGGCTCTGATCATGCAAGCTGCGCAGGCATTTCGCGCGGACGTGAAGTCGCACCAATATCCGGCAGACGAGGAGTCCTATCACTTGGGAAAAGACACTCGCGCCGCCCTGGATTCCGTGCTGGAGCGCAAATTGGCGATGCGGCGTTAAAATATCCGGCGAGACTGGCAGGGCGAACACCGACCGTGTTCACAGTTCTCGGCTTTTGACCGTACCTTGAGGCACCCGGGAACCGGAGACCCGAGAAATCCGTATCTCAAAGTGCTAGGCTAGCCGCAGGGGGTCTTATGATTCTCTCCACATTTTTCTTCTTCCCGTTCTTCGGTTTGGGAACGGTGTTGTACTTTCTGCCCACCATCATCGCCGCCATCAAAAGCAAGCGCGATACCCTCGCTATTTTTCTGCTCAACTTTTTTCTCGGTTGGAGCGTCATAGGATGGATCATTGCGCTGATCTGGGCCGCCAGGAATGACGTCCCGGCAGCGGTGAGGTGACCACTTTCGTGCTACGGAAATCTGCCAGTTTTGCCCTAATTCTTTGTCTCGAAATCGTTTTGGCAGCATGCACCCGGCAATCCGCCGCGGCTCCCGATCCGGGCTCGACGCTGCGAACCATCCCCGCCGCCAACACATCGGCCTACAACCGCGTGCAGGACATGAAGCAGTGGCGCAATCCCTACCTGATTGTCCGCGCGGACGGCGTGGCGCTGCTCGACGCTCCGGACAGCGCCGAGATCATCCTCAAGCCCGATCAACTTCTGCCCGCGTTAGCCACCCTTCCATCTTCCGACTGGCCTTACGGCCGAGTCGTCGCCGCCACAGAAACTGCTCACTCCTCGTCCGATCAGGATGGAGTCGCAATCCGCAGAAACAAGGGCATAGTCGGAGGGATATTGCAGGGCGCTCACGTTGCCATAAAATGGGTACCCGCGACGTGATCGGCCAATTCCCTGAAAGATTATTCTTTTCGCCGTTCCCCCATCCGTGAAAATCTGCACCACAGTTCAGGAAATGCGAGATGTTTCCCGCAGCATGCGCGCAGCGCGGCGGCGCTTGGGATTCGTTCCGACCATGGGCGCTCTGCATGAAGGGCATCTCTCATTGATCCGCGTAGCCAAGGCCTCCTGCCAGGCAGTCGTTGCATCGATTTTTGTGAATCCCACCCAGTTCGGTCCGAATGAGGATCTCGCGAAGTATCCGCGTGCGCCCAAGCGTGACCGGGAATTGCTCCTGCGCGAAGGCGTGGACGTACTCTTTTCGCCGACGGTCGAAGAGATCTATCCGCCGGGCGCGCTGACCTGGGTCACAGTCGAAGACCTCAGCGGAAAGCTCGACGGCCGTTCCCGCCCTGGACATTTTCGCGGAGTGACGACCGTGGTGGCAAAGCTGTTCCATGCCGTCGAGCCCGACGCCGCGTTCTTCGGACAGAAAGATGCGGCGCAGTTGGCGATCATCCGGCGAATGGTCCACGACCTGCATTTTCCCGTCGAGATTGTCGGCTGCCCGATCATTCGTGAACCGGATGGCTTGGCAATGAGTTCACGCAATGCTTATCTCGATCCGGAGCAGCGGAAGCAGGCTCTTGTCCTTCACCGGTCGCTCTTGCGGGTCGAAGAATTGGCACGGACGGGAGAAACCGATTCACACAAGCTTTCTGCCGTAGGTAAAGCAGTCTTCGCGGCAGAAGACGGAGTTCGGCTGGATTACTTCGAAATCGTCAATCCAGAGACTCTCGACCCTGTCGCGTCCCTCTCAGGGGGAGCGCTGGTCGCTGTTGCGGCCTATGTAGGACCGACGCGGCTGATTGACAACCTGCTGCTCGGGAAAAGTCGTTAACGAGCCAGGGATGCCTTCTCAATAACGCCTTGCCTGCCCGCTCAATTTTGCCGCTGAAACGAAAACCCCACTTCCGGCGCCTGCCAGAAATGGGGTCTGATCTGAAAATCAGTAAAAACGTTTAGCTGTTTGGATAGATGTATGCGTCGGCTCCGGCGTAATTGTCGTACCACAAAGGGCTGTATGCATAGGGAGGCCAAGACCAGAACGGATCCCAACCCCATCCCCAGCCCCAACCCGGACCCCACCAGCCTAGGCCCCATCCCCATCCGAGGCCCCAGCCCCAACCCCATCCCAAACCACCCCAACCCCATCCCCAGCCGCCACCCCAGCCACCGTAGCCGTAGCCACGTCCAAAGCCTCGACCATACCCTCCACCCCATCCTCCTGCCCAATTGGCGCGAGTGCCGACGTTCGCTGCTCCTGTGTGGTTAAGGCCTGTGCTGCCGGAACGTGAACCTAATCCTGATCCGGCTCCAGCGCGGGCGCCGAAGTTGCCTCCAAACGAATGCCAGCCGCCGTCTGCAATGGCGGCATGATTCTCTGCGCCTCCACTGCGTCCTGCGAAATCAGAGCGATTGCCGGCCATGCTGCCTGAGCCTGCTCCCGTGTGATTTCCGGTCCCGACTCCCGCGTGAGTTCCGCTACCCATTCCGGCGCGATTTCCGGATCCTGAGAATGAGTGCCAGCCGGGCGAGGCAGCACTATGGCCTCCGGAACTGCCTTCAAATGCCCACGGATGGGATGACGCCGCTCCGCGCGAGCCCATGCCGCCATATCCGCCGCGCCCACCATATCCCTCGCTGCCGCGGTATCCCCCGCCGTATCCGCCACGGGATCCACCATACCCCCCGTGATATCCCCCGTATCCGCCGCCATACCCGCCGTGATAGCCGCCGCCGTAGCCGCCACCATGGAAGCCGCCGCCGCCGAAGCCACCACCGCCTCCGTGAAAGCCGCCGCCACCACCGCCCCCATGACCTCCTCCTCCGCCGTGCTGCGCAAAGACAGGAGTCGGTAAACAAATCAGTAGGAATGAAGCGAAACCTGCGAGAAGAGTCGAACCAAAGGTGGAATTTCTCATGATGATGCCTCCCACCACTCACCGGAAACAGGGCCCGGAGTGGGCTTGACGCCCAAATACAATGCTACTCTAATTTAGAACCCGGCGGATAACCCGAAGTTGCTTCAGCGGCTCGGATTAGACGCCACGGCATCCTGCATCTCCAGCCGTTGGCGCACCAGATTCTCTACCTGCGCCCACAAGTGCGGATCGCACTCCGTCTGCATATGATCCGGCGTAATGTTTCGGTCGGCCCAGGAGAATCCCTCGCACTCTACCGGACTTTGCCTATAGTCCAAACGATAGTTGCCCAGAATCTGGGTTCGCGCGGGATCGGCAGCCCGGATCTCCCGCCGCCCATGGATGATCCCGTGCGGCTGGTAGAAGTTCACCGCAGCCTCGACATTCGGCGGAATCACGCTATCGTGCTCCCACAACTTCGCCACGCTGTCCACTTGAACCGTCAGTAATACCGGGATTCCAACCCGATCCAGATCGCGCGCCAGCAACACCGCCGCGGCTGCGCCCCAACTCTGCCCGTAGAGGATGATGTGCGCCTGAGCCTTTTCTGCCTCGCTCAACACACCGTCCCCATTGCGGTCCAAGAGCCGGAGAACCGTTCTGTAGGCCTGCTTCCGATGGCGGTTTTCAAAGACCCGGATATAGGTGTCTTTCAAACCGCTGTGCTGGAACCGTTTAGCCAATATCACTGGTCCATGATGCGGATTGTCACGATGCACGAATCCGCCCACAAACCCGATGACGATGGAAGACGGTGCGGGCTGAGCTTGATCGACCGCAGCGCCGAAGGAGGGTAATGGAACTAGGGCGACGCCGACAATCGCGCCGAGGAGCATCGCGAATCGCTGAACCGAAGACAAGACTGCCCCTTCAGCCTTGATAGATGAAGCGCCCCGCAAGAAGGATACGTAGATTCTCATCAACTCGCGCAGGCCCCGGAATGCCCGTCCAACAAGGCTTTCCCCCCACAGCGCCGGGCGACAGTCTACACCCGAAAGGCCGATTTAGCGCGCGAAAATGTTTTGGAGCCGGAGACAAATTGATTTCCCGCCACCAGATACCGCAGCCGCAGGTCGGCAGCCTTGGTGATCCCTATGCGTGGCGTGAGCAGAACGGTGCGAACGCGGAAGCCGTCATCGCCAATCCACAATTCCCCCGGCAGCGTGAGATCGCGTCCGTTGTCGCGGGCGCGGGTGATACCAAACGCTTCACTTAATCGGCCGGGCCCGCTGGTGAGCAGATGCGGTGCCGAAAGCCCACGTGCGCGCGCCATCTCCTTGATGCCCGTCAGCGGTTCCAGCGCGCGAAACAGAACGCCTCCCGCCCGTCCTTCCGTTTCGCACGAGACATTCAGGCAATAGTGATTGCCGTAGATGAAATACACATAGGCATAGCCAGGAGGGCCAAACAGCACAGAATTGCGCGCAGTCATTCCTGCAAAGGAGTGCGCCGCCGGATCCTTCTCGCCGAGATAAGCCTCTACTTCAACGATGCGCGCGGTAAGGGTCGCCTGCGCATCTTGCCGCACCAGCACTTTGCCAAGAAGTTCCCTCGCGACTCGCCGCGGAGAACGCGCAAAAAATGATCGATCCAGCGGACGAATCTTTCCCATGACTTCGGAACGCGTGATTTCCAGATCCCGCATGCGTTGAATCTAATCTATCGCGCGATTTCCTTCGCGTCCTTGGCCGCCTTTGCGGTTAATGAGAACAGCCCTAAATCAATCCGAGTTCCGCGTCCTCTACGCCCTCGCCGATTGCTTCAAATATTCCAGCACTTGTTCCGCGTGCCCATCCGCCTTCACATTCTCGAAAATGTGTTGAATCTTCCCATCCGGGTCGATCACAAACGTCGTCCGGGCGATTCCCATGACTTTCTTGCCGTACATGTTCTTTTCTTTGAGCACCCCGAACGCCCCGGCGACCTTCTTGTCGGCATCTGCCAGCAGCGTAAAGGGAAGCTTTTCCTGCTCCTGAAATTTCTTTTGCGCTTTTGGCGTATCTGGGGAGATGCCAAGCAGCACGGCGCCGGTTTTTTGAATCTGTCTATATGTGTCGCGGAACCCGCGAGCTTCTGTAGTTCACCCCGGTGTGTTGGCGCGAGGGTAAAAAAAAACGATGACCGTCTTGCCCTCCAGGTCCTTCAGCGAGAATGGCCTGTCGTTCTCATCCTGCAAAGTGAACTGCGGAGCTTTATCATGGATATGCATGGCAGTGTTTCTCCCACGAACGAAGCCGAATCGGAAGAATGACTCACGCGGCTGTCACACGATTTTATACCGTGCGCTGATCGCGGCAGTTTTTCTGGCTGGTTCTCTGATTGTGCCTGCCGATTTGAAAGCGCAGGATCAGTCCACGCCGCTTATCATCCCTATCGAGCGCCATACTCCCGAGAAGAAAGATAACGGACCCCGGGCGGTTGCGGTACTTCGCCGTGGCGCGAACAATAAAAGCTCGCTGGTTCCGATCGCGATCCTCATCGACGGCAAATTCTGGGATGCGAGCGCTTATAAGGCCGATCCGGTTCCGATGGCGCTCGAATCCGGCACGGTCTACGAAGTCGAGCGCGATGGCAATTCACTGGGCCTTTTCACGATTGGCTCCGCGCTGCACAGCACTTCTCCCAACGCCGACGTTCCCTGGATCGGCACGGGGACCTGGAGCGCTGCTGGAAGCGACGTGGGAAAGAAAGCGGCAGAGACGCCCACCGTGCCCGTTGGAATCAATGCCGTCGATGGGCCGCCCAGGCTGACGAGAAGGCCGTCGGAGGCCTCGGCCGGAAATGCAACCACCCCCTCAACATCTTCCACGAGTTCTGCACCACCCTCTTCGCCGCAAACGTCGAGCGCTCCCTCCGGCAGTTCCGGGGACGAACCCCCGCGGCTTACGAAAAGCACAACCAGTTCCACGCCGTCTGGTGCCCAGTCCACTTCGCCCTCCAGCGGCGCAAACCCGACGGCGACCAACTCCGCGGGATCGGCCTCAGCCGGGTCGAGTACAACCACGGCGAAGCCTGCCGATTCCAAGCCCGGCGACTCGAAAACAGCGAAATCGCAAACTGCCCCCGCGCAGATCCCCGCTGACGACAGCGGAGCCTCGGCCTCTGCGCGTCCTCGCCTCCGCCGGGGCAGACCGGAGCTCTCCTTCGCCGACGAGGACGTCCCTGGCTACAGCAAAGTGACCGCCGACTCATCCGCAACCGGCAGCGCTTCGACGGGCGCCGGGAAAACTGCAGCTGCTGCCGCCGACAAAGCTCCCGTGGAGACGATTCCCGCCATTTCCGATGCGGGCGGCCCGCAGCCGCATTCCTTCGCTTTCCAGTGGATCCCCGGCGATGAAGAAGATCGCCGCAAGCAGATGATCGATCTGGCCAAACAACAGCTCCACGCCTATCTCCGGGCTCAGGCGAAAGCGACCATCAAGCCGGCGAGCGCGCAGGAGACTCATCACCGCTCGGCAGCAAAATCCGCGGCCAAAGACGCGGATCCGGTTTTTGATGACGTTCACATGACGACCTACGATTTATGGGTCTCGAATCAGCCGGTCATCGTCTTCAGCGCAGAAGCCCATATGCCGCCGTCCGCTGCGCACTCGCAGGCTAATGCGGACTTGCGCTATTCGATTCTTCTGGTCGCTTATCCCGATATCTACAACAACCTGCATCCCCTTTACCAGGGAGTGACCGACAAATTTCATCTGGATCTGACGCCGCGCCTCGATCTAGTCGACGCCGTGGATGCCGACGGAGATGGCCGCGGCGAATTGCTCTTCCGCGAGACCTCTGATGCAGGCACGGGTTGGGTCATCTATCGCGCGACTGCTGACAAGCTTTGGAAGATGTTCGACAGCCTCAATCCGGAGTGACCGCCGTAAGAATCCGTGTCGGCAAGCGCACTTCTCCAGGCTGGTCACTCATAATAGAATAGAAATTTTCTGAGTCCACTCTTGCCGGGGAGCCCTTGCCACTAAGCCGCCGTGAATTCCTGCGATCTGCCTTGCGGGCAAGTGCCGTTGCCGCGCTTCCGTCGGCTTTTTCCGCCTGCAATGTTTCCTCCAAGGCGATCGTCAATGCGGCATCCGCTTCCACACGCCCGTCGCTTCCCGCTCAGTGGGATGCTGCGGATTTCCTCTTTCCAAAGGATTTCTTCTGGGGAACGGCCACGTCCGCTTATCAGATCGAAGGCGCTTGGCGCGAAGACGGCAAGGGCGAGTCCATCTGGGACCGCTTCTCGCACACACCGGGAAAAATCAAAGACGGGAGTACGGGCGACACTGCCTGCGATTCCTATCATCGCTGGCGCGACGATCTCGCGTTGATCCGCGCCATCAACGTGAACAGCTATCGCTTCTCCATCTCCTGGCCGCGTATTCAGCCATCCGGTTCTGGCCCCGCGAATGCAAAAGGTCTGGATTACTACAGCCGCCTGGTAGATGCGCTGCTGGAAGCGCACATTCGTCCGCTGGTGACACTTTACCATTGGGATCTGCCGCAGGATTTAGAAAACGCCGGCGGGTGGCCAAACCGCGACACTGCGGCGCGCTTTGCGGATTATGCTCACATCGTCACCCAGGCTCTCGGCGATCGCGTGAACGATTGGGTTCTTCTGAACGAGCCTGCCGCCTTCGTCAATTTCGGATATCTGGAGGGAACGCACGCCCCAGGCCGAAGGAGCTTCTACGATTTTCTGCGGGCGACGCACGTGGTAAACCTGGCTCAAGGGGAAGGCTTCCGCGCCGTTAAAGCCGTGCGGCCGAATTCACGCGTAGGCACCGCCTTCAGCATGTCGCCTTGCGAGCCAGCCACCGACTCCGAAGAGGATAAACTCGCTGCCGAGCGCGGCCATGCCATCATCAACATCTGGTTTGTGGAACCAGCTCTGCGCGGCCGCTATCCCGATGCCTTCACTTATGTGCCGGAGTGGATCATGGGCATCAAGTCCGGGGATATGGAGAAAGTCCGCGCCCCCCTCGACTTTATCGGGATCAATCTCTATTCACGCACGATGGTTTCGGCTGCCTCAACCAGCGATCGTCTCGAACATCCCCTCAACTGGATCTTCCCCGCCCGCTTTTCTGGCGGAACTGAGGGCCGAAAAACCGATTTCGGTTGGGAGGTCTGGCCTAAAGCCATGTATGACATGGTCACGCGCCTCACCCGCGACTACAACCGCCCGGCCATCGAAGTCACAGAGAGCGGTTGCGCCTATAACGACGGTCCCGACGCGTCCGGAGAAATTCACGACGCGCGCCGCATTGCCTATCACCGCGAATACCTGTCCGCCCTTGCCCGCGCCATGGCCGACGGCGCTGACGTTCGCGGATATCACGTCTGGAGTTTGATGGACAATTTCGAATGGGCCGAAGGCTATTCGAAGCGATTCGGCCTCGCCTACACGGATTTCAAAACCCAAATCCGTACAGTCAAAGATTCGGCGCGCTGGTATCAAAAAGTCGCGAGTGAAGGCCGGATTCCTCTAAATCCGTAATCCAACCCCAATCCAAGTTCCAATTTCCGAAAAAATTCATTCCACCGTACCCTTCCACAGGGTTCGGGCGTTATGCTGACGGGGACGAAAATAAATCGAAAACCGAATTGAGGAACCTGAGTCTAACTTTCATCGGCTTTCCTTGGGGCTTTCACAGATTTGAAGCGGAATTCATAGAACAGGGGTGGAATATGTCAGAGCCAGCCGTAATTCCTACGCACGCCGTTTCGCGGCCAGAGCCGTCAGAATATAACTCTTACTACGAGCGCTACATTTCTCTGGTGCCGAGCGGCGACATCCTGAATACGCTCGATTCCCAGCGGCGCCAGATGCTGCTCCTGCTCTCTGGCCGCGACGAGTCGGATGGTAGCCTGCGCTATGCTCCCGACAAATGGACCGTGAACGAGGTCTTGGGCCACGTTTGCGATACCGAGCGCATCTTTGCTTATCGGGCGCTTCGCATCGCCCGCGGAGATCAGACTCCGATCGAAGGCTTCGAGCAGGATGACTACGTGAAAAATGGTCCGTTTCAGTGCGCGCCGCTGGCGGAGATCATCGAGGACTACATTGCCGTGCGCCGCGCTACGCTGACGCTCCTGCGCAATTTAGATGAGGCGGCCTGGAAGCGGCGGGGCGTGGCCAACAAAAAAGAAATCACCGTGGGGGCGATCGCCTATCTCATCGCCGGGCATGAGTTGCATCATCGCAGGATCTTGGAAGAGAAGTATTTTTCTAAGTAAGAGAGAAGTAAGGGAGCCGCGTCCGATGAGCGTTCATGATGCGATCGTGCAAGTCTTGCTCATCGTGATTCCGGTCGCGATTCTCTCGCTCATCAATACATTCCGGCGGAGCTCCGGCTGATGTATGCCGCTCATTTTGCCGCCGGGCTCGCCGTTAAAGGTCAGGCTCCGCAAGCTCCCAGTTGGGCGCTTCTTCTCGGTGCTTTTTTGCCCGATTTCGCCTGGGTCGCGCTCGGACTCGCGGGCGTCGAGCCCTCCCAAGGCCCGGCGTTCTTCGATGACTGGTCGCACTCGCTGGCAATGATCATTCTTTGGGCGACCCTGTTTGCGGCCATCTTCTGGCGCAAAGGCCTATCGGTCATGGTGCCGGTGTGGCTCTCAGTCTTTTCTCACTTCCTTCTCGATCTGCCCATCCATCCGAAAAACATTGCGTTCTTTCCGCATTCATCGATTCACTTCGGATGGAACTCGTGGAACTATGGCCTGAGCCGCTCGTGGCTGGGCGCAACCCACTATTGGTGGATCGAATTGGCCGCGGTCGTGATCTTACTCGTGGTATACGTTCAGGGAGCGAGGCGCAGCCGCTTTTCCATGAATCTGATTGTTGCCAGCTGCATTCTCGTGCTGGGCCTGCATTTGATGGGGCTGCAGTAGTTTTCGCTCGCGTTCTGCCGGTCGGTTTCATGTCGCAACGTGCTTTGATCGAGCTGCTTCGGGGAAAAGGCGCGCACGTCGATCCCATCGCGTGCGTCGAGGATATTTCCGCCGAAGTGGCCGCGCGCCAGGTTGCCGGCTTCCCGCATTCCATCGGGCAAATCGTCTTCCACATCAATTTCTGGATGAATTACGATTTGCGGCGCATCCGCGGCGAAAAGCCGCCCTATCCGGAACACGCCGCCGAAAGCTGGTCAGCCGCAGCGTGCCCGGCGGACGCGCAGGATTGGGACCGTTTGCGCCGCGACCTCGCCTGGTTTCTCGCGGAATACGCGACGCTGGCCGAGTCCTCGCCAGCCCAGCGGGCGCGTGAAATCGAACCGCTTTGCGAGAGCCACAAGAAACATGCGAACACGCTCGAAGCTCTGCTCTGGCAGAGCGTCACTCATGTGAGCTACCACGTCGGCCAGATCGCTCTGCTGCGCCGCATGCTTGGCGCGTGGCCGCCGCGCGCTGGCGGAGACACGTGGTGAGCACACCTTGTCGTCGAGCGATCTCCTACTTGGCGTATGCTGAAAGCTGATAGCCGAAAGCTGATTGATCGCCGAACGCCTCTCCATGCTCTCCGATTCCTCCATCCTCAAACACATTGGCAAGCAGCCGAAACGCGCCGCAGGATTCAAGCAGCTGGTGCGCGAGCTTGGACTGCATGGCGATGAGCGCCGCGAACTGAATGGCCGCCTGCAGAAGCTGGTCGCAAGCGGCGCGCTCGTGTCCCTGGATTCGGATCGTTACGCACTCCCGCAGGCCGCAAGCGACAAGAATTTCGTCGTCGGCCGTCTCACCATGCATCGCGACGGATTCGGTTTCGTCATTCCTGATGCGAGTTCACTGCCCGCCGCGTTCAAAGCGCGGCTCTCGGGCGATATCTTCATCCCTCCGCATCTGATCGGCAACGCGATGCATGGCGATCGCGTGCTGGTCGACATTGGCAACATTCGTCCCGATGGCCGCGCCGAAGGGCGCATCGTTCGCCCCGTCGTACGCGCGCATCCCACCGTGGTCGGCATCTTTCACTACGGCTCGCGGCGAAATTACGTCACGCCCATGGATGCGAAGATCACGCAGGAAATCGTGATTCCGCCGGGAATGGAGCGGCCGGACAGTGAAGCTGTAGCGCCGCCGTCCTCGGCTGTCGTGGGGCTACGCAATGACGAAAAAAAGAGTGACGCAAGAAAGAAAGGGAAGCGGAAGTCCGTCGATCGCGTTCTCGGCGACCAAGCGGCGCGCCGAACGGAGTGGGACAACTTAGACGGAGTGGTGGTCGACGTGGAGATTACTGATTGGCCCTCCCCTACGCAGAATCCGCGCGGACGGGTTATTGAAATTCTCGGCCGCGAAGATGATTTTGGAGTCGATGTCGAAATCACCATTCGCAAGTTTCATCTGCCGCACAAATTCCCCGCGTCGGTCATCGAAGAGGCGCAAAGCGTCTCGCCGATTATCTCCGCGCAGGAATTGCACCACCGGCGCGATTTTCGCGCGTTGCCAATCGTCACCATCGATGGCGAAACCGCGCGCGACTTCGATGACGCGGTTCTCGTGCGCGTGCTTCCGAATGGCAATTTCGAATTGCAGGTGCACATTGCCGATGTGGCGCATTATGTCACGGCAGAATCCGCCCTCGATCAGGAAGCGCGCCTGCGTGGCACCAGTGTCTATTTCCCGGATCGCGCCGTGCCCATGTTGCCGCTAGAGCTCTCGACTGACATTTGCAGTCTGCGTCCGCAAGTGGACCGGCTCGTCATGTCGTGCGTGATGGAAATCGATCACCAGGGCGAAATTGTTGGCTATGAATTATCCGAGGGCGTGATTCGTTCCGCCGAGCGCATGACCTACACGGCCGTGAACGCCGTCCTGGAAGGCGATCCGGCGATGCGCGAACGATACAAGCCGCTGGTTCGCAATTTCGAACTCATGCGCGATCTGGCCCTTATTCTCAACCGCAAGCGGGAGCGGCGCGGCTCCATCGACTTCGATCTCCCCGAACCGGTGATCGAGTTCGACGAATTCGGACTGATGAAGAGCATCTCCCGTTCCGAACGCAACATCGCGCACCGGCTGATCGAAGAATTCATGCTGTCGGCGAACGAGTGTGTGGCGCATCATCTCGAATCGCAGCGGGTCGCGTCTTTATACCGCATTCACGAAAAGCCGGATGCCAAGCGCGTTTACGACTTCGAAGTGATCGCCGCGACCTTCGGATATTCGCTCGGCGTTGGTGCCTTGCCCATCCATCGCGTGCAGATGAAGGCCGACCGCCGCGCCGCTCACGGCACCGGGCGCCGCGTCCGCGAGATCGAAGTGCCACAGGATGTGCACATCACCCCGCGCATGTACCAGAAGCTCACAGAAAAAATTGCGGGCAAGCCGGAAGAAAGAATTTTGAGCTATCTGATGCTGCGCTCGCTGAAGCAGGCGCGCTATTCCGAAGAAAATCTCGGCCACTTCGCGCTGGCCGCGCCGAGCTACACCCATTTCACTTCGCCCATCCGGCGCTATCCCGATCTGATCGTTCACCGAATTTTGAAAGATGTGCTGCGCGAGAGCGGCGAGGCGTACGGAGCCGCGCAGGCAAACGTGGCCACAGGGATTGTCTCGTCCGCGGACGTGCCTTCGCCCTGGTCAAAACGCCGGGATCATGCCGCTCACCAGAAGTCGAAAGAGCCTCTCACCGGTCCTATTTCTCTCGAAGAGCTTCACGACATTGCCGAAGAATCGAGCCAGTCCGAGCGCCGCGCTGATGACGCCGAGCGCGAGTTAATGGAATGGAAGAAAGTGAAGTTCATGCAGGAGCGCGTCGGCGAAGATTTTGACGGGCTGATTATCAGCGTGACCAAATACGGGTTTTTCGTCGAACTCACCGACCTTTTTGTCGAAGGGCTGGTTCCGCTCAACACGTTGACCGACGATCGCTACGTTTATCACGAGAATACGCGCGAGATCACCGGCGAGCGATCGAGAAAAGCCTACAAGCTGGGGCAGAAAATTCGCGTGCTGGTCGACCGCATCGATCCGGTTGAAAAGAAGATTCAGTTCGCGCTGCTGGAAGAAGCACCGCCGAGACCCATGGGGCGTCTACGGCGCAGGGCTTTGCGCTGACTACCCGCCCTTGAGAGTGGCTCTGCACAGCAGAGAGCGTCTGTATGTACGAAGCAACTCCATTCGCCGTTACTCCATACAAAGAGATCAACAATCTCATTACCGCGTGGGTTGAGGGTTTGCGAAGGTGCCTCGCTGATAACGTTATTGGTCTTTACCTGGGAGGCTCACTGAGCTACGGAGACTTCGTCCCGCAGAGAAGTGACATAGATCTGCAGGCTGTCGTCCGTGTTCCCCTCATCAAAGATGAGCTTTCGAGGGTAGAACGGCTGCATAAAGAGATCGAAGAGCACTTTGCAGGCTGGGCGAGACGTATTGAGTGCTCGTATGTCCCGCTGCAATTGATGGGCGAGTTAAAACCGCCCGCTACTCCGCGGCCGTGGTGGGGTTTCGGTGTGTTGTATGCAGATGCTCCCGCTGGCAATGAGTGGGTCATCAACCATTACCTCCTCTCGAACTATGGCATCGCCCTCTATGGACCGCCCTTCCAGGAACTGGTCCCTGCAATCCCTGTCGAGGAAGTAAGGCGGGCGAGCACGAGAGACCTGTTCGCCGAGTGGGCGCCTAAAATCAAAGATCCGGCTTGGCTGTCCGATAGCCATCAGCAGTCGTACCTGGTTTTGAATCTATGCCGCATCCTGTGTACGTGCATTGGCGGGGAGGCTCGCTCAAAGAAAGTTGCCTGTGCGTGGACAAAGGAAAAGTGCCCGGAGTGGAAAGATTTGATCGAGGCAGCGGAACGATGGTCCTACGGTAGTGAAATGAAGCGTCAGGACGACGTTATCGCTTTTATCAGATTTGCAGTCCGAAGGGTGCGAGAGATGCGATCACCGTAGGCTCTGCGCCGTTTTCCGTGGCCCTTATGCTCCCAGCGCTTTCTGAATCTCTCCCGCGACCCCAGCCGTGATCTTCCGCATCTTTTCTTCTGATTCCGCCTCAACCATCACGCGCGCCAGAGTCTCGGTTCCAGAGTAGCGAACGACGATTCGTCCATTGCCATCCAATTCGCGTTCGGCTGCGGTAATGGCGGCCTGCACCGCAGGCACCTGCGCGAACGGAACTTTCTCACGCACGCGCACGTTTTGAATCTTCTGCGGAAACACTTTCAGATCTGCAACCAGATCCGCCAACGACTTTTTGCTGCGCACGATGATGTCCATCAGCCGCAGCGCGGTCAGCAAGCCGTCGCCCGTCGTTGAATCGCCATCGCGAAAAATGACGTGTCCGGATTGCTCGCCGCCGAGCGTCGCGCCGGTTTTTAGCATCTCTTCGAGCACATATTTGTCGCCCACATTGGCGCGTAACATCCGAATGCCCGAATTCTTCAGCGCGATTTCCAGCCCCATGTTCGACATTGTGGTCGCCACCACGGTGTCGCCCTTCAGCTTGCGCTGCGCATGAAGATCCCGCGCCGCAGCCAGCAAAACCGCGTCGCCATTAACCACGCGTCCGGTGTGGTCGCAGAAAAGCGCGCGGTCAGCGTCACCATCGAAAGTCACTCCCAGATCGAATTGCGCGCCCGATTCCTTCACGGCTTTTCCCAAAGTTTCCGGATGCAGCGCTCCACAACCTTCGTTGATATTTTTGCCGTTCGGAGAAACATGAAGGAACGTGGCTCGAACGCCGAGACTCCGAAACAACTCCGGAGCTTCCGCCGTAGCCGCTCCATTGGCGCAATCAACCAGCACGCGCAACTTGCTTACATCCGACGAAACGCTGCCCGCCAGTGCCCGAATGTACGACTGGCGAAGTCCCGCTTCTCCCGGCAGTGACGGCTTCGGAATCTTGATCGCCGTGTCATCGGCGGCCGAGGGATTTTCCAGCAGCGCGAAAATCTCTTTTTCAATCACCAGTTCACGCGCGTCAGAAAGTTTGAATCCATCCCCGGAGAACACCTTGATGCCGTTATCCGTCCAGGGATTGTGCGACGCCGAAATCACCACGCCCGCGGCCAGCCCGCGCGATCGCGCGAGATAGGCCACGCCCGGCGTCGTGATCACGCCGGCGCTGTGCACTTCTACGCCCACGGCTGCCAGGCCTTCCGCCACGCGATCGGCGATCCAACTGCTGGATTGCCGCGTGTCCTGGCCGATGACGGCTTGTGCCTGCCGCGTGTTCCGCAACAGATCGTGCCCCAGCGCGCGCCCGATCAGATACGTGCTTTGCTTGGTCAGGGGAAATTCACCCGCAATGCCGCGAATACCGTCCGTTCCGAATAATTGCCTGCTCTGTTCAGTCATGAGAAAAGTAAAACCAAGCTTGCATGATACTTGAGAGTGGAGCGAATCGCGCCAGCGCAGCCCGATTCAGGATTCAATGCGCCTTCGGCGTTGCGACTTTCTCGACCGTTACAGTGACGTGAATAGGAGTGCTCTCCACGACCTGCACCAGCGGGTCGGGAACATAAGCGTTGGTGGTAAAGATCGCGCTGTCGTGGATTCCGGTTGCGTCCACTGGGTCCGTCGTGGCGGCGTCCACTTTTTCAACGTGGCTCTTAGGCCCAGTAATCGTGATCTCCGACGGATCCGCTTCGGTCTTCACAATCTGTTCGCCGTCCGAAAAATTTCCTGTCACCCGCGGATGAATCACCACCTGGCGCGTCAGCCGCATATCGAAATCCAGATGCAATTCGCTGGGGACGATCTGCACGACGCGCACGTCGCTGGGATGGCGCACCTGCTGGGAGGTGAGATCGAAAGTGCGCTCGCCGGGCCTGGCATCGCTCAAGTCAATTTCCGCCTGAATCTCGTTCGGCTCCAGATGGCGAACGATGCGCTCCGGCCCGCGCACCCGAATCTGCGCTTCGGGAATGAATTGCGAGCTGATTTCCAAATGCGAGGGAACATGCTGAAAAACGATAGGTGCGCGCATCGCCACTTCGGCGGGCTGTTCATCCGGGGAGATTATGAACCACAATCCGGCGGCCAGCAGCAGCGATAACAACTTCAGACCGAGATTGTGCAATACATAGCGCTTGAAGAAGTTGATCATCGGCTCGGCTCCGTCCCGGAACCTGCCTGGGACCTTTTCTGCGCAGCGGCCTCACGCAGCGGCGCATCAAGGGGAATATCTTGTGCGTGTTCTTCCGCGGCTGCGATCGGCGTAGGAAGCGCGACTGGAGCCATGTAGCGCCGCAACTCTGCTCCCAGGCGCTCGCGCAATTGTTCCACCGTCAAATCCCGCTCAATCTTGCCGGCGATCGCCAGGCTGATCGCTCCCGTTTCCTCCGAGCAGATGACCGCGATCGCGTCGGTCTCTTCGGTGATGCCAATGCCGGCGCGGTGCCTTGTGCCCAGTTGCGTCGACAGCAGCGGGTTCATCGATAACGGCAGAAAGCACGCGGCTGCGGCAATGCGGTCTTTTTGTACGATGACCGCGCCGTCGTGCAGAGGAGCGCTGGGTCTGAAAATCGTCGCCAGCAGATCGTAGGAAAGTCGCGCATCTAAAGGCACGCCGCTTTCGATATGCGTCCGCAGTCCGATCTCGCGTTCGATCACGATCAGCGCGCCGGTTTGATTCTGCGAAAAAAGATTCGCCGCCAGCACGATGTCATCGTAGGAATCGCTTTCTACACTCGATCCGCGCAGAAAGCTGAAGCGGCGTCCCAGGTCGGCCAACACATGCCGGATTTCCGATTGAAATACTACGATCAGCGCGAAAACCACGTAGGGAAGCACGTGGCTGACGACCCAGTTCAATGTCGTGAGTTCGCCGACCCGCGCCAGGTAGAACGTGACCGCAACGACGGTGAGCCCCACTAGCATGGGGGCCGCTCGCGTGCCCCGGATCATGACCAGCACCTGATAGATCAGCACTGCGACCAGCAGGATGTCGAGCGCTATCCATAAGATCTGCTGCCACGACACGATGACCGGCATCACTCGAGTGCGTCTCCTCAGGGACTGCGTGCGTTGTGGTTTCCATTGTAAAGCAGAGAATTTGTCCAGCTTAGGGCTAATCGACGCCGAAGACGATTCTTTACGATCGCCCGGGGCCGAAAGAACCGGTCAGTCCTCTTTCCCGGTAACGGTAGCCTTGATCTGCCCGTGGGCAAGCCGGGCCGACACTTCGTCGCCTAGCTTGACACCAGCCGCGCTTTTCAGCAGCTTGCCCTCTGCATCAAACACCAGAGCGTATCCGCGCTCCAGGATGGCTACTGGAGACAACGATTCCAGGGCAGTTTGCAACCGTTCACTCCGCACCCGGTGCTGCAGAAGGACGTTGCGCATGACGGCGACGAGTGCCGCGGTCCAGCTCTCCAGTTCCCGCCGCACGCCCGAGAGCACCAACCGCAAATCGTAGTGTCGAATCGCAGCCGATGCCGCCTCCCATCGCCGCCGGCTTCGTTCGAGCAGCGAGCGCTCCGCCAGTTCCAACCGATGCGTCACATCATCGAGCTTCTGCTGGCGCTGATGGATCAATTCCATAATGCGTCCAAACGCGCCATGCTGCGCCAATTCCGTCAGCGCCTGTCTTCCCATGAGCAAGCGATAGCGCATGGCGCGCTCCAGCCGTTCGTGGAGAGCCGACGCCTGGCCCTCGATTTCCTGCCGTGAACGAATCACCAGCTCCGCTGCGGCCGATGGCGTCGGAGCGCGCAGGTCCGCCACAAAATCGAGGATCGTGAAATCGGTTTCATGCCCTACCGCGGAGATCACCGGAATTTCCGACGCCGCCACGGTGCGCGCCAATCCTTCGTTGTTGAACGGGGCCAAATCCTCGGCCGACCCTCCGCCGCGCGCGATGATGATGACGTCAACATTCTTCGCTTGGCTGAAATAGCGAACGCCCGTCGCGACTTCGAGCGTAGCCGCATCTCCCTGCACCTGCGCCGGAAAGATGACGACGTTTACCGAATGATGCCGGCGCTCCAGAATGTTCAGGATGTCGCGCAGCGCCGCGGCCTGCGCTGAAGTGACAATGCCAATGCCGGCGGGAAGCGACGGGATCGGCCGTTTCCGTTCAGCGGCGAACAATCCCTCGGCCTCCAGCTTTGCTTTGAGCTGTTCGAAGGCGAGCTGTAGCGAACCGGCGCCCTTCGGCTCAATATATTCAGCGGAAATCTGCAATTCGCCGCGTTCTTCGTAAATGGTGACCCGCCCTCGCACCACCACCTGCAAGCCATCGGCCGGGCGGAAGCGCAAAAGTCGCGTCGACGAACGGAACATCACCACGCGAATCTGCGCGTTGCCATTTTTCAGCGTGAAGTAAAGATGTCCGGAGTCGGGCGAGCGGAAATTCGAAATTTCCCCTTCCACCCAGGTGTCGGCAAACTCGCGTTCAATGTGCGTGCGCACCGACGCAACCAGATCGCGCACCTTCCATACGCGGCGCTCCGGCGGCCGGAAGCTGAATCCCAGTTGATCGGAAAGAGACGACACTGCGGGCAGTGTATCGCAGAACTCAGCCCAGTTTCCTGGCCAGCAACTCGTTCACGATTTGCGGACTGGCCTGCCCTTTGGAAGCTTTCATCACCTGTCCCACGAAAAATCCAATCATGGTCTTCTTGCCCGCGCGATATTGCTCCAGCTGCTTGGGATTCGCGGCCAGCACTTCGTCGATAATCTTTTCCAGCGCCGAGGTATCTGTTGACTGCTGCGGGCAGCCTTCTTCCTCGTAAACGACCGGAAAATCCTTCCCGCGCTCGAAGCTGAGATCGTAGAGCTCTTTCAGCATCTTCCCCGAAATTGTGCCGGACTCGACCAGATCCGCCGACATGGCCACGCCACGCATGGTGATGGGAGACTGCTCGATCTCAAGATTCTTCGCCTTGAGCCGTCCGGCCAGTTCGCTCTGCACCAGGTTCGCCACGCGCTTCGGATTCTTTGCCGCTTTGGCCGCTTCTTCAAACTGATCGGCCAGCGATTTCGACACAGTCAGCACCTGCGCATCGTATTCCGTGATCCCGTAGTCGCGAATCATCCTTGCCCGCCGCGCCTCGGGCAGTTCTGGCAATTCGCGAATGATTTCTGCTTTCCACTTCGCATCGATCACCAGCGGCAGAAGGTCGGGCTCGGGAAAATAGCGGTAATCGTGCGCCTGCTCTTTCGAGCGCATGCTGTACGTCTTGCCTTCATTCGCGTTGTACAGCCGCGTCTCCTGCAGGATCTTTCCTCCGCTCTCGATCACGTCGATCTGGCGCTCGATTTCGTATTCGATGGCTTCGCGAATAAAGCGGAAGGAATTCACATTCTTGATCTCAGCCTTGGTCCCGAATTCCTTCTGCCCGCGCGGCCGCACGCTGACGTTGGCGTCGCAGCGCAGCGATCCTTCCTCCATGTTGCAGTCGCTGACGCCGGTATAAAGAATGATTTCTTTCAGGCGCGTCAGGTATTCGTAAGCTTCGTCAGGCGACGCGATGTCCGGCTCGCTAACGATCTCGATGAGCGGTACTCCCGTCCGGTTCAGATCGATGGCAGTCTTTTCCTCGGAGTACGGAAAGCCTTCGTGCAGGCTCTTGCCGGCGTCTTCTTCAAGGTGGATGCGGGTAATCCCGATCTTCTTCTTGCCGCTCGCCGCGGGCACTTCAATAAATCCGAACTCGGCCAGCGGCTTGTCATATTGCGAAATCTGGTAGCCCTTGGGCAGGTCGGGATAGAAGTAGTTCTTCCGCGCAAAAATCGAGGTTTCGTTGATGCGGCAATTCAGAGCGATCGCTGCTCGCGTCGCGAATTCGACCGCCTTCTTGTTCAGCACCGGCAGCGCGCCGGGCATGCCCAGGCAAACCGGGCAGACATTCGTGTTCGGCGGCGCTCCAAAACGAGTCGAGCAGGAACAGAAAATCTTGCTCACCGTCAGCAACTGAACGTGCACCTCCAGCCCAATCACGGGCTCAAACTTCGGATGCGCAGAGATCGGGGTGTGCGCGGTCATCGCCATTAATGAGGATTATAAAGCTGTTAGCTTGTCATCCTGAGCGAGCGCCGTTTTTTGCGCGAGAGAAGGATCCGGGCGAGCCGCGCAATGCGCCGCGCTTTGTGCGCCGCAACAAATGGCGCGTTCGGCTCGCTTCCTTGTCGACCTGCACGACGCGCCTATTTCATCGAGAGCTCGAAGTACATCAGTTCGCTCCCTTTGGCATCATCCACGCCGGTTACGTCCATACTGGCGCCGGCAAGCGGAGAGGAAATTCCATCCACGTCGAAAAATAAGAATCCCGACTGCGTCGAATGTGGTTCCACGGCGCGGGCGGCAAATTGCGACGTCTGAATTTCATCAATTTCCTTCTTGCTCATTCCGTTTTTCACGCTCTTTCGCGGGATGGGAAACGGATTGGGGGAAGTTCGCGCCTGGGGATTCGAGAGCCGGCGATAGAGATCCTCTGTCGATAAAGGCGTAAGCTTCGAGCGATTCGCCGTCCTCAGAGTGATCTGCATATGCGAGATCGAGATCGGCTGATCGCCATCGTTGGTCACCACAAAGAAGATCGGCAGCAAACCGTTCTCCTGGAATTGGTCGGAAAAAATCTTTGCCTTTTCCGGCGTATCGTAGGGATCGGCTCCAATCGCTACTTTCTCGTCCGTATGATCGTCATGCGCCGGGTAAGTTTTCGCCGGCTGGGCCACCGGTTTCACGAAATTCTTGGCCATTAGAAGAACCGGCGCCAACGCCACACACAGCCCCACGACCGCCAGTCGATATCTCGAACCCATGCCGACAATTCGCATGCCGACAATTATAGAGCGGAGCGTGCCCGCTGAGCCGCCGCGATAGAATGCTGCTCTTGATCTATCTTTTCTACAGTCTCGCGCTCGGCGCAGCCATGCTGCTGAGTCTGCCCTATTGGCTCTATCAGGTTCTCCGTCATGGAAAATATAAGGCCGGCTTTCTGGAGCGAATGGGGCGCGTCCCGGCGCGCCTCACGGTGAACCACTCGGCAGCGAAAGTAATCTGGATTCACGCCGTGTCGGTGGGCGAGGTTCTTGCAGTAAGCGGGCTTGTGCAGCAGTTGAAGAGGGCGCTACCGGACAGCCGCGTGTTCGTGTCCACCACCACCGATACTGGACAAAAGCTCGCCTGCCAGCGCTTCGGCGAAGAAAACGTTTTCTATTTTCCAATGGACTTTGCCTTCGCCATCCGTCCCTATCTGCAAAGGCTGCGACCGGAACTCGTCATCCTGGCCGAAACTGAATTCTGGCCGAACCTTTTGCGCCTCTCGCACTCGAACGGAGCACTAGTCGCAGTAGTAAATGCGCGCATCTCCAACCGTTCCTGGCCGAATTACCTGCGTTTTCGCTGGGCGTTGAAAAACATATTGAAGAACGTCGATCTATTTCTGCCGCAAACTGAGGAAGATGCTTCCCGCCTGCAATCCATTGGCGCGGACGCCAGTCGCGTGCAGGTCGCGGGAAATCTCAAATTCGATGTTAGTTTGCCCGCGCCTCCGCCTATTGTCGACAGTTTACGCAAGCATCTCTCCACGAATGGCGCCGGTCCCGTGCTGGTCTGCGGCAGCACCGTCGAAGGCGAAGAGACGCTTCTGTTCAAGGCGTTTGAAAATCTGCGGGTGCAGCATCCTCAGGCAGTCATGATTCTGGCGCCGCGCCATCCCGAACGCTTCGCCGCAGTCGCCGCATTGCTCGCGAGTTTGCAGATCCCGCACTATCGCCGTTCCACCTGGGCGGGCGAGCGCCTGAACGGTGGTGTGCTGCTCCTCGATACCATCGGCGAACTCTCGTCCTTGTACGGACTGGCGGATCTGGCCTTTGTGGGCGGAAGCCTGGTGCCTCGCGGCGGCCACAATATCATTGAACCAGCCCAGCATGGTGTCGCCATTGTGGTAGGAAATCACATGGAAAATTTTCGCGACATGCTCGCGCTGTTTCAAAGCCACGATGCGGTGCGCGTGGTCGGTATGGCGGAGTTGCCGCTGGTTCTCATGGATCTGCTGGCGAACGACTCCGAGCGCAAGGGATTAGGACGCCGGGCGCAGGAAACTCTCCGCTCCCAGATGGGCGCGACCGCCAGAACGCTGCACGCACTTGAGAACCTGCTTGCAACGCGCGCTGAGACGGGATTTCCGAACGCATCGCAAACGAAAACTTGAACCTGCTCTCATCAATCTATGGCGGCATCGTCGGGACGCGTAATGCGTTCTACGATCGCGGAATCCTGCGTCCACGACGCCTGCGCGGCCCCGTGATCAGCATCGGCAATCTTTCCGCCGGCGGTTCGGGAAAGACTCCTTTCGTCATTCTGCTCGGCGAACTGCTCAAGGCGCGCGGGCTGAGCTTTGACGTTCTTTCCCGCGGCTACGGACGCGCAACTTACGGTGTGCTGCTCGTCGATCCTGCCGGCGATCCCGAACAATTCGGTGATGAACCGATTCTGATCGCGCGCAAGCTTCGCGTGCCGGTCATCGTAGGTGAGGACCGGTACGAAGCCGGTCTTTTCGCAGAGAAGAAATTTGGACCGCAAATCCATCTGCTTGACGACGGCTTTCAGCATCGCTCGCTGGCGCGCGATTTCGATATCGTTCTGGTGACGCCGCAGGATGCGAGCGATCGCCTGCTCCCCGCCGGCCGTCTGCGCGAGCCGCTGCGCAATCTGCGGCGCGCCAATGCCATCGTGCTGGCTGGCGGCGCTTTCGCGGACTCGTTCCCCATCGAAGGGAAAACGGTATGGAAACTCCGCCGAGGCATTCTTCCCGCAAATGTTCCCAAGCGGCCGGTCGTTTTCTGTGGCATCGCCCGTCCGCAGAATTTCGCGTTGCAGTTGCGCACGGCCAACGTCGAGCCGGCGGCCGAGGCTTTTTACCACGACCATCACCGCTACTCGGAAAACGATATCCGCGAATTGCTCGAACTTCGCACGAAAAGCGAAGCCGACGGCTTCGTCACCACTGAGAAGGACATGGTAAATCTGGGCAGCCATTTCTCGGCGCTTCAGCCCATCGCCGTCGTGCCCGTAAAGATGGAACTCGCCGAGGCAGCTAACGCTCTGGATACCATGTTGCGCGTGATTGGCGAAAGAGAACCATCAGCGTGAGAAAATCAGCTTGCTTTCAGGTTTAGCCTGCGATGATCAAGCATCCGAAAGAGACCGAGCGCCTTAGAAAAATCGTCGAGGCCTTTCCGAAGATTACCATCACGGTGCTCGGAGACCTGGTGGCCGACGAGTTCGTTTTCGGCGAGATTTCGCGGGTTTCGCGCGAAGCGCCGGTGCTGATTCTGAAGCATCGCGAGCGCAGCGTCGTCCCGGGCGGCGGGGCCAATGCCGCCAATAATCTCGCCGATCTGGGTGTGAATGTGCTTCCCGTCGGCATTGTAGGAAACGACGAGCCTGGCCGACTGCTTCTGCAGTATTTCCGACGCAAGCACATTGCCGTCAGCGGCGTCCTGAAAGATAAGAACTACGCAACCGTCACTAAAACTCGCATTCTCGCCGGCATGACGCACACTGCCCGGCAGCAGGTGGTACGCATCGATCGCGAGCCGGTCGAGGCCCCCAGCATCCATGCGACGCGCGAACTCTATCTTGCCGCCCGCAATTACGCGCACGCTTCCGATGCTCTCCTGATCTCCGATTATGGATACGGCGCGGCCACGCCCGCCATCGTCGACGCGCTTCGCACCAAAGGCAAGCTGGGAGCGCTTCCCGTCATCCTCGACTCGCGTTATCGCTTGCTCGAATATTCGGGTATCACCGCGGCCACTCCCAACGAACCGGAGGTGGAAGCGGCTCTCGGCATGAAAATCGGTCAGGACTGGAATCGGTTGCTGGCTGCCGGCGATCAGCTGATGCAGCGCATGAAACTCGAGTCGCTGGTCATCACCCGCGGCCGCGATGGCATGGTCGCCTTCAGCCAGAAGCACAAACCGGCGGACATTCCGATTTTTGGCTCGGATCAGGTCGCCGACGTGACCGGCGCCGGCGATACCGTCATGGCTACGTTCGCCGCAGCTCTGGCTGCCGGAGCGACGACGGAAGAAGCGGCTCAACTGGCCAATTACGCCGGCGGCATCGTAGTGATGAAGCGCGGGACCGCGACGGTGTCGAGCACCGAATTGCTGCACGCGCTCGAGCAGTCACCGCCCGTGACACGACCGCATTGATCGCCACGGAACTGAGCCTCAACCGCAGAAGTGAAGTGCATTAACGGAAGCGGATTGGACAAAGAAAGCAAAATCCTGAATCGCGACCAACTCCGCGAGCGCGCGCGGCAGTGGCGCCGCGCCGGCGAACGGATCATCCTGACCAATGGCGCCTTCGACCTGCTGCATGTCGGGCACGTGCGTTATCTGCGCGCTGCCAAGGCGCTGGGCGGCAGGCTTGTCGTCGCCATCAACTCTGATCAATCCGTGCGCACCTTGAAAGGCGAGGGACGTCCGGTCGTGCCGGAAGACGAACGTGCAGAAATCGTCTCGGCCATTGCCGACGTCGACGCCGTCGTCATCTTTCCCGAGTCGGACGTTCGCGCCATCATTCGCGAAATTCGCCCCGACATTCACGCCAAAGGCACTGACTACACCCGCGACTCCGTTCCCGAGCGCGACACCGTCGTCGAGTGCGGCGGCCGCGTAGAAATTGTCGGGGACGCGAAAGCGCATTCCACCAGCGAGATCATCCAATCGCGGCGGCAAAAGCCAAATCCGCCGAGGACCTCCGGATGATCCCGCCTGCTGCGGACCGCATCGACCGCCTGCTCATCGTGCGCTTGAGCGCCATGGGCGACGTGATTCACACTTTGCCCGCCGTCCAGGCCTTACGCAACACGTCTCCGGATTGCATGATCGGATGGCTGATCGAAGAGCGCTGGTCTGAATTGCTTTGTGCTCCCGGCTTTCCGTTGCGTGGGTCGCGAGCGCCGGAGCGGCCGTTGGCCGATTGGGTTCACACTGTCAGACTACGTTCGTGGGGAAAATCGCTGGCGACTCTCACCACTATTCAGGAGATCGCTAAAGCATGGAATGATGTTCGCAGCGTGCATTATCAGGTTGCGATCGACTTGCAGGGCGCGATCCGTTCCGCGCTTCTCGCACAATGCTCCGGGGCGCCGGTGGTGTATGGTTCGGCGGAGCCCAGGGAGTCTCCCGCCAGCATTTTTTACACGCGCGAGGCTCTGCCCCGCGGACTGCATGTGATTGAGCAGAATTTGTCCATTGCCGAAGCTGTGGCTAAAATGCGATTGCCTTTGCCCCTCGTCAACTTTCCTCGCAGCCGAGCCGCCGAAAATCGTATTGCCCAGTGGCTCGCCCAGCGATTCGCGAATGCCGGCGATCGCTTCGCCATTCTCAATCCCGGAGCCGGATGGGGCGCGAAGCGCTGGCCCGCGGATCGTTATGCGCAGGTCGCCCAAGCTCTCGCGTCCGACGGAGTTCGTTCGATTTTGAATTACGGTCCGGGCGAAGAAGAATTGGCGCAAGCCGTTGCATCGACCAGCGAAGGGATGGCCATCCCATTCGAATCCACCTTAAGCGAATTGATCGCGCTCACTCGCCGCGCAAGCCTGTTTGTCGGAGGCGATACCGGGCCAATGCACCTTGCCGCCGCTCTGCAAGTTCCCGTCGTGGCGATCTTCGGTCCGACCAACCCCGCGCGCAACGGCCCTTTTGGAACTCGCAGCGTTGTTCTGCGCAGTCCCGAAAGCGTTACCACTCACGCTCGCCGTTCTCAGCCTGATCGCGGTTTGCTGGAAATCACTACCGCCTCTGTCATCGATGCCGCCCGCCGTCTTCTCGCGAGCGCGCCTGCGAAGGTCCATCATGGCTGAGTGGTCGCGCATTGCCCGCCGAATCCGCGTGCCGCTGGGCTTTGCCTTCGCGATCCTCTATCTCTGGCTGGCTCACCCTTCGTGGGCGTTTATCGCTTTCGGTTTCATCTTGATTCTTCCCGGATTGCTGCTTCGCGCCCTGGCTTCCGGACACGTCCGGAAAAACGAAGCACTGGCAGTTTCTGGGCCTTACGCCTATACCCGAAATCCGCTCTATCTCGGATCGCTGTTGATGGGCATAGGCTTTTGCGTGGCAGCTCGTAGCATCTGGATCGCCATTGTCCTCCTCGCCATGTTCTTCGCGATCTACCTGCCCGTGATTCGGAGCGAGGAAGCATTCCTGCGCGGAACATTTCCCGAGTTTGAGGATTATGCCCGCGCCGTCCCGCGCATGTTCCCGCGCATCACGTCTTACCGTCCGAATGCGGACAGCTCGTCAGGAGAATTTTCCTTCGATCTGTATCGGAAGCATCGCGAATATAACGCCCTGCTCGGAGCATTAGCTATCACGGCCGCGCTGCTCATCAAAATGAAGTTTTTTCGATAGGCCGCGGGTCAGTAGGATTCCATCAAACTCTTTGCACAGGAAATTCGCTGGTTCCCACCTTGCTCACATTCTCTTCGGAAAATGCAACCACGCGATCCAGCGATGCCTGCAACTCCGCCGAATATCGTTCCATTTCCTCATCGCTCGTATCGGCGGGAACCGCGACCAACTTCCCAAACCGCACCAGCACGCGCGAAAACGGCACGGGAATCATCAGCCGATCCCAGGTGTTCAGCACCCACGCTTTATCGACAGCCGCGTGATACATGGTCATCGGAAATCCCGACGATCTAGCCAGCGCCACTGGCCCCGGTTTAACCTTGTGCCTCGGCCCTCGCGGGCCATCCAGCGTAAACGCTACCGTCCATCCTTCTTCGAGCGCGCGCCGCAATCCCAGCAGCGCCCGCACCGCATTGCGGCTCGACGATCCCTTCACCGCCAGAAATCCAAATTTGTGGATGATCCGCCCCATGTACTCTCCGTCGTAGCTGTTGCTGCTCATTACGCGAATGCCCATGTCGCGGAAAATGTATGTGGAAGGAATGAGGCACGAATGCCAGAAGGACGCAATGCACGGGCGCTCATCGAGCGTTTTCTGTCCGCCCTCTTCATAGGATACTGCGATGCGCAGCGTCGGCCCGATCAGCCTAATCAACCAATATCCCAGGAAGATGATGATGCGCAGAACGATGCGCTGCCGCAACGTGTAACGCTGCGGATCGATCGCCGCCATGGCCGGGGCAGGAGGAACGCGCGTGCCGACTTCCACCACCACGCAGCTATTCTATGGCAAGCCACGGGTCTTCAAGCATCACCGCGGATCGATCTGTCAATGTCTTATCCGTGAAAATCCGTGTAAATCCGTGGCTAGTTTTCCAGGTAGGAATCGATCCAGATTTTCACTTTCGCCCGCCGCTCGTCCGTTGGATCGAACTTCACCCCGAATGACTTCCCTTTTTTCCAACTGACCGTGCCGCGTACTGCGATCCGCGGCAGCGTCAGGAGGGAGAACGAAATTTCTACGCTCGCCCCCTTGCTAATATCTTCCGGGCCTTTCAACGACATTCCGCCGCAACTCATTTCAATGCTCGACGCGCTGAAACGCTTGCTGTCGCCCACGATCGAGACTTCGGTCATGACCGGAATGCGTACGTAGCGCCGGAACTCGTGCGACACCAGATTCTGCGTGGCGCGTACCAGTTTCAGCGCCGCCGGACGCTCCAGCGGTTCCTGGAACATGGCATTGATGCCGTACTTCGAATACCGCATGGCTTCTTGCGCGTTCCCGCCCACGCCGTAAATGACGCAACGCGAGTTCGAAGGAGACATTCTTGCCGCCTCCATCAGATGTCCGACTTCGCTGTGCAGGTTGAGCACGCAGGCTTCGAACTTTTCCCTGTGCAGCCGTTCCGCCGCATGCCCGGACATTACGACCGTCTCAATCGCAAACTGGCGGAAACATTCCGCGAGCAGGTTGCGAGTCGACTCATTCAGTTCGACCAGCGCCGCCCGCGCCACCACTTTTCGCGAAGAAGGCGTGGTGTTGAGCGATGCCGGAGCGAATGCATTCGAAACGAATGAGCCGGGGATGGGCGCGTGCAGCGAACTCGGCGCTGCCGTGCGATGAACGGGGGTGGGGAGGGTGCCAAGGCCAGATTTTGAAGTCATGTGAACGAACGGCGCGAAAGCTTTATCCATAAGTTCGAAACTCGATTCCTGTTCCTGAGGTCGCTTGCTTTACAGTGTGTCCAACATCAAGAAGCTCAAATCCGGTAGTTCGAGGGGGATCACTTGTGAATCACTTTCGAAAGCTATTGTGCAGTTGAGGGACGAGCGACGAAAGTTCCCAAGGACCATGGCGCGAAAGTGGAATAGAGGCTGTACTTTTTCGCGTCCGTGTGCGGAAGGACATTACCTGAAAAGCCGCGCCAAATCAGGGGTTTGGCGGCGTGCCAGCCCGATCTCCCGACGGGTGCCACATTTCTGCCGCGCCTTTTTACGGCAAAAGTGGAGATTTGGCCGGGTGTCCCATTTCTGGCCGCTTTTGCCAGAAGTGGGGATTTGAGAAGTGAAATTTTGAGGATTGGACTTTTACTGTCGGCTCTACTTTATTTCAACAGCTTCATTCACCAGTTGCTTGTCATTCTCGCCGTTTCCCGCCAGCTCGAATGAATTCGTGATCGCAGCCCTGCCTTTTTCCACGCTGGTAATCACGTAGGAGCAGCCCAGCCAGTGCGCTTCTTCAAAATCCGTTTTCGACCACTGCGCGGGATGATCAGGATGCGAATGGTAGAAGCCGACGATATCCTCGCCGCGCTCGCGTCCCTCGCGCTGAATCTTTACCAGTTCGCGCGGATCGATGTTGTAGCGGTTGTGCGCGGAGTCGGTGCGCGTGTTGCCGCAGCGCGCCGTTGACGTCACAAGCTTGCTGCCATCATCTTCAAAGCGCCCCAGCAGTACTCCACAGCACTCGTGCGGATACGTCTCTTCGCCATGCCCGCGAATGGCCTCGTAATCTTTCGGCGTGATCTTCAGCATGTATTCTTCAGTCGATGAATCTCTCGATGCGTCATCCCGAAGCGCCGAGCTGTAACCATCGGCGCGAGGGATCTCCCGCTGATATGCATTGTGGGAAAAAATCGTGCCTCCGCGCCTCCGCGGTGGGATTCTAGCTATCCCTCCGTCCAGAATCTCTCGCTCAAATACTTGTCACCGGAGTCGCACAGAATCGTCACTATCACGGCCTCGCTGCCTCGTTTCAGCCGCAAGTCGCCCGCGATCTTGAGCGATCCCACCACCGCTGCCGCGGCAGAAATCCCAACCAGTAATCCTGCCGTGCGAGAAAGCCGCCGCGCCATCGCGTAAGCATCTTCGGTCGCGATTTCGAGATTCTCATCCGCCACTGCCGGATCGTAAATCTTGGGCACAATCGCGCTGGCCATGTGCTTTGCGCCCTCAATGCCGTGAAACGACGAATCCGGCTGCAGCGAAACGCACTCGATTTGCGGATTCAATTCCTTCAGCCGTCGCGCCGTGCCCATGAAAGTTCCGCTCGTTCCCAGCATGGCGACAAAATGCGTGACGCGCCCCTGCGTCTGCTGCCAGATTTCATTCGCCGTGGTGTAGTAGTGCGCCTTCCAGTTGGCCTCGTTCGAATATTGATCGGCGTAGTAATACTGATCCGGATGTTTCGCCGCCAGTTCGCGCGCCATGCGGATGGCGCCATCCGATCCGTCTCCCGGATTCGTATAGAGAATGTTTGCGCCATAGCCCTGCAGAATCTGCTTGCGCTCGCGCGACACGTTTTCCGGCATGCACAACGTCACCGGAAATCCTTCGGCCGCGCCCAGCATGGCATAGGCAATACCGGTATTTCCGCTGGTCGCATCCAGAAGAATTTTGCCCGGAGTCAGTAGCCCGCGCCGCCGTGCCTCCGCGACAATGTTGGCCGCTGCCCGGTCCTTCACTGAGCCGCCCGGGTTGTACCACTCCGCTTTACCGACGAGAATCACGCCCGGTAGATCAGCCGTCACCGCATCCAGCCGAAGCATCGGGGTGTTGCCAATGCGGTCGATCAGGCTGTGGCCGAGCGTCTCGCCTAGCGGCGTCTCTACCGCGTGCGGCCCGCCCTCATGCGGCGGGTTCAACTCCGGCAAATTGTGGTCGCGCTGCGCCATGTCTGAATTTAGGTCCTATGACTTACGTAATGTGCTCTGCCGATGGAAACGCGGTATGTAGTATTTTGTTTGGATGAACTAGATTCACCCGGCGATGCAGCTCGTGTAAAGTTACGCCCGGTATTCATAGAATCTGCATCCAATTCCTCGCTTGAACGAGCCGACGCCGGCAACGATGAAGAAAGGTTGAAAGTTCACCGCAATGGCTAAAACGATTGAAGCACGAACCTACGAAGAAGCGCTGGGCTGGCTGCGCGATCATGGGTTCGACGTGACTGACGCGCCCGGAACCAATGGCCGCGTATTCCTGCGCAAGTATAACGTCTCCGCCGCCATCCAGAAGAAACCCGACGACAGCGTCCAGATCTTCGCCTATCCCGGTTACCTGGTGGGCAGCGAAATTTCCAAGCTGGTCAATCGCGGATATCAGCAATTCCTGAAGACTTCGAAGACCGAAGTTCCGGCGACCGCGGAACAATTGAAGGCGCTGCACTCCTTCGCCGAAGAGCTGAAGCTGGCGCTTGGCCTGCCCAGTCTTTACAACGAATCGCTGGGGACGGTCAGCGAAGCCTATCAATACGACCGCATTGTCGATCGCGACAAGCCGGCCACGGAGCGCCAGAAGCGTCCGTGGGAAGTTGCAGGAAAAGCAGCCGCGGCAAAAAAAGGCAGAGCGTAACTACAGATTCACCGAGCCACGGATTCGCGCGGATCAGCACCGATAGACCAAGCCTTAGACTTGATCCGCGGGAAATCTGAGGGATCGCCTACATCTCTGCAATTCCCGGAGGGTTTGTCATTCCGAGCGCAGCGAGGAATCCCTACCTTCAAGATCTACTTTTGAATAGGGATGCTTCGACCCTGAACCCGCTCGCTCTGGCGGCCGGGTTCTCCGCTCAGCATGACACGGCTCAATCAGCGCGCCGATCCATGCCGCTCGAAGAACCTCCACTTATCCATCCCCGCGGGGATCGCCACGTCGAAAAAGCCGACCATCATTTCATCTGACGTCTGATCGCCCCACGTCACTGTTTTCTCTGGATCCGGATTGTGCGGATTATTTTTCGAATTGTCATACCAGGCGATCGCGCGCAGCTTCGTTCCCGCTTTGAGTACTCGCGGCTCGGCCAGCTTATAACTCAATTGCCAATGAAAGTGATAATTCACCCGCAGCAGCACTTCCGCGCTGCCGTCATCATGCACAATGTCATATTCAAAGCGCTTGCCGCGCAGATGCATGTGCGGAAAAAAGCTGAGCAGCGTGCAATCGTTGGGCAGCGTGCCCTGCACCTCCACGCGGAAGTCATCGGCGCCCGGCGGAATAATCAGCGCATGATTGTTTAATTGCAGAGTAATCACGCGCTGCTTCGGCGGCGATTTTGCAAAGACAATTCCGATACTCGTCTGATCCTCAGCCGCAGTTCCATTGGTCGTGTAATGCATCTGGAAAACCAGATCCGATCCCGCCGGCACGAATTTCGCCATGCCATCCGGCCATTCGTCCGGTGAACTTCCCGGCGCGTAGACCAGCAGCAAATCGCTCGTGGTCTCGTGCGCCTGCCTCCGCTCCACGGGATCGCTCAGCGTCGACGCGGTAAACGGCTCGCCCACCGGCGCGTGCCGCAGCCAATCCGAGTTCGGCGGACGAATATAGACGACCGCGTGGTGCACGTGCGACGCGCTTCCCGGATGGAACTCCGACATCTGCACCCAGCGATCTTCCGTGAAGTGCGTCGGGACGATCTCGTACGTGTATTCGACTTGGCCGCGTGCGGGAATCGCCACCGGCTTCGGCAACTTCACGACGACGTCGGGCTGTGGGATATTCCATCCCTCCGCCCAATGGCGCGGCGGAGGCGCGTCCTGCGGATTGCCGGCGGGTGCACCGTTTTCGGCCCATGCCTCGATCGCAGCGACCTGCTGATCACTCAGCGATGGATCGTTGGCAAACTTTCCATATCGCTGATCGGCAAACCACGGCGGCATCATTTTCATTTCGACCGCGTGCGAGATTTGTTCCGCCCATGGCTTCGTCTGCTCGTAACTGACCAGCGGCATGGGCGCCACTTCGCCCTCGCGATGGCAACTCTCGCAGTGATCTTGAAGAATCGGCAGGACGTCTTTGTAAAACGTCGGCGCGGGTTTCTCTGAAGCTGTGTTGGAAGAAGCCGTGTTGGGAGAAGAAGTGGGATGCCCCGGAGCCTGCCCTGGGCCTGTCGAAGGGTTTCGCTGGTTTTGCAAAACCTGGGAATATTGCGGGTGCCCCATTTCTGGCCGCAGTTGCCAGAAGTGGGGATTTTTCTCGAGTTCGGAATACGGTCCAGAACGAAAGACCCCTAGCGCACACAAGGTCAGCACCGCAATTCCGGCAAGTCTCACGACCGCAGAAACTCCAGCGTCAGCGGCCACGCCTGTCGTGCGGCAGTGGGGTTATACGAAGGACGTTCATCGCAGAAAAATCCGTGGTCGGCATCAGAGAATTCGACGTTCACGAAACTTTTCTTCGCGGCGCTGACTGCATCAATCACTGCTTCCCGCACTTCCGGAGTGATGTGTTTATCCATCCCTCCCCAGAAAAACAACATGGGCGCATGCAGCTTCGCTGCGCGATCGAGCAGAGCGGGCGCGATGCCTCCACCATAAAACGAAACCGCGGCGCGCAACGGAAGAACGCTGTTGGCGATGAATGAGACGCGTCCGCCCATACAGAATCCCACGCATGCGATGTTGCCCTTTTCCACTTGCGGATTCGCGTTCAGCCATTCATATGCCGCGCGCGCATCCGCCTCGGCGGCTTCCGGCGTGACTGCCTGATAGTGCGGCGCGATCGCCGGAAAGTCTCCGTAGCTGCCTTCAAATCCCGGAGGGGCGGTGCGATGAAATAATTCCGGCGCGATGGCGACGTAGCCTTGCGCGGCGAAGCGCTCAGCCACGTTGCGAATGTGGTGATTCACACCGAAAGCTTCCTGAAACACCAGCAGCCCGGGATGCGTTCCCTTACCTTCGGGGCGCGCGACATAGGCCTGCATGGCGTTGCTGCCGGTCACCTTCAATTCAATCTTCTCTTTTACGATTGCGCTCATCCGCCTGCGCTCCTTCGGCTCCAGCGATGAAAGTCCACGCCCCCGCTCCTCAGTCTCGCACAAGCGCGCGTCGTCTGGCGTCCACTCCGCACAAAACGGCCAAAAATGTTAAATTCATTGGTTTATGTCTGCGCCTGATTCCATCTTCGTTCGCGCCTGCAAATCGCAAGCGGCCGAGCGCACGACCGTCTGGTTCATGCGCCAGGCGGGACGCTACATGCAGGAGTATCGCGCCATTCGCAAGCAGCACTCTCTGCTCGAAATTTGCAAGAAGCCCGCGCTGGCCGCGCAGGTGACGATCGAGGCCGCCGAAATCCTCGGCGTCGATGCCGCCATCATCTTTGCCGACCTTCTTCTGCCTCTGGAAGTCATGGGCCTGCCCTTTCATTTTTCAGCGGGCGAAGGGCCGGTGATCGAAAAGCCGGTGCGCAGCGGAGCAGACATTGCGCGCCTGCGCACCGACGGCGCTGCCGAACTGGGCTATGTTTCCGAAGCTGTCAGTTTGGTCGCCAGGCACTTCAAAGACAAAATTCCAGTCATCGGATTCTGTGGTGCTCCCTTCACGCTGGCCAGCTACATGATCGAAGGTGGCGGATCGCGCAATTACGTGCACGCGAAAAAAATGATGTACAACGTGCCCGCCGATTGGGATGCGTTGATGAGCAAGCTGGTCGCAGTAACGACGGCCTATTCTGCCGACCAGGTGCGCGCCGGCGCTGACGCCATTCAGATTTTCGATAGCTGGGTGGGATGCCTGAGCGTCGAGGATTATCGCCGTTACGTTTTGCCGCACGTCACCGGGATGGTGAAACAGCTGCAGAAAACCGGCGTGCCGATCATTTATTTCGGAACGGACAGCGCCACGCTTCTGCCCGCGATGAAAGAAACCGGCGCGGAAGTGATTGGCCTCGATTGGCGCATTCCGCTCGATGAAGGCTGGCAGCGTCTCGGGCACAAATGCGCCGTGCAAGGGAATCTCGATCCCGTATTACTCTTCGCCGACTGGAAAGAACTAAAAGCGCGGGCGGCAGAAATTTTGCGCCGCGCCGGTGGAGGCCCCGGACACATCTTCAATCTCGGCCACGGCATCCTGCCGGAGACTCCGGTGCAGAATGTGAAAGACCTGGCGCGCTTCGTGCAGGACTACACTAAGTCACATTCATGAAGCGCATCGCCATCATCGGCGGAGGCATTTCCGGACTCTCCGCCGCGTTCACGCTTGAAGAAGCCCGCCGCTCGGGCGCCAACGTCGAATATATCCTGTACGAATCTTCTCCTCGTCTGGGCGGCGTGCTGCGCACCGAAAACATTGCCGGATGCGTAGTCGAAGCCGGCCCGGATTCCTTCGTCACGGAAAAACCGTGGGCGGCGGATCTCGCGCGCACGCTGGGTATTGGCGATCAATTGATCGGCTCAAACGACGCCGACCGCAAAACCTACATTCTCACGCGCGGGCGGCTCGTCGAAATGCCGGACGGGCTGATGTTCATGGTTCCGACGAAAATTCTGCCCACGGGATTGTCTCAGCTGTTTTCGTGGAAGACGAAGCTGCGCATGGCGCAGGAGTTGCTGCATCCGCCGCGCGCCGTCGATCACGATGAATCGGTGGCGCAGTTCGTTGCGCGCCATTACGGCGCGGAGATGGTCGACCGGCTCGCCGATCCGTTGCTCTCGGGTGTGTACGGAGGCGAATCGGCATATCTGAGCGTGCGCGCAGTTTTGCCGCGCTTCGCTGAGATGGAGCGCACGTACGGCAGCCTGGGAAAAGCCATGCTGGCCGCGCGCAGGAAAATGCGCTCCGGTCCCAGGCGCGCGCCCATGCCGCTATTCACCTCCATGAAAAATGGCATGCAGTCGTTGGCGGAAACGGTGGCCGCGCGGCTGAATCCGAAAGCCCTGCTCACCAACGCTCCCGTGCAGGCGATTCAACGCGAGGCCGATGGCTGGACAGTTTCCGCCGGCATGCAATCAGATTCCTTCGATGGCGTTGTTGTGGCGCTGCCGTCACGAGCCGCCGCAGAACTGTTGCGGCACGCAAACCCAGAACTTTCCGCTGAACTCGACGGAGTCGCTTACAGTTCCTCGATCACGGTGGTGATGGCTTATGGAGGCGACGTGCGTAAGACGTTGCCACCCGGCTTCGGATTCCTGGTGCCGCGCAGCGAAGGTAAGCGGCTGCTCGCGGCAACTTTCGTGCACAACAAGTTTCCGCATCGCGCTCCCGAAGATCGTGCGCTGCTGCGCTGTTTTTTTGCCGGATCGAACGCAGAAAACGTCTGGCCATTTTCTGATGAACAGATCGTTGAAATCGTCCGCACCGAACTGCAACAGATTCTTGGGTGCCACATCAGCGGCTTGCGTGACGAACCGACGTTCGCTCGCGTCTACAAGTGGAAGTCGGCCATGGCGCAGTACGGAATGGGACATCTCGAGCGGCTGGAACGCATCGAGCGCTTGCGTCAGCAACTGCCCGGACTCACGCTCGCCGGCAATGGATATCGCGGCATCGGCGTACCGGATTGCGTGCGCACGGGACGAGATGCGGCGGAAGCGCTGATGAAATCCTGAAATCCCCTGCCTACGACCGCTTGCTGGTCGCCAGAAAAAACTCGCAAAAATCTGTGCCCTCGGCCGTGGCGCCGAGTTGCCGCAGCATCATCGCGACCTGGCCACGATGGTAGGTGGAGTGATTCACCACATGTTGCATCAAGTGCGCCAAACTGATCGAAGTATGGCGAACGGGAAGCTTCCGGCGCAGATGTTCGTCCGTCGCTCGATTCACGAACTCGATCTGTTCTTTCTCGACCTCGATCCACGTTGCCCGGACGGCGGCGAGAGTCGGAAAGCTTGTTGCCGCAAACCGCGCCGCAGAGCGCGCGAATATTTCGTCCAGAATTGGATCGCTCGGAGACGGCTCGTTCCAGTAGGTCAGCCAACTCCACTTGCCTCCAACGATGTGACACAGCACGTCTCGCACGGAGTGATAGCTGCCGCCCAGATCGCGGGTAAACTGCTCGGCAGTGAGTGGTTCGACTAGTTGCAACATTCCGTGGTTCGCCCAGCGGTCAAATTCAAAAAGCAAGCGGACGTCGTCGGTCGTCATCGCAATGTTCTCCTTTGCAAATCGTACGTGAGCGGCAGTAGGGATAGTCTCGCTTTGCGAAATGTCCGTTTATGCAAGTTTAGAAAAAATGTTGCGACGCCCGATTCTCCGTAAGTGATTGAGCCTTCGTGTAAGTTGTTGAAATGTCGCAGAGCGCAATTAGAAGCTGCTAGGGCGCCAAATCTCCTTGGGATGACATAATCCTCGTCCGCAGGAGCGATCATCGTTCCTGGACCAATTCTCGCGTCGTAATAGCCATTCTGGTGTGGGCACGAGCCAGGGTTTCGGGGTCTGCTAATCCGCCCGCCCGCGTCCTTATAATACAAACACGTTATATATATGTACAGTCCCATACGTATATAAATGTACATACACGAATCGACCATCAATCGCCCGATGCCATTAGCGACGGATGCGTTTTGCTGAACGCGATCCAAGCCGCCGCGATCACCAGAAAGCAAAGCACGCTGCCTTCCGGGCCGACCGATCCACCCGTAAGCCATGCCGACCCATGCAGTGACGATCTCAGCAGATGGCCCGGCGAAATCAGGCCGCTGTCCGGGACGGAATAAAAATAACTTTCCCCCCAATCCCATGCGGTATGAAATCCGACCGCAAACCAGAGCCTGCCCGTACGCCGCAAAGTGAGGCACAAAAAGAATCCAATCGCCGCTGCCGCCAGCAGGCCGGTAAAGTGCTCGCCTTCGTTTCCCAGATGGCTCAGGCCGAACACGCACGACAGGGTGATGGCCGCCGGCCAAAATCCAATGCCGCGCCCGAGGGTGAATTGCATGTATCCGCGCAACAGAAATTCTTCGAAAAGTCCCACCAGCAGAAACATGACCGCCCAGAACAACGCAAAGCGCAGCAGGCGCACGCCGTGGAGCGCGAAATGGCCGAAAGAAAAAACGCGAAGTTCGTAGAGCCCGACCATCAGCAGGCTGATGCCCGCGAATCCCCAGAGCCCGCCGATCCAGAACAGGCGGCCGAATGCGCCACGTCCCGGAAGTCCGTAGCTGCTCCACGCGCGGTGTTCGACGCGCGCCAGAATGACGGCCGGAATCACTGCCGCAATAAAGTTCCCCAGTTCTTCGAGCAGCATCGACCAAAGCCCGCTAAATCCGAAATTATGCGCCCACGCCAATGCCAGAAACGCGCGGTCAAGCGCGACGAAGAGGATCATGTAAAACGCCAGTCCCCAGCCGGGACGCAAGCCATCGGGCCCGAAGAAAAGCGTGTGCGTGTAGGAAGGAGCATTCGCGGCGGCAAACGCGGGCGCGGGCAAGGGAGCATTAGCTCCCTCCAAGTCCCTCTTAGTCTCGTGATCGCTCATCGTCGAAAAGCGCAGGAGTTCGCTCTAACAGCCTCCACCATGGTAAAACACTCGGCTTGGCTTTTATGCGTTCTTATCTGACACGTGCACGCCTGCTGGCGGGAGTGTTGCTGCTCGCTTTTCTAGGGCAAGGGGCGTGGCTCGTCCATCGCGAGGTCGGCGGCGAGGCGCTGGAAGCGGAAGAGGCGACGCGCATTGGTGAAGGTTGGAAGCAGTGGCATGGCCGCGGCCTCGCGGGTGCTCCCTTTGGCGATCTGGCGAGCGCGGCGGTGGCGAATCTTTACGGCAGTCATGAGTGGGGCGACGAAAGCGGATTCGAGCGCGAGCACTCTCCGTTTCTTTATCTCGTAAGCGCCGCGCCCTTGCTGCCCTGGCCGAGCGATTTCGACAGCGCCTCGTCCCGATACTGGCGATGGCTTCCCCGGCTGCCGTTTCTGGCTTGCGGCCTTTTTCTGGGCGCGTCCTTGTGGTACGTGGCGCGCAGGCTCTGCGGCACGCCCGGAGGGGTCATCGCGCTCACGCTCTACTGTTTTTCTCCACTGTTGATTCAAACCAGCGCCGGCTGGCATGTGGAGCCGCAGATTTTCCCTGCGTGGGGCGCCTTTGGAACAGTGTTTACGGCGATCGCAGTGGCACACACTCTGTATGCGCCGCGCGAAGTCATCGTGTGGAATTGGCGGCGGACCGTGTTGCTGGGAATTTCGCTCGCCATCGCCATCGCAGCGCAGTTTTCCATGATCGTCGTGGTGCCCATCGCGCTGGCGTTTCTGCTTTATGTTGCGCCAGTGCGGCGAGGCGCGGCTACCGTGATCTGGATTGCCGGCTGCCTGATCGGATTCGTGCTGCTGTTCGGCATGTACTTTTTTCATCCGCATGGATTTCTACAGGCCATGAAGCACGCCGAATTCTGGGGAGCGACCTGGCGCGGATTTACCGTGCCCGGCGTCTACAAACAGGTTGGCGTACAGCTTGGCAGGGCTTGTCCAGCGCTGGCTTTGGCGCTTCCGTTCGCATTGGTCACCTACGCCCTTTGGCCGCGCACGCGCTATTTCGGAAACACCGCGCCATTGCTGGTAGCCGTGATTTTTCTCTTGCTCGGCATGATGCACACCGATCGCAGCGGGGCAGGCTTCCTGATCGCGGCGGTTCCGTTTCTTTTTCTGTTTGTTTCCGGCGTGCTGGCAGACTGCCTGGAAACTGAATATCGCTCTCTGGTTATGGCATGTGTCGCGGGACTGCTTGGCGCGTATGTGCTGTGGAGCGTGGTTGCCCTCGTGAATGTGCCAAAGGGATAACCGGCCTGCGGCTTTGATAAACTCGTTTGGCCTTTCATCAAAACTGGTTCGTCATAACATTTTCAGCGCAAACTTTCGGACGGATATTTTCAAGACCACGAGGACTAGAATGAACGCAAAACGAATGCTGGCGGTGACGATTCTTGCCTTATGCGGCGCCATCGTCTGCGGGCTGAGAGCGCAATCGAATGCAACTCCTCACGGCGGCGCGGGCACTCCGCCCGGGCAGATGGAGGGCAAGACCGCCGAGCAGCAATTCAAGAACATCCAGGTGCTCAAGGGAATCCCTGCCGATCAGTTGATTCCGACCATGCAGTTCGTCGCCGCGTCGCTGGGCGTAGAGTGCGACTTCTGCCATGTGCAGGGTGCTTTTGAAAAAGACGACAAGAAGCCCAAGCAGACCGCCCGCAAGATGATGGAAATGATGTTTGCCATCAACGCCGACAATTTCGACCGCCATCGCGAGGTCACCTGCTATACCTGCCATCGCGGCAACACCGCTCCCGTGGGAATGCCTCCGGTGATGACGGCGGCGGAAGCGAACGC